>UQIC01000022.1 GCA_900540985.1 uncultured Collinsella sp.
TTATTTTCCGCTTCGACGAACAGCCGATCGTGTCAAATTTGGTCTAACAGAGCCAAACAATTTGCGTCTGGTAATAAGCGTACGAAAGCGCAATTTACGTCTTAATTCCGTACGCAAATCAAGACGAAAATCGTTTACGTCTGCTTTAAATCCGTACGAAAACGGTTTTCGTCTTGCAGGGCAGTTGTCGTTTCTACAGTTCAACTTCCAGTTCGGCTTTGTGTTCGTAGAGGTAGTCGCGCATGTAGGGGATGGCAAATGAGACCTTGCCGTACGAGGGAGCCTCGATAATCGATTCTCTTAACAGGCGGCTGCGGACGGAACTCACCTGTTGAGGCGTTTTGTTTAGGGCATCGGCAACCATGCTGGTCGAGCTCGTCTGCCCCAAAGATGCCATGCTCAGCAGATAAGCGATGCACGTGGGCGGAATGCGCTGTAGCGCGGGCTCAATCACCATGGCACAGAAGCGTTCGCGTGCCGTTGCAATGCCGCGCTCGGCTTCTTCTTCTCCAATAATCGGTGTATGTGCGCGTCTTGCCAACTGCCATGCGTAGTATCCAACGAGTTGGATCATGAAAGGATAACCTTGCGTTGCCTCGGCAAGTTGGCCGGCAATACCTGGCTGCAACTCCATGCCAGACGCTTCAATGGTTTCCTCGAGGGAGTACGACACTTCGGTTACTGCCACAGCCCTCAGGTCAAAGGGGAGGGCGCGGCGCAAAAACGCAAGTGTCTTTCCGTTGATGATGCTTTCAATCATCGAAGGCAGACCCGCAAAAACAAAGGCGATATCAAGGTCTTCGCCGATAACCTGCTGAATCGCAATGGAGAGCGTTCGGACCTCATCGAGCTCTGCGTCTTGAACCTCGTCGAGAGTGATGAGCAGGCCATTTTCATTCTTGGATATTGTCTGTCTCATGGCGTCGCGTAGCGATGGACCGATTCGCTCAATGTCTATGCTGCCGATGGATATGCCAGCTACGGTGGGCTCAAATCTGGCGTGTTTGGCCTGGAATTTGGGCTGCAGCTGTTCGAGAATGCGTTGGCAAAGTCCCTCGGTTGCGACCTCTTTTATGACCGTCCAGCCACGGCTTTGCGCCAAACGTGAGCACTCGTCAAGGAGGACCGTCTTGCCCGTTCCACGGACGCCGGCTATGCGCATTAGGCGCCCAGGGGCACCAGGCCCGTTGGTGAGGCCTTCACTGAATTCTTCAAGTACATCTTCGCGGCCGATAATCGTGGGAGGTGTTTTACCTGCTGTGGGCTTAAAAGGGTTTGTTTGCATGTGAGCCACCTTTGCTCAAGATATAGCAAGATATAGCAAAGTATAGCAAGATATAGCAAAGTATGGTGAGATATAGCAACGTATAGCGCTGTTCGCGGGTTCTTACGGTGGTGCTATTTTCCAAATGCCGCGCGGATAAAGCGCTGGGCGAACAGCTTGTTGGCGACGTTGATGACATGGCCCAGGAACAGTGCCGAGATGGCGGTCGTGACGCCAAAGCCGCCCAGGTTGTACATAAAGATCAGCGACAACGCGAGCGAGGCGGCGACATGTGAGCAATCAAACACGACTTTTACGTCACCAAAGCGGCGTTTAAGCTTTTCGGCAATGACTTGCACCAAGCCGTCGGGCGCGTTGGGGACAACGCCCATGTTGATGACGAGACTTACGCCAAATGCGGTGACAGCGAGGGAGAGCAGCATGGTCGCAATCTGTGTGGGGAGTGCCGTGGGATGCAGTGGGTTGACCGCCATGAAGAGGTCGGTCAAGCCGCCAATCAGCGTTGAGAAGAACAACTCGAGCAGGATGCGCGGCTGGAACTCGCTTCGCAAGATGGCTAATTGCGCCACGATGTAGGCGACGTAGGTTGCGGTGATCCAAAAGCCGAGCGTCTTGCCAGTGAGCATGGATAGGGTTGTTGCAAAGCACGTGAGCGCGGCGACGCCCAGGCCGGATGCCGTCTGGAGACTCATACCGAGTGCCAGTACTGCAACGCCCACCAGATACATCAGCATTCTGATGACGGTATGGCACCAGTCGATGTTCTCGCCATGCATGATGATGAGCGGTCGCATGTTGCTACCCGTCCTTTCGGTTGTGTGAAAAAGCTGACCCGGGCCGGCAAAAGAGGGTTATCGGAGGCACTGCTGCAAAAGCAGAAAAGCCGGCCCCACGGTCAGTCGTCTAGGAAGTGTCTCGCTGTGCCGGAATGGGACTAAAGGTCCAACGAGACGGGAAGAAAGCAAATGGCATTGCGTGGGCGATAAGATGCCAAGATGGTAGGATGCGTCTTAGCATCCTATTGCCCACGCTCAACGAAATCGGTTTCGTTTGAGCCTAAGTATACGCACGGGATTTTATTTGCGAAGAGAAAAACAATAAAAAGGTGAACGTTCACCTAATCGCAACAACTCGTTGGCTGTAGTTACGGTGGAATAGTTCCTGTTTTTGCTGCTGAAGGCCTTGAGCAGGAACTATTCCACCGCAACTTATGAGGGGGCGGGGGATGCGATAGTATTACGTGGTGATATTCGACAAACCGTGGCTTCATCCGAGGGCTTTATGGAACAGCACCAGCATTATCAGAGCCTGCAAGATCAGGCATACAACGCATTGCGCTCCAAGATCATCTATGCCGAGCTCAAGCCCGGCACGCGCCTTTCGGCGATTGGTCTGGAAAAGGAGACGGGAATCGGGCGCACGCCCATTCGCGAGTCCTTTGTGCGCCTGCGCGAGCAGGAGTTGGTGGAAACGCGTCCCAAAAGCGGCACCTACGTCTCTAAGATCAGCATGGAGCATGCCGAGAACGCTTGCTTTTTGCGCGAGAAACTCGAGAGAAGCGTACTCATTAAATGTTGTTCGGCTGCTACGCCCGAGCAAAAGCAGCGGCTCGAGCAGATTCTTACCGAGTCAGAGTCGCTCGACCATGGCGAAACGCGCCGCTTCTTTGACCTGGACAACCTGTTCCATGAGACGTGTTTTGAGATTGCCGGTCGCCACATGTTGTGGGATTGGATGAAGAGCGTCAACACGCATTTTGAGCGATACAACTGGTTGCGTATGGTGTCGCAGGATTTGGATTGGGAGCCGATTCGTCGGCAGCATCGCCGGATTCTCGAGGCCATTAAGAGGGGCGATACCGACACGGCGAGTTATCTGGCAGAGACGCACCTGCATCTGATGCCCGAGGAGCAGGGCCCGGTTATCGCCTTACATCCCGACTATTTTGAGCTGTCCAAAGACACGGCCATCTAACTCGTCCCTCCCCCTTAATTAGTTGCGGTGAAATAGGGATTGTTTTGCGGCTCTGATGGCGTAAACAGTCCCTATTTCACCGCAAGTGCGAGGCTCTACCGGGGCACGAAAAAGCTGCAGCGCCGCTTGGAGGAAAAGACTGGAAGCAAGGGTCCATTCCTCTAGACGGCGCCGCAGCTGTTTTGGCGGCTCGGCTTTTGTCGAAGTGGCTTAGTTGAGCGCGACGGCCAGCCGAGTAGGCAAAGCGGCTTGGAGGCGTGTCGCTTCCGTCACGTTCTATCAGCATACAAGACGGTTTTGGTTCTTGTTCGTGACGGAAACGGCGCGCTTCCGAGCCGCTTTAAAAGAAAGGGGGCGAGGTTTAGGGCACGCCCCCTTTCACGATAGAGAGCTAAACCTAGCCGCGGACCTTCTTGACGACGTCCATGGCCTCGTGGGCGATCTGCTCGACCTTGGAGAAGTCGCCGTCGGCAAACAGGGCCGGCTTGACCATCCAGGTGCCACCGCAGGCGATGATGGCGGAGGAGCTCAGGTACTCCTCGACGTTGGCGGTGCTCACGCCGCCGGTAGGCATAAAGCGGTGACCGACAAACGGAGCGGCGAGGGCCTTGATGGTGTTCAGGCCGCCATACTGGGACGCGGGGAAGAACTTGGTGACCTTGAGACCCAGGTTCTCGGCTGCGGTGACCTCGGAGGGGGTCACGGTGCCGGGAAGGACGGGCAGGTCGATGTCGATGCAGTGCTTCACGACGTCCTCGTTGTAACCCGGGGAGACGATGAACTTGGCACCGGCTGCGCGGGCCTGCTCAACCTGCTCGACGGTCAGGACAGTGCCGGCGCCAACGCACATCTCGGGCTCGGCCTCGGCCATAGCGGCGATGCACTCGGCGGCGCAGGCGGTGCGGAAGGTGACCTCGGCGGACTTCATGCCAGCTGCCATAAGAGCGTGGGCGAGCGGGGCGGCGTCCTCGACCTTGTCGAGCACAACGACCGGCACGATGCCCAGGGACTCAAGCGTGGTGTAGAACTGATCGAACATGATGTTCCTTTCGATGTGTGGCGCGCACGGGCGCGTGATTGACAAATGTGCTGGTCAGGAGCCGATTCTGGATTGGTTATCGGAGGCACTGCTTGGGGTCACAAGCAATTCCAAAACCGGCTGCACGACCAGTCATGTAGGAAATGCCAGACAAAACCGGAATGGGACTGGTGGTTTTGCCCGACCGGAGGAATCGGGGAGCGGGCCGCAGGGGTATGGGATTGGAAAGCTGCGGCCCGCGGAATGGAGACGGACTAGCGCGCGACGCGGGTGCCACCGTCGGCGGCTGATGCTACGGCTGCGATCTCGTCTGCGGTCACCAAGTTGGAGTCGCCCTTGATGGTGAGCTTGAGGATCGAAGCCGCAATCGCGTAGTTGACGGCAGCCTGCGGATCGAAGTCGTTGATGAGGGCGTGGACCAGGCCGGCGTTGAAAGCGTCGCCGGCGGCAACACCCTCAAGCACGTGCACATCGTGAGCAGGGGAGAACCAGTGCTCGCCGCTCTCGGCGTCATAGAGCATGCCCATCCAGATGGAGCGCTCGACGCAGGAGATGTTGCGGACGACCGAGGCGACCTTCTTGCAGCCGTACTCGGCGCAGATCTGACGGGCCATCTCGACATAGGTGTCGCGCTCCTCGATGCCGTGGGCAAGGGAGCCAGAGACGCAGGTCATACCGAGGCCAGCAGGCGCATCCTCGTCGTTGGCGATGCAGATGTCGACGAGCGGCAGGAGTTCCCTCATGGTGGCCTGCGACTTCTCGGGCGACCACATCTTGCCGCGATAGTTCACGTCGCACACGGTGGTGATGCCCTTGGCGCGGCAGGCGGCGAGCGCATCCTTGCAGGCGGCGGCCATCTCATCGGAGACGGCGGGGGTCACGCCGGAGAAATAGAAGACATCGATGCCCTTGAGGATCTCGTCCCAGTCAAAGACGTCGCGCTTGGCCATGTTGATGGCAGAGTACTTGCGGTCGTAGACGCAACCGTTGCCGCGCTGCGAGGCACCGACCTCAAACACATAGGAGCCAAGGCGGTCGCCCTGACGCACGACGCGCGTGGTGTCGACGTCGTAGGCCTTCAGCGAACGCAGGGCGCACTCGCCCAGACGGTTGGCCGGGACAACGGAGACGTAAGCGGCCTTGTCGCCCTGGTAGGCCAGGGAAAGCGCAGTGTTGGCCTCGGCGCCGCCGTAGCGGACGTCAAACTCGGTTGCCTGCTCAATACGCAGGTGGTCTTTGGGTGAGAGTCTCATCATGATCTCGCCGAAGGTAAGAACCGTTTTACCCATGGTCGCGCAGCTCCTTTTACTCGTGCGTACACCTTTGATATGGCGTTGGCACGCAGGTGCCAAGACGGTAGGGTGCGTCTTTGCACCTGCGTGCCAACGCTCGCCGAAATCGGTTTACGAAATCGGTTTCGTTTCGAGTTGTAGTATACTCACCTACAGCGTTTTGCAACCGAGATTTTTAAAAAAATGCCTAAAATGGCTCAGATCGCCGACAATTGGGAAACGGGGTGCGTTATGGCGCAGATGAGAATCAAGGACATTGCCGCCGAGGCGGGCGTGAGTCCGGCCACGGTCTCGCGCTATCTCAACAACCGCCCCGGACAAATGACCGAGGAAACCCGTGCTCGCATCGCGGCGGTTATCGAGCGCACTGGCTATCGCCCGCGTGCCGCCGCGCGCAATCTGCGCAGCTCGCGCACCAACCTCATCGGTGTGATCCTGGCCGACATCGCCAACCCGTTCTCGAGCGCCATGCTCGAAGGACTTTCCGCCAGCGCCGCCGCGCGCGGCTGCTCGCTCATGACGGCCATTAGCGGCAACGACCCCGCAAAGGAAGCAGAGTCGCTCACCAGACTTATCGATGCCGGCGTGGACGGCCTGGTCGTCAACACCTGCGGAGGTAATGACGGGGCGATCGCCGCGGCAGCGGGACGTCTGCCCGTTGTGCTGCTCGACCGCGATGTTGCCGACGGCGGTGTAGATCTGGTGACATCTAACAACCGTGAGCTGGTCGCCGGGTTGGTAGACGCCCTGGCCGCTGCGGGCAGCGAGCGCCTATGCCTGCTCACCGAGGCAAGCGACGATAGCCCCGTGCGTCGCGAGCGCGCCGAGGCCTTTGCTGACGAGCTTTCTCGACGCGGCCTTGCGGGCGAGGTCGTCACCTTGGCCGATGGCGGTGCCACTGGCGTTGGCCGCTTGGACGAGACCATGCGTGACTATGCCGGTAAAAAGCTCGGCCTCATTGCCGTCAACGGCCTGGTTTTCCTGCGTCTGACCGAGGCGCTGGCACAGCTGGGGCCCTCGTTGCCGGCTGGCCTCAAGATCGCGACGTTTGACGACTACCCCTGGAACCATGTGCTCTTTGGCGGCGTGACCACGGCCGCGCAGGACACCCTCACCATTGCCGAGCGCGTGGTCGAGCGCCTGTCCGAGCGCATCGACGTCGTCACCACCACGGTGGGCGAGGCCGCAAAGCTGGCGCCCAAACGCATCGAGATCCCCGGCCACATCGAACACCGCGCATCGACCTCTCGCTAGCCGCTCGTTCGCAACTGCCTGTTCGCGCACGTTTTTTGAGCGCTTGATACGCTTTAACCCTGCGGAAACATTTTTCTGCGATAGTATCTGCGATATAGACCAGTCGAAACCCGCCCGAAAGAAAGGGGAGCGACATGAACCAGCAGAACATCGATTACGTACTCCGCTCCGTAGAGCAGCGTGACATCCGCTTTGTGCGTCTGTGGTTTGTCGACATTCTCGGCCGCCTCAAGAACTTTGCCATTAGCCCCGAGGACCTCGAGGTCGCTTTTGAGGAGGGTATTGGCTTTGACGGCTCCGCCATCGAGGGCTTTGCCACGCCCGAGGAAGCCGACATGCTGGCGTTTCCCGACGCTTCGACCTTCCAGATTCTGCCGTGGCGCCCGAGCCACAACGGCGTCGCCCGCGTGTTCTGCGACGTGTGCACTCCCGATCGCAAGCCGTTTGCCGGCGACCCGCGCGATGCCCTGCGCCGCATGTTCCGCAAGGCCGAGAAGGCTGGCTATCTGCTCAACGTGGGCGCCGAGCTGGAGTATTACTACTTCCCCGACGAGCACACCCCCGAGCCGCTCGACAACGTGGGCTACTTCGATCTTTCGGTGAGCGATGCCGCTCGCGACCTGCGCCGCAACACGGTCCTCACGCTCGAGAAGATGTCCGTGCCCGTGGAGTACACCTTCCACGCCGCCGGCCGCTCGCAGCACGGCATGAGCCTGCGCCACGCCGAGGCCCTGAGCATGTCCGACGCCATCACCACGGCCAAGCTCATCATTAAGCAGCAAGCTTACGAGAGCGGCTGCCACGCCTCCTTTATGCCCAAGCCGTTGGCGGGCGAGGACGGCAGCGCTATGTTCCTGTGCCAGTCGCTATTCGACCACGACGGCAACAACGTCTTTTGGGGCGAGGACGACGAGAAGTACCACCTCTCCGATATCGCCAAGCACTACATGGCCGGCATCTTGGCGCACGCGCGCGAGATCAGCGCCATCACTAACCCCACGGTCAACTCGTACAAGCGCATCACCACGGGCGGAGACTCCGTGCCGCAGTACGCCACGTGGGGCCTGCGCAACCGCGCGAGTATGGTCCGCATTCCGGTCTACAAGCCCGGCAAGCAGCTGTCCACGCGCATCGAGCTTCGCAGCCCCGACCCCATGGCCAACCCGTACCTGGTCAACGCCGTCACGCTGGCGGCTGGTCTGGACGGCATCGAGCGCAAGCTGGAGCTCCCGCCCGAGGCAACGGCTGAGACGCTCAAGCTTACCGACCGTCAGATGGTCGAGGCCGGCTACACGCCGCTGCCGCGCTCGCTCAAAGAGGCGCTCGACGTGTTTGAGGACTCGCAGTTTATGAAGGATGCCCTCGGCGAGCACATCCACAGCTTCTTCCTCAAAAAGAAGCGCGACGAGTGGCATAAGTTTGAGTCTACGATCACCGAGTGGGAGATTAAGCACTACCTGGCGAACTCCTAATCGCGCTGACTTGTTCCAGTACGATTGAGCTCATTTCCTTGGAGGCCGATATGTCCGAAAAGAGTGCCCTGTTCATGGCGCGCACGACGCGCTTCCACGAGTTTGCCCGCAGCTTGACGACCACCCTGGGTGTCGAGGTGAGCCTGGCCACCCCCGATTCGCCGACTGCGGCGCACGACTTTGACCTGCTGATTCTCGATTCCGATGGCATCCGCAGCGACCGCATCGATCAGATTGCCAAGTGGCTTGACGATCGCGGCGGCGTCCCCATGTTGGTGATCGTCGATGACGAGGCGCTCGGTACCTTGCGCCTGCCGAATCACGCGCATGCCGACTTTGTATGTCCCACGGCAACGCCCAACGAGCTCAAGGCTCGCGCGCAGCGTCTGATGGGCGAGGAGGAGACCGTCACCGCCGACGATGTGCTCAACATCGATAACCTCGAGATTAACCTGGCCACCTACCAGGTGACACTCGATAACGAGCCCATCGACCTGACGCTGATGGAGTACTCGCTGCTGAGCTTTTTGGCGACGCATCCCAACCGTGCCTACAGCCGCGAGGTGCTGCTGCACCGCGTGTGGGGTTTTGAGTACTGCGGCGGCACCCGTACCGTCGACGTGCACATCCGACGCATCCGCTCCAAGGTGGGCCCGCAGATCGCGGCACACATCACCACCGTCCGCGGCGTGGGCTATCTGTTTAAGGACTAGCTTTTCACCACAAAGGGGACAGGCACCTTTGTGGTGGTATTGACGCAGGTGCGGGTTCCTTTCGGGCCTGCAACAGAACTTAAGCCTTCCTAAAAGATTGCGTTCTCATACACGTATGCCCGCATATTGGGGTACAACTCAACGTGAACAATGATGGCCCGCCACATGTTTGGCGGGCCTTTGGTTATTAGACGAAAGGATCGCAGCCATGAGCGAGAACGATTCCCAGCGTCCTCAGGATGCGGGCAATGCCGGCGATACTCAGCAGCAGCCGCGCGTGCAGGTGGAGTCGACGCCTGCCGGCAGTAACATTCCCTACGTGCAGGCTTACGATACACAGACCGGCCAGCCGCTGGGCGGTCAGCAGGTTGTAAACAAGCACACGGTGGTCAAGACCAAGACCAAAAAGCTGCCGATCTTTATTACGGCACTCGCCGGCTGTGCCTGCGGAGCCCTGCTGGTCATTGCGCTCATTATGAGCGGCACGCTCAATATTGGCGGCGGAAAGAATGCCGTGACGGCGGGTGCTTCGGGTTCTTCGACGCAAAAGATCACGATTGACTCCGAGGACACCACGCTGGCCGAGGCCGTCTCTGCCAAGGCGTTGCCCTCCGTCGTTTCCATCACCGCCACTTCGAGCGGCAGCCAGAATGGCTCGCTTTCGCAGTCTGCTGATGAGTCGGATAGCTCGGGCAGCGTCGGTTCGGGCGTGGTGCTCGATACCGAGGGCCACATCCTCACCAACAACCACGTGGTCGATGGTTACGACCAGTACGTGGTGACCATGGACGACGGCACCACCTATGAGGCCGAGTTCGTGGGCAACGACGCCTCGAGCGACCTGGCCGTCATCAAGCTCAAGGACGCCGACGCCTCCAAGCTCACGCCGATCGAGATCGGTGACTCCTCCAAGCTCAACGTGGGCGAGTGGGTCATGGCGATCGGTTCGCCGTTCGGCAACGAGCAGTCTGTCTCCACGGGTATCGTCTCGGCGCTCTATCGCTCCACGGCTATGAGCTCTACCAGCGGCAACACCATCTACGCCAACATGATCCAGACCGATGCCGCCATCAACCCGGGCAACTCCGGCGGCGCGCTCGTCAACGACAATGGCGAGCTGGTGGGTATCAACTCGCTCATCGAGAGCTACTCGGGCTCCAGCTCGGGCGTGGGCTTTGCTATTCCCGTTAACTACGCCAAGGACATTGCCGACCAGATCATCGGCGGCAAGACGCCGGTGCACCCGTACCTGGGAGCCACGCTTTCGAGCGTCAACGCGCTCAACGCTCGCACTAACAAGCTGAGCACCGATAGCGGTGCGTACGTGGCGAGCGTCGTTGAGGACGGTCCTGCCGCAAAGGCCGGCATCCAAGAGGGCGATGTCATTACCAAGCTGGGCGACGACGAGATCTCGAGCGCCGATGGCCTGATCATCGCGCTGCGCAGCCACGACGTGGGCGAGAAGGTCGAGATCACGCTCATGCGCGGCAAGGACGAGAAGAAGGTCACCGTCGAGCTTGGCTCCGACGAGGAGCTGCAGAACCAGCAGCAGGACGACAGCGCGACTGACACCGGCAACGGCGGTATTACCGACGAGCAGCTGCGCCAGTATCTGGAGGAGCTGCTGGGCCAGCAGGGCCAGGGCTACGGTCAGGGTTTCTAACGAGCCGTATCGCACATACCGATGCCAGAGGGGCTGTCCCATCAACGTGGGACAGCCCCTCTTTTCTTATTGATCCGTTGGGGACGGAGAAAAACGGATCACTTGGGGCTGATAAGAGGCCTGGTTCGTAATGGTCTGGACAGTTTGTTCAGATACGTATAAATCTGGGGCAGCTTGGGATGCGTTTTGAGCAATTTTTGATTGGGATGGGGCTCGAATGGGTGTTTGGAAGGGAGAGTGGGACGTTTACATGGTCTCGAGGAGCCCAAATTAGTTGAAACAGGGGTGTTCGTGCTTGATTCGGCTCTAGGATTTATACGTATCTGAACTAACTGTCCACTCCAGTCTGGTGGCTGCCGATTCGGTGCGGTTCGAAAGGGTTATTCGGCCCTATCGTGACCGGTGGTACTCTAGTATCCGTTTGAAACCGAGCGAAGGAGTGCCGCTATGGAGCAATCGAGCCTGTTTGGTGACGGCGTGGACATCGATACCGAAACGCCCACGACCGCGGAAGCCGCCGCACCGACCGACGCCCGTGCCCAGGCGGCAGCGCGCGCGGCCGAGCTGCGCCACGAGCTCGATTACCACGCGTACCGCTACTACATGCTCGATGCACCCGAGATCACGGATGCCGCCTTTGACAAAATGCTTGTTGAGCTGCAGGAAATCGAGGCGACCTACCCCGACCTGGTGACGCCCGACAGCTATACCCAGCGCGTGGGCGGCTACGTGAGCGAGCAGTTTACGCCGGTCACGCATATGGCGCGCATGTATTCCATGGACGATGCCATGGATTTGGATGAACTTGACGCGTGGCTCCAGCGCACCGAGGATGCGCTCGGTGCCGGTAGCGTCACCTATACCTGCGAGCTTAAGATCGACGGCCTTGGCGTGGCGCTTACCTACCAAAACGGCAGCTTCGTGCGCGCGGCCACGCGCGGTGACGGCACCACGGGCGAGGATGTGTCGCTCAATGTCCGCACCATCAAGGATGTGCCCATGCATCTGTCCGAGGCAGCGCTCGCCCACATGGGTGCCGATCGCGAGCGCACCATTGAGGTACGCGGCGAGGTCTATATGCCCAAGGGCAGCTTTGTTCGTCTGAATGAAGAGGCCGATGCCGAGGGACGCGACCCCTTCGCCAACCCGCGCAACGCCGCCGCCGGCAGCTTGCGCCAAAAGGATCCCAAGGTTACGGCGCGCCGCGATCTTGCCACCTTTATCTACGCCATCGCCGATACCGACCCGCTGCACGTCCACAGCCAGCGCGAGTTCCTCGATTGGCTGCGTAGCGCCGGCTTTAGCGTCAACCCTAACGTGGCTCGTTGTGCCACGCCGGCCGAGGTCCACGAGTTCTGCGCCCAGGCCCTCGAGCATCGCGGTGACCTGGACTACGACATCGACGGCGTGGTCGTAAAGGTCGACAGCTTTCAGCAGCAGCTCGACCTGGGCTTTACCGCCCGCGCGCCGCGCTGGGCCATTGCCTTTAAGTTCCCGCCCGAGGAAAAGCAGACCGTCCTGCGCGAAATTCGCATCCAGGTGGGCCGCACCGGTGTGCTCACGCCGGTCGCCGAGTTCGACCCGGTGACGGTCGCCGGCTCCACCATCGCGCGCGCCACGCTGCACAACATCGACGAGATCCGTCGCAAAAACGTGCGCGAGGGCGACACTATCATCGTGCACAAGGCGGGCGACGTAATCCCCGAGGTTGTGGGCCCGGTGCTCGACAAGCGCCCGGTCGATTCGGTCGACTGGCACATGCCCGAGGTCTGCCCCGTGTGCGGTAGCCCCGTGGTCCACGAGGATGGCGAGGTTGCTTACCGCTGCGTGTCCATCGATTGCCCCGCACAGCTCAAGGAGCGCCTGCTCCACTGGGTGAGCCGCGGCTGCATGGACGTCGACGGCCTGGGCGACGAGATCGTCGACAAGATGATCGCCGCCGGGCTGATTCACGACGTCGCGGACTTCTACCAGCTCACGGTCGACGACATCGCCGGACTGGACACGGGGCGCACTTATGCCAGCTCCAACAGCAAAAAGGGCGTTAAGAAGGGCGACCCCATCCCGGTAGGCCTCAAGACGGCCGAAAAGATCATCGCCGAGCTCAACAAGTCCAAGAGCCAGCCGCTCGGTCGCGTGCTGTTTGCCCTGGGCATCCGCCACGTGGGCAAGAGTGTGGGCGAGGTCATCGCCGAGCGATTCCTGTCGATTGACAAGCTCATCTTGGCGAGCGAAGAGGACATCGCCGAGTGCGAGGGCATCGGTCCCAAGATTGCGGCGAGCGTCAAGCAGTTCCTGGCCGTGCCCGAGAACCTTGCCGTGCTGGAGCGCCTGCGCCAAGCGGGTCTTTCGCTCGAGGTCGACTTGGGCGCCGCGCACGCGCAGGCCGCAGCCGACGCTGGCGTGGCAGGCGAGCTCGCCGACGCACAGCCACTCGCGGGTCTGACCTTCGTGCTGACAGGCACGCTCGTCAACCGCACCCGCGACGAGGCGGGCGCGGCGCTCAAGGTGCTTGGTGCCAAGGTCTCGGGCAGTGTTTCAAAGAAGACGAGCTATCTGGTCGCCGGCCCCAAAGCGGGCTCCAAGCTCACCAAGGCCGAGCAGCTGGGTGTGCCCGTGCTGGACGAGGATGCACTCGAGCAGATCTTGGCTACTGGTCAGGTGCCCCAGGCTTAGTGCATCAATAGTCAAATTGAAGAACCTCCCGGAAGCACGATGCCTTTCGGGAGGTTCTTACTTTGCCGAAATAACCGGCACCGTGATCTGCGTCACGTAGGTCGCGGGGTCGTCGCTGATGATGTCATCGATCAGGGCAATCTCGCGCGATGGACCGGCGGGTGTCAGGTTATGTTCGCGCATATAGCCGAGCAGCTGCTTATAGCGCGGGCCCGCTTGCCCGTGCGTGCCGCGGAAACTTATGGTCAGGCAGCGCGCGGCGGTTCGCGTCTCGACGTCGCCCACGTAATCATCGGTGTCATCGAGCAGCAAAAAGACCTCGTCGTAGCCATCAAAGTCGCCGGCTGCGAGGCGCTCGGCGCTAATCCCGACGCCTAAGTTGCCCAGAAAGACAAAGGTCTCGTGCTGGCCCTTCTGCAGCTGACGAATCTGCCACTCTAGCGCATAGGCGTCGGTAGGGTTGACGCGTTCGCGCAACACGGCGCAGCGAAGCTCGGGCGCATCGATTGTGCAAATGGTATTGAGCTCGATGTTCAAGGCATTGTGCAGCAGAGCAAGCCGGTTATCGATCTTGCGCGACACACGCTCCAGCTCACGTCGTTTGCGCTCGATGAGCTTTTGCTGCTGAGCCAGCTGCCGCTGCATAAGGTTCACGTCGCGCGTGGTCACAAACTCACGGATTTGCGCGAGCGGTAAGTCGAGAACACGCAGATGACTGATGGTATTGAGGGTGGAGAGCTGCCGCGATCCGTAGTAGCGGTACCCACTTGCCGGATCGATGTGCGCCGGGTCCAGCAAGCCCATCTGCTCGTAATGGCGCAACGTGCCCACGCTCAGGTTAAACAGGCGTGCCACTTCACCAATGCGGAGCAGGCCCTCAGTATGTTCACTTGGCGTGTCGGTCACAGGACCGCTCCTTTCGGTAAAAAGCAGGGGAGGGGCGTCAGACTCGCGTCGCCCCGCTACGCTGCCAACTTGTCAAAAGCCCCGCGTCGGTTGAGCACGGTAAACGCGACAACACAGATGACCGCCGACAAAATCGATCCGCACGGCGAGGCGATACCCATGGGAAACAACGTATCGGAATAGGCGTTCGACAGCAGCCACGCGCCCGGCACGCGAATGAGCGCCACGGCTAGCACGTTGTGCGCAAAGCCGATGTAGCTCTTGCCGTATGCAGCGAAAAAGCCGCTAAAGCAAATGTGGATGCCGGCAAAAATCGCGTCGAAAATATAGCTGCGCATATAGCCGGTACCGGCCGCGACCACCGCGGGGTCCTTGGCAAAAAAGCCGATAAACGCCGGTGCCACCAGCCACATCAGCACCGTGATCAGGCAGCCGTACACCACCGAGATGGTCATGGCGTTTTTGAGTACCTGACGCGCGCGGTCGCCCTTGCCCGCGCCGGCGTTTTGCGCCGTGAGTGCACTGACGGTGGCGCCCATGGAACTCGGCACAATGAACAAGAAGCTGATCATCTTCTCGACCAGGCCCACGGCGGCGGCGTCGACGAGCCCTCGGTGGTTGGCGATGACGGTGATAAACATAAACGCCACCTGGATGCAGCCGTCCTGCACGGCCACGGGCACGCCGATCTTAAGGATGCTGCCGAGCACCTCGGGCTGGGGGCGCAGGTCGCTACGCTTAACGTGGATGTTCGTGCGACGGCTCTTGAGCCACACGAGCGCGAGGGCAACGCTTGCCGTCTGGGCGGTTACCGTGCCGAGCGCCGCACCCACGGGGCCGAGTCCCATGTGGCCGATAAATAGAAAGTCGAGCGCGATGTTGATGATGCACGCCACGCCGATCACGTACATAGGCGAGCGCGAATCGCCCAGCCCGCGAAAGATGGCCGAAAGAATGTTGTACGCGGCGATAAAGGGAATGCCCATAAAGCAGATACGCAGGTAGGCGGCGGTGCCTTCGACTGCCTCGGGCGGCGTGCCAATGAGCGCCACAACCTGCGGGCATAGTGCGAGCAGGACGGCGGCCAGCACTACCGAGACACCCATAAACAGCGTGATGGTATTGCCGATGGCGGTCTCGGCGCGGTCGAAGCGGCGCGAGCCCACGGCGTGGCCGACGATGACCGTCGTTCCCATGGCCAGGCCCACAAGCGTCACAGTAATAATGTAGAGCGTCTGCGCGCCATTGCCCACGGCGGTGATGCCGGCGGCGCCACTAAACTGCCCCATCATGTACAGGTCGGCCATGCCGTAGAGCATCTGCAAAAAGTACGAGAGCATATAAGGCAGGGCAAAGACCGCGATGGTCTTAAGGACATTGCCGCGTGTGAGGTCGTGTTCCATGGGCGGGGCTTTCTGGCTTGGTTCGTTTGGCTACCAGTGTAGTGAAAACCCTACAACGATTGTAGAGTCAAGGTTTGTGATGACGCCGGAGCGAAAAAGTCTCGCGCACCATTATTCCGAGTGAATATGGACACACATCACGAGAACTCGCCGCCGGCGCTAACCTTGCAGAAAACGATTTCGGAATACTTGACACCATTATTCGGCGCGCAATAATACGTGCGTTTGCGAACAACGTTTGATGGGGGTTGAACCTGCGTGCGCAATCTCAAAATACTGTTTTCCTATCTAGGGGCATACCGTCGCGATGCCATCCTCGGCGTGTTCTTTGTGTCGGTCGAGACGGTGCTCGAGCTGTTTATCCCGGTCATCATGGCCAACATCATCGATGTGGGCGTGCCTGCGGGTGATATCAACTACATGCTGCTGCAGGGCGCGTACATGTTGGTGTGTGCTGCGCTTTCGCTGGTACTGGGCTTGGGTTATGCCCGCACGTCCGCCCGCGTTGCCTCGGGCCTAGGCGCTAACCTGCGCGAGGCCGAGTACAAAAAGATTCAAACGCTCGCCTTTGGTAACCTGGACAACTACGACGCCAGCTCGCTCGTCACCCGCATGACCACGGACATCACCGTTATCCAAAATGCTGTGGGCAACGGCTTTCGCCCTATGGTGCGCGGCCCGGTGACGCTTATCGTCGGCCTTATCTACGCGCTGATGCTGTCGCGCCCGCTCGCCACCGTCTTTGCGATCATCTTGCCCGTGCTGGCAATCGTGCTGGGCGTCATCACCTATCGCGTGAGCCCGCTCTACCGCCAACTCCAGACCTCGATGGACCACCTCAACGGCGTGGTACAGGAAGACCTCACCGCCGTGCGTGCCGTCAAGGCCTACGTTCGTACCGAGCACGAGGAGGCCAAGTTCGACGCAGTCAATACCGAGCTTGCGCGCACTGCGACAAAGACCTTTGGCAGCGCGGTGCTCAACCTGCCGGTGTTTCAGCTGTCGATGTACGTGGCTGCGCTCTCCATCCTGTGGATTGGCGGCCGCATGATTCTCGCCGGCAAGCTGGGCGTGGGCTCGCTCACGGGCTTTATGAGCTACGTGCTGCTGATCATGAATTCGCTCATGATGATTTCTAACGTGTTTTTGCTGCTCACGCGCGCTCTTACGAGTGTGGGCCGTATCGCCGAGGTGCTCGATGAGGAACCCTTTATCGCCAACCCCGCGGGAGACCTCGCGATTGCGGCACCAGCGGACGGCAGTATCGAGTTTCGCGACGTTTCCTTTAAATACCGCGCGGATGCAGACGAGGATGTGCTCGAGCATATCGACCTTCGCATCGAGAGCGGCTCGACGGTGGGCATCCTCGGCGGTACGGGATCGGGCAAGAGCTCGCTTGTGCAGCTGATTGCGCGCCTGTACGACGCTACCGAGGGCGCCGTGCTTGTGGGCGGACGTGACGTGCGTGACTACGACCTCGCGACCCTACGCGACGCCGTGGGCATTGTGCTGCAAAAGAATGTGCTGTTCACGGGCACCGTGCGCGAAAACCTGCAGTGGGGTAATCCGCAGGCGTCGGACGATGAGCTCCTCGCGGCTTGCCGCGCGGCGTGCGTGGACGAGTTCCTTGATCGCATCGGCGGGCTGGACGGCGAGTTGGGCCAAGGCGGCGCCGGTGTCTCGGGTGGCCAGAAGCAACGCCTGTGCATCGCGCGCACGCTGCTCAAGCATCCGCGCGTGCTCATTTTTGATGACTCCACCAGCGCGGTCGATATGGCGACCGACGCAAAGATTCGCGAGCACATCGCTCGGATTCCCGATGCGACCGTGCTCATCATCGCCCAGCGCATCGCGAGTGTCATGGATGCCGATCGCATTGTGGTGCTGGACGACGGTCGTGTCCACGGCGTGGGCACGCACGAGGAACTGCTAGCGGGCGACAACATATACCAGGAGATTTACGCCTCGCAGATGGAGTGTGCGGGGAACGCGTGCACCGGCGACGGCAGCGATGATGACTGCGCGAAGGATCCGTTTTCCTCCGTCGTATGCGGATCACCCTTGGAAGGGGGTGAGCGCCATGCCTAAGACCGCAGCCCAAGCACGCCCGGCCGACCTCAAGCGCACTGTACGCCGCTTGCTCTCCTACATGGGGCATGCCAAGTTCTCGTTGCTCGCGGTGGGTGTGCTCGCCTCCGTCGCCGCCATCGCGAGCCTCGCCGGCACCTACATGGTGCGCCCCATCGTTAACGGCTTGGCTACGGGCGGGGAGGAACTGCTCGCCAAGCAGGTCATCCTGACGGCGATCATCTACGCCGCGGGCGTGCTCTCGGCCCTGGGCTACTCACAGATCATGGTGCGCGCGGCCCAACACGTGGTGTCCGATATTCGCCGCGACCTGTTCGCGCACATCCAGACGCTGCCGCTCAGTTATTTTGACAGCACGCGCTCGGGCGACATCATGAGTTTTTTCACCAACGACGTCGACACCGTCTCCGAGGCGCTTAACAACAGCTTTGCCAACGTGATTCAGGCCGCCATTCAGGTTGTGGGCACCACGGCTATGCTCATCATCCTTAACTGGCAGCTCACGATTATCACACTCGTGTGCGATGCGGCCATTGTGCTGTATGCGCGCTACTCGGGCGCGCGCTCTAAGCGTTTCTTTGCTGCCCAGCAGGCATCGCTTGGCGACCTGGACGGATATATCGAAGAGATGGTCTCGGGTCAAAAGGTCATCAAGGTCTTTAACCGTGAGGCGGCGAATGTCGCCGGCTTTGCCTGCCGCAACGACGAGCTTCGCCGCACCGGCACCGCCGCCGTGAGCTATGCCAACTCCATGGTGCCCATGACCGTCGTGATTGGCTACGTCAACTATGCCATCGTCGCCGTGGCGGGCGGCATGCTCTGCATCAAGGGGCTCGCCGATGTGGGCGCACTTGCAAGCTACCTGGTCTTTGTGCGCCAGGCCGCCATGCCCATCAACCAGTTTACGCAGCTCGGCAACTTCTTGCTCAACGCGTTGGCCGGTGCCGAGCGCCTGTTTGCGGCTATGGACCTTGAGCCCGAGGTGGACGAGGGCTGCGTGGAGCTGGTGCAGACGGGCGATGCCGCGTGGGCGTGGAAAATTCCCGAGGGCCAGGGCGTGGGCGTCTACGGGCACCTGCATGACGTGGCAGCCGTTGATGAGTCGGGCCGCGCGGTGGCCGCCGACGGCACCGAGCTCACGTGCGGCTTGGTCCCGCTTGCCGGCGACGTGCGCTTCCATGCCGTGGACTTTTCCTACGTGCCGGGCGCCCGCGTGCTCACGGACCTCAACCTGTTTGCCAAGCCGGGGCAAAAGATTGCGTTTGTGGGCTCCACGGGTGCCGGCAAGACGACCATTACCAACCTCATCAACCGCTTCTACGAGGTCGATGACGGCGAGATCACGTACGACGGCATCGACGTCAAGCACATTGCCAAGGCCAGCCTGCGCGGGTCGCTCGGCATTGTGCTGCAGGACACGCACCTGTTTAGCGGCACCATTGCGCAGAACATCCGCTTTGGCAAGCTCGACGCGACCGACGAGGAGGTGCGCGCCGCTGCCGAGGCCGCCTGCGCCGACTCGTTTATCCGCCGCCTGCCGCGGGGCTACGACACATCGGTCACGGCCGACGGCGCCAACCTGTCGCAGGGTCAGCGTCAGCTGCTCGCCATCGCGCGCGTGGCCGTCGCCGATCCGCCGGTGCTCATCCTGGACGAGGCCACGAGTTCCATCGACACGCGTACCGAAAAGCTCATCGAGCGCGGTATGGACCGCATCATGCGCGGTCGCACCACGTTTATGATCGCGCACCGCCTGTCCACTGTCCGCGACGCCGACGCCATCATGGTCCTCGAACACGGCCGCATCATCGAGCGCGGCACGCACGAAGAGCTGCTCGCCCAGCACGGCGAGTACTGGCAGCTGGCGCATGGCTTAAAAGAGCTGGATTAACCCGTTCGAGCACGATGCTTTGATCCCTCCGTGCCCCTCACCTCAAACCATCACAACATTCGGCGTTTTTTGCCAAAATCGGGAAAAGCATCGAATGTTGTGATGGTTTTTCTGCCGCTCGACCGGGCGGAATCGCTTTCTTGCGCACGAAGGTGTGCGGACCCGTGGGCAGGGGAATAAGGTTGGTTATCCGACTCCATTGGAGGGCCCATGGACCTGCCGATCGTCCTGTCCCATAAGACTGCCTGGCTGTACCACAACGTGGCGCGCCCGTCCGAGCCGCTCTCGCGAGCAAGCAGCCTATACGATGAGGACTCGCTTGCTAACGAGGCGGAACCGACCGCGAACCTGCCCAAATTGGGACTCGATGCCAAGGGACTGAGGGCTTCAACGGCAGTTGGGATCGTTACCGACTATCTGGTCTCGATCGGTATTCCACGAGAAGAGCTCGATCATATCGACACGCTCGTCAACTTCGATTTTGAGCGTTCGACGCCGGCTGGATTTAGGTGCCACGTGTTTGGGGCGCCGGTACCTCCAGGCCATCTTATCGAGGTGACAGAGGGCCTTCTGGTGGTTGATGAGGCCATGTGCTTTGTCCAAGCGGGTTCGTGGATGAGCGAACCCGAGCAGCTGGAATATGGGTATGAAATCTGCGCCCGATACCATTTGAATCATCTGTCGACAGGCGATTATATCGAGATGGGGCAGAGGTATACCGTTGCCGACTTGATTGCCTATTGCAATGAGAACCGATCTCGTCAGGGGGCTATACGCGCGGCCGCCGCGCTCAAGCGCGTGCACGATGGCGCGCGGTCGCCCATGGAGACGGCCACCGCAATCATGGTCGTAGCAAAACGTTCCCAGGGCGGGCTGGGATACGCCAAGATCGAGCTCAACCATCGGGTCGATGTTCCCAACGAGTTCAAGTATCTCGCAAAGGCCGGGTATTTCGAGATCGACGTATATGCGCCTGCGAGCGGTACGGGGATTGAATACAACGGCTCGGACCATCTTGATAAACAGCGCAGCGCGTCGGATGCGGAGCGTATGACCGTGCTGAGCACGCTGGGCTTTAGGATGATCGTCCTCACTGGGACTCAGTTTGCCCATCAGCTGCAATTGCACCGGGCGATGAACGCCATTGCACTCGCTATGGGCCTTAAGTGCGACCGAAGCGAAGCGTTCCAAAAGCGGCAGAACGACCTGCGAGAATTCGTGATCCGGCACTGGAACGGCGGTCTTTAGGGACGCTTTGGTCCTTCTACGGGGCGCTGTGGGCAGGTAAACCATCACAACATTCGACGTTTTTTGCCAAAAACGTGAAAAGCATCGAATGTTGTGATGGTCTGTGCTGAGGATGGGCTTGGGAAGTCCGTTTTGCTCGAAGCGACCTGTCCTGTCGTACGGGTGTCGGCATGATTCTCTCGTGGGGTATTATGTTTTCCGAAGAATAAAACGCCGCGTGAGGGGAGGGCTGCGTGGACGGGCACGTGCAACATGACGGTTTTGGCCGCGATATCAACTACCTGCGCATTGCCGTTACCGACAAGTGCAATTTCCGCTGCATTTACTGCATGCCGGCCGATGGCGTGGCGCCCCGTGCACACGATGAGCTGCTCAGTGCCGAGGAAATCGCCCGCTTTGTGCGCCTGGTAGCGGGGGAGGGCATTCGCCGCGTGCGCCTGACGGGCGGCGAGCCGCTGGTCAGCCGCCGTATCATCCCGCTCATTCGCGACATCCGCGCGATTCCGCAGATCGAGGACATCTCGCTTACCACCAACGGTGCCCTGCTGCCCAAGCTGGCGCCGCAGCTCAAAGATGCCGGGCTTAACCGCGTCAACATCTCGCTCGACACACTCGACCCTACGCTGTTTGGAAAGATCACGCGCCTGGGCCGGCTCGAGCAGACCATGGCAGGCATCGACGCGGCGCTGGCTTGGGGCTTTGAGCCCGTTAAGGTCAACTGCGTTGTTGTGCGCCGGCTCAACCAGGATGTGGCGGCCCTCGCACGGCTGACCGTCGACCGCCCTATCCACCTGCGCTTTATCGAATACATGCCCATCGGCGACGAGCGCACGAGCTCGCATTGCGCTGTGGACCCGCATGCGCCCGCGCTCAACCCCGAGCTGTGGGACGCGAGCGACACCGTGCCGAGTGACGAGCTGCGGGCGCGCATCAATGCCGGGGCCGCCGCGACGGGACTGGGCGAGCTCGAGCCGCTCGACATCAACGACGCTCCTGCCGGCGCGGGTCCTGCGCGCTATTGGCACTTTCCGGGCGCGGCGGGAACGGTTGGCTTTATTAGCGCCATGTCCAACCATTTTTGTGCGAATTGCAACCGTCTGCGCCTGACGGCCGATGGCAACGTGCGTCCGTGCCTGTTCAGCGATGCCGAGTATTCGGTGCGTGAGGCGCTGCGCCGTGGTGATGATATGCAGGTACTTTCGATTTGGCGCGATGCCGTGGCCCACAAACCGCAGGAACACGCGATAATTGAGGGCACGCAACGATTTATGTCCCAAATCGGAGGATGATCATATGGCCAAGAGCAGGTACGCCGACGCCACCAAGGCCGCTCGCAGGGCCGCGATGTCTGCCCATAAAGCCACGGCTGCGGCGAATGCTGGCAACGCCGACGCGTCCGCGCAGCCGTCTGCCAGTACTGCCACCGAGCCCGTCCGTGACGCCCGTCGCGACGAGCTGACGCACGTGGACGCCAAGGGCGAGGTACGCATGGTCGACGTGTCCGACAAGGCCGAGACTCATCGCATCGCCATCGCCGAGGGCACCATCCTCATGCATCCCGAGACGCAGACCATGGTGCTGCAGGACCGCGCCAAAAAAGGCGACGTGCTCGCCTGCGCGCGCGTGGCGGGCATTATGGCCATCAAGCGCACGAGCGACATCATCCCCATGTGCCATCCGCTGCTCATTACCAAGAGCAAGTGCGACATTGCGCCCATCGCTCCGGCGGGGACGCCGGCCGAGGACGTGCCCGAGGGCTGGGCGCCGGCGCGCGCGGACGGGCAGGTTGGCTTTCACGTACTGGTTACGGCCGGCGTGACGGGCAAGACGGGTATCGAGATGGAGGCCCTGACCGGCGCGAGTGCCGCGTGTCTGACCATCTACGACATGTGCAAGGCAGTCGATCGCGGCATGGAGATCGTCGACGTGCGCCTGCTGCACAAGGAGGGCGGCCGCTCGGGCGTGTGGGATCGTGCGGAGCGTCAGGCCGCTGCTGTCGAAGCCGTGGGAGCCGCGGGCGACGCGCCCGCGAGCACACCCGTCGCCGTCGCGCCCGCAGTTCCAGCTCCGGCCGTCCCCGCGATCGCGTTTATCGGCTACCAGAACTCGGGCAAGACCACGCTCGTCGAGAAGGTTATCGCCGAGCTCACCCGCCGCGGTCTGCGCGTGGGTTCGCTCAAGCATCATGGACACCACGGCTTTGATATCGATGTGCCCGCTAAGGATACGTGGCGCCATCACCAGGCCGGATCCAAGCACGTGGGGCTCATCTGCGCCACGCGCTGGGCGGAGTACGCCGACACGCGCGAGGAGGACGAGATGCCCGCGCGCGAGCTGCTGTCGCGCTACAACGATGTCGACGTGGTGATCATCGAGGGCTACAAGACCGAGGGCTTCGACAACATCGTGGTCGCGCGCTCCGGTGTCGACCGTCTGCGCGGCAAGAGCTCGCTCGACCTGGTCGACGGTCACACGCTGGCCCTTGCCTGCAACGAAGCCCTGGCACGCCAGGCATTCGACGCCGGCTTTGCGACCCGAGCCATCAACATCAACGACGCCCGAGCCATCTGCGACCTTATCCAAGATCACCTTTAAGGGCTGGCTCGCTGCGCTGCCATAACCTGCCAAATAGGGACAGGTTTGTTTTGGCAGGTTTTATCTGGGCAAACGTCACTTCCACCACAAAGGGGCCAGGCACCTTTGTGGTGGTTTTTGTTTAAGTAGATGTGTGGGACATGCCTTACAATCTACCAAGTAGTTCATGACGGGCGAAAAACGGAGAGAAGGGGCTTGATGCGTCCTTAATGTTTCATGCGGATAGATTGATTTGACAGACGGTGGCGAATGCCCACCGCCCGTATTCGTATGAAACAAGGAGTCTCCATGCTCGCACCTCTTTTTTCTAAGCCTCAGCCTTCGCTGTCCGTGCAGGCCAAGCGCCTGGTGGCGATGCGCTTTCTCATCTACACCGGTTTTCAGACCAGCTACTTTATCGGCGTCATTGGAACGCTCACCTATGCAGACGATGCCTCGGTCGTCGCGACATCGCTGGCCGTCCTGTTTATGAATGTATTTGTGATCCTGGGATCCTTTGCGGGCGGAGCGGCGCTTGACGCTTGGGGTCCGTGCCGGCATTTCCGGGCAAGTATCGTCGGCACGTTGGCAACCGGCGCGACAATCCTCGCCTTTGGCAGCGCGACCGGAACAGTCCTTGCCGGCGCGGTACTCCTGGGCTTTGTGATGGGATTCGCCCAGCCCATCGCTACGTCCTATCCGGCGTATCTCACCGACGATCCCGTCGAGCTCAAAGACATCAACTCCGCCATAACCATGTTCTCCAACGTGAGTATCATCGTTGGCCCCACGCTGGGCGGCTTTGTCGCGGCGGCTGCGTCGTCGCGCGCGGTGTTCGTGCTCATGATGCTCTTTACCGTACTGGCGCTCGTCGCCGGTTGGGGCTTTAGGTCGCAAGCAGGTCGCGTCGCCGCGCGCGAAAGTACTCCCGCGGATAGCAGCACAACGGCAAGTACTGCCAGTCAAAGCTCCGACTCAAGTAAATCCACCCGCGTCACCTTCGCGACAAGCATCAAGACGGTTTTTTACCAACAGCGTCCTCGCCCTGCTGTTCTGCATCATCTTTCTTTCGAACTTTGGCTACGGCGCCTTCGACCCGCTGGAGTCGTTCTTCTACCGCGATGTCCTGCACGTCGGCGTTGAGTGGATGGGCTGGCTCTCGTCGGCCTCGGGTGTGGGCGCGGTGCTGGGCGCCATTGTTGCGCTCCGCTTGCCGCCGCACCTGATCAACCTTAAAACGCTGCTCGCGGCGCTTATGTCCGTGGGCCTGGGAAGCCTGCTCTACGTGGGAACGCCGTACGTGGGTGTGGCCCTCGTCGGCCAGATTGCCCTGGGCGTGGCCTGGGGTGTCGTCAACCCGCTCCATAACACGATCGTGCAAACGACGGCCCCGCTCGAGCAGCTCGGTCGCGTCAACTCGGTCATGGGCTTTGGCAACATGTTCGCCGGCGTGGCCCCGCTGGCGATTGCCCCGTGGCTGGCGGCGACATTTGGCGTGCAGCAGACGCTCGTAGGGGCGGGCATGGTCGTGACGGCAGTTCCCGCGGCGTTGCTGCTGTTTGGCCGCCGGCATTTTGATCGTGCCGCGAGGCGGTAAAAACCATCACAACATTCAGCGAAAATCGCGATTTTGCCGAAAAACGTCGAATGTTGTGATGCTTTGCGCCCCGGGTTCGGCCACCACAAGGGGGCAGGCACCTTTGTGGTGATCGGGTCCCAACGGCCTGCGCCTTGGTATACCATGTACGCCGTTTGCGAATACACCCCACACCGCCGCACAACCCAGAAAGGCCCCCATGGACACCACCTTCAGCCACATCAAAGCCGTGTTCTGCGATATCGACGGCACGCTGCTCACGAGCCAGCACACGGTGTCCCCGCGCACCGTGGCGGCGATTCGCGCCCTGCGCGAGCGCGGCGTGCTCTTTGGCCTGTGCACCGGGCGCGACGCCCACGCGACCGAGGCCATGTATGAGCTCTGGGGCATCGAAGGCCTGGTAGACGTGATGGTGGGCTGTGGTGGCGCCGAAGTCATCGACCGCGCGCACGACATCAACGAGCTGAGCTATCCGCTACCGGGCGAGACCATCGCGCGCATCTGCGAGCACATGGCGGACCTTCCGGCAACGCCCGTCTGCCCCCGAGACGGCGTGTTCTACGTACCCGAGAGCAACGCGTGCGTCGAGCACCTGTCGCGCGTCGACGGCGTGCCCTACCAGGTGGTTGATTTTGCCGAGTTTTTGCGCGAGCCGCAGCCCAAGGTGATGTTTACCATGGCGCCCGAGGTAATGCCGCGGGTCATCGAGCGGGCGTCGACGTTTGCCGATGACACTGTTAAGGCGGCGGCTCTGCAAACCACGCAGCGGCTCTACGAGTTCATGGATCCGCGCGTGTCCAAGACGCGCGGCCTTGTGCGCGTGGCGGAGCTCAACGACATGGAGCTCCAGGACATCTGCGTGTTTGGCGATGCGGACAACGACACCTGCATGGTGGCCGACGCCGGCGTGGGCGTGGCCATGGCAAATGGCAGCGACGCCACTCGTGCCGCCGCCGACTTTGTAACCGCGAGCAACGACAAAGACGGCATCGCGATCTTTATCGAGGAACATCTGCTGTAGCGCCGGGGGAGAACCACCGCAAAGGGGGCAGGCACCTTTGCGGTGGCCTCAGGCGATTTGGGCGAATTGATACCTAAAATCTGCGCGCAAATTCAGATATGGTTGTCTGAACATTACGCTTCTCACCGCCGATGGGTTAAAGATATTCCCATCAATTTGGTAGTCTATTCCTCCCGGTTAATGATCTACCGTTCGCAGGATGCATGCTCTTGAGCAAAATGTTGTGCAAATAAATAAAATGCTATTAAAAAACTGATAACTGGCTTAATTACCAGCAGAAATAGATATTTCATAGCGAATAAACGAAGGCAAATCCGGGCAAATGTCAAGGGAATTGAGAACTGGCTACAAAAATTCCGGTTTTGTTGCTCGGATGTTTAAACAATAGTTACAATAGTATTACTACGCGAGCGCAATTACAGATTGCGCAGATACGTTTGATAGTGAAAGAGCAAGATCGCGGTCTCTTGGGGAGGAGACATCGATGAAAGCGAATTCAGAAAAAACTAAGCAGAGTAAAAAAGCGACGCGCCGTGTACTGGCAGGCGTTTTGTGCGGAGCATCCGTTTTGAGCCTGGTACTGTCGCTCGTCATGCCTCCAATCTCGCAGGCCATTGCCAACGATGCCCAGACGGTTTCTACCGAGGAAGCTGTAACGGGGAGTTCCTCAAGTGAGTCCGCTGCTGTAGATAACACCAGCGAGGATGCCGAAAATCAGAATAGCGCCGCCACCTCTGCGAACGCGGCTACTACTGTGAACAAGGGCATCTACAAGCCCACGTCTATCGGTATCGGTACGAATATCGATATCTCCACCCCCGATCCCGGCGTGGCCACCTACGTCGGCCGCGACATGTACATCGGTGGTAAGCCGAACAAAACTAGCACTCTTGATGCGAATAACGCCCCCACCGGCTCATATGCCGCTGAGGCGGAGGGCCTTACCGTGGTCCACGGCAAACTGGCCATGAATCCTATCAAGGAGAGTTGGGGCGGCCAGGGCTTCCGTTTCGGCACCGTTGGTTTTGGATCGCAGTTTCGTCCCAGGGAGGGAAGCACGGTGCTTGCGGTCGCCGGCATAAACAGCTTGATTGAGAACATGAATACCGGTCAGGGAACGACCTCAAATACTGCGACGGTTGGTGCTTGGACCAAGGGTGCTTGGGTCGGCAAGGCGACAAAGACTGACTCCCACCCTGGCTATGACTATACCGCGCAGATCGCCGGTCCCATTACCTATTCCTATTGGGATTCGAATGCTAACAACGGGCGCCAGTCTGTCGTGAAAAAGCAAGGTAATTGGTTCGAGGGCTCGGATGCTCTGAAGAGCGACCTGTTCAATCAAAATGTTGATTTGACTAATGTTAACGGTAACGATTATTCGAGCTACAACGGTGCAGATGGATACCTCTCGAAGCTATCGAAACAGCTCGCCTCGTTTGCAAATACCGGCACAGTTACGGATGGTTCCGCAATTAGCGACAACAGCTACGCAATCAACAAGTACGATAACAAGGGAACAAGCTATACACTCACTTTCGATGGTAGTGAGAAGTCTGTTTCCGGTGCGCTTGATACCAGAATCCCGAACTATAAGATTTGCAACACCGAGCGACTTATCACCTTTACCGGCGATGGAACTTCTATGCAACAGGTCTTCACCATTGCCGGTTCCGAGCTCTCCAACTTGAAGGATGGCGTCTACTACCGCGGCGTCGACTTTAAGTTCACCAATGTCCCCAGAGGCGCATCCATTGTCGTGAACGTTACAGGTGCTGGTCCTGTCGAGTTCCACAATGGCTGGCGCTTCTGGTGGGGCGATACAGAAATATCTCGCGGTTATGAGAGTAACGCCGATAAAGACCTTCGCGCGAAATACTCGCTGGCCTCCCAGTCCATCATGTGGAATTTTGTCGATACCACGAGCCTCACCATCCGTGGTGGCATTGCGGGCGAGGGTAGAAGCGACTGGGGCAATGGCGGCGGGGACGGCAAGTGGACCGACGATGACCCCGCCGCTGCTATGCTCGGATCGATTCTCGTTCCCAACGGAAGCTTCGATGACCATGTGACCACCAACGGTCGTGTGTACGTGGGCGAAGATTTCATGATGAACAACCCTAAGATCGCGTACAACTTCACAAATCTCGAGGGTAACTCGGCTTCCGTCATCGATATGGATCAGGAGCGTCACAACTTCCCGTGGTCTGGCTCGTATACACCGGACGGCTCTGCCATTGCGTGGAGCAAGGTCGACGCTGCGGACGGCATGACGCCGCTTTCTGGTTCCTCGTGGACGATATACGGCACTGTCGATGATGCCAAGAATGAAACGTATCCCATCGTTACGGTAACGGATGGCGGTGCAAATGATTACTCTTCGGATGATGGCGAGCTTCAGTTCAACTATTTGAATCAGAAGGCCAAAATTGGCGATCCCAACGATAAAGACTACTTCACGTACTACATTCGCGAGGTCAAGGCGCCGGCTGGTTATCAGAAGTCGGACACCATCTACTACGCAACCATGAACAACACCGGCGAGCAGGTGAACTATGTTCAGGGTCATGTGGACACGGTGAACGGAAATAAGCTCGTTTCATTCGATGATTCCAACACCACGGGCGCCATCTCCAACACCAAGATCACCGGTACGGTGTCTTGGACCAAGGTTGAGGAGAGCGACACGGGACACACTCCTTTGGCTGGTTCCGAGTGGGCGCTTACCAAGGTAAAGGATGCCGATGGTGCCGAAATTCCGGACGCTGCATCCCTGACTGTGATTGATAACGATACGAATGCGGAAGCTGTCAGCAACAAGTGGGCAGATTCTGATCCCGCCGATGGCAAGTTCAAGCTCGAGGGTCTGCTGCCGGGCACGTACACGCTCACGGAGACCCAGGCGCCGTTTGGCTACGAGCTGAACCAGACAACCTACGAGTTCACGGTGTCCAAGGCGGACGGTTCCATTGCGTGGACCGAGGGAAAGAAACCGAGCATTGTTGAGGGCACTACGTACATCTCCGATTCTCTCACCACCACGTCCGTGGAAATCCCGGTGACTAAGTCCGTCCGTAATACGGACTGGCCGAAGGATTCCAGCGGGAAATACGTTGCGTTCGACTTCAACATCGAGGCTACGGGGGATTACGCAACCAACGTGCCCATTCCTAACCCGGCAGACCTCTCCATTGCACCCGCAGCAGGGGAGACCGACGCCGCCAAGCCCAACAACATCACGGCGACCTTTGGCGCCATGACGTTCAACAAGTCGCACCTGTCCGATACCACCGGTACGGCGGGTGACTACGCCAGGACCTACACCTACACGGTGAAGGAGGTCGCGCCTACCACCGGTGCCATCGATAAGCTCCGCTACTCCAAGGCCGAGTACCAGGTTGCCGTCACGGTGAAGGCCGTCATGAATGAGACCACTGGCAAGTACACCGGTCTTACCACCTCTACCACCGTTACGCAGATGAAGGACGACATGGGCAACACCCTTGGCGAGAACGGGCAGGGCGTCGTGGTTGAACCCTCCGCCGCCGCGCCCGACGCCATTCCCGCCTCCACCTTCACCAACACCTACTCCACCTCTTTGCCCCTTTCTGGTATGTCGGGCGTCACTCTGACGTACCTTGCCGGCGCGGCGGTGCTTTGCGTCGCTGCAGCCTGGATGCACATTCGTCGCAAGGCGAATGCGAAGGGAGGTAAGCGTCGTGAATAAGAATGTTTGCTCCTTCCCGATCTTGTTTGCGCTGCTTGCCCTCCTGATCGGCACCTGCGCGGTTGTGTTCCCCGCATCCGCGCAGGCCGCGCCGACCTCGACCGGTTCCATCACGGTGAGCGGCACCGTGGCGCGCAGCTACGACGCCTACCAGATCTTTAGCGCCAACGTCATCGATGGCGACAACGACGCTAAAATCGCCACCGACCTTGCCTGGGCAAGCGATGCCGTGCGCGACGCCGCGCTGCCTGTGCTGCACAGCGCCGGCATGCCCAACTCCCAGACCACCGCGCAGGAAGCTGCCGAGTGGCTCAACGCCGATTCCCACCTTACGAGCGCGCTGAGCGCACAGCTCGCTCGTTCCCTCCAGAGCTCTGATGCCGCGTCCGTGCCCCTTAACGCGGGCACGGCGTCAGAGCTGCCCTGTGGCTACTGGCTCATCGTCGCCGACGACGACTCCATCGCCCAGGGCGAGGCTGGTACCGCGCCGGTCATGGCCCTGGTCGGCGGCAGCGCCGTCACCGTCAAGCCCAAGGCGGCGACGCCCAAGGTCCAAAAGCACGTGCTGGAGGACAGCACCGCCGCCTGGCAGAAAGCTGCCGACGCCACGGTCGCCGACGACCTGTACTGGCGCCTCTCTGCCACGGTCCCGGTGGGTCTTACCGCCTACGACACCTATACGGTGCGGTTCGTCGACACCTTGAGCGCGGGGCTCGACCCCTCCAAGGTCGCCGCGAGCATGCGCGTGTACGTGGCGGCGGGCGCGGACGGCGGCTTTGACGCCGTCTCAACCGGTAAGGACGGGCGCGCCGGCACCGAGCCCGCGAAGGGCTGGACCGACATCACAGCCCAGTGCGCTACCAAGGTAGCGGCCGACGGCAAGACCTTCACCGTGCGCACCGGCGACCTCATCGCCGCGCTCGGCGGGGCCGACGCCTTCACCGCGGGCGCCCGCGTGGTCGCCGTGTACAATGCGCCGCTCAACAGCGCATGCAGCCACGGCATCGCGAAGGGCAACCCCAACGAGGCCTACCTGCGCTACCCGCGCTCTCCCTTTGCCGACCAGTCCGGCGATGCCGGCTTTACCCGCACGCCGAGCGACGATGCGTGCGCCTACACCTGGGATCTCGCGCTCACCAAGCGCGGTAGCGACGGCGACAAGCCGCTGCCCGGGGCGGTCCTGAACATCGCCGACGACCGCGGCCGCACGCTAGCGGCTGACGGCACGTGGGATGCAGAGGGTAAGGCCACCGTCACCACGGGCGAGGACGGTCGCGTGGCCGTCTCGGGCGTGGACTCGGGCAAGCTGGAGGTCCGCGAACTCAAGGCGCCCAAGGGCTACACCGCCTTTGAGGGCACACGCTCCGTGACGGTCAAGGCCGAGGGTCTGGACGTCGACCAGGTGGCCGCCGCCAAGCCCAAGCTCACCATCACGGCCGAGTCGCCCCTGCGCGCCGACAGCGCGGACGGGTCGGCGGGCAGCCTGGAGGCGTCGCTCATTAACACACCCACCGGCACACCCCCTAGCATTACCACCGGAGGCTTTATGCCCTCGACTGGCGATATGGCAATGTTCACCGCGGCCGCCGCAGCGGCCGCCGGAGCTGCGCTCATCGTGGTCGCGCTCCTGGTCAAGCGGGGAAGTGGCAGCCATAAAGAGTAGCTGGCAGCCCCACAGAGAACGGGGCGAGACATAACGAAGCAGATGCTAAGACACAGACAGATGATGATCGATCGAATGAGAACCAACCGGAAAACGGAGGAAAAGAAGATGAGCATGAGCAAGAACATCGCACGCCTGGCAGTAACCGCCGGCCTCACAGCAGCGTTGAGCTTCGGCGGCGTCATGGCCCCGGTGACCATGGCGTTTGCAGAGGGTGCGGCGGGTTCGACCGTAACTTTCAATGACCCTACTTATCAAGAGACTACGACCTATAAGGGCATCCAGATCTTTACGGCTAATGTGAGCGATTCTGCTGTTACCAACATTCAGTGGGCCGGCTCTTCTCAGGTCGAGAAGGATGCAATTCGGGATGTTGTTGTCAGTGCAATTGATAAAGCCGTGAAGGCAGAAGATTCCACCAAAAGCTACAGCAGCAATAACGCACAGGAGGCTGCCGAATGGCTGAATGAACATGCTAAAACTAATGAAGCTACAAAGGTTGCGAGCGACAATGTTCTGAATGTAATTGCGAAAAAACTGAATACCGCTGCTTTTTCCGGTGCATGGAAGGCGACTAATCAGGACAATAAATCCCTTTCCGGCCTTGCCGCCGGCTACTGGCTCTTCCTCACCGATAACACGACAAAGTCCGATAACGAGTCGACTGACGCCTTTACCTCGCCTGTGTATGCCGTGATTGACGGTACGAATACGACGGTGACAATTTCCCCCAAGAAGAGCGTCCCCACGGTCGAGAAGAAGATCCTTGATGATGACTCCAAGTTGAAGGACGTTAACATTACTGACCAGACTGGCTGGGAAGATTACGCTGACTCTCAGATCGACCAGGAGGTCAACTATAAGCTCACCGGCACCATCGCCAGCAACTACGCCACCTTCAGCACCTACGCCTATAAGTTCACGGACGTGCTTTCCGGTGGTCTCGACTACGTCGACGGCTCGGTTGAGGTGTATGCGCTCAAAGACGGCGCTTACACCACGATCGATGCTAGCAAGTACGACGTTGCTTGGGCCAACAACACTCTGACGGTGGACTTCAAGGTCGACGGCACCAAGAAGGGCCTCAAGGACGTTGACGGCTTGACCGCAGACACCAAGATCGTCGTCTTCTACAGGGCCAAGCTCAACGGCAGCGCCGTGATCGGTAACTCCACTGATGGCAGCAAGGGTGGCAACCCCAACACCGTCACGCTCACGTACTCCAACAACCCGTATACCGAGAGCGCGGGCACGACGATTGGAGACACCGTCGCTGACTTCGCCTTCAAGCTCAACCTCATCAAGGTCGACCAGGGCACTGAGAAGGGCCTCGCGGGCGCCGTCTTCACCATCCAGTCCCATGACGCGAACACCAATGGACAGTATGTTGCCTCGAAGGCGGATACTACCGCGGGCGTTGTCGCGGGCCAGCTCGTACCCGATGTCGACGCTAACAACCTTCCTGACTACGTGAAGTTTACGTCCGGCGACAACGGCCTGATTGCCGTCTCCGGCCTCGATGCCGGCTCCTACACGGTGACCGAGGTCAAGACCCCCGACGACAGTAAGTACACCAAGGCCGACCCCTTCACTTTCACCATCACCCCGACGTATAACGACAGCACGATGAAGGTGACGGGCCTTGAGGCGGAACCCTCCGAGGATGACGTGAACCGCACCGACATCGCTTTCTGCAAGCTTGATGATGTTACCGGCGACAACGTTCTTCAGAAGGATGGTGATGCTCAATTTGATGTCAACAAGGGCGAAATCATCGTTTTCGTCGGCAACACCAAGTCCGTCGGCCTCCCGCTGACCGGTCTCAACGGCGTGACCTTCACTTTGATCGCTGGTGGCGCGGTGCTGTGCATCGGCGTGGCGCACCTCATCCGCAGCCGTAAGCAGGCTGAGGAGTCCGAGCAGGAGTAACGTTCGCTCACCCATCCCTTTGGCAGGTGGGATGTGGTGGCCATGAGACTTGCGGACACTTTTTTCGTCCATCTACGTTCTTGCTTTGCCATTCTCTTTTCGGGGCAGACTCCGCACTGGAGTTTGCCCCGTTTTTTTTACGGGCTTTAGCCTGTGCGGGGCGCGCAGCGCACCGCATCAGAAACCACCCGC
>UQIC01000023.1 GCA_900540985.1 uncultured Collinsella sp.
CGGGTGGTTTCTGATGCGGTGCGCTGCGCGCCCCGCACAGGCTAAAGCCCGTAAATGTAATAAAAGGGGGAGAGCTCGTCGAGCTCTCCCCTTTTTTAACATCATGGCTATTCAATTACCACGGCCTGGCTATCCATCTGTTGCCACGTGCCGAAGAACACCTGGGCATTTCGCGTAACATTGCCGTTAATCGAATCTGAAAGATAGACAATTCCCTGCTCGTCATCATAGCCTTTAAGGACTACGGCATGATTACCGCCCCACAGGCCATAGGAATGCCCGTTATACCAACGCGCAGCATAACGGCCTCCTGGCCAACTTCCCCACTCGGTATTCCACATCTCAACAGGTTGACCACAGGTCAGCCTGTTCTTAATGGAAGAAATTGACGAGAAAGAAACGTCTTTTGCCTGCTTGCCACTTCCAGCAGCACGCAGAAAGTTATTACCAGCAATAGTAATAGCAGGGGCGACACATCCCATGAGACCCCCGCTGCTACGCCTTGGGTTGCCATCAAAGGCGGTAACAAAGTTGCCGTTGCTTCCCTTGGGCAAGTAATAATCCGCAATAATCGTCTTACCTAAACCGAAACCATAGTAGTTAAGCAAGTTTGTAAGGGCAACCGACTCACAGCCAGTAGGAAGTTCCGGGTACTGCGAATAGCACGGGACATCGACCCAAGCGCCAACCATTACACCGGATGAACTGAACTTGTAGTCAGTAGAGCCGATCCAATACCAACCGTTGCTCAGCATTACTCCCCCACGTGCGGCATCAAGGTAATACCATGTGCCCCCAAGGGAAAGCCATCCCGTTTTCATTGTGCCAGAAGCGAAATCTATCCAGTACCAGTTACCGCCATCGTTAAGCCAGCCGGTCGCCATTCGACCATCCGAGTTAAAGTAATACCAAGACCCAGCAATTTGCTGCCACCCAGTCAGAATTACCCCATTAGCAGAACAATAATATCGAGAACCCTGACTCTCAATCCAGCCCGTTCTAACACTCCCGTCATCGTCAATCAGCTGGATTCCCGAATCAGTCATGATGCCTTTAAGGTCAATTGCACCGCTGGATGACGAATGATACATCCAAGACCCATCACCGTTTGACCAGCAATTAGCCATCATCTTGCCAGAGTTATTAAATATGTATTCACATGATCCAATAGTTTGAACACCCGTGGCCATGGAATGCGTCGTGGGGTCAAGCCAGTACCAGGCGCCGCCGAGGTAGGCCCAGCCGGAGGCGAGGGCGCCGGAGCCCGTCGCGTAGTACCAGGTCCCGCCGTCGAGCACCCAGCCGGTCGCCATGGCGCCGGAGGCGTTGAACCAGTATGCGGAGCCGTTGCACGAATGGAGGCCCGTCGCCATGGCGCCGCCCGCGTCGGGGTCGAGCCAGTACCAGGAGCCGCCGGTGTAAAGCCAGCCGGTCGAGGCGATACCGTCAGCGAACCAGCACCAGGAGCCGTCGACGAGGCCCCAGCCGTCGAGGGGTCCATAGCTGCCGAAGTAACGGCGGACGCCCTGCGCATCAGTCTGGTAACCCGTCAGCATGGCCCCCGTCCGGGCGTCGAAGCAGTAGGGCACGCCGCCGACGGAAACGGGGCCACGCGCCAGCGCGCCGGAGCCAGTCGCGTAGTACCAGGTGCCGCCGTCGAGAACCCATCCGGTCGCCATCGCGCCGGAGGCGTTGAACCAGTACATGGAGCCGTTGCACTCGTGGAGCCCGGTGGCCATTACACCGCCCGCGTCGGGGTCGAGCCAATACCAGGCTCCGCCCTGGCGTAACCATCCGATATACGCTTTGCCGTCAGAGGTTGCGTAATACCAAGTGCCCTCTTTTAACTGCCAGTAATAAAGAGAGACATCAACATACGCGTAATTCATATCAACGTTTCCGCTAATACCAGAAACTTTTCCGCGGCTTGTATACTGCCAAAAGCTGTAACTGCCGGTATAGTGGCATTGCGAATTATATTGAGCAATCCAATGATCCCAAGAGCTGCTCTTAAATACAGGGTCGGTCAATATATTGTTAAACCAATTTAGGTTTGCATAAATGCCTGGCTTATATCCAGCACTAGAAATCTTATTACAGAATGTCTGAGCTCTAGATGCAATTCCGGATTGACGACCATCTGCAATAATTGTCTTGTCCTCAAGATCGTAATACACCGGTAGCCTAGGATTGTGCCCCGATAGGCAGTCAATCACCATGGACGCCTCATCGGCTGCCTGTTGATTATCAAAAGCATATGAATAGACATAGACGCCGTAGGGAATTCCGAGTCGCTCGCACTCAGAAATATTTCGATTAAATTGATAGTCAACTCGACCGCCGAAAGACGGAGCGCCAAACCCAACGCGCAGAATAGCGAAATCGATGCCAGAAGCTTTAACTGCGTCCCAATCAATACGCCCTTGGTGCTCGCTGACGTCAATGCCCTGAGCTGTAGCCCCATCGGGAAGAGCGTCCATAGACAATAAAGCTATTCCGTCTTCTTCGGAAGAAGCATCATCTGAAACTAATTGTCCACCCTCATAACGCCAAGAATTCTCAACCAGAGTCTGAGCAGCCTCTGCATCCGCAGGGCATACAAACATAGAAACGGGCGCAAGGAGCATCAGCACCAACAATGCCGAAAACAACTTAAGATGTTTGTTCATGTAAACCTCGTCATTCGCTCTTGATTGCGTCTAGCTTACAGCATGGCTATGAAAGATTCCCGAACATCTAACAGGACAAGATGCCATCTAGGACAATAAATAGTTGGGCGCAATGCTGCAAAGAAAAGAAGAACTTACCGGCAGGGTTGAACCCGCAGGCTCATTGCCCCCTCCTCTTGCCCCCAAGAATACCGACTTCAAATAAACTTTCAAACCAGATGTCAAAAAGGTAGGGGGCCCAGAGAGTCCCCTACAACTCGGAATTCTAACGAATCAGTATTACTTTCGATGGACCCAAAGCAGTCAAACCGGAAATGCGATTTCCATAACCATCGCTATGCCAGAACAAGTTTTCGCTCGGCGTATTGCCCCAGAAAAAACCGATATGACTATCGTCCGCATATGGATTGTAAGGATTGAAAAATACAATATCCCCCTTACGAGCCAAACCACTACGCAACAACTCATCAATAGAGTTGAAATAAGTCACGTTCGCGCATGTATCGATAGCGTAGCCATACCAACGATACGCGTTAACGCAGCCGCCCCTTCCGGGACCCCCACTCCAAGGCGAATGGCTCTGCTCAGCGGCAATGGGAGCTAAATTACCGCCCGCCTTCATATATGCATGCGATACAAATCCGCCGCAGTTCATACCGGTATACCCGTCCCAACGAGGATCACCCTTTGGATACATGCACGTTTCTTGGCTAAGATGCGTATCATAGCGTGTTCCACGGTAATAGCCGTCGTTTTCGTGGCTCATAAGCCAATTGACCAGGCTGGACCTATTGACCCCCAAAACAGAACCAGACGTATTCAACCATGTACCGCTTGCATTGAAGTAGTAGTCAACGCCATCGATTTTCAGCCACCCATTAGCAAACATGGCACCCGAAGGCTGGAGCCAGTACCACGTACCGCCGTCATTAAGCCATCCAGTTTTCATCTTGAATGTGGAAGGGTCCATCCAATACCACGCACCGTTGACATATTGCCAACCAGACTTAAGGACACCATTGGAAGATGCGTAGTACCAAGTATTGCCGTTTTCGTCAGAAGCGTCATTCGACATAATCCAACCAGATGCCACATTAACGACACCGTTTGCGTCCGCATAGAAAACTGCGTCTCCAATATGAATTGTACCTGGCAATGAAGACAAGTCGGCACGATCGGCGATTACGGGAGATCCATCAGATGAAGTAGGCAACGGCTCGCTCAGTGCTCCAGACGAATTCGCCCATGACATACCGTCGCTCAAGTTGATCCAGCACGAAGATGCCATCGCACCAGAATCATAAGAATAATAGCGCGTGTCGCCTACCGTATATTCACCAGTACGCATTGCGCCGGACACCTCATCAAGGTAATACCAGGAGCTTCCGGACTTTATCCAACGACCTTGTTGAATAGTTCCACTTGACGCAGCGAAATACCAAGTACCATCGTCAATTACCCAGCCAGTTGCCATAGCGCCTGAGCTTGTGAGGAAATAGGTGGACGAGCCCACTTGCGCAAAGCCGGTGAGCATAATGTGGCTTCCTGGGTCCAGGTAATACCAGGAATTCCCCAGAAGTAACCAGCCTCCATGCAGCAAGCCGTTGGAGTCAGCGTAATACCAATTGTTGTCAACAAGTGCCCACTGTGAGGAAATCATAGCCCCTGAACCGTTAAAGATATAAGGGGTGCCGTTGCATTCATTCAACCCGGTGGCCATAGAACCGTCCGCAGGATCAAGCCAATACCAACGGCCCCCATCCGAGAGCCAGCCCTTTACCAGGGCGCCAGAGCCGGAGAAATAATGCCAAACGGAAGCATCAAGATGCCATCCGATAAGCATTGCGCCAGAAGAAGAGAATCCATACGTGGCTCCCCCGATCTGTAGCATCGAGTCGTGGACCATCTTGCCTTCATCATCCAGCCAATACCAGTTACTGCCATCTGAAAGCCAGCCTTTTACCATGGCGCCAGAACCGGAGAAATAACGCCAAGCAGAAGTGGAGCCCGTAGAATCTAGGTACCAGCCGACACGCATTGCACCCGAAGAGGAGAAGGCATACGTCGCACCCCCGACTTGAACCAACCCATCCTGAGCCATTCGACCTTCGTCGTCGAACCAGTACCAGCTTCCGTTTATATGTCTCCAAGAAGAAACAGCGATTGTTCCGTCAGACAAGCCCCAACGCCAAAAACCAGCCCCTTCTTCGGGTGATATCCACCCCTGATGCCAAATAATTTGATTCGAAACCTCAGAAGGGGTCTCATTATCCACCTGAGAGTTCTGCTCGACAACGAAGGTCGATTCGCGCTGGGCATCAACGCCTGACTCGACAGAAGCAATAGCAACGTTAGATGCGGGACCTTCGTCAGTGTTATTCGAATCAAGGGCGTATAACATCGAGGGCGAACCTAAAAGGAGCCCAAAAGAAATGAGGCCCGAAAAAGCCAGCACTCCGAATGACCATTTCTTCATAGCAGCACAGTATCCAATCACGCAGCGGCCCCGTCGCTTCAGGGCAACGGGGCCTCAATCAAAACTAGCTCAGTAATGTGCTAGCCAATTTGCTGGCAGTTTTTGCACTCTCGTGAAGCGCCACGCCTCTGGGCCTCCTGAATAGAGATCTGCGAATAGCCCTTTGCGTCCTTACCAACGGTACGGCACTTATGCGTATGGTAAACATCGCTACCGTTCTTATACCAAACTAAACCGTAGCCCGGAATCCACTTGCCGTCCTCGCCGACATAGTAGGAGCCAACCCAGGCATTCGTAGCCATGGCACCGGAAGACTGGAGGTAGTAGTCGCCGACCCAGGCGTCGTGAGCCATAGCGCCGGAACCGCTAAAGTAGTACCAGGCGCCGCCGACCTGACGCCAGCCGGTGGCCATCGCGCCGGAATCGTCGAACCAGTACCAAACTCCACCAACGTTAGCCCAAGAGTTAGAGGCCATAGCGCCCGAACCTCCGAGCCAATACCACGTGCCGCCATTGCTGAGCCAGCCGGTTACCATGGCACCCGAACCACTCGCATAGTACCAAGAGCCACCTGCCAAGAACCAGCCGGTAGCCATCGCGCCGGAATCGCCGAACCAGTACCAGGAGCCGCCCAGGCTGCGCCAGCCGTTAGCAACCATGGCGCCCGAGCCATCGAGGTAGAACCACGTACCGCCGATGTTGAGCCAGCCAGTGACCATCGCACCGGAGGCATTAGTGTAGTACCAGGTACCCGAATCGTTGATCCAGCCAGTCAGCATGACCCCAGATTCGTTGAAATAGTACCAAGCCCCGCCGAGATTATGCCAACCGGTCAATAGCTCACCGTCGGAGGTCGCATAGGACCACTTTCCGTAGATGGAGTCGTAGAACCAGCCACTGTGCTGCATGCGGCCATCGGCGTTGGCACCAGGGGTGTTCAGGAAGTAGTTCTTGCCGTCAATCTGAACTCGGCCGTATGCCATATCATGGTTTTCGGGATAGAAGTAATACTTGTCCCCACCGATAGACTGCCAGCCCGACACCGCGGTCCCGTCAGCGCCAAAATAGTACCAGACAGCTTCGTATTCGTTATGCCACTGGTTCGTGACCATGGCGCCAGTTTCGAGATCGAAATAGCGAAGGCTGCCGTCCTCGCACCAGACGAGTCCAGTCTTCGGACGACCGTCGGAACACCATTCCGTAATCGGTCCACCGCCTCCGCCACCGCCAGCAATATCAGCAAATGAGGGCGCCGGGGCAACCGTCATGCAGGCAACGACAAATGCAACAACTCCCAGCACTGTTAGTCCGTGCCATCTTTCTCGAAGGTTTTTCATACGACATCCTTTCTCCGAGATTTAAGGCTCTCTTAAGTTATTTTTAAACTATCAATTCAGTATTTCAACGGGAAATCGATAAAAGGTGTCTTTGTGACTGCAATTTAAATATGAGTCGCCACACCTCAACCGTTACGCTAAATAGCTTCTAAGGCAAACTTAGCGCATGAACGAACTGATTAAACGAGTGAACTGATTAATAAAGCAACAAAATACAAACCTTGGTCATCAATCACATCTACCGCGGGCCGATAACGCCCGCCTAATGTGCTGCGATATAATCAATCTCACTAAATGCCAAATCAGCAAGCCGAAGGAGCTAACGTGCTAACAATTCACTATGGTGATATGGAAAACGTTATCTACAACACGTCGGTTTACTTCGATAACGTCTATTCGCCCCAGTGGTTTCAAGACTCCTTTGCCCAAAGGGTCATTAAATCCATCGATAAAGGCACCGTGGTAGGCCCCAATGCAATCGATACCAAGATTCTAGGCATCATTCCTCCCGAGAAACTATCCAGCGGCACCAAAACACTACTGCTTATGTACTTTATGCCGCAGAATATATATAACGCCTCAAATTGCGGTGATAATTGCGCCTACTGGATTCTGAGGATCGCCGCGCAAAAGGATCTAACAATCAATCTCTACCATTTAATGGATTTCGGAAACGGCAAATTCACGGCTGCCATTGCGAACACAGGCGATGTCGTTCACACGATGTTTGACCTTGTCCCCATAGCTGGAAAATGCCTAAGGGAGAACTCCTGATGCGCGGATCATACAAGGTAACTATTCAAAATAACCGGGTTCAGTTTAAACTGACCATCAATCGAAATCTGACCATCATCCAAGGCAACAGTGCTACAGGCAAGACAACTTTGCTTGAAATGGTGGCAGCTCACGAAGATCTTGGGGCACAAAGCGGCGTAACAGTAAGTTGCAAAGTGCCCTGTAAAACAATATCTGGAAAATATTGGCGCAGAGATCTCCAAGAAATTTCCAGCAGTATTGTTTTTATTGATGAGGGCAATACTTTTGTTCGATCAAGAGAATTTGCCCATGAAGCAAAACGTAGCTCAAACTACTACGTAATCGTCGCCAGAGAGTCACTGCGTCAACTGCCCTATAGCGTTGATGAAATCTACGGTCTTAAGAACACCAACCGAACCACAACGAAGTATCCCGTTTACTCTCGTGTCTACACCTCTACATATCGTATTTACGGTGATACTGATTTTAGAGGCGAGAGGCCCGAGCTTGTCATCGTCGAGGACACAAATTCGGGCTACGAATTCTTCAGTTTGCTATGCAAAAAGAGCAGCATTAAGTGCATCAGCGCGGGAGGAAAATCAAACATTTGCAACTGCATTATGGACGCACCGGAAAACGACATCCTCGTGATTGCCGACGGCGCCGCCTTTGGACCAGAAATTGCGGAAGCAGCTGCTCTATTGCGCCGAAAGAACATCAAGCTATTCCTACCGGAATCGTTTGAATGGCTCGTGTTGAAGTCGGGATTATTCAACAGCAAACACATTAAGGACATGTTGCTTAACCCCGCTGAACATATCGAAAGCTCAAAGTTCTTTAGCTGGGAGAAGTTCTTTACTGCAGAACTCATCGAATGCTCACGAGACACACGTTTTCGATATGACAAGAGCTGCTTGAACGAGGAGTACTTGAACCCCACCGCTCTTGCGGCTCTTGAAGATACTTTGCCGGAACTTGGCATTACTTCGCACTAAAACGAGAAGTACTCACTGTCGGAGGATAGGTTTGGTCCGAGCCACGGGTCGCCATCGAGGAAGAACTCAGGCCAGCGCCGCATGAACAGTGCCTGCTCGCGCTTCCAGCGGCGCAGCTTTTCCTCGTTGGCCTCTTCCCTGCCGCGCGAGGTGAACTCGTAGTGATACAGCTCGGCATAGGGCGTAAAGATGGTGCGGTAGCCTGCCTCCCACACGCGAAGGCAAAAGTCAGCGTCGTTAAAACCGACGGCGAATTCCTCGTTATAACCGCCAACCTGCTCAAATACGTCGCGTCGCACCATCTGACAGGCGCCCGTCACGGCACTAAAGTTGCCCGGGCGCACAGCGCGGGCAAGATAGCCCTCGCGCTTTGCTGAGAAGTCCTGGTTGGCATGGGCAAGTGCGCCACGCACGCCAACCATAATGCCAGCGTGCTGCACCAGATGATCGGCAAAGTAGAGTTTGGCGCCCACCACGCCCGCATCGGGACGCTGCAGATAGCCCATCATCTCTTCGATAAAATCGGGGCTTATGACCTCGGTATCGTTGTTGAGCAGCAGCAGGTAGTCGCCCTTGGCGTGCTCCACGCCAAAGTTAATGATCTTGGAGTAATTGAACTCACCCGGCCAGCACACAACGCGCGCGATGCCCTTGCCTTCGGATGCTGCAGCCACGCGCTCCGACAGGGTTTCATAATACGCAAACGTCTCCGGGGCTTCACTGTTGTTCTCCACCAAGACGATCTCGTAGTTGGCATACGTGGCGTTCTGAGCGATCGACATCGCACAAGCATCGAGCGTCTCAACATGGTCCTTGGTGGGAATCACAATGCTCACCAGTGGCGCAGGCTCCGGCAGCGCATAGCGCATGCGGTAGACAAACGGCGTCTCGGTATCCTCAACCGTTCCGCAAATACCTAGCGCGTTAAAGTGGCGCTGCAGCGCAAGACGACCGGCTTCAATAGCATACGGCTTGCTATCGGCAGAGCCATCGGCGGTCGATCCCGGATGAACGCGCCAGTGATACAGCACGTGCGCAACATGCTCAAACCGCGCGTCCGCCGCAAGGCAGCGAAGCGTCAGGTCGTAGTCCTGGGCACCCGGAACGTCTTCTGGGGACGTGCCAATACGATCGATAAGCGCCTTCTCCACCATCAGGAAATGCGTCACGCAGTTATGGCTATAGAGCAGATCGACGTTGAGCTGCGTCTTAAAGACCGGCTGACCCCACTCCCCCGTTTTCTGGAACATGTCCTCGTCGCAGAACAGGACCTGGGGGCGCTCGCCCTCGGCCGCCTTATTCAGCGCGGAAACATACTGGAATAACGCGTCCGGTTCCAGAATGTCGTCATGGTCCAAGAACGCGATGTAGTCGCCCGTCGCCTGTTGAATGCCAGCGTTGGTGTTGACCACAATGCCGCCGTTGCCAGGAAGCTCGATGCGGCGAACGCGCTCGTCGTGGGCGCCTGCCGCAAGGGTGGCCACCACGTCCCATTCGGGCGAGGCGTCCATAAGCAGCAATTCCCAGTTGTCATAGCTCTGGGCTAGCACAGAGTCCAGCAGCTCGCGCAGGTAGACCCGATCAGTCTTGTAGCACGGCACCACAATGCTCACGAGTGGTCTATAGGCAAAAGCCACCGAAGCGACACGCTGGCACGCTAAATCGCCCGGCTTTGCGCGATGCTGCTCAAACCAACGTCGATAAGCTGCGTCGTCTGCGCGCGCATCCTTCATGCGGTTCCAACTGTCGTCGACCATGCCGTTGTACAGGCGACCATCCATGGCGCAAAAACCACTCTGAATCTGCTCCGTGGGATCGCTCACAATCGCGACAAAATCTCGTATATCCTGAGGCATCTCAACGCTCAGATATGTTTTATTGACGCGGCATCCGTTCTGCCGTGGCACATCGACCTGCGACTCAAACACATGCACGGTGACATCGATGGCATTCATATGCGTATCGAAGATCTGGAGCTCAGGCGCGCACTGGGGGTCTCCCACCCAGGTAACCTCATAGCGCCACACCGCGCCGGCGTCTGCCGGCAAATAGCGAATGGCATCAATCTCATAGAGGTCGCAGCACTCGCCGCGCTGTGCATCGCGAACGAGTGCACACATCGCAGGCTTTGCTTTGTAGTTAATCTTGGATTCCAGCTTGGCCACGCGGCTATCGAGGCGAATGGAGCCCAACCTTTGGCCACCGGACGCAAATGCGACGTCGATTGAGGAACCATCCAAAAACGGAAGCACCAAGACGGCGAGCTCGCGCTCGTAATCGGAAACGAAAGGGCAAAGCGCCAGCACACGGCCATGATCGACCGGGAGCACCAGCGACGGCACACAAGAACCGCTCGTAGTCGCATGGGCAAACGCCTGAGAGCCCTCCCGCTCAATAAGCGCGGCGACATCCTGACCGGCAAAACGAAGCAGCACAAATAGACGGCCCTGACTGCGGCAAAGTGCCAAACGCTTGATACTCATCTACACTTCTCGCTTTCCCAGGGCATTCGCGGCCATGCGCTTGCACGCGCCCAGGCGCCCAAACCTCAAGACGTCGTAATCGAACATGAGCTTTTTGCACGCACGGGCGCTAGGGGCGTCGCTGGCAAGCGCTGCGCGCACCATGGCAGCGACAGAAGGAGCGCATTGCGCGAGCGCAACATCGCTGCCCACGGCAGAACCGGCAAGCGCAGTGGCAACGGCAGCAAACACCTTGCCGCAGTCCGAGCCCAGCAACCTGAGCGCGTCGTACAGCACCAGATCGCACAGGAAGTACGCCAGGTCATCGGCATGCTGTGCATCGAGACCGTCGCGCTGCCAGTCAGCCAGCACCGCAGAGTAAATCTTCACGTGCTCCAGCAGACGTGTCTCGTCGTCGTAGCGCATGGTGTCCATAAGCGAACCCTTGCGCGCCACGCGGTAGTCATACAGCTTGTTCGAGATAAGCGCGGTCTTGTGCGAACGGCCGTACACGGCAAAATCGAAGACCTGGTCCTCGCCATACGTAACGGTTTCGTCGAACACGATCCCGTTGCCCAGCAAAAACTCACGCTTGCAGGCGGTGCGCCATGCAAAGGGGCGAGACGCTTCCTTAAACAGCAGGTCAGAGCTATAGCCCACAAACGACACATCACGCGGGCTCAGCACATAGTTAAGCCACGGATACCCCGCCTCCAGCGGATACGGGTTCGCGCCAAAGGTCAAAACGTCGCAGTCCTCGCGCTCAAAGGCATCGACGATCACACGGCATGCATCGGGCGTAAAGCGGTCGTCGGAATCCAAGAACGCGACGATAGGCGTCGTGGACGCAGCGATGCCTGCATTACGTGCACTCGACAGGCCGCCGTTGAGCTTATCGACCAGCGTAAAGCGCGCGTCCTTTTCGCAATAGGCAGCCGCAATATCGCGCGAACCGTCCGGCGAGCCATCGTTAACCAGCACGCCTTCCCAATCGGGCATGTCCTGCGCAAGCAGGGAGTCCAAGCACCAGGCCAGACACTCCTCCACTTTATAGATGGGAACGACAACGGAAATCTTGGGGGTAGCCATAGTCACTCGCTCCTACTGTGCGGCCGGAACGTCATCGGGGTGCGGGTTGTCGCCGTAGGTGCGCTGATACGTCAGCACGCGCTTGACCAGCGGCAGGCCGCCGATCTTAAAGTAGTGCTTAAACGTATTGAGCTTGCCGGGCTTTTTAAAGCCAAAGCGCGAATCGATATAGGCGCGGGGCGACTTGACCATCAGGCGCAAGTCGGTCTCGCCACGCGGATCGAACAGCGACAGGTCAAAGCGACCGGCATCCCAATCGGCCTTGAGCTCGGACGAGGCTTTCTTCCAAAACTGTTCGCGCAGTTCATCAACCAGACGCTCATCATTCCAGCGGTACGTATCGACCTTCATGCGCATTAAAATGCCCTGGAGCTGAGCCTTGAGCTCGGGGCGTTCATCCAAAAAGCGCTGCATCTCGGCATATTCGTCGCACACGCAAAACACCTTATTGGGCGAATTAACGGAGCTCTTCTCGTTATCCTGACGATAGCACAAAATGGGGTCCGCAATAAACGCGGCGCGCTCGGCGCAAGCCCAAACCTTAAAGTTAAAGCCCGCGTCCTGATACGAGGCACCCGGCGTGGGAAGGAACCGAATCTGATTGTCGTTGAGGAACTCGCGCCGATAGATAGCCGACCAAATGGAAGGTTTGCGGTAGAAGATGCCCGGGCGATCGACGGGGCAATACGCGGCGCCCGTCATATGCTCGTCGATGATCCCAAACAGCTCACGGCGCTCGCTGGGCGTGGACCAATACAGGTAAAAGTCGCCCTTTACCACATCGGCATGCTCAGCATCGGCCTTGGCGACCAGCTTTTGGAGCGAATCCTCAAACATAAAGTCATCGGATTCAAGGATGCCCACGTACTCGCCGCGCGCCATCTCCAGGCCGCGGTTCATCGAGTCGCCGTAGCCGCTGTTGGATTTATCGATCATCTTTACACGGGGGTCGCGCTCCATGTACTCGCGGATGATATCTGACGAACTATCGGTGGAGCCGTCGTTGATACAGATAATCTCGATGTCCTTGAGCGTCTGCGCCACGGCGGAATCGAGGCACTCGCGCAGGTAGCGTTCGACATTGCAAATGGGGACAAGCAGCGAAACTTTAGGGGTATCAGAGTTCTGCAAGAGAACCTCCTGTTGAATAGCGTGTAACAGGGTTATTTTAGCAGCCGAGTTGCGGCGGGCGGCAGCGCTTGGAATTAGATAAAGCGCTCCAGGCAGGCTTTGAGACCGCGAGTCGAAAGATAGAACAGCGTGGCGTCTGCCATCGATACGCCCGAGGTCGCCGCAACGAGCTTCTGGGCAACACGGCGAACGGTGCCCTTAGCAGGCATATCTGCCCAGTCCGTTCCCAAAAACGTCGTGAAGTCCATGTTGACGCGAGCCGCCACGCGATGGAAGTCATCGGAATCCAAGCGCGCCAGGTCGAACACAATGAGGTCCAAAAACCAAGTTATCAGCTCGCCGGGACACAGGTCCAAAAGACCGTAGGCCGCCCAGTCCTCCAAGACCTCCTCGAGCATCCTCATGTGGGCGTCAAGCTTTTTGGCGCGAGCCTCGACACTGTTGAACTCGTGCGTCGCCGATTCGCTCTCCATCACGTAGTGGTAGAACTTGTCCGGCATGACGACGGTCTTGCGGGCAAGCGCATAAGCCGCAAATTGAAAGACGACGTCCTCGCCCAAAGCCAAACCGGGGGCGAAGCGAATGCCTTCGCGATTGAGCAGCTCGCGCGAAAAAGCCGCACGGCAAGCATAGGGCTGCGCATTCGAATGGAACAGCAGTTGGGGATTACGGGCGCCGAAGGTACCAGCTTTGGGGCTCATGAGTTGCTGGACGCGTTTAGGGGCAGCATCGGCAGGTTCACAGACGCCGCCAAAGACGGCGGCCTCGGCATCTGCAGACCCCATGGCATGCAGCACGCGCTCAACCGTCTGGGCATCGATGTAATCGTCGGCGTCCACAAAAAAGACGGTCTCGCCCTCGGCGGCATCGATACCGGCATTTCGAGCGCATGAGACGCCCGCGTTTTCCTGGTCAATCACCAGTACGCGATCGTCGGCCTGCGCGATCTGGCGCAACGCGTTCAACGAATCATCAGTCGAACCGTCGTTGACGCAGACAATCTGAATCGAGCGCTCGGACTGGGCCAACAGCGAATCGAGGCATCGCTGAATGGAGCGCGCAGAGTTGTAAACGGGGACGACAATGGTAGCTTTAGGACACGAGGCCTCTCCCATGCCGACCTACCCCCTCAGCGATTCGATGAGGAAGGCGGCGACCACGCCTGGGCCTCCAACCGAGGCGTAATACTTAGCACGCCCCAAGGCACCATCCGTCGCAAAACTCGGATGCTCGTCAACCCAGCCCTCAGGATCTTTGAGGATGGCAGCGAGATTTGCGCGCTTCCACGGCTTGAGGTCGTCAAGCAAAAAGTCCCCGGCGTCCAAGGCCGTTTGAAACTCCTTGGCCATCTGAACCAGGAACTCCTTATAGAACTTGGGCGCCAGGCGCACGTAGTTCCACATGTACGAATCGTACTTAATGAGCTGGTTGAACTTGAGCATGCGCGCGACGTCATCACTTGCGTGATCACGGGCATAATCCTCTCGAATCCAACGCTCAATCTCGGCATACTCGAAATTGACGCAAAAAACCTTAGCCGAAGAATTGACCGAGGAATTCTCGTTGTCCTGGCGATACGACAACACGGCATCATGCAGGTAAACAGCCTTATCGGCACACGCGATAACCTTAAAGGCGAATGACGTGTCCTGAAAGGATGCCCCTGGAGTCGGCAAGAACTTGATGCCGTTGCGCTCAAGAAAATCGCGACGGTACACGGCCGACCAAATCGACGGCTTTTGCTTAAAGAACTGCGTCGTGTCGCTCGGGTGCACCGGCTTGCCGCAGTCCTTGGCCTTAAACATCTCGTGCAGCGAACGGCGCTCCTCGGGCTTGGACCAGTAGAAATCAAAGTTCGCCTTCGTAAAGTCGGCATTATTGCTATCGGCGGCCGAGACAAGCTTTTCGAGTGCGTCGGGCGCCATAAAGTCATCGGACTCCAAGATGCCAACGTACTTGCCACGCGCCATCTCCAGGCCGTGGTTCATCGAGTCGCCGTAGCCGCTGTTGGCCTTGTCGATCATCTTGACGCGCCCATCGCGCTCCATATACTCGCGGATAATCGCCGGCGAGTTGTCGGTCGACCCGTCGTTAATGCAAATGATCTCAATATCCTTGAGCGTCTGCGCCAGGGCGGAATCGAGACACTCGCGCAGGTAACGCTGAACATTGTAAATGGGAATAAGCAGCGACAGAACAGGGCTGCCAGAGGCGTTAGTAAACAAATGTGCTCCTTAGGAAATACCTGTCGTTTCATGGTATCAAAGGGCCAGCGCGCCAGCGGGCGTTTATATAATCTATGGAGCCTCTTGCGGGCAAAGCAGCCCCACATCATGCGGCGGGCCCGTGGCAGGTTCCTGCGTTTTATTCAAAGCTTGCCGCCAAGGTGCGCCGAGCCTTTACAATAGGACAGTCCCAAGGACGTATTCGATAGCTTCCGTGCAGCGCATGCGCGCCGCGCGTGAAAGGATATATTGCCCCATGCCTTCAACCCTTCCCGCTCCCATCGATAAGCTCGCCATCGTCGTCGTTACGTACAAGCGCCAGGAACTCCTGGCCAACCTATTCGACTCCATGACCGAGCTCACGGCCGCGCCCTGGCGCATCGTGATTGTCGATAACGAGAATTCGCGCGAGACCGAGGCCATGTGCACCGCATTCAACGAGCGCCTGGCCAACCTGTGGGGCATCGACACCGAGCAGCCCGACGCGCAGGGCGGCACTGACCGTGTCATCTACGCCCCGCAGCTCGAAAACGGCGGCGGTGCGGGCGGCTTCTCCGCCGGCACTAAATGCGCCTACGACCTGGGCGCCCAGTGGTTCTGGGTGATGGACGACGACGTGCTCGTCATCCCCGAAGGCATCGAGCGTCTTGCCAAGTGGACCGACCGCTACGATGTCATCCAGGGTTCGCGCCTAGACTTTGACGGCGGCGCTTTCTTTTGGCAGTACCAGCTCATCCTCTCGCTCGGCATCCCTAACCCTATCGCCAAGTGGGATCTGGGTCCCGAGGGCTACCGCGCCATGAACCAGCTGTGCTTTGAGGGCGGCATGTTCTCGCGCCGCGTGGTCGACAAGATCGGCCTGCCGGATGCGCGATTCTTCATCTACGGCGACGATGCCTGCTATGGTTACGTGGCCAGCCAGCACTTCCCCGCCGCCGTTGTGGCCGACCTGGTGCTCAAGCGCGCCCGCGCCGTCTCTAACTGGGATATCGCCGGCAAGCGCCAGCTCAACTCTACGAGCGACACCAACCGCTACTACATCATGCGCAACCGCGGTTATCTGGCCCGCTACATGCAGATTTACGGCGACTATCACCCCGTGCTGTTCCGTCTGGGCAACGCCGCGACCTTCTGCAAGGAGTTCATTCGCCTGGCCGCCGTTGACAAGTGCTTTAAGACCGGCATTCCGGCGCTGCGCCGTGGCATGAAGGACGCCCGCAAGATCGTTAAGGATCCCAACTGGAAGCCCATGCCGCCCCTGAAGGACGCGGAGTAACGGAAGCCGGAAACACCTCGGCGCTTAAAGCCTCTGGCACACCGTAGCCACATGCTGCCCATCAAAACCGAACCCCCAGCGTATGCGACCCACGCCGGGGCGCGGTACACGGATTTCGTCGATGCCGCCGCGCTCTATGTCGAGTAGGGACTGCACGGCCAGCAATTCCAGGCCCAGCGCATCCACACCGGGGTCATACATCATGTTGATCGTTATCAGCGGACGTTCATCGAGCATACCGATCGTATCGGCTATGTCGAACACGGCGCCCGTAGGAAAAACCTGGATGTCCCAGCGATCCGCGCCACACTTTCGCCTCGAGGCAGGATTGGCGTAGCCCGGCAATCCAAAGCAGAGCCCCTGCAAGAGCAGATGATATGGCGGCGGCGTATCTGGATCGGTCTCACCGATTCCCGCATCCCCCAGGATGCGGCCTAGCGCCTGCCTCACGGTATCCTCGTTCCCACGGCACAGCCCGTCGCGAAACGCATCGACGTCTCGAATGTCTTCGGCAGCGCACTCAAACCACTCAACAATCACTAGACGCAAGGCCTGGCGAAGCTCTTTATTGGGCAACCGCAAGGCACGGAGGCGATCGCCATGCTCTGGCTCCTCAGTCATATCCGTCGTGAGAAAACCGGACAGATATAGCGCTGTCCACATGCCATCGTCAGGCGAGACATCTGGCTCCGCAGTGCCCAAACAAAGCGGGACCTCAGCGCACCCATGGGCCTCGAGCAAATCGAACAAGACCGAAAGACGCTCGAGATTCCACCCGACAACTACCCTACTCAGGCAATCGGCATATCCATACAGATCGGCACGCACGGGCGCCGTGCAGCCTCGGTCCAGAAAACCGATCACGCGCGCCGGACTCGAGCAATAGGCCCTGCCAAACCGATACCCCTCGAGCCATTCACGCGCATCATCCAGATATTCCTCGCGCCCAGCATGATTCAAAAGAGTTTCGACCTCAGCATCCGAAAAACCGAAACATCGGTCACACCACGCCGACAGCGGCGTCGTCAGACAATACGAGCAGCCGCGCGAAGAAAGCGCCGCTTCAGCAGGGCCGGGACACTCCCCCATCAGACAAGCAAAGCGTAGCGAATGACCCGCGGCAGCAATGGCGTCAAACAGCACACGGTCAAGTAGTTCTGCCGGATCGGCGTCGGAAGCGTCCCTCGCGCTCGCACGGCGAGACCACGCCGTATCGTACCCATCAACGAGCAATACAACCTGCTCATCGCAGGCAATCTCCAGCAGCTCTATGAGCACACCGAGCACCGAGTCAACCTCGTCCGCGCTCGCCACGCCACGCGCGACGCGTTCGATGTGACGCACCTTATCTCGAGCTAAATCCGGAGCCTCCAAGAGCGCCAACAATCGAGCGCACTCGCCCGAAAGGGCATCGCGCACGGCGCCGGCAACAGCGGGGCCACGCCTCGCAGCGCTAGAAAAGTCCAGCGATATCACCGGATAGCAAGCGTACTCATCCCGATAGCGCCCGCCGTCTGCATCCCAAATCTGAGCATCGGCAAACAAACGCTGACCAGCGCGACCGACCGCTGGACGCTCCAGAAAAGCCCTGAGCATCGACAAGTTCATGCTCTTGCCAAAACCCTCGGGTCGACAGCACACCACAACGGACGCGTCACAGTCCAACACATCGGCAATAAACATGGTCTTGTCAACCAGCACGCAGCAACCAAGTGCCTCCGCATAGTCGTGTATGCCAATGGGCAAAACCGCATCGTCGGCACAGCCGATCAAGCGCACGCCAAAGCCAGCAGCACAATCAACATTTGCCTGTTCAGACACCAAAACGTTCCCCCTAAATCGCAGCACGATGCCAATTGTAATGACCGCATCGCATGTACCGATGTCGCCGCGCGAACATATCGGGCAACGGTAGCAACAAGAGGTGTGAGGGGGCACAACTAATCGTTGCACAACAAAACGGGGCCCGACGCATTCGCACCGGACCCCGTCCCAATTCTTTAGTTATCTGGCAACTGAGAGGCTACTCCTCCGAGCCATCCTCCCCAGAAGCCCTCTTCTGCTGATCGAGCTTATGCTTACCACTTACGATAGACGTAGCGCCCAGCGTGGCCAAGCTCGCACTGGCAAGGCTCGCCATCACAATCAGATCGCCTGTCTTGGGCATGTTTCCGCCCGAGGACTTGGTTGTGGTGGTCGTGGTGGTTGTAGTGGTCACCGTCTTGGAGTCATTTTGCTCTTGGACCTGGTTGTCGGTGTTGCCCTTGCTCTTGTCCTTCTCCTCAGATTCAGACTTCTTACCCTCGTCCTTCTTCTGAGCGAACTCGTCGCCCTTTTCCTCAGAGCGAGAGCTCTTATCGGATTCAACCTTCTCGGATGCCTCGTCCTTGGAGTCGCCCTTTGCAGCCTCAGCCTTTTCCGTGGAAGCCAGATCAGAGTTGTCCTTGTTCTGGGTCGAGCCGTTATTGACACCAGCCATCAGCGAAGAGCCCAGCGTAGAACCAAGCTGCTCGGAGAAAGAAGGCTTCTTGTCCGGCGAAGCAACGGGAGCGTCCGGCGCTTTATTCGAGTCGTCCTTGGAAGCATCGGAATCAGGGGTTGCGTCAGAGCCGGAGCCGTTGTTAGAGCCGGTGTCAACGGACGAATCGCTCGAGCCGGTGGATGAGTTAGAGGTGTCAGCGTCGGTCGAACCAGAAGCGTCGCCGTCCGTATTGCCGGCAGAGCTTGAAGACGAATCGCCCGCAGCAGAGCCGTTCGAATCGGAGCCGTTCGAGGTAGAGCCGTCGTTGGTAGTGCCACCAGCAGAGCCATTACCGTCAGCATCGGTCGTGGGCGCATCCATCCTGTCATCGTTGACATCGTCACTCGAGCCGTCATTCGAATCAGGTGTCGGCGAGGGCGCCGGCGTAGGCTCGGGCTGCACGGGCGTCGCAGCGGCAGCCTCATCCTCGGCGATATAAGCCAAGCAGTCCTTCAGCTCATTCTTATAACGGTTCTTCCAGCCCTCATGATACTGGGGCTGGCTCGAATACTTGGTGGCGACATTGTTGACCACGCTATTGGAGAGCGCCGTCACAAACTCACGGTCAGTCATATCATTAGAAAGATTCGCCCAGCGGAAGAAGTCCCTGCAGCCACCAGTGCCGCACATGTTGGTAATGCTCCACACCATGCCTTTGACGCAATCGGCGCGGCCCGAAATATCAATACCCAGGCCGCTCTTGAGCCACGCCTCGGTCACCGCATAGTACGAGTTGTACGCATACGCATCCTGCAGAGCCGAAAACTCAGCAGGATCGGTGTTATAAGCACCCTGGAAGGCCTCCTGTGCAATACGGCCCAGCTCGGTAAGCTGGCCGTTCTCGTACATGGCATTGCTCGTGTTGGAAATCTCGCTGCCGCGATCAATCGCATCCTTGAGCATGCCGTACTTGGCAGAATCGTAGTTGTAAACCTGCTTCATAAACGGAATGAGCGACCAACGACGGTCGAACTGGTAATAGCCCAGCGCGTTGTAGCCGTCACCATACGAAAAGCCCTGGTTATAGTTGCCATGGCTCTCATATTTGGTGAAGTACTTCATCTCGGGAGTCACGCTGACAAACGAGACACCCTGAACCGACCTTAACACGCCCGAGAAGGACTGTTGGGTGTAAAGGCCCTTATCGATATCGGTGGCATCCGAGGCAATGCCCGGCGTGGGCTCCTCGGCAGCGGCGGGTGCCGGCGCGGAAACGGCGCCAAACGAAAGCGCCAGCGTCAGGCCCGCGACAATAGCAGAATGCTTGGGCTGCATAAGATCCTCCCTGCATTGGTGTAGTTAAAGTTCAGTTTGCAAAGATAAAAATAAGTATTGCAGCTCGCCCGTTGTTGCACAACAACCCCTCGGTAAACGGCAACAACCCTCCGCGAAATCTTAAGGAATTGCGCTCAACCTACAGCTTAATGTCAAAGTTGATTTCGGGGACGGCGGCCAGGTCGGCCAACGTCACGCCGTCGACGTACTTTTCGATCACATCGTCCAGGCCGCGCCAGAACTTGACGGTGGAACACAGGTCACTGCGGGCGCAGCTGTTGTCGATGCCATCGCACGCCACCGGAGCCGTGCTGCCCTCAACGGCACGCAAGATGTCGCCGGCACGCACCTCGGCCGGGTCCTTGGCCATCATGTAGCCGCCGCCCTTGCCACGCACACTCTTAAGCAGGTCCGCCTTCATAAGCGGACGCACCAGCTGCTCCAAATACTTTTGCGAGATATGCTCGCGGTCGGCGACCTCACGCAGGGCGATCTTGCCCTCGGCGTCACCAAGCGCTGCGATATAGATCATCAGTCGGAGGGCATAGCGGCCCTTAGAAGAAATGAGCATACCTACCCTCCCATCGCATCTGGGACAACATAACCAGCTTTGTTTGTCCCAAATCTTAAGTAAATGGGACAAACACAACAGGTTATTTTGTCCCAGAATTTGAAAAGTCGAGTGGATTAGTCGGGTTTTCCCTTGACTAACGCCGAACCCATAGTAACTTTATTCCGAGAAGATTCCTAGGGTTTAGTACACCTATGAGTACACCATATACAGAGAGGGACAGCATGAGCGCAAATCCGCTGCTTTCCATCGAAGGTCTGACCGCCTCCGTGGACGAGAAGACCATCCTCCACAACGTCAACCTCAACGTCGCCGCCGGCGAGACCCACGTTCTGATGGGACCCAACGGCGCCGGCAAGTCCACCCTCGGCCACCTGGTCATGGGCGACCCCGTCTACACGGTCAACGACGGCCGCATCGTCTTTGACGGCCAGGACATCACCGAGCTCACCACCGACAAGCGCTCGCGCGCCGGCCTGTTCCTGAGCTTCCAGGCCCCGGTCGAGATTCCGGGCGTGCCGCTGTCGAGCTTTTTGCGCGCCAGCATCGCCGGCCGCCCCGGCCTGGAGATGAAGGGCAAGGAGTTCCGCCGTCGCGTCAAGGAGCTCGCGGCCGAGCTCAACATGGATACCGCCTACCTCAACCGCGAGCTGGGCGTGGGCTTCTCGGGCGGCGAGAAGAAGAAGGTCGAGATGCTCCAGCTTCTGCTGCTGCAGCCCAAGCTCGCCATCCTGGACGAGACCGACTCGGGCTTGGACGTCGACGCCCTGTCCACCGTCAGCCACGGCATGGACGCCTACCGCAAGAGCTGCGACGGCTCCATGCTCATCATCACGCACAACACGCGCATCTTGGAGCACCTGAATGTCGACCGCGTCCACGTTATGGTCAAGGGCCACATCGTGCGCGAGGACGACGCCTCGCTCATCCCCTGGATCGACAAGAACGGTTTTGAGACCTTCGAGCGCGAGGCCGCCGAGCAGCGCGCCCAGGCCGAGGCCGCCGCTGCCGAGCAGCAGGCGTAAAGGGGCAACGCAATGACCAAGAACCGCACCGAGGTCGCGGACATCGACCGCAGCCTCTACGACTTCACCTATGGCGAGGAGGGATTCGAGCGCCTCGACGCCGGTATCACGCCCGACATCGTGCGCGAGATCAGCGCCAAAAAGGACGAGCCGCAGTGGATGCTCGATCTGCGTCTCAAGTCCCTCGAGATCTTCAATCGTTTTCCCGACCCGACGTGGGGCCCCTCCATCGAGGGCCTGGACATGGATAACATCGTCACCTACGTCAAGCCCAACACCGACCAAAAGCACGACTGGGAGTCGGTGCCTGACGACATCAAGAACACCTTTGAGCGCCTGGGCATTCCCGAGGCCGAGCGCAGCTACCTGGCAGGCGTCGGCGCGCAGTACGACTCCGAGCTCGTCTACCACAACATGCAGGACACCGCCTCCAAGATGGGCATCGTCTACTCCGGCATCGAGGAGGCCCTGCACGACCCGCAGTGGGAGCCGCTCATCCACGAGAAGTTTATGACGCTCATCCCGCCCACCGACCACAAGTTTGCGGCCCTGCACGGCGCCGTATGGTCGGGCGGCTCGTTTGTCTACGTGCCCAAGGGCACCAAGTTGGACTTCCCGCTGCAGAGCTACTTCCGCCTTAACGCCAAGGGCGCCGGCCAGTTTGAGCACACGCTTATCATCGTCGAGGACGACGCTGACCTGCACTTTATCGAGGGCTGCTCCGCGCCCAAGTACAACGTAGCCAACCTCCACGCCGGCGCCGTCGAGCTCTTTGTGGGCAAGCGCGCCCACCTGCGCTACTCGACCATCGAGAACTGGTCCAAGAACATGTACAACCTCAACACCAAGCGTGCGCGCGTGGACGAGGATGGCGACATCGAGTGGATCAGCGGCTCCTTCGGCAGCCACGTGGGCTACCTCTACCCCATGAGCGTGCTCAACGGACGCCGCGCCCGCTCGAGCTTTACCGGCATTACCTTTGCCGGCGCCGGCCAGAACCTAGATACCGGCTGCAAGGTCGTGCTCAACGCGCCCGATACCTCGGCAACCGTCGAGACCAAGGGCATCTCCAAGAGCGGCGGCATCCAGACCTTCCGCAGCTCCATCGTGGCCACGCCCAAGGCCGAGGGTTCCAAGGCAACCGTGAGCTGCCAGTCGCTCATGCTCGACGACCAGAGCCGCTCCGACACCATCCCCGCCATGGACATCCGCGCCAAGAACGTCGACATCGGCCACGAGGCCACCATCGGCCGCATCGGCGACGATAAGGTGTTCTACCTGATGAGCCGCGGTATCTCGGAGGAAGAAGCCCGTACCATGATCGTCAACGGCTTTGCCAACCCGGTCTCCAAGGAGCTGCCGCTGGAGTACGCCGTCGAGATGAACAACCTGATCAAGCTCGAGATGGAAGGAGCGATCGGATAATGAAACAGACCACGAACACCGCTGCTACCACCCTTGAGCAGGTCAATGCGATGCCGGCTGCCACATGGGGCTGGCTGAAGATAAACCAGACCAAGCTCGAGCTCTCTGACGAGCTTGCCGCCGCTCCCGCCGAGACCGTTAAGGTTGAGGGCTTGGACGAGCAGTTTGCTGGCGTGGCAGACGCGTTCGACGCCGCCATGGACGCCATGGCCGAGCGCTTCCCCGAGCGCCGCGCCTCCGCCCCTGGCGATGCCGCCGACCGCGCCCGCATCACGCCCGAGACCGAGCTCGACGTGCCCGCCACCTCCGTCTACCAGGCCGGTGCCATTAAGCTGGAGGAGGAGCTCTCCCCCGCTGAGGCCTTCGAGACTGGCATGGGCGAGGCTGCCTACACCTACTTGGCCGACCACGCCACCAAGCGCATCGTCATCGATGTGCCCGCATACAAGCACGCCACGGTTACCGTGCGCGTGAGCGGTGTCGATGCAGCCGCGGCCATCGCCGCCATCGACGTCGTCGCCCGTCCCCAGTCGACGCTCGATCTGCTTATTGCCCTGGACTCTCCCGTTGCCGGCCAAGGCGTCGTGGGATCCGTGCTACGCGTGTGCGCCCACGAGTACGCCACCGTCAACGTGACCTGCACGCAGACGCTCGACGATAGCTGGATCGCGCTCGACGACACCGGCCTGTTCCTGGACGAGGGCGCGCGCGTCAACGTGCAGCACACCGTCCTGGGTGCCGGCGCCAGCGCCACCGGCCTTGCCGGCGACCTGCTGGGCGATACCGCCAAGGTCACCATCGATACTGACTACCTGGGCGCCCGAGAGCAGGTGCGCGACTTTAACTACGAGCTGCGCCACCGCGGTCGCAAGACCGAGTGCGAGATCGACGCCAACGGCGTACTGACCGGCACGTCCAAGAAGGTCTACCGCGGCACCATCGACCTCGTGCACGGCTGCAAGGGTGCCGTCGGCACCGAGCGCGAAACCGTGCTGTTGGCCAACAAGGGCGTCGACAACAAGACCGTCCCCGTCATTCTCTGCGACGAGGACGACGTTGCCGGCAACCACGGCGCCACCATCGGTCACGTCCGCGACGAGCAACTGTTCTACCTCGCCTGCCGAGGCCTTGACCAAAACGCCGCCGAGGACCTGTTCATCCGCGCCAAGCTGGAGGACGCCGCGCTTTCCGCGACCGACGAGCGCACCCGCGCCGCCGTCGTCCGCCTGGGCAACAACCTGATCGACAACTTTGAAGAGGAGCTCGCATGATCGACACCGAGCACGTTAAATGCGACACCTGTACCGCACCGGAGCCTATGGAGCTCGACGCCAGCGACGAGGCCTCGCGCGGCTGGCCTACCGTCGACATCGAGACCAATCCCTACAAGGCACAATTCCCGCTTTTCCAGCAGCACCCCGAGATCGCCTTCCTCGATAGCGCCGCCACCGCGCAGCGCCCCGCCTGCGTGCTTGACGCCGAACGCGACTTCTACCAGCGCATGAACGCCAACCCCCTGCGCGGCCTGTACTCGCTGTCCGTCGAGGCAACCGACGCCATCGCGAAGGTCCGCCAGCAGATCGCCGACCTCATCGGCGCCTCACAGGCCAACGAGGTCGTCTTCACCCGCAACACGAGCGAGTCGCTCAACCTGGTCGCCAAGAGCTTTGCGCCCACAGTGCTCAAACCGGGCGACGAGGTCGTCATCACCATCATGGAGCACCACTCCAACCTGATTCCGTGGCAGCAGGTCTGCCGCGAGACCGGCGCCAAGCTCGTCTACCTCTACCCCACCAAGACCGGTCAACTCACCACCGAGGAGGTTCTGTCCAAGGTGGGCCCCAAGACCAAAATCTTGGCCGTGGGTCAGGTTTCTAACGTGCTGGGCGTCGAGAACCCGGTCAAGAACCTCGGCAAGCTCGTCCACAAGTACGGCGGCTATCTGGTCGTCGACGGCGCGCAGTCGCTGCCGCACATGCCAGTCGATGTGGCCGACCTGGGAGCCGACTTCTTTGCCTTTAGCGCGCACAAGGCCATGGGCCCCATGGGCATCGGCGTGCTGTGGGGCAAGATGAACCTGCTCAACGCCATGCCGCCCATGCTCACCGGCGGCGAGATGATCGATTCGGTCACCGAGCAGGACGCCGTCTGGGCGCCCGTTCCCGAGAAATTCGAGGCCGGCACGCAGGACGCCGCCGGCATCTTCGCCACGGGCGCCGCCCTTGATTACCTGGTCAACACGGTGGGTTACGAGAACATCCAGGCCCGCGAGCAGGCACTCGTCCACTACCTGATGGGCGAGCTCATGCAGCTCGACTTTGTCCAGATCATCGGCTCCATCTATTGGGACAACCACCACGGAGTTGTGAGCTTTAACGTCAAGGGCATCCACCCGCACGACGTCGCGAGCATCATGGACATGGACGTCGTCTGCATCCGCGCCGGCCACCACTGCGCGCAGCCGCTGCTTACCTGGCTGGGTGTCGAAAACCTTGCCTGCTGCCGCGCCAGCGTGGCCTTCTACAACGACAAGGCCGATATCGACAAGTTCATCGCCGGCCTGCATCACGTTTGGAGCACGTTCAATGGGTAATCTGTACACCTCCACCACATTTATGGAGCACAACTCGCACCCCGACTATAAGTACGAGATGGATGCTCCCACGCACGAGCACGACGGCATCAACCCCAGCTGCGGCGACGAGCTCACCCTGCAGCTGCGCGTCGAGAACGGCGTGATCGAGGAGGCCTCCTTTACCGGCCACGGCTGCGCCATCAGTCAGGCCAGTGCCGACATCATGGCCGACCTCATCACCGGCGAGACCGTCGAGGAAGCTCACCGCCTGGCAGAGCTCTTCCTCGCCATGATCCGCGGCGAAAAGCTCTCCGAGGAGGACCTGGAAGACCTGGATGAAGCCGCCCAGCTCCAGGACATCTCGCACATGCCCGCCCGCGTCAAATGCGCCGAGCTCGCCTGGCGCACCCTCGACGGCATGCTCGAGGGGCAAACAAACCAGTAGTTTATGCCCCGAATCCAAGGTTTTTGATTGCCGAGCCGCCCGATACGGGCGGCTCTGTTTTTACCTAATGAGCGCGAACGCACAAAGTCCGCGCGTCCGGCGCCCCGTCTGACATTTGCCACACAGCCAGACGCGAGCACGGGCGTTTTCCACAGCACCAAAGGCCTGCGGCAGGGCCCCGGGCCCGCCAAGCAATGCGCCAAGCCCCGTTCTGCGAAGCTCCGACTCGCTTCGCGCCTGCCGCAGAAGGGTCCCATAGGATGCGGCGTGCATTTTTGCGAGTATTCAGCACGCCAAGCTGTGTGTATACGCATCGGAAGCGTTAATCAACGTCTCCAGGCGCATAAATACTGTGTTTTAGACCAGACATCGCGGTCTGACGGGACGCAGGCACATACTCCGGGGGTGCAACGGCAGGGATCAATAGCTTAGGGGCCCGTATGTTGCAAGATTGTGGCAGTGCCGACAGCACCACGATGCTGAAAACTCCGTTTTTTTGCACGGCGCAGACGGGGGTAGGCACGGGCAAACCCGGACTGAGCTGTTATTTTATGCAAGATGACGATTGTTCTATGCATATTAAGAAGTGCAGTTACCGTACCAAGCTTTTGAACGCTGGTTGCGGCGTATGGACGACCCCAGCTGCGGTGAACAGGCGACCTTACATCACGTTTCCGCCAGCCCGCATCGCCGTTCGCGCGCGGGCGCGCACGATACGAGAGACGGTACTTTTGCCAATCCCGGTATACCGCTCAATCTGGCGCACCGTAAAGCCGGCATTGTTCAATCCAACAATAACGGTATCGCGCTGCGCCGGCGGTGCAGTTTTAACCCCATTGAGCGGAACCCCGAGGCGCTTCGCCAACTTGTTGGCAAAGGCGTGGCGTTCCCACTCCGTCTCTTTCATATCGCACAGCGCTGGCTCACTGCCGTCGGGCGCCGAAAGTGAATAGGCAATAAAGCCCTCGGCAGAACCAAAAAGCTCAAGCACGCAAGAAGGATCAGAAAATCCCCTCGCGACATCGGCCGCGTCACCGTCGTAAGCGCACAAATGCTCCGCAAAGCTACTCCAGGGATAACGCTCTATTAGGCTAACGCCCGCCTCCTGCGGATCGGCGTGTACGGAGCGAATAGCCTCCATCACCTGCCAGTCGGTATCGAGCGAGCGCCGGTCAAAACGGTTCTGGAACAGATGCCCTGTGCGCCCCGTGCGTTTATTGAACCGCCGCGCGTACGTCAAAAGCAACCGGTGCATCGCCGCGCTCATCCTGTCCTCGTAATCTGTAAGCACCAAATGCACGTGATTGCCCATAAGGCACCAGGCGATAACCGTCACACCCTCCTCGCAGCAGCACTCGCGCATCAGCTCCAAAAACTCCCACCGGTCTTCATCGCCCTCAAAGATGAGCTGTTTGCCCACACCGCAAGCACAGACATGGTAAAAGCCGGTAACCGTTCTCCAAACGCGCTGCATGGCGCTCCCTTCGCCGGGATCTGCTTACCATCCAATACAGCACGATTGAAGCGTGCCATCAAAACATTCACGCAAAACAATACACTCGCGCGGCCAAAGGCAGCAAACAGGCGGCGAACGGCACCGTTGCAACAGGTCAACCACTGCAACGCTTGCAAGAGCGGACCAAAAGCTTGCCCAAGACGGACCCCCTCTACGGAAGCTCACGACCACAGAACATAGAGTTAAACCGTTTCAATTAAAACTTCCGGACTTCTCGCTACGAAAACTGAGCCGTTCGCCGAATATTCCGTGCATTTCGCGGTATTATAGGGGCTGCATGTCATGTCCCTTTCGAAGGGTCGCCCGGCAATCGCCAGCCACGACCCCCAGACGGGACGCCAACACGATAGAGAGGAGAGGCATGCAGTACTCACAGGAAGTGGAGAACATGTGCCCCGTTGCCAAGGGTGCATACCACGGCCCCGCACCCATCCCCGAGGAGGGCAAGTGGGTCCAGGCTAAGGAGATTTCCGACATCTCCGGTCTTACGCACGGTGTGGGTTGGTGCGCACCTCAGCAGGGCGCCTGCAAGCTCACGCTGAACGTCAAGGACGGCATCATCGAGGAGGCCCTCGTTGAGACCATCGGCTGCTCGGGCATGACCCACTCTGCCGCCATGGCTTCCGAGATCCTTCCCGGTAAGACCATCCTCGAGGCCCTCAACACCGACCTCGTCTGCGACGCCATCAACGTTGCTATGCGCGAGATCTTCCTGCAGATCGTTTACGGCCGCAGCCAGACCGCGTTCTCCGAGGGCGGCCTGCCCGTGGGCGCCTCCCTCGACGACCTCGGCAAGGGTCTTCGCTCTCAGGTCGGCACCATGTTCGGCACCAAGGCCAAGGGCGCTCGTTACCTCGAGCTCGCTCAGGGCTACGTCACCCGCATGGCTCTCAACGACAAGAACGAGATCATCGCATTCGAGTTCCTGAACCTCGGCAAGTTCACCGACGCCGTCAAGGCCGGCAAGACCCCCGAGGAGGCCATCGCTGGCGCTATGGGCCACTATGGTCAGTGGGAGAACGCTGCCAAGTACATCGACCCGCGCACCGACGAGGAGACTCACTCCGTCGCCAGCGTGTTCCCGGTTCACGAGTAGAAAGGGAGGGAAATAACTATGACTGTTACGTTCGAAGGTTACGAGCGCCGCGCTGACAAGATCAACAAGTGCCTCGCCGACAACGGCATCGCCTCCCTCGAGGAAGCTCTGCAGATCTGCACCGACAAGGGCTTCAACCCGCGTGAGATCGTCAACAACACCCAGTCCATCGCCTTCCAGAACGCCGAGTGGGCCTACACCCTCGGTTGCGCTCTCGCTGTCAAGCGTGGCGCCAAGTCCGCTTCTGAGGCTGCCGCCATCATCGGCGAGGGCATCCAGGCCTTCACCGTTCCCGGCTCCGTCGCCGAGGACCGCAAGGTCGGTCTGGGCCACGGCAACCTGGGCGCTATGCTGCTCTCCGACGACACCGAGTGCTTCGCCTTCCTGGCCGGTCACGAGTCCTTCGCTGCCGCTGAGGGTGCTATCGGCCTGGCTCTGAACGCCAACAAGGCTCGCAAGAAGCCGCTGCGCGTCATCCTCAACGGTCTGGGCAAGGACGCTGCTCAGATCATCGCCCGCATCAACGGCTTCACCTACGTGAAGACCCAGTTCGACTACTTCACGGGCGAGCTCAAGGTCGTCGAGACCATCCCCTACTCCGATGGTCCCCGCGCCGCCGTCAACTGCTACGGCGCCGACGACGTCCGCGAGGGCGTTGCCATCATGTGGCACGAGAACGTCGACATCTCGATCACCGGTAACTCCACCAACCCCACGCGCTTCCAGCACCCCGTCGCTGGCACCTACAAGAAGGAGCGCCTCGAGGCTGGCAAGAAGTACTTCTCCGTCGCTTCTGGTGGCGGCACTGGCCGTACCCTGCACCCGGACAACATGGGCGCCGGCCCTGCCTCTTACGGCATGACCGACACCATGGGCCGTATGCACTCCGACGCCCAGTTCGCCGGTTCTTCCTCCGTGCCTGCGCACGTCGACATGATGGGTCTCATCGGCATGGGTAACAACCCCATGGTCGGTGCCACCGTCGCCTGCGCTGTCGCCGTCGAGGAGGCCCTCAAGGCCTAATCGCGCCCGCGCGATGCTCATATAGCTGAGCTTTGGAGCCGCTACCCACCCGGGTAGCGGCTCTTTTTGTTTGCGCTGTCGCAGGGTAGCTAATGCCGATATATCAGTTGGGGCGAAATACAAGATGTGATGAGATGGAGCGTCAGAGCGTCCATGACGCCCACCTGCCATATTTGCCCTTTACCGATTTGCCGAGTCTTTGCGGCCCCATTGCCGATCACCCGTGCGACAATGCGCCGGACGAGAAAGGAATCCGATGGAATCGACTGATGTACTGGTAATTGGATCTGGCATTGCGGGCCTTTGCGCCGCCATCGAAGCGGCACGCACGGGTGCAACCGTCACTGTGGCAAGCGCCGGCAAGACTATGAGTGGATCGAGCTTCTTCCCCGGAACCTGGGGCCTAGGGCTTATCGGACCCGTTAACGAAGACGACGAGCAGGACCTCATCGACACCATCCTGGCCGTCGGCGGCGGCGTTGCCGACCCCGAACTCGTCCAAGCGTTCGTCCACGGCATTCCCCAAGCGATTGACTGGCTCGAGCGAGACCTGGGCGTTGAGCTCCAGCGTCCGCAAAGCGCCGAGAGTGCTCAACAAAAGCAATTTATCCCCTGCTTTGACCACAAGACGCGCATGTGGCGCGGCCTCACCCGCAAGCCCCTTGAGGACGCTCTGACGACCTGGATCGAGTCGCTCGGCATTCGCCTGCTCCCCCGCCATGAGCTTATCGACCTTATTGAGGACACGAACGGCAGAATCACCGGAACCGTGCTCTACGACCTCACCGAAGATCAAATCGTGCCATTTGCTGCCAAGGCCACGATCATCGCAGCCGGTGGCACAGGCGGCCTTTTCGAGCGCAGCCTTACGTCGGCTGATGTGCTCAGCTCCTCGCAGGCCATCGCACTGGCGCACGGCGCATCGCTTACTAATATAGAGTTCATGCAGATGATGCCCGGCTTCATCGAGCCCAAGCGCAACCTGGTCTTCAACGAGAAAACCTGGCGCTACGTACATGTAGACCAGCCGGCAGATATTGCCGACGACAAGCTGGACGACCTGCTCGAGCAGCGCTCTGGATATGGTCCCTTCACGTCACGCTTGGCCTCCCGCGCTATCGATCTCGTCATCGATCAGGCAGGTATCGAAGGCCTGGCACTCCACTACGACTTCCCCCGCGAGGATGTCCCAGAGTTTGTGCAGACCTTTGCCACCTGGCTGCAAGACGAGCACGGCATCGCGCCGACCGTCGAGATGCGCGTTGCGATGTATGCCCACGCCGCTAACGGCGGCATCAAGATCGATAAGACCGCGCACACGGGCGTTGAGGGCCTCTACGCTTGCGGCGAGGCGACAGGCGGCATGCACGGCGCCGACCGCATTGGTGGCTTGTCAAGCGCCAACGGCATCGTATTCGGACGTATCGCGGGCGCATCGGCAGCCCTCACAGCGCAGAAAGAGCCTGAGGCGGCCCTGAAGGCGGATATCACCCTCCCCCAGTACGGCATTGCTACAACAGATGCCGAACGCCTGACACACAGCCTTAGGCACACGATGAGCACCTATTGCATGATCAACAGGACCGAAACAGGCCTATCCGAGGCCCTGCAACAGCTTGAAAGCCTGCAAGACGAAGCCACGGCTCTAAATAAGCCACATGCCAACGACAGCGAAATCGCTGCCCTCGCCCGCCTGCAATCGCAGATTCAACTAGCACAGGAAATGGTCAAAGCCATGCGCAAGCGGACCGAAAGCCTGGGTTCGCACTATCGAGCGGACTAAGCCGAGCACCCCTCCAGAGCAGAACACAACTTCTCGATATTAATGGGTCCCGTGAGCTCAAAGCGACACAGGGCCCATTCGTGTCCGCGCGGCCAAATATACTCATTCTGAATACGGAGTCGACATAGTCCACGTAGACAAACGAACAGAAAGGAAGAGATATGGACAGCAGGGATATCGAGAAATGGCGTGTCGAACTTGACAGCTACGCCCATGTAGAAGACGGCGTTGAGTATTGGCTCGCACGCGATTTAATGGAACCCCTCGGATACACCCAATGGCGTAATTTTGAGACTGCAGTTAAGAGATCCATGGCATCGTGTGACACCAATAAAATGCCTGTTGCCGCCCATTTTGCTGAGGCCAGCAAAATGGTAGATGCCGGCATCGCCAAACGAGCCGTAAAAGACTACAAGCTGACGCGCTACGCATGCTATTTAATCGCCCAAAACGGAGACCCAAACAAGCCCGAAATCGCACTCGCACAGGCGTACTTCGCCGTGCAGACACGCCGTCAGGAGCTCATAGAGCAGCGCTTCGCAGAGATTCAGCGCTTGCAGGCGCGCCACTCGCTATCCGATTCAGAGAAACAGCTCTCGGGCATTGCGTTCAAACGAGGCGTGGACTCCAAAGGATTCGCGATCATCAAGTCGAAGGGCGATGAGGCGTTATTCGGCGGCAGAAGCACGGCGGACATGAAGCGGCAGCTTGGTGTGCCCAAGAGTGCTGCATTGGCGGACAAGCTAGCCGATGTTCTCATCAAAGCAAAGGACCTCACGAACTCGATGACGGCCTTCAACGCCGAGGAACACGACTTGTACGGTCTGGACCAGATCAAACAAGAACACGTCGAGAACAACACGAGCGTGCGTGGCAGCCTCATCGACCGCGGAATTGTTCCCGAGAACCTACCGCCTGCCGAGGATACAAAAAAACTCGAGCGTCGCGTGAAGGCAGACGAGAAGAAACTCAAGGAGGGTACTGACGGTTTCACCGATCCCCAGGGTAGACTCAATCTGTGAAAGCGGCCGCGCCCTTTCGGGTTCGACCCCATGCGAGGTTAACAAAAAAGCGACCAGCCTAAGCCAGTCGCTTTAACATGCTTTGGGTGGGCCGTCAGGGGGTCAGCCTGCTGCGCAGGCGGCCGCTGCGGCGTTTCGCGCCTTGCGCGCTGCGCTGGCAAATGCTTACGCATTTCCTCAGCTCCGCGCCCCGACGGGTTCGACCCCATGCGAGGTTAACAAAAAAGCGACCAGCCTAAGCCAGTCGCT
>UQIC01000024.1 GCA_900540985.1 uncultured Collinsella sp.
GTGCGAATGGCCGTCGCGACATCGGAGTCGGTCTGCTTGATGCCGCATTTGGCCAAGATGGATGTGATGCCGGCAAAGAATGCTGACGCAAATGCTGCGACGACCCACGACACGGGTTGAGCGCCTCCTCAAAAAAGACCACGCCAGATCTATGGCGCATGTCCAATGATACCGCGCTTGCCTATAGGTTGCGTGCCCGGTAGACCTTGGTGCTGATGGCGCAGCTGACAGCGCCAAGGACGACCGTTGCCAGCGCGGCAATTCCTGCGCACAGGAAGCCAAGAACGGAAGGATCGGGATTCGCCCCGGCAATCATCGACATGAGCTGGTTGCTGATGGGGTTGAATGAGTTTAGCGTGACCATGATAAGGCACATGTATAGGGCGTATAGACCAACGGATAGGCGTTGCGCCTTCATGTGTTCAAATCGAAAGAACAGAGGCAGTACCAAAAACACCGCCATGAGGGAGAAAAGCATCGATATTGCCGAGGCGATTGCGGTCTCAAAGACGGTCTCTCCCGTGGAGGGGATACCCACGCTGTTTAAGATCGGGATGGCGACGATACTCAACAGCACGGCCGCGCACGTCATGATGACCGAGAAAATAGTGATGCACAGGTAGCGTGCGCTGACGATGTCTTTGCGTGAGATGGGCAGCGTTGCCCGATAGCGCTCCCATCCGTTTTGGTTGTCGAGCCCGGCCAGCGACGTCATGGCCATGATAGGCGACATGGCACTGATCGCGAAGGCGCCGGCGGCGCTCATATCGGAATCACCATTCGATGCCCTGACGGCGGTCAGCACGACGAAGATGAACAGGCCGACACCTGCGATGCTCGGGACGAGCGTGCGAACGATGGCAAGCTCGGACATAATGGCGCGTTTCATTTCGAAGCCCCTTTCAGCATGAGGCGCAGATAGTCATCAATGGTTGCCCGATCGCAGGGAATCTCGGGAAAGGCTTCGAGCGTTTCGCGACGGTTGGGCACGAGCACGTCCACGCTATAGGCGTGGTGGACGGCACGGGCGCCTTCGACGCAAGCCATAAGCTCGGCGGCCTGTGCTTGGGTACAGTGGGCGATGCCGGCGCGGTCGGTAATGTCCTCGCGCGGCAGGTCAAAAATAATCGAGCCGTTATCGATGCAGATGACGCGGTCGGCGGCGCGATCGAGGTCGGACGTAATATGGCTCGAGAGCAGCACGCTGTGCTGGCCGTCGGCGACAAAGGCAAGCAGCTCATCAAGCAGTTCCTCGCGTGCCATGGGATCGAGGCCCGCGGTGGCTTCGTCCAAAACGAGCAGCTTGGCATTGTGGCTGAGTGCACAGGCAAGCTGCAGTTTCATGCCCATGCCGCGGGAGAGGTCCTTGACCTTTGTCTTGGGATCGAGGCCAAATCGGTTGATGAATCCGGCGAACGTTTCGCGGTCCCACGTGGTGTACGCCGGTCCTACGAGCGACTCGATCTGGCCCACCTTGAGCGTGGAGGGGAAGGGGCACGTGTCCAGGACAAGACCGACGCGGGAGCGTAGATGGCGTTGCGACTCATCGGGCGCGTCGGCGCCACAGCGTTGCCCAAACAGGTTCACTTCGCCGGCATCGAGCTTTATAAGCCCGAGCGCGGCTCGAATCGTCGTGGTTTTGCCGGCACCGTTGGCACCAACAAAGCCGACGATCTGGCCGGGCTCCACGGCAAGCGTGACGTCGCGCAGCGAAAAGCGGTCGCTTACAGTGCGTGAGATGCCTTTGAGTTCTAGCAAGTTTTGCATGGTATAGCCTTTCTTGCAGATGGCTACTGCATGGTTTCGGGGGCCACCAGGTCGAGCATCTCGTGCAGTTTGTCGCGCGTGACGCCCAGGGTTTCGGCTTGGCTCGCCGCTTTCGCAAGCAGCTCTTCGATATGGCAGAGCTGGTTTTCGCGCAAAAGCTCCTGGTTGCCCTCGGCGACAAAGCAGCCCTTGCCCTGCACGGTGCAGATAAACCCGAGCTGCTCCAAGTCGGCGTAGGCGCGCTTGGTGGTGATGACGCTCACGCCAAGATCGCTCGCGAGCGCACGGATGCTGGGGAGTTTGGCGCCCGCAGCGAGCGTGCCCGAAAGGATCTGAGCTTTGACCTGCGAGGCTATTTGCTCGTAGATGGGTTTATCGCTCGAATTGGATAGGATGATGTCCACAGCGGCTCCTTAGCTGTTGGGCTACACGTGTATATAACCGGTAAGCACAGTATATATACACTATGCACAGTTACGCAAGAGGTAAATAGGGATTGTCCGTTCGTTCATTCATCTCAATCTGTAACATCTGAAACCGATTTGGACGGCTACCTGTTACAGATTGAGATTTTGCTGGCGGGCCCCACCTGGTTGTCTCAATCTGTAACAACTGGAGAAGATTTTGGCTGCTAGATGTTACAGATCGAGACATTGGCCACCCGTCTATCCTTATATCTCAATCTGTAACAGATGGACCCGTTTTGAGTGGCTAGATGTTACAGATTGAGATCTTTCTGGGACGCCCACCTGGTTGTCTAAATCTGTAACAGGTAGAGGTTCAAAAACCGTCTAGATGTTACAGATCGAGACAAACTGCTGCGGAGTGCCGCCATCGACTGCTACCCCATGCCCCATCTGATGAATTTGTCCTGATAGGTGCCCTAGAGCGGGATTTCGCGGCTACAATAGTGCGGTTACAACGACGTAATGCACTCAATGCAAGAAAGGATCCGCATGGCAAGCCTGTCGGATGAAATCTCGTCGCGCCGCACATTCGCGATCATCAGCCACCCGGACGCCGGTAAGACCACGCTTACCGAGAAGCTGCTGCTCTATACCGGCAGCATTCAGACCGCCGGCTCGGTCAAGGGCAAGAGCTCGGCCAAGCATGCCGTCTCGGACTGGATGGACATCGAGAAGGAGCGCGGTATCTCCGTTACCTCCTCGGTGCTGCAGTTCACCTACAACGGCGCCTGCGTCAACATCCTCGATACACCCGGTCACCAGGATTTCTCGGAGGATACCTACCGTACCCTTATGGCCGCTGACGCAGCGGTCATGGTCATCGACGGCGCCAAGGGCGTCGAGGCCCAGACCAAAAAGCTCTTTAAGGTCTGCACGCTGCGCCACATTCCCATCTTCACCTTTGTGAACAAGCTCGACCACGAGGCTCGCGATCCGTTTGAGCTCATGGAAGAGATCGAGAACGTCCTGGGTATCAATACGTATCCCATGAACTGGCCGATCGGCAGCGGCCGCAACTTCCGCGGTGTGTTCGATCGTCAGACCCGTCGCGTCATTGCCTTTGAGGGCGACGGCCACGCCAACGCCACCAAGAAGGTCGCCGAGGTCGAGGCCGAGCTGGGCGATCCTTCCATGGACGAGCTTATCGGCGAGGAAAACCATAAGAACCTAATGGACGACATCGAGCTGCTCGATGGCGCCGGCGACGAGCTCGACTTGGATGCCGTGGCCTGCGGCAAGCTGAGCCCGGCGTTCTTTGGCTCGGCGCTTACCAACTTTGGCGTGGAGCCCTTCCTCAAGGAGTTCCTGCGCCTGGCCCCGACGCCGCGTGCCTATACCGATACGCTTACCAGCGAGCCTGTCGATCCCTGCCGCGACGACTTTAGCGGCTTTGTGTTTAAGATCCAGGCCAACATGGACAAGAACCACCGTGACCGCATCGCCTTTGTGCGCATTTGCTCGGGTAAGTTCGAGCGCGGCATGGATGCCTTCCACGTGCAGGGCAACCGCAAGCTCAAGCTTGCCACGGGCACGTCGATGATGGCCGATGACCGCGCCATCGTGGACGAGGCGTACGCGGGCGATATCGTGGGCCTGTTCGATCCGGGTATCTTTAGCATCGGCGACACCGTGTGCTCCGGCAAGCGCCACGTGCAGTATCCGCAGATCCCGACGTTCGCCCCCGAGATGTTCGCTCGCATTACGCAGGTCGACACGCTCAAGCGCAAGCAGTTCGTTAAGGGTATGGAGGAGCTTGCCCAGGAGGGTGCCATCCAGATCTTCCGCGAGCTGGGTGCCGGCATGGAGAGCGTCATCGTGGGCGTGGTCGGCGTGCTGCAGTTTGAGGTGCTCGAGCGCCGTCTCAAGGCCGAGTACCGTGTTGAGGTTCGTCGCCAGCCGCTGCCCTATACGGACATTCGTTGGATCCAGAATGACCCCGATACCATCGATATCCCGGCTCTTTCGCTCACGCGCGACACGCTGCGCGTCGAGGACATGCGCGGCGGTAAGCTGCTGCTGTTCACGAGCCCGTGGAACGTGGATTGGGCAACTGACCACAACCCCGACCTTATCCTGTCGGAGTTTGGCAACGTAGCGTTTTAATGCATCGGCGCGGTGGCCCTGCGGGGCTGCCGCGCCGTTTGCTTGCCTGATGCCGTGTGAGCGGCTATCATACCCACCGTCGTCTCAAGACCGAGGCGTCCGAGCAGTTCGGGTCCGATATCCTGCTCGTTAAACCTAAAACCAAAGGAGTACATAATGATCAAGAAGGTCATGGAGGACTACAAGGTCCTGTTGCGGAGCATTCCCGCGGCAACGGTTTCGCTGTTTTTCGTGAGCGTCATCATGATGAACCTACTGGCCAACAAAGAGCTCATCAGCCTGCCGTATCTGGCGCTCGACTGTGGCTTTGTGGTGAGCTGGGTTTCGTTTTTGTGCCAGGACATGATCTGCAAGCGCTTCGGCGCCAAGGCATCCATTAAAATCTCTATCCTCGCGCTGCTGGTTAACCTGGCCGTGAGCCTGTGCTTTTGGGCATGCTCGCTCACGCCCGGTATGTGGGGTGCCTACTACGACACCGGCATGATCGAGGTCAACACTGCCCTTAACGCCACCATCGGTGGCACCTGGTACGTGGTGCTGGGCTCTTCGCTGGCAATGCTCGTTTCTGCCGTGGTTAACTCCACGCTCAACCAGTCGCTCGGCCGTATGCTCAAAATGAATAACTTTGCGAGCTTCGCCTTCCGTTCCTATGTGTCCACGGGCGTTGGCCAGTTTATCGACAACCTGGTCTTTGCCATTGTGGTAAGCCACACGTTCTTTGGTTGGACCTGGGTACAGGTCCTTATGTGCTCGCTGACCGGCGCTGTTGCCGAGCTGCTGTGCGAGGTCTTCCTGAGCCCCGTGGGCTACAAGGTCGTGCGCGGCTGGGAGCGCGAGAATGTGGGCTCCGAGTACCTCGAGCGCCACGCAACCGCCTAAGGAGCAAGTATGCGGGTTTTGATCACGGGCGCTTCGGGTGGTATCGGAGCCGCGTGCGTGCAGCGCTTTTTGGACGAGGGCCACGAGGTCGTGGGCTTTGATCTGCTGCCGGCGGCGATCGAACACGAGCGCTACCGCCATCTGATCGTTGATGTCCGCGAGCCGGACTCGTTTCCAAGCGACCTTGAACCCCAGGTAATCGTGAATGTTGCCGGTACGCAGGATTCGGCCGACGACATCGCCGCCAACCTGTGTGGCACCATCAACGTGACCGAGCGCTACGCCTTTGTGGGGGAGGGGCTTGCCGCCAAGCCGGCGCCGGCTATTAAATCCGTGGTCAATGTGGGGTCGGCGAGCGGGCATACGGGATCGGAGTTTCCCGCCTATGCTGCCAGCAAGGGCGGCATTATCGCCTACACCAAGAACCTTGCAAACCGGCTGGCACCGCAGGCCATCGCCAACAGTGTGGACCCGGGCGGCGTTATCACGCCGCTCAACCGATGCGTGATGGAAGACGAACACCTGTGGAACCAGATTATGGAGCTCACACCGCTTAAGCGCTGGGCCACCGCCCAAGAGATCGCCGAGTGGATCTACTTTGTGGGCGTGACCAACCGGTTTATGACCGGGCAGAGCCTGCTGATCGATGGTGGCGAGGCCGGCCGCACGCAATTTATTTGGCCCGAATAGGAAACGCGCCCGATGGGAAGCCGTCGGGCGCGTTTTTGATGTATCGATTTTTAGCCGATGCAAGTCCAGTTGACGGAGGTCGAGCCGTGCTGTTCGAGTAGCCGATTGGCTGCCGAGAAGGGGCGCGACCCCATAAAAGCGGGGAGTTCTGCCGTGGCACGGTTGGCCGAAAGCGGCGAGGGGTGCGTAGAGGCCAGGCAGAACTTGCCGGTTGCCTTGCCCGCGCCGGTAGCGGCGAGCTTGCCTTCGACCATCTGCTGGGCAAAGCGGCCCCATGCCAAAAAGACTACCGGTTGGGGCAGCTGGCAGCAGCGTTCGATAACATAGTCGGTCAGGGTGCTCCAGCCCAGTTTGGCGTGCGAGTTCGCGGCGTGTTCGCGCACGGTGAGCGTAGTGTTGAGAAGCAGGACGCCCTGTTGTGCCCATGGGGTTAGGTCTCCTGTGGCGGGAATGGGGTAGCCCAGATCGGCATTGAGCTCCTTATAGATGTTGCGCAGGCTCGGCGGCAATTTGGTTTGCGTCGCGGGGACCGAGAACGACAGCCCCATAGCCTGGTTGGGTCCGTGATAGGGGTCTTGACCCAAAATGACAACCTTGACCTGGTCGGCAGGCGTGTAGGCGAAGGCATTGAGGATGTCGTCTTGTGCCGGGTAGATGGTCTGCTCGGCACGCAAAAGGGCGACGCGCTCGAGCAGCTGATTCGTAGTGTCACGTACCGGCTGCGGCGCATCGCCCAACCAAGTTGCTATGTTGCGGTCGCGGGTCGCGGCGTCCATGGGGCTCCTTTACGTCAGATGCTCTGTTGACATCTATTGTAAAGGCGCACCGGTTGCCTTTATGCCGCGGCTGCATGAAGAGCGGGGCCTACGAGACGTGTTCGGGCGCTCCTGCCATGCGAGCCTGTCCATGCGCGCGGAGGCGCGGGAGCTGCACGGTTGCCACCATGACGCCGGTTAGGATGAGGGCGGCGCCAAAGAAGGCGATGGGGCTCAGGACCTCGCCAACCAAGAAGAACGAAAAGACAGCGGAGCAGACCGGCTCAAGCGAGAAGGCGAAGCCGGTGGTCTCGGCGGGCACGTGGGGCTGCACGAGCGTCTGGGTGATAAAGCCGTAGGCAGAGCAGATGAGCGCGAGCGCGACGACGACCACGATCTCGCCCGGCGTGCTGGGAAGCGTGAAGCCGCCAAAGACGCATGCGGCAATGCCCGAGAACAGGCCGCCGAAGCCCAGCTGCCAAACGCCCAGAGCAAGCGGATCGACTTCTTCGACAAAGCGCTTGGCGACAATGATGTGCCCGGCATAGACAAAGGCGGAGAGCAGCATGATGATTGCGCCGGGATTCAGGCTGGTGAAGTCGGCGCCCGAGAGCAGCAGCATGCCGCAGGTGACGATGGCGGTGCCGATGAGCACTTTGCGCTCGGGGGCACGACGCAGCAGGGCGGCGTTGGCAAACGGCACGATCACGACCGTCAGGCTCTGCAAAAAGCCGGCAGTGGAGGCAGAGGTGAGGCTGGAGCCCAGGCACATGCAGGTGAGCTCGGTTGCCATAATGGCGCCGATGATGGCGGCGCGGACCATAAGGTCGCGGTTGATGCGGAAAGCGCGCTTGTGGAAGAGCAAAAGGCAGGCCACAAAGGCGATGATGCAGCGCAGCGCAACGATGCTCGTGGCGTTCATGCTGTCCATGCCGATCTTCATGAGGGGGTACGAAAAGCCCCATGCGACGGGAACGGAAAATGAGAGCGCGATTGCTTTTTTGCGATCCATGGGACTCCTTTTGTTACAGAACGGTTTCGTAAAAAGGATTCTGCTCCCAGATGTGGATGCAGTAAAGCGAATGTATCTTCAGTATAATTAAGAAATACTAATGTTGGCAGAAAAAGCCCTGGCAAAACGTTTTACAGCTACATCGATGTGGAGGCACGATGGCATCGCGGTACCAGATTGTTTGTATGGTGGTCGATCGCGGCAGTCTTAAGGGCGCGGCGGACGAGCTGGGCTATACGCAAAGTGCGGTGAGCCAGGCCGTCAAGGCGCTCGAGCGCGAGCTGGGCACCACGATTATCGAGCGCGGCAAGCAGGGTGTGTCGCTTACGCGCGACGGCAAGCAGTACCTGCCGTATTTGCGCCAAATCGTAACTGCCGAGGCCGAGCTCGAGGGCAAGCACCAGGAGCTGCTGGGGCTTTCGTCGACCGATATTCGCATCGCGACGTTTACCAACGTGAGTCGTACCGTGCTGCCGCGTGTGATCCGCGACTTTGGTGCGCTGCATCCTGGCGTATGCTTTACCCTCAAGCAGGGCGATTACACGCGCAACGCTCAATGGGTGCACGACGGCGTGGTGGATTTTTGCTTTACGGCGCGTGGGTTTACCGCAGGGCTCGAGAAGCGCGTGGTCTATCACGACGAGTTGGTGGCATTGTTGCCGGCCGCGCATCCGCTGACGGCAAAGGAAAAGGTGACACTTGCCGACCTGGCGTCCGAGCCGTTTGTGCTGCTGGATGAGGGCGAACAGAGCCTGGTGCTCGATGCATTCGCAGCGCATGGGCTGTCGCCGCACGTGACGAGTGAGGTGACCGACGACTACACCATCATGGCGATGGTGGAGGAGGGCCTAGGCGTGAGCATGCTCTACCGTCGTACTGTGGAGGGCATGCGAGCCGATATTCGTGTGCGGCCTATCGTGCATGCCCCCTCGCGCGACGTGGTGGCCGCCTGGCGCAGCTGGGACACCATGCCCATCGCCACGAGGCACTTTATCGACTATATGAGCTCGCATATTGTCAATTAATGACTGGCGTGGCGTTGAGTGCGGTGTTTAGCGGGTTGTTGCTTTGGCTTGGGCGGCGCGATAGGTGCGTGCCGGGTGGCAGAGTAGTACCGCCACGACCATAAAGAATGCCGTGGTGCCCAGGCTGATGGGGTAGACCATCATGATGTTCGCAAAGGTGCGGAAGTGCGGGAACACGCAGAACACCCAATAGAAGCGGATGCCGCAGACGCAGATCATGGTGATGAGGGCGGGCGTGAGCGAGATACCAAAGCCGCGCAGGTAGCCTGACATGTTTTCGTAGAACATGCTAAAGGCGTACGCCGGGAAGATCGAACATACGCGGATATAGCCGATTGAGACGATGTTGGGATCGCTGTTGAACAGCGACAAGATCTCGCGCCCCAGGCCGACAATGACGACAATCGTGGTGAGCGCAACGATACCGCCTTCGACCAGGCAGACCTTAAGCGTCTTGGTGCAGCGATCGATCTGACGGGCACCGTGGTTTTGTCCCACAAAGGTGGTGCACGCCTGGCTAAAGCTGTTGAGCAGGTTGTAACACACGTACTCCAGGCTCATGGCGGCGCTCGATGCGGCCATGACCTCGGTGCCCAGACTGTTGATGGCAGACTGGATGATGATGTTGGCGACAGCAAAGACGGCGCTTTGGATGCCAGCGGGCAGGCCGATCTTGACGATGCGCTTGAGGGCGATGGGGTCGATAGCCAGGTCGCGCGGGGTGACGCGGACGACGGAATCGGTCTTGAGCAGGCGGATAAAGAGCGTAGCGGCGCTGACGGTGTAGGCGATGGCAGTGGCGATGGCGACGCCCGCGACGCCCCAGTGGAGTATGGGGACAAAGATGAGGTCCAGGCCAATGTTGAGGACGGTGGACACGGCAAGCGCCTGCAGCGGCATGCGGGTGATGCCGACGGAGCGGAAGATCGCGGCCTCAAAGTTGTAGAGCAAGATCGAGGGCATGCTCAGCAAAAAGACGCGCAGGTAGAGCGAAGCGAGCGGCATGGTCTCGGCGGGAACGTTGAGCGCGGCGAGCATGGGCTCGGCAAAGATCTCGCCCAGAGCGATGACGACAAAGCCCACGAGTGCCATTAAAATCGAGGTATGGACGGCGCGTTTGACCATGTTCTGATCGTTGCGGCCGATAGCGTTGGCGATGACCACGTTGGAGCCAAGCGACATGCCAATAAACAGGTTGAGCATAAGACTGGTAAGCGGAACATTGGAGCCAACTGCCGCCATGGCGAGGGTTCCCTGGTCGCCCGAGAAGTTACCGATGATGACCGTGGCAATAAGGTTCGACAGCTGCTCCAGGATGCTCGTGGCGGCCACGGGGAAGGCGAACAAAGGAATATTGCGCCACAGCGAGCCGGTGGTCATGTCAATGTGCTTAGATACGGTGTCAGCCATGCGCTCTCAATCTCTAACATGCTATTTTGCGCTTATTTGCGCAGACGATGATACTCCTAATCGACTAGTCATTGGGGACGTTCTAAAACGATTAGTCATTCAAGAACGTCTCCAATGACTAGGTGGGGAAGGCGTGCGACAATGGTGGGCGTTGTGTAGTCCGCGCTAAGGAGTTGCCATGTTGTTGTGTCCCGTTTGCCATGAGCCTCTGGTGGATGACGAACGCGGTGCTGTGTGCGCGGGCGGACACCGGTTTGACCGTGCGCGCGAGGGCTATCTATATCTGCTGCGCTCGTCCAAGAGCGGCGACTCCATGGGCGATCCCAAGTCGCAGGCACGCAGCCGTCGCGACTTTCTGAATCGCGGCTACTATGCGCCGTTGCGCGATGCGATGGTTGAGCTGGTGCGCAAGCAGACGTCTGGGCGCGCCGCGTCTACGAATGGCCCCATGACGCTGCTCGATATTTGCTGTGGCGAGGGCTACTACACCAGCGCCATGGGCGCGGTGCCGGGCGTGGACGCTTACGGGTTCGATTTGGGCAAAGAAATGGTGCGCCTGGCCGCCAAGCGCGGCGATGCGACCTACTTCGTGGCCAACATGAAGGATGTCCCCGTGGCCGATGGCGCCTTCGACATGGTGACCGAACTCTTTGCTCCCTTTAACGAACGTGAGTTTGCCCGCGTACTGGCGCCAGAGGGCTCACTCTATACCGTGGTGCCGGGTGCCCGTCATCTGTTTGGGCTTAAGGAAGTGCTCTACGACACGCCATATCTTAATGACGAGAAGCTGCCGCAGACCACCGAACTCGAGTTGGTCGGAACGCGGCGGGTGTCTGCGAACATTACGCTCCAAACCCAGGCCGACATCGAGGCGGTGTTTCAGATGACGCCGTACTACTACCGCACGCGCCCTGCCGACAAAGAGCGCCTGACAAACCTGGACACGCTCCAAACCGATATCGACTTCATCATCGCCGAGTACCGCCACAGCTAACAACCTGCCAAAAAGGGACAGGTTTATTTTGGCAGGTTTTATCTGGGCAAACGTAAAGGGCCGACCGCGGAGATGCGCGATCGGCCCTTTTTAGTTGCTTGGCTGCAACAGAGGTTATGAGAAGCGGGCGCTTACAGGCGGTCCTTGTTCTCGGCCTTAACGGCGTGTGCCTGCTGAACAAAGAACAGGTCGTACACCACGATGACAAAGGCGCCAAAGTTGATGGCGTCGCCGCCAAACGCGGGAAGCGTGAGCACCGCTTGGGCAAGCGTGGCGACCGCGGCAACAATACCGAGCTTAAACGCGCCGTCCACCTGCGAAGGCTTGTTGGCGCCCTTGATACCGGCGACGCCTGCGGCAAGGTCGACGAGACCCTTGGCGATAAGCACGACCGCTGCGAGCGTGGCGTACGAACCGTACGTGGAATCGAGACCGCCCGTGGCGATACCGACGCCGGCGGTGACGAGGCTGGCGATGCCCAAAACAAAGTAGATGAGAGCAAGGATTTTGAGAGTCTTGCGAGTGAAGCTCATGGCTGGTCCTTTCGATACGAGTACGCCAACTTGGCGCACCCCATGTACTGCACATATGGTGAAGCACATTGTAGTTCAACGCGGCGATGCATGCGTTTGAAAGCGCATTGAGCCCGCGCAGCCAAACCCAACCTTTCAAAAAGGAAAGCTGGGCGTAAGTCAAATCGATGGCAGCGTATGCGCGGCGCTGCGATGATGGGTCCATGGTAAGAGCTGGACCGAAGGAGGAGCCATGATGTACGGAGCAGGGTAAGTGCATGAGCCGCGGTCGTTGGGAAGGCGCATGGGTGATTCTGTGATCGCTGCCGTGTGCACGGGATTGATGGCGGTGCTTTGCATTGGGATGCTGTGGGCCATGTCGCATGTGGGACAATAGCGGACGGTTGGGTGCTGACATAAACGGCGCTCACGTATTCGTTTTGCTTGTTAAGGAGTACCCATGGGCGTCGTCGATCCCTTTTCTGTTGCTCGGTCCGCGGGGCTTGAGCTGATCGGGAAGTCCGAGGGCCTCACGCTCACCGACGGCACGATGGAGTTGCGTGCCGATTTTGGCCGCATGCTTCCACGGCTCAAGCAGGGCCGTCTGCAGCAAGAACTGCTGGTAAAGGCTGCGCGCGCAAAAGGCATCGAGAGCCCATGGGCGATTGACGCCACGGCAGGCTTTGGCGAGGATTCGCTGCTGCTGGCGGCCGCGGGCTTTACCGTCGATCTGTATGAGCAGGATTGCGTGATCGCGGCGCTCCTCAAGGATGCTTTGGATCGCGCGGCAGATGATCCGGCGCTTGCGACAGCCGTGGCGCGCATGCGCTTACATGCGGGCGAGGACAGCATTGCCGGCCTTTACCATACAGCTGAGCTGATCGGGCGGGGCGAGCTCACCGCTCCCGACGTGGTGTATCTGGACCCCATGTTTCCCGAGCGCACCAAAAGCGCGGCGGTCAAAAAGAAGTTCCAACTCTTGCACCATCTGGAACAGCCATGTACCGATGAGGAATCGCTGGTCGAGGCGGCGCTTGCTGTGCATCCGCGCAAGGTCGTTATCAAGCGGCCGGTGAAGGGGCCGCTGCTTGCCGGCGTTAAGCCGAGCTATCAACTTGCGGGCAAGGCCGTTCGTTACGATGTTTTGGTGCCGCCGCGCCCGTAGCTTGCGTGCGATGGCTGGCGCTCCGTCAATGCTGTGCTGATACAGTGCCTATTTCCAAGGGTGCGACGTCAGGTGCCATCCACCGCAGTATTCGCATTTGTAGCAGGCCAAACCACGCCGCCCGCGGTTTTCGCAGTCGGCCATAACTGCCTCGGCCTCGGCGCGTGTGTCGTAACGGTTTTTGCGCTCGCACGACTTGTAGCGCCAGGCCTCATCGCGCTCGGCGTCCAGGGCGTCGCGGCGCTCGTCTTCGCGCGCAAACAGGTCGCTCATATCGCCGCCGGTGGCAGCGCTCAAAAACTCGCTTTTTGCCTTTGACCAGGCGGCTCGCTTTTTGCTCCCCATCTGCTTCGTGCCCCTCTCCAAACGCTGGTATCATTGCTCAACCAAAGTGATACCAATAAACGTGAGGTCGCCGCGTGATGATCAGAAAAACCCTCGATACCGACATTCCCGCCGTCATGGCTATCTACGACGTTGCCCGCGCTTTTATGCGCGCACATGGCAATGCCACGCAGTGGCCCGAGGGTACGCCTTCGGCCGATCAGCTGGCTGCCGATATCGCCGCTGGTGGCAGCTATGTGTGCGAAGTCGACGGCCGCGTGGTGGCGACGTTTGCCTTTTTACCGGGTCCGGACGAGTGCTATGACGTAATTGAGGACGGTCAATGGCGTAGCGACGCTCCATACGCCGTGCTGCACCGCGTGGCATCCGACGGCACCGTGCACGGTATCGCGGCTGCGATGTTTGCCTTTGCCAAGGAGCGTGCCGATCACCTGCGCATCGATACGCATCAGGACAACCTGCCCATGCAGGGTGCGAGCCTCAAGGCCGGGTTTAAGCGTGCCGGCGTCGTGCATGTGTCGGACGGCACGCCGCGTGTTGCGTTTGACTGGCTGCGCGAGGCATAAGAGCAAGGGCGCGTGTCAACAATTCGCACGAACGAAAATGGCCCGGGCGGGGCCATTTTCGTTCGCTGCGCTGTTTTGAAAGCCGGCTTTCGCAAGGCGCGAACCTACGAAAATCGCCGCGCGGCAACGCAGGGCGATGAGCTCGGTCGGGGGATAGGGCCCGCTTCGCCCGCCGGCCCGTAAATTGTATCATCCAGTGTGGAGCGTGAGTGCCCGTTGCCGCGTGCGATGGGCTTGTAATAAGAGGAGAGCCATGTCGAAGCAAGCGGTCGTTGGAATCTTGGCGCATGTCGATGCCGGCAAGACCACGCTGGCCGAGGCCATGCTGTTCAACGCGGGTCGCATTCGCAAGCGCGGCCGCGTTGACGATGGCGATTCGCACCTGGACACTAATGCGATCGAGCGTGAGCGCGGCATTACGATTTTCTCGTCGCAAGCCGTGCTCGACCATGGCGATACCCATGTCATGCTCGTGGATGCGCCGGGGCATGTCGATTTTTCTGCCGAGGCGGAGCGCACATTGCGCGCGCTGGACTACGCGATTTTAGTCGTGGGCGCCAACGATGGCGTGCAGGGGCATACCGAAACTCTGTGGCGCCTGCTTGCACGCTATGACATCCCGACGTTCATCTTCATCAACAAAATCGATTTGGAGAATCCCGGCCGCGATGTTTTGCTGGCACAACTTGGGCAACGTCTTTCCGAGGGCTGCCTGGATGCCAGCGAACTGCTGGCGGGCGGCGCCGTTCAGGAGGACGCTGCTGCGTTGGACGAAGCAGCGCTCGAGGAGTTTCTTGAAGCGGGTGAGCTTTCCGTCGCGACGCTGTCGCGCATGGTTGCCGAGCGCAAGCTCTTTCCCTGCTTTGCCGGCTCGGCGCTCAAGGACCAAGGCGTGGACGAGCTGCTAGATGGCATGTGTACACTGATGCGTGAACAGGCGTGGCTCCCGGAGTTTGCCGCGCGCGTCTACCGCGTGAGCCGCGGGGATCGCGGTGAGCGCTTGGCTTGGGTTAAAGTGACCGGCGGCACGCTACATGCCAAGCAGATGATTAACGGACGTTCCGGTGCCGAGGCATGGGAGCAGAAGGTCGACCAGGTACGCATCTATAACGGCGAGAAGTATGAGCTTGCCCAAGAAGTTGCTGCTGGCGGTATTTGTGCCGTGACGGGTCTTGCGCACGTTCGCCCAGGGGACGCCCTGGGCGCGGAGCCCGCGGGCGATGCGCCCGTCATTGCGCCAGTTCTCACCTATACGGTGCTTCCGGGCGAACACGATGTCCACGCGGTGTTCAAAGCACTGACTGAGCTGGCGGACGAAGACCCCATGCTCGGCGTAAGCTGGAATACGCATCTTGAGCAGATTCATTTGCAGTTGATGGGCGCCGTGCAACTCGAGGTCGTGCAGCGGGTGTTGGCAGATCGCTTTGGTCTTTCGGTTGCGTTTGAGTCTGGCGGCATTCTCTATAAGGAGACTATTTCGCAGCCGGTTGAGGGCGTGGGCCACTTTGAGCCACTGCGCCACTATGCCGAGGTGCATCTGCGCCTGGAGCCGTTGCCGGCGGGCTCGGGCGTACAGTTTGGCACCGTGACCTCGACCGACGAGCTCGATCTTAACTGGCAGCGTCTGGCGCTCACTAACGCCATGGAGCGCGATCACCTGGGCGTGCTGACCGGCTCGCCCATCACCGATGTGCGCATTACGCTCACGGGCGGCCGCGCGCATGCCAAACACACCGAGGGCGGAGATTTTCGCCAGGCCACGTACCGCGCGATTCGCCAGGGTTTGATGCAGGCGCGTGAGGCCGGCGCGGCGGTGCTGTTGGAGCCGTGGTATCGCTTTGAGCTCGAGGTGCCGGGGGAGTGCGTGGGCCGGGCGCTCTCGGATGCCACGCGCATGGGTGCCGAGTACGAGCCGCCGACGATGGCGGGCGATCGGGCGAAGCTTGTGGGTCGCGTGCCGGCATCCGAGGTGCAGGATTATGCGCTGGAGGTGGCTGCCTACACGAGCGGTCGCGGGCATCTGTACCTGGAGTTCGCCGGTTATGCGGCTTGCCATGATGCCGAGCGCGTAATCGAGACGGTCGCCTATGAGCCCGAGGCTGATCTGCCCAACACGCCCGATTCGGTCTTTTGCTCTCACGGCGCCGGCTACACGGTCAAATGGTACGACGTACCCGCCGCGGCCCACGTAAAGATCGATCCCTCCACCTTCCGCCCCTGGCGAGCGGCAGACGCGGAGTTCTTTTGCCATAGGTGATAGAAGGGCGGCCCCTTTGTCACCTGCTGTTGGTATAACTCGGTATAAGTTGGTATAACTATTACCAGGGTTTGCCAATCCGAGGAGGCCGACATGAATCCAAATCCCTTTAAGCCCACGGCTGGCAAGCGGCCTCCGATACTCATCGGTCGCAAGTCGGTCATCGAAGATTTCGAGGAAGGGCTCGATAATGGCGCCGGAGCGCCGGGCAGGCTCATGCTCATTACGGGAAACCGCGGCTGCGGCAAGACGGTTCTCCTGCGGGAGCTGCAACGTCTGGCCAGCGAGCGCGGATGGGCGGTTGTCTCCGATTCCGCTTCGCTTGGCTTATGCGACCGCTTGGCCGACGCGCTTCGCTCGAATAAACCCGTTGTGACGTCAATGGAGTTCGGTCCGTCGTTTGGCCGGATGCCGGTCGAGGCGGCGCGAGCAAAGGGCGAGACGTTGCGAGGGCTGGTCAACGAGCGCCTCAAGAAACTCGGTCCAGGCAAGGGCATCCTGTTTGCGATTGACGAGGCGCAATCTGCGTCTATCGAGGAACTGGCGGCTCTTGCCGTTCTCTATCAGCAAGTGCTTGGAGATCAAGATGCCACGGGCTTGTCCGATAGCGACCAGCGCGGTCTTGCGCTGGTTTTTGCCGGCTTACCCAGTATGGTTGACGATCTGCTCGAAGAGCCGAGCGTGACGTTTTTGCGACGTGCCCAGCAGCGTACGCTGGGGGCGATATCTTTGCCCAAGGTGCGCGATTCATATATCCAAACGGTCAAAGACGCCGGTCTTTACGTTGACGCGGAGACGGCGGACCTTGCGGCGCGCAAGAGCATGGGGCATCCCTATATGGTTCAGCTGGTGGGATATTACATGTGGCGGTCTGCTGTCCGGCGTAGCTCGCAGGTCATCGAAAGGCGCGATGTCGAGGATGGCCATGCGGATGCCGTCTCCGAGTTCTACGAAGCGGTTGACGCGCCTCTGTATTACGGGCTGCACAGTCCACAGCGCCTCTTTATCGAGGCCATGGCGGTTGACGAGGGCAAACCGACGCGCATGGCGGATATCATTGAGCGCTGCGAGCGTACCCAGAGCTGGGCGAGTAAATATCGCGCAAGTCTGATTCGCGAGCGCGTCATCGAAGCTGCCGGATACGGCCTCGTCCGGTTTACCGTGCCCATGCTGGGCGCGTACATTCGCGATCGAGTTTTATGGCATGAGTAGGGTGATAAAGGTGACGGAACAGAAGATGAGCCCGCAGGCTATCGAGGTACGCGGCGCGCGCGTCCATAACCTCAAGGACATCGATATCGACATTCCGCTGGGAAAACTCGTGGGCATTGCCGGCGTGTCGGGCTCGGGCAAGAGTTCGCTGGCGCTGGGGGTTCTTTATGCCGAGGGCTCGCGTCGCTATCTGGAGGCGCTCAGCACCTATACCCGCCGTCGTCTGACGCAGGCCGAGCACGCCCAGGTGGACGAGGTGCTGCACGTGCCGGCGGCGCTCGCATTGCATCAGCGCCCCAGCGTGCCGGGCGTGCGTTCCACCTTTGGCACCATGACCGAGCTCAACAATAGCCTGCGTCTACTCTTTAGCCGCTGCGCCCATCACGTGTGCCCGCATTGCGGGGCGCGTGTGGAGCCGAGCCTTAACGTGGCTGCGGGCCTGTCGCTCACGTGCCCCGCATGCGGCCGCGAGTTCTACGCGCCGGGTGCCGAGGACCTTGCCTTTAACAGCGGCGGCGCGTGCTCTACCTGCGGCGGTACCGGTGTCATGCGCGAGGTGGACGAGGCGAGCCTGGTGCCCGACGAGTCAAAGACTATCAACGAAGGCGCGGTGCTTCCCTGGGGTACGCTCATGTGGGATCTGATGAAGCAGGTGGCAGGCGAGATGGGCGTGCGCACCGACGTGCCGTTTAACCAGCTCACGCCTCAAGAGCGCGACATCGTGTTTCATGGTCCGGCGGTTAAGAAGCACATTCTCTACGTGCCCAAAAACGGCGAGGGCGCCACGCCGCTCGATTTCACCTATTACAACGCCGTCTATACCGTTGAGAATGCGCTCGCCAAGGTCAAGGACGATAAGGGCTTAAAACGTGTTGCGCGCTTTTTGCGCGAGGGAGCATGCCGTGATTGCGGCGGCACGCGTCTCTCCGAGGCCGCGCGCCAGCCCCAGGTGCGCGGTATCAATCTGGCGCAGGCCGCGGCCATGACGCTGGGCGAGGCGATTGAGTGGATGCGCGGGGTGCCTGCATCCTTGCCGACTGAGATGCAGCCCATGGCAGCGGATATCTGCGATTCGTTTTTGAGTGCGGCCCGTCGCCTGGTCGACCTGGGTCTCGATTACCTTTCACTCGACCGCGCCGGTGCCACACTCTCCACGGGTGAGCGCCAGCGCGTCCAGCTCGCCCGTGTGGTGCGCAACCGATCGACGGGCGTGCTCTATGTACTGGACGAGCCTTCGATCGGCTTGCACCCTGCCAATGTCGACGGCTTGGTGGGCGTGATGCGCGATCTGGTGGGCGACGGCAACACCGTGGTTGTTGTCGACCACGATACGCGCGTACTGGCGGAAGCCGACTATCTGGTCGAGATGGGCCCCGTTGCCGGAGCAGGCGGCGGTAATGTGATTGCCGTTGGCACGGTGGACGAGGTCGAACAATCGCAGGGCAGCCGCATCGCCCCGTTTTTGTGCACAGAGTCCAAGCGCATGCGTCCGCAGGTGACTGACGACGAAATGTTCGAGCAGGGACATATCCGCATGGCAACCGAGGCCATCCATACCGTCAAACCGCTCGAAGTCGATATCCCGCGCGGCCGCCTTGTCGCGGTAACGGGCGTTTCGGGTTCGGGCAAGACGACACTGGTGCTCGAGACGCTCATCCCGGCACTCAAGGCGCAGGCAGCTGGCGAGCGCCTGCCGGGGCACGTGCGTTGGGTCGATGCCGAGGGTATTGCCCGCGCAAACCTGATTGACGCTACGCCCATCGGCGCCAACGTGCGCTCGACGGTAGCGACTTATGCCGACATCCATGATGAGCTGCGCCGCGCCTTCGCCCGTACGCCCGAGGCCAAGGCAGCCGGCTACAAGGCGGGCGCCTTTAGCTACAACACCGGCGCCTTGCGCTGCCCTACGTGTGACGGCACGGGCTCGATATCGCTCGACGTGCAGTTTTTGCCCGACGTCGAGATCATCTGCCCAGCATGCCGTGGTTCGCGCTACGCCGAGGCCGCCTCGCATATCCATCGCGAGGGTAGGGACGGGAGCTTGCTGACGTTGCCGCAGCTCATGGACATGAGTGTGGACGAGGCCATTGACGCCACACTGGGACTCAAGAAGGTTCAGACGCGTTTGCAGACCTTGCACGACCTGGGCCTGGGTTATCTCACGCTTGGCGAGCCCACACCGGCGCTTTCGGGCGGTGAGGCACAGCGCCTTAAGCTCGCGAGCGAGATGGGCCGCGTGCAGGATGATGCCGTATTCGTATTTGACGAGCCCACGATCGGCCTGCACCCGCTCGATGTTCAGGTGCTGTTGAACGTGTTTGACGGCCTCGTTGCCAAGGGCGCCACAGTTATCGTGATCGAACACGATCTCGACCTTATCCGTAACGCCGATTACGTGATCGACATGGGCCCGGGCGGTGGCGATGCGGGCGGGCAAATCGTCTGCGCCGGCACGCCGAGCGACATCGCGGCCTGCCCCGCAAGCATCACCGGCCGCTATCTATAGACAATGAGGCAAAGGGACAGCCCCTTTGCCTCATTGATGCCTATCTCACGCACTGAGCGGCGAGATAGTCGCGGAAGAATGGCAATTCAAAAGCGACGATTCCGCGCCCGCGTTCTCCAATGATGCCGGCATCTATCATGCGGCGTCGGTAGCGGGAGACCTGCTGCGGCGAACGCTTAAGGCGCACGATAAGGTCAGCGGTGGTGGATTCTTCCTCGTCATCGAGCATAGCGATGAGGAATCGCTTGTCCTCTGCAGTGAGTTCTCGATAGGTTGCCGCGAGGATTCGGTCGTCCATCTCGTCGCGCGCGATTTTGATTCCCAGGTCAAAGTCGCGTGACGAGATTTCCTTCGAATCGCTTGTGAGATCCCAGGCACGGTAGCCTACAAGTTGCAATAGGAAGGGAAAACCAGAGATCGAGCGAACGGCTCTATCGATTCCCCCAGCATCTGCCAGGCGATCGTTTTCCTGGATTGTGCGAATCAAGGCCTCGCGTACGTCATAGTCGGCAATGCGACCCAGATGATATTGCTGGGCGCGGCGAAGGAACGAGACCGTCTTGTGGTTCAGTAGCGTCGATACGTTGTTGGGAAGTCCCGCCATGAGCAGGGCGACGCGTTTCCCATCGGTCACAAAGTGCTGATACGTCGCTGCGAGCTGAATCATCTCGTCGAGTGTCGGGTCCACCTCGTCAACCGTGACGAGCAGACCGGTGCCCGCCTCGTTGAGCTGGTCGATGATGTCGCTCATGCGATAACGCCAGGTTGAGGCATCGTGAACGCGATTGACCTCGATGCTGCCGTGCGGTGTAATTCCGAGACCGGTGACTTCGAAGTGGTTGGACGGGTCGATAAGATGGCCGGCAGCACGTTTCGTCCCGAACTCGATTTCCTCAAGCATTCCCGGGAGCGCGGTCGTCTTTACGGCTATCCAGCCGTGGGATTCCGCCCTTGTCGCAAGCGATGACATGAGAGCAGTTTTACCGGTTCCACGCGCGCCTGAGAAGATCGAGGTCAATTCTGGGCGCCTGCGCTGGCTCATGAAGGCACGGTCCAAATCCCGAATAATCTGTTGTCTGCCGGCGAGATGGGCAGGAACCTCACCAAAACTGGGGGTAAATGGGTTCTCGAGATATTCCACAATGCCCTCCTTTAGCGTCTCGGGTTAACTTCATTTTATTCTAGTTAATTTAAGTTAAAAGTGATTAATTACGTTTAACTCTATGGCGGTCGAATGTGACAAAGGGACTGTCCCTTTGTCACATGCCGGCAAAGCCTGTTTGGCGCAGAGCTTCGTAGAGGACGATGGCGGCGCTGTTGGATAGGTTGAGGGCGCTGATGCGGTAGTCGTCCGGATTGATGAAGTTGCCGCAGATATCCTGCTGGAGGATGGCCTCGTGGCTGTCCTCGGTATGCCCCAGCGATTCTTCGTGGGCTTCCCAAGCCTCGGCGTTATCGAGTGAGTCGCAATCGCGCAGCATGGGGATGCGCTCGCAGCGCTCGGGCGCCGCGGCAAGCAGTGGCTCGGGAATGCCCGAGCTCTCGCTGCCAAAGACCAAGTAGTCGCCGTCGCGGTAGGTGCTCTGCGCATAGGTGCGGCGTGCCTTTTTGGTCAGCAGATGCAGACGCTCGTCGGCGGGGGAGAGGTCGTTGCGCGCAAGGAAATCCTCCCAGCTGGCATAGGTCGTCACGTCCAAGTTTTGCCAGTAGCCCAGGCCGGCGCGACGCACCGTCTTGTCGTCGAGCGAAAAGCCCAGCGGCTCCACCAGATGCAGGCGGGCGCCGGTAACCACGCAGGTGCGGCCGATATTGCCCGTATTGGCCGGAATCTCGGGCGCATACAGCACGATGTTGAACATGAATCTCCTTGGCTCAGAACGAAAAACCACCACGAAGGGGACAGGCACCTTCGTGGTGGTTTGGCGGTTACGTAGGCGGAAAAATACCCGCTTGGATAAACCTAGGCGCGGTGCCAGTCGGTCAGACAGGCATCGAGGGAGGCGATGAGCGCATCCTTGTCCATGTGACGGCCGATGATGCACAGGCTCGTCATGCGGTCGCCCGTCTCGTCGTCCCAAATCTGCATGATCTCGGGGTTCTCGTCGATGATCTTCTGCTTCTCGCCCTCGGGCGCCGAATCGACAAACAGGCCGTTCTCCATCAGGCGCATCTGGTGGCCGGCCTGCTCAAACATGTAGCACATGTCCGGATCGCCGGTCTGCCACAGCGGACCCTTGACGCGGATGACCTCGTCGGGCCACTCCTGCTCAACAAAATCGGTAAACTTCTGCAGGTCAAACGGCTTGCGGCGCGAGTACACAAAGGTCTCGATGTCGTACTCGAGCACCTCGGGGTCGTCGTGCTCCTCGGGATGCTCCATGGCCTCGATCCAGGCGGCGGAGTTGTAGGCGCGCATAAAGTCGAAGCGGTCGGTGTCGAGCAGCTCTTCCATGGGGACCTCGCCGTTTTGGGCCTCGACGATCACGGCGTCTTTCTGCAGGCTGCGCACGATGGCCTTAAGCTCGGCGATCTGCTCAGGGCTCACGGTATCGGTCTTGTTGAGGATCAGCGTGGAGCAGAACTCGATCTGCTGGATGAGCAGGCTCTCGATGTCGTCCTCGTCGATATCCTCAGCCAGCAGGTCGCGGCCGCCGTTGAACTCGTCGTACATGCGGGCGCAGTCGACCACGGCCACGATGTTGTCGAGCGCGAGCTTGGGCTCGCCGCCCACCTTGGCCTCATCGCAGAAGCTCGAGATGGTGTAGGCGATGGGGATAGGCTCGCAAATGCCTGAAGCCTCGATGATGATGTAGTCGAAGTTGCCCGAATCGGCGATGCCCTGCAGCTGGTTGGCTAGGTCGTCCGAAAGCGTGCAGCAGATGCAGCCATTGGTGAGCGGGATGAGGTCATCGGTTTCGGAAAGGCCGCCGTCGGCGATAAGGCTGGCGTCGACGTTGATCTCGCCGATATCGTTGACGATCACGGCGGCGCGGATGCCGCCGTCGTTAGCGAGGATGTGGTTGAGCAGCGTGGTCTTGCCGGCACCGAGGTATCCGGTAAGCATGATGATCTTCACGGGTTTGTTGGGCATGTGCCCTCCTTTGTTAGACATGGCTTACAGTTGAATCATATGCCAAACGCTCGCTCTTATACCCACGCGCTGGCAAATAACACAGGCTACTCCCAGGCTCCCCATACATCGGGGCAATAACCGACGGTGGCCTTTTTGCCGTTGCGCACGATGGGCTCGGCCAAGACCTGCTGGTTCTCGAGCAGCTTGTCGAAGCGCTGGCTAGGGGTGAGGTGCTGGATGAGTGCGAGCGTCTCCTCGTCCTTGGCTTTGGGGTTGAGCAACTTGTCGATACCGCCGACCGCCTGCATCACGCTCGTGAGCTCGCCTTTGCTCATCTCCTTTTCCTTAAGGTCGATAAACTGCACCTTAATGCGGCGCTCCTTAAAAAAGCGCTGCGCCTTCTTGGTATCGAAGGACTTCTTGGTGCCAAAAATCTGAATCATTTTGTTCCGCCGTTCTACCTGATGAAGTTGGTCGTTGCGCGATCTGCCTCGGGCGCGTTGATACCGGCGGCATGGCCTGCCTCGATGCAGCGCAGGAGCCAGGCCATGTTCTTACCGATGTTGCGCATGGTGGCCAGGCCCTCGGCATCCTGGGCAGCCTCGCTCGGCATGGCGCCAAAGACGTTGTTCCAGTACGTAGAGGCCACCACGGGCATCTGATTGATGGTGAAATACTTGTTGAGCACATCGAACGTGGTCGACGTACCGCCGCGACGGGCGACGGCAACCGCGGCGCCCGGCTTGTGCGCAAAGGCCTTGCTGCCGGCATAGAATGCGCGATCGAGGGCCGAAAGGATGCGGCCGCTGGGGTGCGCGTAGTAGACAGGCGAGCCAAAGACAAAGCCGTCTGCCTGCTCGGCGGCGGCAATCAATTCGTTGACTACATCGTCGTCAAAGATGCAGCGGCAATCGAGCTTGCCGCACTGACCACAGCCAATGCAGTCGCGAATGGGCTTGGAGCCCAGCTGGAACACCTCGGTATCGATACCCTCGGCATGCAATTGCTCGGCGACTTCGGCAAGCGCGCGAGCGGTGTTGCCGTTTGCCTTGGGGCTGCCATTGACCAAAAGAACCTTCATCACAAACTCCCTCTGCTGTCGGTGACTTCTGCGGAGGATTATCGCACGAGAGGGCAGATGGCGTGGGGCGCGATGTGAAACGGCCTGTGTTTCACATCGCGCCCCACAACGCTAGTCCAGCTTGGTGCCCGGTACTTGTGGTGCCTCTTTAAGCAACGCTTTGAGCTCGTTCAAAATGGAAACGGGCTGTCGGTCAACGCTGTCCAGATGAAGCGTGGCCACACGAATGGGTGGCTGATATTCAAGCGAGCCGATGAGCACAGGAGAACCCAGGAACCGCTCGATTTCGTCTGCGATCGAGTCGGTCTCTTCGGGATCAAAGTCGTCGAAAAGCGCCACGAATGTCGGTCCCGTCGAGCGGAACAGGCGACCCTTGCCGCGCGAGCAATCCACAAGACAAGCGGCACATTCTGCCAAAACACGGTCGCCCGCATCAAAGCCAAAACGGGCATTGACCTGAGCGATATCGTCGATTTTAATGGCGATCAACCCCGCCTTGCGCGCCACGCGACGCATTTCGCCAATGGCGTTGACCAGGGCGTGGATATCGCCCAGGCCGGTCACGAAATCAGTTGTATCGGCCAGGCTTCGGTTGATGATAATGCCCACGTACATGTTAGGTTCGGTATCGGTGCCGTCCAAGCGGTAGCCCGTGCAGTCGCAAAGCGCGTACGCTCCGGTGGCATCCATCACGCGGTACTGCATGTAGTGGAAGTGCCACGTGCCGTTTATCACCATGTCGAGCTCGGCGCGTACGTTGTCGCGGTCCTCGGGATGAACGCGGGCAAGCCACATATCGACCGAGTTAAAAGGGTGCTGGGAGGGCAGGTCAAAATCGCGCACGGCGTTGACCGACCATTGCGATTCGCCCGTATCGAGATTGAGGATAAACGGATAGCGCGTCTCGGAGCTCATAGAGATCGCTTGGAATACGCGGTCGTTGCAGGGAAGCTGATCGACGATTGGGCGTTGCGGGGCGTCATTGTCTTTCGGTTGCTGCACACGATGCATAAGCTTATAGCGATACATCTTGCGATCGGCATCCATCGTCATCTGGCGACGCGTGTCGCCAGCAAGTGGATCGACGCGCGAGCAGCCAAAGCTAAAGCTGCCGATCATGGGCGCCTTGCCACCTGAGCTCGCCTCGACCAGCCCGGCGCGTATCTGCTCCAAGCGCTGCTCGAGTTCAGTCTCGTTTGCGGAGAGCGAGATGAGCACAAACTCGTCTCCACCGATACGGAACAGCATCTCATCGTGCTCCATGGTTTCGGAGAGCGTGCGGCAGATGCTCAGAATATAGCGATTGCCTTCGGCGTGGCCAAACCTATCATTGCAATGTTTGAGATGGTCGATGTCAATATAGGCGCAGGTGAAGGGGTCGCCTTTGTGCCAGAGTTGCTCGACGTGACGGTCGAGTCCGCTGCGGTTGCCCAAGTTGGTGAGCGGGTCGATATAGGCGTTGCTCTCAAGCAGCCGGCGCTCTTGTTGCAGGATGGCGTGCGTCTTTTGCAGTTGCTCGCCAACGGCGCGTAGCCCAGCGGGCAGCGCGGCAACATCAAGCTCGGCGGTCGAGATGCCATTTGCAAGTCGCTGAAGATAGACAATAATCGATTGCTCGCCCATGCGATATGACTCGTTCATGATGGATAACCTCCTTGGGCGGAACAACGGTTTGTATCATATCCCCAATTCGGTTTGAATTGGGGATATAAGTTAGCTAATGGAGACAAATGCCCCTTCGACGGTGGCGTTTTGCGCGCGAGCGAATCAGTTGTTATTGCCGCCATCGAGCAATGCCTCAAAATCCTTCGCCGGCATGGGACGGTAGTAGAGGAAGCCCTGAGCGTAGCGGGCGCCCATTTGTCGTAGCATGTTTGCCTGCTCATTTGTCTCGACGCCTTCAACCACGACGGGCAGATGGAGCGACTGCGCCATCTCGAGCATCGATGACACGATCTGCGCGCTGCGGCCTTGATCGCGGTCGGTGGGCACAAAGGTGCGGTCGAGCTTGATGACGTCGACGTTGACGTTCTTGAGCATCGCGAGCGTGGACTGGCCGGTGCCAAAATCGTCCATGTAGGTCGAGAAGCCACGGGTGTGCAGATCCGCGGTCAGCTTATCCACGGCCTCGGACTCTTCGGTATAGGCGGTCTCGGTGATCTCGATGTGCATGAGTTCGGGCGGCAGGTTGTACTGGGCGGCGAGCGACCCCATATGCTCGGCGACATCGCAGGCAAGAATGTCTACGCGCGACACATTGAGGGAAATCGGAACCACACGAAGTCCTCGATTGAGGCGCTCGCGGAGCCACATGGCGACGCCCTGCCAAACATATTTGTCGAGCGTCACTACAAAGCCGCTTTCCTCGAGTGCGGGGATAAACGTTGCGGGCGAAATGAGAGAGCCGTCCTTGTCAATCCAGCGGGTGAGTGCTTCGGCGCCAATAATCTCGCCGGTTTCCATATCGACCTGGGGCTGAAGATAGTACGTGATGCGACCATTTGACAGCGCGTACTGGAATTCGGTCAGCGTGCGGTTGAACACGATTTCGCGCTTGTACTCCTTGGGGCAAAAAATGGCAATGCGCTCCTTAAAGTCGTTTTTTGCGCGCCGATTGGTAAACATGGCCTTTGCCTGCGCGTCGATGGTGATCTCCTCATTGGAATCGATGGGATAAACGCCCATGGACGGCCAAAAACCTACGCCGCCATCATGCCTGGCTACTGCCTCGCGAACGCGGTTGTAGATTTGATGGACGGTGATGTGCTTAAAGGGGATGAGTACGCAAAAGTCATCTTGGCCCCAGTACCCTGCGACGCCCATGCCGGCATTCTCGATGTCCTTGAGGACCGTGCCCACATCGGCAAGCAGGCGGTCGCCTTCGGCCTGTCCATACCATTCGTTAAACAGGCGCATGTGGCCCATGTCGACCGTGGCGATGCACCAGGCGCCGTCGCGCCTTGCCTCGAGAAAAGCGTTGGCGCGCCGCATAAACTCGCTGGGTCGATAGAGGCCCGTGAGCGAGTCGATACGTTCGGCGATGGCGCTTTTGCGCTCAGCCTCGGGTATGGGGAGGCTGTCGTTGGGAACAAGCCCGCCGGCCGTGCGAAGGCGACGGTCGAGTTCGCCTAAAACGGCGGTCGCTTGATGGGTTAAGTGTTCGTAAAAGGCCGGGACGACAAGACAGACGGGAGTAATGGTGTCGCCCGCGATTTGCACAGGAGCGAAAACGGCCTCTTTAAGGTGGCGGGTCAGTTGCTCGAATGCCTCGTGGTCCAGGTCGTTGCTGAGCACGACGAACTGGACGCTACGTGAACGGTAGACCCTGCTCCTGCCGCGGGTGATCGACAGCATGCGGCCTGCGTATTCGGCGAGCATGTTGTCGACAGCCTCGGCTCCGTAGAGCTCGTTGAGCTTTGTCGTGCCACGAACGCGCACCGCTATAAGGCCCGTCTCGCAACGGTCGCAACGACAGGCGTCGATGGCATTGACCAACATGCGCTGGGTGCCGAGGCCTGTCGCGGCGTCGACGGTTTCGGCAAGTGAGTGGTTGACGAGCTCGCCGACATAGAGCGAGGGGACATTTTCGTCGCCGTCGATGCGAAACCCGCGAGCACGGCAGAGGACGTAGTCGCCGACGGCATTGCGCACACGATACTGCATGACGCGACGGTGCTTGGTGCCGTTATAGACCTGGTCTATGTCGTTGATGTAGGCCTCAAGGTCATCGGGATGCACGCGCGTTTTCCAGTAATCGCGACAGTTGTCTATGTGCTCCGAGGGAAGGCCAAGATCGCGCAAGGCGCCTTGCGACCAAAGGGTGCGATGTTTGTCCAAGTTCTCGATAAAGAAATAGCGGCCCTCGTTGAGCATCGAAAAGGCGTCGAAAATACGGTCGCTTATTTCGAAGTCGTCGGCGTGGACTTGCGTGATATTGCGTCGATCAAGGTGCATGGCATGACGTAGCTTGTAGTCGTACATGCGATGGTCGGCATCGAGCGTCATGCGATTGGGGGCTTCGCCCAGGGCGGGGTCGGCATACGACACTCCATAGCTAAACGAGCGGGGCATCTCGGAATCGTTGTTTTTGAGCAGGACCGTTCGGCAGTGTTCCAGACGTTCGGCGAGGTCGTCCTCGGTCGCAATCGTAGACAGGATGGCAAACTCGTCGCCGCCTATGCGAAACGCCGCCTCGTCCACTTTCATATACAGTTTGAGATAGAGGCTTACCTGCAAGATATAGCGGTTGCCCTCGTCATGGCCAAAGACGTCGTTGCAGTGCTTGAGATTGTCGATATCGATGAACGCCATGGTAACGGGGGTGTCCTGCTCCCAGAGCTCCTCGAGGGAGCGGGCAAAGCCGCCGCGGTTGCCAAGTCCGGTAAGCTGGTCGGTAAAGGCAGTCCTAATCAGATCATCCTGACGCTCGAGAAGGTCACGGACGGTCTTTTCGAGCGTTTCGGTGTAATTGCTGACAGTATCCATGTCGTAAGCGGCTTTCTGAGGTAGGGCGGATTGCGTCGGGCGAGTTCGTTGTGCACACGCGTTGTTGTTTGGCGCTTTGCGTGTATCCAGGCCCCCGCCTTGCTGCGTTGTTGGGTTAATTTACCGGCTAATGTTCGCTGTTGATAACTGCTGAGTAGTATAAACAACAGTGCAGAATTATATATGGGTGCACATGCTGTGGGCGGCTATTATTCGACAGGCGGTAGCGCGACGATGCGATGTTCGATGAAAATGCGACTGAGACGATATATGTTGACGGGTATACTTGTTCCGGTTTTAAACGCAGGAACGGAGATGGTCGCATGGCACAGCCGGATACGACGCGCACGGTGGGGCTGGCACTCGAGGGAGGCGGCTACCGCGGTATGTATACGGCGGGCGTGCTCGACGTTTGGATGGAGCACGGCTTGACCTGCGACCATATGGTGGGTGTCTCGGCGGGCGCGGCGTTTGGCTACAACTTTAAATCGCGCCAGATCGGCCGTGCCATTCGCTATAACAAGGCCTATTGTGCCGATAAGCGCTATGCGGGTGTAGCAAGCTGGCTGCGGACCGGCGATATGTTCAATGCCGATTTTGCCTATCACGAGGTGCCTATCGAGCGCGATCCCATTGACTTGGAGGCGTATCGCGCCTGTCCCATGCGGTTTACGTGCGTGTGCACCGATATCGAGACGGGCAAGGCCGTCTACCACGACCTGCCCTATGGCGACGAGCGGGATATCGAGTGGATCCGGGCATCGTCGGCGATTCCTGTGGCGACGCGTCCCGTTGCTATTGACGGGCATAAGTATCTGGATGGTGGCGTGGCTGATTCTATTCCCAGTGCATGGCTGTTTGCGCAGGGGTATGACCGCAATATCGTGGTACTCACGCAGCCGGCGGGCTTTGTGAAGCAGCCCAACAGCGTGATGCCCATGCTGCGTCGCGTGTTCCGTCACTACCCGGAGTTTGTCGCAGCGCTTGAGCATCGGCATGAGGTTTACAATGCCACGCTCGATGACCTGGCACGTCGTGAGGCCGCCGGCGATATCTTTGTGGTGCGTCCGAGCGAATCGGTGAAGGTGCCGTCGCTATGCCGCGAGCCCGATGAGCTCGAGCGCATCTACCAGGTCGGTCGCCGCGATGCGGAGGCGACTTTGCCGGCGTTGGAAGCATATCTGGCGGGGTAAGGGGCGCATGCGGAAAGCGCATCCCGGAATGGAGGTCCAAACTGGGATGCGCTTTCCGCTATTGAAGATATGAGGCTGCGGAGCAACTGCTCGGCCTAGGCTTATGCCTGCTGCCAGGTGTCGACAAGCTCCTTGGCGGCAGCGTGGGGGTCGTCGGCACTGCAGACGGCGCTCACCACAAAGAAGCCATCGACGCCGGTGGCCTTGAGCTGCGGCAGGTCGGCCGTCTTGACGCCGCCGCCCACTACGATGGGCACGGGGCTTGCCGCGTGGAGTGCGGCCAGATCCTCAAAGCTCTTGGTGATGATGGAGCCATCGGCTGCGCGTCCGCAGTCGCGCTTGGTCTCGGTCTCGTGGAGCGGGCCGATGCCCAGGTAGTCGACCAGGCTCATGTCGGCGGTCTTGACGTACTCGAGCATCTCTTCGCAACGGGCCGAAAGGCCCACGATGGCATCGGGGCCCAACAGCTTGCGGCAGACCTCGACGGGAATATCGCTCTGGCCCACGTGCACGCCGTCGACGGCAATACCCTGCTCGCGTGCGGCGAGTACGCAGTCAAGGCGGTCGTCGATCAGCAAGGCGACCTGACCGGTCTTGCCGGCCTGTGCGATTGCCTGCGCGGCGTCGCCGGTCAGCGCAATGATCTCGCGGGCGCTTGCCACCTTGGAGCGCACCTGGATGCAGGTAAAGCCTGCGTCGAGCGCCTGGGCCACCACATCGCCCACGGGGCGTCCCAGCGTGTTTTCGGGGCCGAGTACCAGATAGGCCGAGATATCAAGGTTGTCGCGGATGCTCATCGTGCTTCCTCCTGCTTTTTGATCTGCGCTTCCATGCGCTCGAGCTTGCCGGTCATGGTGTCGGTAAATCCGGGCCGAATATCGGCTTTGAGCACGACTTCGGTGCGGATGCCCTTGCTCGCCAACACAAAGGTTGCGTCGCGCACGACCTGCATGACCTCGTCCCAGTCGCCCTCGATCTCGGTGAACATCGAGGTGGTGCGGTTGGGAAGGCCGCTCTCGCGAATGACGCGCACGACCTCGGCGACCTCGGCGGACAGCTCATCGCCGGTGCCGCACGGGGCGATGGCCACGGCGACGAGCGCGTTCATGCCGGCATTGGTTACGGGCTCGGACATGGCCTATGCCTCCTCGAGCTCGAGTCGGTTATCGGCAATGTCCTGGGCGGTTGCGCGGTAGAGCTCGTCGATAAAGGCGACCTTAAAGCTCGCCGGGGCATCGGCGACAGCGGCAGCACGCGTGCCGGCCACGTTGTAGACGGCGGTGCCGCAGACTGCCGCCGTAAACGGATCGGCCGGGGCGGCGGTCACCGGCCACACCGCCCCGAGATTATCG
>UQIC01000025.1 GCA_900540985.1 uncultured Collinsella sp.
ATCCAAGGGTTATACCCTAAGAGCAAACCACCCCTTTTAGGGGTGGTTTTGATTTGGATAACGCAGCCAGGTTCCATTGCCCGATGGATCGAGCGTATGACTATCGAACAGATGTTTGCAATTATTGCGTTGACCAGCTGTGGGTGCATGCACTCGCAGTAAAATGGCTTTGCGACGCATTCCGTGCGCGGGCGACCGACGACTCGATCGGAGGTCCCCAAATGCTGAAATTCCTTAACGCGCTCGCCGCCCTCGCGGCGGTGGGCACGTTCGTCATCGCGTTTCTTGACTCGTATGAGGTTCGGTTTAAGGTCCGTAGGCGCACGCGCGGTGCGGACGGTAGAAGGCATTTGCGCCGCAACAAGCGCAAATAAGAATGCCCGGGGTTCGGAGCCCGGGCATTTAACAACGTCGGAAACTGGTCGCCCGCGCTCCTAAGTACTTACGCGGGATGCGTCGTTTCCTATTGACATTGTATCCCGAATCGCCCCGCCGATTCGGAACATTTTGAAAACGCAAATATGGGCTTAGGCACGAACGGAATCTCGTTAATTCCGAAAATTATGTATAATTCCAACATAAACTGGAATCGAACGAAAACAATGGAAATGAACGAAGCGCTAATCTACTTACAAGAAGCACTAGGCCTCTCCGCCAAGACCAAAACTTGGCCTGGATCCGCACACTTGCCGCTGCATCTGCGGGCGATTGAGGTCCGCGCTGTTGACGCAAACGGTTTTTCGTTTTTGCTTGCAAGTTTGCCTACTGGCGTCGGGCTTTCCGAGGCTAAGAGAGTCTATAGTCAGCTAGCCTTGCGCGCGGAGACTCCTGTTGTCGTTTCGTTTCCTGATGCCGATGCACGTCAGCGCAAAGCATTGGTCGCACAAGGGATTCCCTTTGTCTGCCCAGGTAGACAGGCTTTTCTTCCATTTATGGGTACAGCCTGCACGGAGAGGGGCGGTGCCCGGTTTCGCAATCACGCGACCAAGATGTCGCCCAACGCGCAGGCTGCCGCAATCTGGGGAGCAACCCAGGAGCCATATCGTCCCTATGACCTTTGTCGTGCGCTTGGGATCTCGGCAAGCCGTGCGAGTGAGGCCATAACCGAGCTTGTCGACAGGGGACTCGCGAGGCGCGAGCGTCGCGAGCGACGTGTCGTCGTGTTCCCTGTTGCCGTTGATCTTCTGCTCAGTGAGCACATGTCAGAGCTCTCCTCGCCTGTCTCGAAGGTCTTTTTTGCAAGGAAGACACCGCAGATCGACTGTCTTGTTGACGCCGGGGAGACGGCGCTCGCTGCACGTTCGATGCTCGCTGCGCCGGGTATGGAACAAAAGGCCGTCTTAAGAAGTGCATGGCGTCAACTGAGCGACCTCGAAGTCGCAGACGGGGAGTTGCCAGATAACGAGACGGCGATGATCCAAGTGTGGCGCTATGCGCCCGTGTTTGCCGACTCCTCCCGTGTCGACGACATTTCGCTTGCGCTATCTTTGGCGGCAATCGACGATGAGCGAATTCAGCTCGAAGTCGATCGCATGTTTGGAAAGGAATATCCATGGCAAGAAGCGCTGTAGAAGGTCTTCAAGAATTTCAGCAGCATATGCAAGAAGCCGCAGGATCGTATGCCCTTATCGGCGGCACGGCATGCGACATTTTGCTCGCGGAGGCGGGACTTCCGTTTAGGGCGACTCACGATTTTGATGTGGTAATTGTCGCCGATGACCGGTTGCCTCAGACGGCAGAAGCTATATGGACTTTGGTGCGTGATGGCGGTTACCGCTGCGGCTGGGGCGAAGGCAAAGGCTCATGTTTTTATCGGTTTACAGAGCCAAAGAGGCCGGGTTACCCCCATATGATCGAACTCTTCGCGAAGTGCCCCGACTTTCTAAAGGGTCGTGAGGGGATTGATGTGGCACCAATTCACGTTGATGAAAACATAAGCAGTCTATCGGCAATTTTGTTGGACGATGCTTACTACAGCTTGTTCCTTCAGGGAATTCGGACCGTAGGCGGCGTTTCGGTCCTGGGCACGGAATACATTGTCCCGTTCAAAGCGAAGGCGTATCTCGACCTAAAAGCTAGAAGGGAAGCGGGGGAGAACGTTGATTCGAGGAAGGTCAAAAAGCATAAACGCGATGCGCTGAGGCTTGCTCAGCTGCTTGGCGAGTCGGAAGGTGTCGACCTGCGCGGAGAACTGAAGGACGATATGCTTGCGTTTGTTAAAGATTGCGAGGTGGGCGACGTCAATCTGAAACAGATCGGGGTTGCGGGCGCAACGATGGTGCAGTTGCTCGAGACGATGAAAGCAACATATGGCTTGATTGGTTGAGTGGGGTTACGTGGCCCGGACGGTGCAGCCAAGCTGCGTTGTCCGGCGCGGAAGCTCGCTAATCGGCTATTATTTGTTTAGACAACTTGAGTTGTAGAGGAGTGACCGGCGATGGTGCAGGGCGCCAAACATATGAAGAGCAATAACGCCGCGGACAACGGCGGCTCAAGCCCCCAGCCCAAACCTCAACCAAAGTCCAAGCGCCGCCGCAAGCGACTGCCGCGCTGGGCCGATCGGCTCATCACCATCGTCATCATCCTTATTGGTGTGGGCCTTATGACCTGGCCGTGGATCTTGGACCGGCTCGAGGCCTCGGGCGTGTTCAACCAGATCAGCACCGTGTCCAGCACCGTGGACGCGCTGTCTGCCGAGGAGCGCGAACGCATCCTGCTCCAGGCGCGCTCCTTTAACGAGCAGCTGGCGGGCGAGGCCACCGAGCTTCCGGCCGACCAGATTGAGCCCTACGCCCAGCAGCTCATCTTTGACCGCGACCCCATGATGAGCTGGGTCGAGATTCCCTCCATCGACGTGAGCATGCCCATCTACCACGGCACGAGCGAGGAGGTCCTCATGGCGGGCGTCGGCCACCTGGAGGGCACGAGCCTGCCGGTGGGCGGCACCTCGACGCATTGCGTGCTCACCGCGCACTCGGGCATGCGCAACCTGAGCATGTTCGACGACATCCATTCGCTGGAGCCCGGCGACCTGGTGCTGCTGCACACCATGAACAAGACGCTCGCCTACAAGATGGTGGACTCCGAGGTGGTGCTGCCCGAGGAGATGGAGTCACTGACCATCGAGCCGAGCGCCGACAAGGTGACGCTCGTCACCTGCACGCCCTACGGCGTGAACGACCATCGCCTGCTGGTGCATTGCGTGCGCACCAAGTACAGCAAGAAGGACGTCGACAAGCAAAAATCGCTGGCCGGCCGCCACTGGGGCAAGCGCGAGTTTGCCGTGCTTATCGTGGTCGTAGCCATTGTGTTGTTGCTGCTGGACATCGTGATTCACGCGGTCCGTAAGCGCCGCAAGGCCAAGGCCTCGGCATAAGACATTCTTCAGAACCACCACAATGGGGACAGGCACCTTTGTGGTGGTCGGGGCTTCCAAACCATCACAACATTCGATGAAAATCTTGATTTTGGCGAAAAACGTCGAATGTTGTGATGCTTTTCGTTGTGGACGGGACGGTTTTCGTTATGGACGGTGCGGTTTCGCTGTAGAACCGCCAGCCCGCCGCCTGCCAGCCTGCCGCTCTCGTTACGTTTTCGCTGCATTTGGGTAAAGCGCCTGCTCCAAGCCGGCGTTGCCCTGTATACTAGAGCGGTTTAACTGTTATGCGGAAGGGAGCGCCTATGGCACTCAGCGAGAAAGACGTGCGCGACATCGCCGAGTACGCAAAGATCGCACTGACCGATGACGAGCTCACCCGGATGACGTCCTACCTGAACGACGCCGTCCAGATGCTCGAGCCCGTCTTGCAATATGACTTGCCCGACGTGGAGCCCACGTTCCATCCCATCGGAAGCCTGTCCAACGTGATGGGCGATGACCTGCGCGAGCCCGAGCGCGACCTGCCGCTCGACGTTGCGCTCGAAAACGCCGGCAGCGCGCGCGACCGCTACTTCCGCGTGCCGTCCATTTTGGGAGAGGGGGAGAGCGAGTAATGGCGCTAAGCTTCGATTCCCTTACCGCCGCCCAGATTGCCGCGGGCGTTGCTGCCGGCGACTTTACCGCTACCGAGGTGGCCCAGGCCTCTCTTGCCGCCATCGAGGCGCGCGAGGGCGGGGTCCAGGCATTCCTGCAGGTGGCGCCCGAGCTTGCACTCGAGGCCGCTGCGCGCGTGGATGCCGACCGTGCCGCAGGCAAGCCGCTGCCCCCGCTCGCGGGCGTGCCGCTGGCCATCAAGGACAACATGAACCTTGTGGGCACGCGCACCACCTGCGCTTCCCATATGCTCGAGGACTACCAGAGCGTCTACACCGCTACCTGCGTCCAGCGCATGCTCGATGCCGGCTGCCTGCCCATGGGCAAGGCCAACATGGACGAGTTTGCCTTTGGCAGCTCTACCGAGAGCTCGGCGTTCCACCGCACCAACAATCCTTGGGATACCGAGCGCGTGCCCGGCGGCTCCTCGGGCGGCTCCGCTGCCGCCGTCGCCGCGGGCGAGGTCGCGCTCTCGCTGGGCTCGGACACCGGCGGCTCCATTCGCCAGCCGGCGTCGCTGTGCGGCGTGGTGGGCTTTAAGCCCACGTATGGCGCCGTGAGCCGTTACGGCGTGGTTGCCTTTGGCTCGTCGCTCGACCAGGTGGGCCCCTTTGGCCGCACGGTCGAGGATGTCGCGCTGGCCATGAACGCGCTTACCGGCGCGGGCCACGATCCGTACGACTGCACCAGCCAGGATTGCGCCGTTGACTTTACCGAGCATCTCAACGACAGCATCGAGGGTAAGCGCGTGGGCATCATCCCCGCGTTTATGGAGGCCGATGGTCTGACACCCGAGGTCAAGGCTGCTGTTCAGCGCGCCGCCCAGGAGCTGCAGAACCAGGGCGCCGAGCTGGTCGAGGTCGACCTGCCGCACCTGGACGCCGCCATCGCCGCCTACTACGTCATCGGCCCGGCCGAGGCGTTCTCCAACCTGGCACGTTTCGATGGCATTCGCTACGGCTACCAGGAGGAGGGCTGCGCCAACCTGTCCGACCAGAGCTCGCTTTCGCGCGCCCACGGCTTTGGCGCCGAGGCCAAGCGCCGTCAGATGCTCGGCGCCTACCTGCTGAGCTCGGGCGTGTATGACAAGTACTACTATGCCGCGCAAAAGGCCCGTACGCTCATCACACAGGACTACGACGCCGCGTATGCCAAGGTGGACACCATCCTCATGCCCGCCTCGCCGCGCACGGCCTTTAAGTTTGGCGAGATCAGCGACCCCACGCAGATGTACCTCTCCGACCTGTACACCATCTCGCTCAACATTTGCGGCAACGGTGGCATCTCGGTGCCGCTGGGCCTGGGCGAGGATACTCAGCTGCCCGTTTCTGCCCAGCTGGTTGGTCCGGCCTTTAAGGACCGTCAGCTGCTCACGTTTGCCCGCGCCCTGGAGCGCGGCTTTGCCGATGCCGCCACGGGTGCGCCCGCACTTTCCGTCGCGCCCGATTTTGCCGGGAAGGGAGGCGAGCTGTAATGAAGGAGCTTTCCGAGGTCCTGCAGGATTGGGAGGCCGTGATCGGCCTGGAGATTCATACCGAGCTCACCGCACTCGATACCAAGATGTTCTGCAACTGTAAGCTCAGCCACGATGACGAGCCCAACGCCAACGTGTGCCCGGTGTGCCTGGGCCTGCCCGGCGCCCTGCCGGTGCCCAACAAGCGCGCCATCGAGAGCATCGTCAAGGCCGGTCTTGCCACCAACTGCGAGATCCAGCGCCACTCGATGTTCTATCGCAAGCACTACTTCTATCCCGACATGGCCAAGAACTTTCAGACCACGCAGGGTCCGGTCGCCTTTGCAATGTACGGTCACCTGGACCTGGACGTGACCGGTCGCGGTGCTGCCGAGCGCCCCGACTGCGCGTTTGGTGAGGCCGAGGCTCAGAGTCTGGCGAGCGCCTCGGCCAACGCCGAGGGCCTGTCCACGTCCATGACGTCGACCATGCGCGAGGGCAATCAGCGCGCCGGCCATCTGGCCAGCTACGATGCGTCCAACCTGCAGATGCCTGAGCGTCGCGAGGACGGTTCCTACACGGTGCCTATTCGCATCCTGCGCATTCACATGGAGGAGGACGCCGCCAAGATGGTGCACGTGGGCGGTGCCGAGGGCCGCATTACCGCCGCTGCCGAGTCGCTCGTCGACTACAACCGCTGCGGCACGCCGCTGATCGAGCTCGTCACCGAGCCCGACTTGCGCACGCCCGAGGAAGCGCGTCTGTTTATGGAAAAGCTCCGTCGCATCTTTGTGACGCTGGGCATTTCGGACTGCTCCATGGAGAAGGGTTCCATGCGCTGCGACGGCAACGTGTCGCTGCGTCGCCGCGGCGAGACCAAGCTGGGTACCAAGACCGAGCTCAAGAACCTCAATTCGTTTAAGAGCCTGCATGACGGCCTTGCCTACGAGATCTGCCGCCAGGCCGAGGTACTGGAGGAGGGCGGAATCATCTATCAGGAGACCCGTCACTGGGAGCCCAGCCGTAAGCGTACCGTGGTTATGCGTGTGAAGGAGACGGCCGACGACTATCGCCTGTTCCCCGATCCCGACCTGGCGCCGTTCGATCTGGACGACGAGTTCATCGACCGCTGCCGTGGCGAGATTCCCGAGCTGCCCGATGCCAAGTGCGCTCGATTTGAGGCCGACTTTGGTATTAAGGCGGCTGACGCCGAGCAGATTGCCGGCGACCCGGAGTTTGCCGAGTTCTTTGAGGCCGCCGCTGCCGGTATGGCCGGCAAGGAGGCCCAGACGGTTGCAAACTTGCTGGTGAACGAGATGATCGCCTACCTTAAGGGCGCGGGAGTGTCGCTGGCCGAGTCCGGCATCGCGCCGGCTCAGGTGGCAGCCCTTGCCAAGCTGCTGGCGACCGATGCCATCAGCTCCAACCAGGCGCACGAGGTCTTTGAGGCCATGGCCCAGACCGGCGACGACCCTAACAAGATCGTCGACGAGCGCGGTATGCGTCAGGTGAGCGATGCTGGTGCGCTGCAACCGATCGTGGACGAGGTGCTGGCAAACTGTGCCGATCAGGCGCAGCAGTATCGTGACGGTAACCAGAAGGTCATCGGCTTTTTGGTGGGCCAGTGCATGAAGGCGAGCCGCGGCAAGGGCAACCCGAAGCTCTTCAACGAGTTGCTGAGAACGTCGCTCTCGTAAGCGGGAACCCGGAAGCCCCGGCAGGGCGGGTGCTTCCTCAAAATTTCGAACAGTCCTGCGCAAGACGAAGGCCACATTTAGTGGCCTTCTTTGCGTGCGGAACTCATTTTGAGCAAGTACCCGCCCTGCCGGGGCTCCCGGGTTCTGCAACGACTCGGCCGTTCGGGTCAGGTGGGGCTGATATAAATAGAGTGAATGGGCGCGCCGTTGGCGCGTCCATTTTTGTGCGGGTGACAAAGGGACTGTTCCTTTGTCACATTGCAATAAATGTGATGAAAGTGTGGCGAAATGAGCTTAAAACTTCCGTAAATGTGATAAATGTCACGTTTTACCTAGGGTAAAATGTGGGAAATATCACGTTTACGGAAGTTTCTTTGCGGGAGGTTCGTCCATGCAGCGAGATATCATTGCCAAGCTTAACGCTTGGAAAGCGTCAGAATATCGTAAGCCGCTTATCCTTAAGGGGGCGCGCCAGGTTGGAAAGACGTGGGCGCTTAAGGAGTTCGGCCGAACCTCGTACATCAATTTTGTGTATCTGACGCTCGAGGAGCCGTCACCTGGGGTACAGAGCGAGTACGCTCAGTTTTTCGAAGGTACGCGCGATCCTCGACGGATCATCTCAAATCTTTCCCTGGCACTTGGACAGCCTATCGATCCCGGCAAAACGCTGCTTATTATTGATGAGATCCAGGATTGTCCTTCTGCAGTCGGCGCCCTTAAATACTTCTGTGACGAGGCCCCCGAGTATCACGTCGCATGCGCAGGGTCTTTGTTGGGCGTTCGCTTGTCCCGTGAGACCAGCGCTTTTCCGGTGGGAAAGGTCGAGTTCATGGAGATGCGCCCCATGAGCTTTTCCGAGTTTCTGAAAGCCGAGGGCGCTGCAAACTACGACGAATACCTTGGCGGCCTGGATCAGATCGAGACAGTGCCCGATTTCTTCCATGTCCGTCTCGTCGAGCATCTTCGTCGTTATTTTGCATGCGGCGGCATGCCAGAGGCTCTTGGCCGGTGGGCGGAGACGGGCGATATCGTTCAGGTCGATAAGGTGTTGTCTGATCTCTTGGATTCCTACGAGCGCGATTTTGCCAAGCATGGTGGCCGTGCGCAGTTCGCCAAGCTTTCGCAAATATGGAACTCGATTCCAGCTCAGTTGGCGCGCGAGAACAAAAAGTTCGTTTGGGGTGCGGTGCGCGAGGGGGCTCGTGCTCGAGAATACGAGGATGCTCTGGAATGGCTTGCCGATGCTGGGCTCATCACGGCGGTTCGCCTTAATGCTGCCGGTGGTGTGCCGCTCTCTGCGTACGATGACCTCAAGGCATTTAAAGTCTACTGTCTTGATGTCGGCTTGCTGCGCCGCATGGCAAGGCTGGATGCGTCCGCTTTTGCCATCTCGGATGCGCTATTTTCGGAGTTCAAAGGTTCGTTCGCCGAGAACTATGTGCTTCAGGCATTACTTTCACAGTTAGATGCTGCTCCGCGTTATTGGACAAACGAGAAGCCGAAGCACGAAGTCGATTTTTTGATTCAAGTCGGAAACGAAATCGTTCCCGTCGAGGTCAAATCGGGAGAGGTCGTTCATTCCAAGAGCCTTAAGTACTATGCCGACAAGCATGCGGAGACGACTCCATTGAGGGTCCGCTACTCACTTAAGAACCTAAAGCTCGACGACGGGGTGCTCAACATTCCGTTGTATTTGGCTGATCGATCTGTCCCTCTTATCAAAAAGGCGCTTGATTGTGCGCATCTTGACGTTTAGATCCTGGGTGAGCTGACGGGCGGCGGCTAATTAATCGCTCCGTTACGGCCAGGGAGCTTGGGCCTTAGCGATGCTTGCTTCGCCAAGCCGTGGGTGTCATGCCGGTGTATTGTTTGAAGGCTTGGGCGAAGGCGGCTTGCTGAGGGTAGCCTAGACGCTCTGCCACCTGCGCTATCGTGAGCGCGCTATCGGCCAAAAGGTCCTGTGCTCGCTCCATACGGCGTCTGCGAATGTAGGCGCCTAGGGACTCGCCGGTTTGGGCCTTAAAGGTGGCGCATAGTTTGGAGCGGCTTGTGTAGAGCCTCTCGGCCACCTCGTTGATACCCACACGTCTGCCTGTGTCGAGCGCGCGCTCAATCATTGCCGTTGCTTCTTCGGCAATGGTTATGCTGACGCGTGTGTCTGCCGCCTGCCGCGCCTGCTTGTGAGCCGCACACGAACAGGCGAGCTCTGCGACCATGGTCTCCACGATTCCCTGCATATAGACGTGTCCGCCTATGGTGCGGGCGCGGTCCTCGTTAATCCGGCGCAGCGTGCAGCAGATGGCAGACGCCGCTTCCTCGTGCCATGGCTCGGCAAACGCCTCAAAGATTCCCGCGAACTCGGTGGGATAGCGGTGCTCCAGTTCGTCAAAATATCCAGGCAAAAAGAGCACCGAGCGCGAGTGATAGAGCTCCCCCGCAACCAGCGGGCTTAACTCCTCGCCACAGTTGTTTTGGATAAAGCTGCAAACGGCATTGTTTGGCCACGGTCCATGCAATGGTTTGAGATTCGCGGGCGTTATGCCAGCCTCGGGCATGCATGTAAGTGTGGGCGCGCTGACTTCGCTCACGCAGGCGTATGGCTCGGGTGTGTATTCGGCCAGGTATATATCGTGCGTCGGGGTGATGAAATGCTCCATGACGATGCAGGCGGGGGAGAGGGGCATGATCCATGCGCGGCCGTGCGCCCGGTCGTTTGCCACCTCGCCGGTAAAGACGGCGCCCTTGCCGGTAAGCTCCAGGCCAAACTGCTCAAATTGCGGTGCGTAGAGCTCGGTTATGTCGGTCGCTACCCGCCGTATTTGCAAAAGCGTCCCTTTCCTTTGCAGAAACGTCCACGCCTGGCTTGATTGTGAGCCATGGCTAACACATCAATGATAAGTTGATTACGGTTAACTCTCAAGCCGTTAGAAAGGAATCTCATGGCAAAGGGATCAAAAAGGGAAGGTGGAGGCATCGGCGAGTTGCTCGCGTATGCCGGTGACCGCAAATTCCTAACGTATTTGGGCATGGCGCTCTCGGCTCTCTCGCAGCTGCTGAGCTTTGGCCCGTACGTGTGCATTTGGCTTGTCGCGCGCGATCTGATCGCCGTGGCACCTAACTGGAGCGAAGCCTGCGACATCGCGACGTATGGCTGGTGGGCCGTGGGTTTTGCCCTGGCAAGCATCGTAGCTTATTTCGTGGGGCTCATGTGCACGCATCTGTCCGCGTTTCGCTGCGCGTCCAATATCCGCAAGACTACGAGCGAGCACCTGCTTAAGCTGCCGCTTGGCTACTTTGACACGCACGCCACCGGTGAGCTGCGCCGTATTGTAGACGGATGTGCCGCCTCCACCGAGACCCTGCTCGCGCACATGCTGCCCGATATCGCCGGCGCCACCGCCATGGTCGCAGGCCTGCTCGTGTTGCTTTTCGCCCTCGATTGGCGCTTGGGCGCGGCATGCCTTATCTCGGTCGTCGTTTCGTTTGGCGCCATGGCCGCCATGATGGGCGGCAAGGGCGGCGAGTTTATGAAGGCCTACATGGGAGCGCTGGTCAAGATGAACAAGACCGGCACCGAATACGTACGCGGCATCCCCGTGGTCAAGGTGTTTCAGCAGACGGTCTACTCCTTTAAGGCCTTCCACGATGCGATCGCCGAATACGCCGACATGGCACAAAACTATGCGGGCACGTTCTGCCGAGGTCCGCAGGTACTCAACCTTACCGCGCTCAATGGTCTTGTGGCATTCCTGTTGCCCGTGGCGTTGCTGTTGGCACCGGGCGAGACGGACTTCGCGCATTTTATGACCAACTTCACGTTTTACGCGATATTTTCGGCCGTGGTACCGACGGCCATGACTAAGCTCATGTTTGTGGGCGAGGCCTCTCAGATGAGTGCCGATTCGCTGACTCGCATCCGAAGCGTCATGGATTCCAAGCAGCTCTCCGTGCCCGCCCAACCCAAGCACCCTGCCGGCGGCGATGTGCGATTTGAGGACGTGAGCTTTACCTATGAGGGCGCCGAAGCGCCTGCCGTCAACCATGTGAGTTTTAGCGTTCCCGCTGGTAGCACCCTCGCCCTGGTGGGTCCTTCGGGCGGCGGCAAGTCAACCTGCGCAAGCCTGATCCCGCGTTTTTGGGATGTTTCCTCGGGTCGAGTGCTCGTAGGCGGTGTGGACGTTCGCGATATGGATCCGCACGAGCTTATGGACCAGGTCGCCTTCGTGTTCCAGACCAACCAGCTGTTCCGGCAAACACTTGCCGATAACGTGCGCGCCTCCAAGCCTACGGCCACTGACGACGAAGTGCGTGCGGCCCTCTCCGCAGCTCAGTGCGACGACATTGTGGCCAAGCTCCCACAGGGCATCAACACCATGCTCGGTGCCGGCGGAGCATATCTTTCGGGCGGCGAGGTCCAGCGCGTGGCACTCGCCCGCGCGATCCTTAAGGACGCGCCTATCGTGGTGCTCGATGAGGCCACGGCGTTTGCCGACCCCGAGAACGAGGCGCTCATCCAGCGCGCCTTTAGCAAGCTGGCGGCGGGTCGCACGGTCATTATGATTGCCCACCGGCTTTCGACCGTGGTGGGCGCAGACCAAATCGTGGTGCTCAACCAGGGCAGCGTGCAGGAGTCGGGTACCCATGCCGAGTTGCTGTCCCAAGAGGGTCTGTATGCCAAGATGTGGGCCGAGTACGAACAGGCCGCGAGCTGGAAAATCACTGCAGCGACCGCGGATGCCGCCGTCACGAAGGGAGGCGAGGCCTAAATGTTCGCCTCATTCCAAAAGAAGTATTTTCTATCTGATAAAGGCGTCGCCGGCGTAAAACGCGGCATTTTCTGGACCACGCTCACCAATCTTATTACCATGGCCGGCATGGGCTTTCTATTCCTGGTTATGGCCGGCTTTGTCGAGCATCTCGCCAGCGGGGCCGACCTGCCGGATGCCCTGCCGATCGTGGGCGGCCTCCTGGTCTTTTTCGTGATGCTCTTTGCCTCTAACTGGCAGCAGTATTACTACACTTACTGCATCTTTTACGAGGAGTGCGGCAAGCAGCGTATGGAGATCGCCGAGCGCTTGCGCAAACTGCCGCTGTCGTTTTTGGGTCGTCGTGATCTGGCCGATTTAACCGAGACCATCATGGGTGACGTTCAGACTATGGAGCATGCCTACAGCCATGTGCTGGGAGAACTCTGGGGCGCCATCATCGCAAGCGCCATCGTGTTCGTGTCGTTGCTGTTCTTTTGCTGGCAGCTGGCGGTCGCGGCGTTTTGGAGCATTCCCGTGGCCTTTGCCGTGTTGTATCTGGCACGCGGCCCCATGACCCCGGTGTTCGATCGCGTGCGCGCCGAGAAGGTCAAGGTTACCGAGGCGATTCAAGAGACACTCGACTGCGTCCGCGAGATCCGTGCCACCAACCAGGAGGCCCATTATCTTGAGGGACTCAACGTCGTGATCGATGCCGAGGAGCGCGAGACCACCAAAGGCGAGCTCGCTAACGGGCTTTTGGTCAACTCCGCCTTTGCCATCCTGCGTCTGGGTATTGCCACCACGCTGGTCACGGGTACTGCGATGGTCGCCTCTGGGCAGGTCGACTTTTTGGTGATGTTTGCCTTCCTGCTTATGGTGAGTCGTATCTATGCGCCGTTTGACCAGGCGTTAATGTTAATGTCCGAGCTGTTTGCCGCTGAGTCGTCTGCCAAGCGCATGCGTTCCATCATGGAAGAGCCTGTGGCGCGGGGCAGCGAGAAATTTGAGCCCGCGGGCCACGATGTGGTGTTCGATCACGTGGCATTTGGCTATGGTGCGGGCGAGGACGGACGCGCCGGCGAGAAAGTTCTTACCGATGTGAGCTTTACCGCCAAGGAAGGCGAAGTTACGGCGCTGGTCGGTCCTTCGGGTTCCGGTAAGTCTACGGTGAGCCGCCTGGCCGCGCGCTTTTGGGATGCCACCGCGGGCAAGGTTACCGTGGGTGGCGTGGATGTCGCGAGCGTGGATCCCGAGGTGCTCCTGCGCGACTACGCCATCGTGTTCCAAGACGTGCTGCTCTTTGATGACACGGTGATGGGAAACATCCGCCTCGGGCGTCGTGATGCCACCGATGAGGAAGTGCTTGCGGCCGCGCGTGCCGCCAACTGCGACGAGTTCGTGAACCGCATGCCACAGGGCTATGACACTATGATCGGAGAGAACGGCTCCAAACTGTCCGGCGGCGAGCGCCAGCGCATCTCCATCGCCCGTGCGCTGCTCAAAGACGCGCCTATCGTGCTGTTGGACGAGGCGACGGCGAGCTTGGATGTGGAGAACGAGACCGTGGTACAGCAGGCACTCTCCCGTCTGCTTGCAGGTAAGACGGTTATCGTTATTGCCCACCGTATGCGTACGGTGGAAAATGCCGACAAAATCGTCGTGCTCAAGGATGGTGTGGTTGCCGAGCAGGGCGCTCCGGCGCAGCTCAAGGCGGCAGGTGGAGAATTCGCCCGCATGGTTGCGCTGCAAAAGGAAGCGGCTGCTTGGCAGCTGTAGGACTGTGGCAAAGGGACTGTCCCAAAATGTGACAAGGGGCAGTCCCTTTGTCATATTGAGTTCACCCCCCATAGTTTCCAAAAAGTTAACCTTTGTTGACCTCAATAGTTAGATAAACTAAACTATTTTCCAAAAGTGTGCTCGAGCAAACTTGTTTACTCGGGTGCTGAGGCACCGTGCCGCAGTTGTTGCGGAAAAGGGAGAGACATCATGAAGAAGTCCACGTTCAACACCCTGCTTGTCGGTGGCGGTTTTCTGCTTGGCACGGCCGGCATCAAGCTGCTTACCAGCGCTCCGGTCAAGAACGCCTGCGTGCAGGGTATCGCGTGCGGCATGCGCATCAAGAACGGCTACCAGGACATGGTCGAGCAGGCCAAGGCTAATGTCGACGACATGGTTGCCGAGGCGGCCTACATCACCCAGAGCGAGGCCGCTGCTGACGAGGCAGCCGAGTAACGCTCCCAGGCACAAACTATGAGATTCTCGATTATTAGCGAGATCCCCGGCAGGACCCGTCTTCAATTGGCGGGTCCTGTGCCAGAGAGCGATCTCGATGCACTTCTTAAGCTTGGTGGCGACATTGACGGCGTGCACAAGGTGCGCGTTTATGGCCGTATTGGCCAGATGGCGCTGGAGTACGACGAGCCGCGCCGCGCGAGCGTGCTCGACGCCTTGGGCGCACTCGATGCTCAAGCTATCGCCGATGCCAAGTCGGGCTACGTGATGCAGCTTGAGCCACGCAAGCACAAGCTCGTCATGGATCTTGCCACACTTATCGGTGTCCACTACGTGCGCCGCTGGTTCTTGCCGACGCCTCTGCGTGCGGTGTTTGTCGTGGCCGGTTACATGGCATTTTTGCGCGCTGCCCTTCATGAGCTGGCGCAGCCGCGCCTGACCGTTCCTGTGCTCGACGCTTCGGCCATCGGCATTTCGTTCGTCAAGCGTGATGTCGACACCGCGGGCCAGACGATGTTCCTGCTCAACGTGGGCGAGCTGCTCGAGGACTACACCCGCGCCATGAGCGAAAACGAGCTCATCAACTCGCTGCTCGATGTGCCCGACAAGGCGCAAAAGGTCGTCGGCGACACCGAGGTAAGCGTTGCCGCGACCGAGCTCGAGCCCGGCGATCTGGTCGCCGTGCGCACCGGCATGTCCATTTGCATCGACGGCGTTGTCGAGCAGGGGAGCGCTATGGTCAACCAGGCGACCCTGACCGGCGAGCCGCTGGCCGTCGAGCGCAGCGTGGGCGACGACGTGTTCGCCGGTACCGTCGTGGAAGATGGCAGCATCTTGGTGCGCGTGCGCGCCAACACGGCTCAAACCAAGCTGCGCTCGATCGTCTCGCTCGTGCAGACGGCCGACTCGCTCAAGTCCGAGGGTCAGTCGCACATGGAGGACCTCGCCAACAAGATCGTCCCGTGGAACTTCCTGCTCGCAGGCCTGGTTGCGCTCACCACGCGCAGCCTCATCAAGACCTCAGCGGCGCTGATGGTCGACTACTCGTGTGCACTCAAGCTCACGGGTTCCGTTGCCGTCATGACCGCCATGAGCGATGCTGCCAAGATGGGCGTCATGGTCAAGGGCGCGAAGTACTTTGAGTCGTTTGCCAAGGCCGACACCATTGTGTTTGATAAAACCGGCACGTTGACCGAGGCACAGCCGCGTCTTGCTTGCGTGCTCACCACCGATGGCTGGAGCGAGGACGAGATTCTGCGCCTTTCTGCCTGTCTGGAGGAGCATTTCCCGCATCCGGTGGCGCGTGCCGTGGTCAACGCCGCCCGCGAGCGCGGGCTCGAGCACCGCGAGCGCCATGCCGCCGTCGAGTACATCGTGGCACACGGCATTGCCTCGTCCATTGAGGAGCGTCGCGCTATCATCGGTTCCGCGCACTTTGTATTTGAGGACGAGGGCGCGCAGCTCGATTCCGACATCAAGGAACGCATTGAGTCCCAGATGCAGGGTCTGTCGCCGCTGTATCTGGCGGTCGACGGCACCGTTGTGGGCGTGCTCGGTATCGAGGACCCGCTTAAGCCCGGGGTCCGCGAGGCCATCGCCGACCTGCACGCGTTGGGCGTTAAGCATGTGGTCATGCTCACGGGCGACTCGGAGCGCACGGCCGAGCGCATTGCTCGCGAGGCAGGTGTCGACGAGTTTAAGGCCGAGCTGCTGCCCGAGGACAAGTACGCGTATGTTGAGCGGATTAAGCGCGAGGGGCGCTACGTTGCCATGGTGGGCGACGGCGTCAACGATTCGCCGGCGCTCGGTTTGGCCGACGTGGGACTGGCGATGGGTGGCGGAAGCGACATCGCCAAGGAGGTCGCCGATATCATCCTGACCGATACGGATCTGGCCGCAATCGTGCGTCTACGCCGTATGAGCCAGGGGCTTATCGACCGTCTGACGAGTTCGTATTCCAAGGTGATGCTCACCAACTCGGCGCTCTTGGCACTGGGCATTACCGGCGCGATTACCCCGCAGACATCGTCACTGCTGCACAACGGCTCAACGATCGCCTACAGCCTGGGCAACGCCAAGGCGTACCTGCGTTAGCAGGCGTGTTCGTCCACGTTATCTGGCCTGCGCCCGGACGACACCGATGCCGTCTGGGCGCAGGCCTTTTGCATTTGAACATTTGCTAACTTCTCTATATAGTGTTGCTAGCAAGGCTAGCAATTGAAGGGAGCGAGATCGACGTGGGTGCTGTTAGCGGCATGGCGCAGGTAAATGTTCGCGTAGATCGTTCGGTTAAAGAGCGCGCCGAGGAAGCACTGCGGCTTTCGGGCGGGTCGCTGCCCGAGCTCATCAAAAAGGTGGTGGCCAAGGTCGCGCAGGGTGGCGGGCAGTGCGAGGAAGTGCTTGCGGCCGTCGACGACCGGCAGCAGACCGTCGCGCACGATATTCCGTTCGCCGCGTCGTGGGCAGCGGCAGACCGGCTTTATGCAGATTTGGGCATCGCTGCGTCGCCCGTATCCGACGATCGCGGTTGGGACGCAATCTATTCCGAAGCCATGGATGAGCATTATCGCCAAAAGGGGATGATCCAGTGAGCGGGGCTCCCCTCAAAATAATGGTGGACGCCAACGTATGGGTTGATTCGTTTTGTGTTGACCATGCCGAGTCGCTTGCCGCGCGTGCGTTTATTGGGCAGGCGACGGAGACGGGGGCGTTGCTGTTCTTTCCGGTTCATATCGCTAAGGACGTGCTGTACGTTGTCCAACACGAGCTGAAGCGCAGCGTTCTTGCCAGCGGGGGAGCGCTCGACGAGGCATCTGCCCGTGCAATTGGCGATGCGGCGTTGGCGTTTGTTCGGAACATGACCGAAAACGCTACGGCCGTGGGTGCAGATGTGTCGGACCTTTGGCTGGCCGACAAATACTTAGCGCTCCATCGCGATTACGAGGACAACTTGGTACTCGCTGCGTGCAAGCGCGCGCAGGTCGATTACTTGGTGACCAACGATCGCAAGCTGCTCGAACATGCCGATCTCGCAGCAAAGACCCCGCGCCAAATGATGCCGATTCTTGCTCTGGCCGAACGTGGTGGGCGGGTGTCCTGCTAACGCCTGGCTGTCTGCGCGGCCTTCGGAACGTCGGCGCTCAGAAGGCCGCGCATCCTTTAATTACAAAAGCGCTGCCTTGACGAGGGGAGCTTCGGCGAGCTTTTTGGCAGCCTTTTCATCGGAATCGTTTAGTGCTGCCAGACTGCGGTAGACCCACTCGTTGACCTGGGTGTTCTTGACGCCTGCGGTCTGCATAAGGGCGCCCACCTCACGGATTGCTGCGAGCAGATCGGCTTTGGGACCCGCGAGCTCGACCTCGATGCCGTGGTAGGCGGCCACGCCGCGGTTCTCACTCACGTGGTCGATAAAGCCCTCGACGGTCTCAAGCTGCTGGGCGAGAGCCGCATCATCGTCAGCGTCCAGCGCGACGAGTGCGTTCGATACCGTGAGGGCGGGATGTCCGCAGGGGACAAAGCCCTCGATGACATCCATAGCTTCGGTAATGGTTGAGCCCAGGCCTGCGAGGGCATTGACGAGTTGCTGCTTGGTATCCATAACGGTCCTTTCGATGGGTCAATTTTGCTTGGCGAAAATATACGTGACGCGATCGGTAGCAAAAGTGCGAAGTGCGGCGCACATTGGGGTCTTCACAGCTCGTGCATAGAACAGCTGTCCGCTTTCAGAACGTGGTAAGATAACACTCCACAAGCGGGGCTCGCCCCGCATGTTCCTTGAAAAGTCGACGGTTATTGGGTGTTTTCAGGCCCGATGCCATCCAGACTTTCCCGACATTCGGGGGCGACTGGTTTCGACACGATAGCTCTGAGAGAGGAAGCAAGCCGAGGTCTCCTCGCCTCGTTAAACAGGGGTACCGTCAAATTGAATTGACAACAACTCTTCTTTTGAGCCTATGGCTCTCGCTGCTTAGTTTATAGCGGCGCGTCAACCCGGTGATTTCCCCGACACCGGCGCGACGTCATTTTAGGGGAATGCTCCCGCGCACGTAATCGGTATGGCGCGGGTTAAGACCGAACCGGTTGGGATGCCGCGAGCGTGTCGCTGCGCGCAAAGCGTCCGAGACAAAACCAGCGACTGAGCTTGGAGATGCCAATCAGGGGGCTTTCGTGGACCGGAGTTCGATTCTCCGCGCCTCCACCATAAGTAACAGGCAGGTAGATATTCGTATCTACCTGCCTTTTTATTTCTAGTCCGTACCGCGGAGAATCGAACTCTGCGCAGGGCGCGGGCGTAAAGAAAACGCGTGAGCGTTTTTAGCCCGCGGGCGAGGACGCCGGCAGGCGGCCGAAGCCGGTGCGTGTTCGCGAAGCGAACACGCGGATTCTCCGCGCAAAGCCTCAGCCCAAAACAGATGCGATGTCGATCGGATGACAGCCGACAATGCCCCCGCGCCAACGTCATCTCTACCCGCGGAGAATCGAACTCTATGCAGGGCGCGGGCGTAAAGAAAACGTCGCAGCAGCGCGGGTGGGACGCGCTTTCCCAATGGCGGCCCAGACGAAAAGCGCATCCCGGAATCCGCGCTCAGACTGGGACGTGGTTTCCGGATGGCGCCTCAAGCGGAAACTGCGACCCGGAATTCCGCCGTAGAGTGGGACATGCTTTCCCAATGGCAGCTCAAGCGGAAAGCGCGTCCCGGAATCTAAGCTCGAAATGGGACTCATTTTCCTGATGGCGGGCTCAGCGGAAAATGCGACCCGGAATTTGCTCTGAGAACGGGACGCGCTTTCCCGTCTACCGCCCCGCCCTCCTCAACTCCAAAACCCGCGCTCACGCCATCCCAAAACTGGGTAGAAGAAGGCCAAAACGCAATCGCAGGAGGTCAATATGACTGCAGAAGATAAGGCAAAGAACGCCGGCAAGGTCGCGCTGGTCCTGGAGGGCGGCAGCTTCCGCGGGCAATTTACCGCGGGCGTGCTCGACGTTCTCATGGAGGCTGGCGTCGAGATTCCGGCTGTCTACGGTGTATCGGCCGGCGCCCTCAACGGCGTGAACTACAAGTCGCACCAGATCGGCCGTGCCAACCGCATCAACCTGGCTTTCTGCAACGACAGCCGCTTCATGGGCGCCGCATCGTTTGCGTCCACGGGCTCTATTGTGGGTTACGACTTTATTTTCAACGATGTCCAGGACCGCCTGGATCCCTTTGACAACGAGACGTTCGACGCGAGCCCCATCGAGATGTACGCCGTCGCGACGGACATGCTCTTTGGAACCGCCACGTACCTCCCGGTCAAAAGCGCCGTGCTCGACCTCGACGCCGTGCGTGCCTCGACCTCGCTGCCGCTGGTGACGCCGTCAGTCGAGATTGACGGGCACAAATACGTCGACGGCGGCGTAGCCGACTCGATCCCCATCGAGCACGTGCTGGAGGAGGCGGGCTTCGATCGCGCGGTTGTCATTGTCACGCAGGACCGCTCGTACGAGAAAAAGCCTTACGAGTTTATGCCTGCCGCGCGCGCCCGCTATGCCGACTACCCCTATCTGCTTGAGGGGATCGAGACGCGCCACGACCGCTACAACATACAACGCATGCACCTGTGGAAGTATGAGCGCGAGGGCCGTGCGTTGGTCGTCGCTCCGCAAAAGCCGGTCGAGGTCGGCCATGTCGAGCACGATCCGGCAAAGCTTTTGGACCTGTATATCCAGGGCCGCCAGGAGGCAAAGCGCTTGCTGGGAGATATCGAGGCATTTGTCGAGCGCTAGTGTCGCGACATCATGACCCATGGACGACATGTGCAGAAAGTCTGGTCAGAGCCAAAATACCTGTTGACTCGTACGGCGAGCGGGGTAATATGGACGGGTTACTTGCAGAGCCCCGTGAATCTCTGTAACAACACGTACTGTACATGGAGGAGTCTAAGTGATTTCGAAATCGACTCACTACGCCAAGCAGGGCGAGGTCCAGCGCAACTGGGTTCTCGTCGACGCCGATGGTGCTGTCCTGGGCCGTCTTGCCACCCAGATCGCAATGATCCTGCGCGGTAAGAACAAGCCTCAGTTCACGCCCAACAGCGACTGCGGCGACTTCGTTGTCGTCATCAACGCCGATAAGGTCCAGCTTACCGGTAACAAGGCCGACACGAAGACCTATTATCGCCACAGCGGCTACAACGGCGGCCTCAAGGCTGAGAGCTTCCGCCAGGCTATGGAGAAGCACCCGGAGAAGGTCATCGAGCGCGCCGTTCGCGGTATGCTGCCCAAGACCACCCTCGGCCGTGCCCAGATGACCAAGCTTAAGGTCTACGCTGGTGCCGAGCATCCGCATGCTGCCCAGAACCCCACGAAGATTGAGCTGGAGGCTTAAAGATGGCTGAGAACACCGTTGTCTACCAGGGTACCGGCCGTCGTAAGAACGCCGTCGCCCGCGTCCGTCTCGTCCCCGGCACCGGCAAGGTGACCATCAACAAGCGTGACGCCGAGCAGTATTTCGGCCGTCATCAGCTCGTTGAGAACGCCCTTGCTCCCTTCAAGGTGACCGACACCGCCGGTCAGTTCGACGTTATCGCTCTGTGCGATGGCGGCGGCATCTCCGGTCAGTCCGGCGCTCTGCGCCTGGGCATCGCTCGCGCTCTTCTGAACGCTGGCGACTACCGTGCTGACCTCAAGAAGGCCGGTTTCCTTACGCGCGATGCTCGCGTGGTCGAGCGCAAGAAGTACGGCCTCAAGAAGGCCCGCCGCGCTCCCCAGTTCTCCAAGCGCTAAGGTTTTATCTCCTTTCGAGATACAATGTACAAGCGGGGCCTGCCGATTCCTCGGCGGGTCCCGCTTTTCTTTTTCGACTAGGGTGGGCGGTTGCATATCGCCTGCTAGGGAAGGAGCGATCCTATGCCCCAGAACATCTTCGGTACCGACGGCGTCCGTGGCGTCGCCAATGCCGATCTTTCGTGCGACCTCGCGTTTCGCCTGGGCCGCGCGGCGACCAAGTTCCTTGGTCCGGACATCTGCATCGGCCGTGACACGCGCCTTTCGGGCACCATGCTCGAGAGCGCTCTGACCGCCGGCATTATGGCCGAGGGCGGCCGCCCGCATTGCTGCGGCGTTATCCCCACGCCTGCCGTGGCGCTGCTCACCGTTCAAAACGAACTCGATGGCGGCATCGTCATCTCCGCTTCGCACAATCCGCCGGAGTTCAACGGCATCAAGTTCTTTAGCCGCAAGGGTATGAAGCTCCCCGATGCTGTCGAGGAAGAGATCAGCGCCTGGGTCATGTCCGAGGAAGCCATGGCTGCCGACACGCTGCCGACCGGTGCCGGCGTGGGCCACATTATCAAGATGAAGGACGCCCACAAGGCATATGTTGACCACGCCATCGATACGCTTGATGGCCTGAGGCTCGACGGCCTGGTCGTTGCCGTCGACTGCGGTCACGGTGCTTCCTGCCAGACTACGCCCGCCGCGCTGCAGCGCCTAGGCGCCACGGTGCACGCTATCAACACCGATTATTGCGGCACCGACATTAACGTTGAGTGCGGCTCCACGCACCTTGAGCCCCTGCGCGAGCTCGTGCTGCGCACCCATGCTGACATCGGTCTGGCCCACGACGGCGACGCCGACCGCGTACTGTTCGTGGACAGCGAGGGCAATGAGATCGATGGTGACTACATCCTGGCTATCTGCGGTTCTGACCTCGCCGCTCGCGGCAAGCTCGCCAACTCCGAGATCGTTTCGACCGTCATGTGCAACCTGGGCTTCTCCATCGCTATGAAGGAGCAGGGCTTCGAGATGGTCCAGACCGCCGTGGGCGACCGTTATGTGCTTGAGCGCATGCTCGCGGACGGCGCCGTCATCGGCGGCGAACAGTCCGGCCACATCATCTTCCTGGAGCACAACACCACCGGTGACGGTCTGGTGACGGCTCTGCAGCTGCTGGCCGTGCTCAAGCGCACCGGCCGCACGCTCACCGATCTTGCCGGCATCATGAAGAAGTACCCGCAGGTACTCGTCAACGTGCATTCCGACAACAAGGCTGGTCTGGACGATTGCCAGCCCATTTGGGACGCCGTTGCTGCTGCCGAGAAGGAGCTTGACGGCCGCGGCCGCATTCTGGTGCGCCCGAGTGGTACCGAGCCGCTGGTCCGCGTGATGGCCGAGGCCGAGACGCACGAGCTGACTCAGCGCGTTGTCGACGACATCGTCGAGGTTGTCAAGCGCGAACTTCCCTAATGGTCAAAAACGGGTGCCAAGTGGTAAACTGTTAAGGTTATTTTGGTTGATCGGTATGTCCGAGGGGGAGCATGTTCACTAAAGTCCTAAGGTCTTTTGGTATGCGTGGTCGAGTCCTTACGTTGGATGCTCCCATCTCGGGTGACGTCATTCCGCTCTCCGAGGTAAACGATCAGACGTTTGCCACCGGCCTTTTGGGCCAGGGCGTGGCGATTCAGCCCACCGGAACGCGCGTGATCGCGCCGGCTGATGCCAAGGTCGAGGCTATTTTTCCCACGGGACACGCCGTTGCGCTTAACACGGTCGATGGCTTGGACGTGCTCATCCACGTTGGTTTGGACACTGTTCAGCTCGAGGGCAAGCACTTTACCGTACATGCGCAAGTGGGTGACATCGTCCATAAGGGTGATGTGCTCATTGAGTTCGATCGCGAGGCAATTGCTGCCGAGGGCTACGATGTGACGGTTCCCATCTTGGTGTGCAACTCCGTTGAGTTCTCTAGCATCAAGGGCTCCGTTGGCGTGCATGTCGAAGAGATGGACCAGCTCATCGTTGCTCGCGAGCGCTAGCAAGTGCACGTGGCCATTAGCCTACAATTCAAACACGTTTACGGAGGGCGCCCTTGAAAGAGGACGCCCTCCGTGGCAAGATGGGAAACGTCCGAGGCTAAACAGCTTCGGGTCACCGTGGACGGGCAGGGGCCTCGACGCGGCTAGACACGAGACACATGCATTACGCGACCTCGCCCTGGTGGCCGCACACGTTGGTTGCGGCCGACGCGGGCCGCGGGCAAGTGCTTGTAAGGGAGCCTTGCCTTTCTTGTACGAGAAAGGACGCGTAATGAAGATCATTAAAGCTAAAGACTACGAGGATATGAGCCGCAAGGCCGCTAATATCATCTCGGCCCAGGTTATCCTCAAGCCCGACTGTGTGCTGGGCCTTGCCACCGGCTCCACCCCGATCGGTGCCTACAAGCAGCTCGCTGCTTGGTACAAGAAGGGCGACGTCGACTTTGCCGAGGTCAGCACCTACAACCTGGACGAGTATCGCGGCCTTTCGCACGACGATCCCCAGAGCTATCACTACTTCATGCGCGAGAACTTCTTCGATCACATCAACATCGACCTGAACAACACGCATGTGCCCGATGGCTCCAACCCCGACGCCGCCGCTGCCTGCTCTGAGTACGACAAGATCGTCGCCGACGCCGGTTACCCGGATCTGCAGCTGCTCGGCATTGGCAACAACGGCCACATCGGCTTCAACGAGCCCGATGACCACTTCTCCAAGGGTACGCACTGTGTCGACCTTACCGAGAGCACCATTCAGGCCAACAGCCGCCTGTTCGACAGCATCGACGATGTTCCCCGTCAGGCCTACACCATGGGCACTCAGACCATCATGTATGCCCGCATGATCCTGGTCGTCGCCAACGGCGAGGCCAAGGCTCAGGCCGTGCATGACATGTGCTATGGTCCGGTTACGCCCGAGTGCCCGGCTTCGATCCTGCAGCTGCACACCAACTGCGTTGTCGTTGCCGACGAGGCCGCCCTTTCGCTCTGCGAGTAGCGCGAATCCTGCAGCTCGACATAGCCTTGCCTAAGGCCTCCGCTTTGCGGGGGCCTTTTTGCTATCCCTTTTCGCCCACTTGACCAAAAACTTGCCGCAAGCTTGACGAACGCCAGATGCCCAACAGCTTGATTCATTCTATACCAGATTCTATGCAAAAATGCCACTAGAAGGTCGTAGACGGTAGCGGGTGCTAGGCGAGTTGAATGACATGGCTGAACCTTGTTCATCTGCGTTACACTGCCGCTTAGATGGGACAAGCCGACAAGCTCATTTACCTGCTTAAAGACCGATTAGTCGGGGGATTAATAACAATCGGCCCTCGCTGTACAAAAACTTGCCGCTTGCGTACCAAAAGACAACCTAAAACACAAGGTCGCTCTATTCATAGCGCGGCTTGTATGGTCTTGCGGCTACAGTGTCCATACGGTCGAGTTGAGGAGCGGACATGGTAAACGATTTGAGCGGTATAGACGACCTCGAGCTGATGCCGCTGGGCGGAGGCTATATGGTGCGACGCGAACGCTTGATGAATGAGCTTATCGCCAAGGGCCGAAAGGCCGGCATCGTGGTTCTTTATGCGCCCGACGGGTTTGGGAAGACCTCGGTGCTGCTGCAGTACACCCATGAGGTTAAATGCGACCCGACGCGAGGCCCCGTGCGGATTATCGAGGCCGATCGTGCCATTGGGCGCGAGGTGTTTATGCAGCTCGAGGTGGTTACCGAAGAACTCAAAGACAAACCGCACTCTCTTATCGCGATTGATAATGTGCCAAACCTCGATCAGCACGATACCGAAGACCTCATCGACAGGATTCGCGGCCTGCGCGCTATGGGGGTAGGGGTCTTTATCTCCTGCCGTCCTTCAAATCGTCAGCTGATTCACGGGCTGGGCGATTCGGTTAAGATCAATGCGCAGATGCTCAAGGTGCATGCCTATGAGTATTCGGCGTGGGCATCGGCGTTTTCGATCAGCACATCGCTCGACTTTTATCAGCTCACGCAGGGCGTGCCCGAGCTCGTTTCGGCATTGCAGACGGGTCTGTATGGCCAAGGCGACGTAGCCGGCCTGCTCGAAAACGAGATTGTCAACGTATATGGCGCGGCACTTGCCGATCTGGCTTCGCTCGACAATAATGCGCTGTTTTGCGTGGCATGTCTCATGGTTTTGATGGGCGAGGGCAATATCTCAGAACTCGAGGCTTGTGGGGTAAGGCTGTCGATGGTCGACCAGTCCTACTTTGTACGCGACTACCCGATCTTTGGCTTGGACCCTGCCGAGCGGAGTTTTACGTGTCTGGGCACGGAGGATAACGGACGCTTGCGCTTACGTAAGTTGGTGGCCGAGGTTCGCCCCGAGCTTGTTCCGAGGGCGGCCCGGATTTTGCTTAAGGCGGGCCGATGCGATGCGGCGATGGGCCTGGCGGACGCTTTTTTGGACCGTGAAGCGGTCCTTGAACTTGCTGGACAGTACGGGGTCGATCTTGCTCTGACGGGACACGGGGCCGATATCTGCCGAGCAGCGCTGGGCACGATCGATACCGACGATCCGGCTCCAGAGCCAACGCCTGTCGAGGCGCTTGGCGTATATCTGGCAGCGGTCAGCGTGTCCAACACAAAGCTCGCCCGCTATATGGCATCGGTCATCGAGCGCGGGGGCGAACGGGCGGCCTGCGAAATAGACCCTGTTTCATGGAGGGTAGCCCAGACACTGACGGCTGTTTGCTATGGGGACAACGGGCTTGGGCTTCCTACGAACCTGGCCGTGCCAGAAATCGAGACATCCCATACCGCACTCGATATGTTGTCCGCGCATATCGAGGTCAAGCGCTATCTGACCGAGCGGGGAGATGACGGCGGCGTTCTACGGCAGCTCAAAACGAGCAAGGCCTACGACTGCGAGCTCGATATCGCGGGGATTGTTATACGGGCCGATAGCATGCTGGTGGAGCTCTTTGACGGGTCGTTTGCGGGAACCGACGAGCGCGACGACGAGATGACGGTGGTGCGGGAGGCGCTCGACGTACGTGGGCTTAAGGCGATGGCTATCTGGGTGCGCATGGTGTTGGCGGCACGGCGGCTCCTTTCCGGCTTGCCGGTAACCGACGACGCGGCGTTCAACGAGCTCGATCGTTTTGCCGTGCGCATGCGCGACAACCAGATTCAGCTGTTTGGCCTGTTGCTAGAAGGCTGGCAGTCGCTGGCAGAGGGACGGCCGGTTAATGCAAAGTTCCGTGCGGTCCAAGTGCTCAAACTTGCCGAGGAGTCGATTGCGTACATGCGCGATAACGCATTGCTGCTGGAGCGCGCGGCATATCTGCGAAATACATCGATGGTTTCGGTGCGCGAGGAAGCGGAGTTGCTCGATATAAGCCAGACACAGGTTGGTGGCGCAGAAGCCTGGATGGTGGCGCTGCATTTGGCCTGTGCGGGCCGAGACAGCGACCTTGCAGCCTGGATGTCCATGAATCGTGCGGGGATTCTAGAGCCATCGTATCGGCTCTTTGCGCGCCTTGCCATGCATTGTCTGGGCGAGCCGGCGGGCAGGATACGCAAGAAGCTTCCCGTGCGCGAGCTGTCGCGGTACTCGCTGCGCGACGATTTGGAAGGGGAGGGCGAGCGCCTGTTCCAGGCCGGCGAGGTTGAAGCCGTTGATACCATCGACCATATCGAGATTCGCATGTTTGGTGCGTTTCGCGCCGAGCGCGACGGGTTTCCCATCACGGACAAAATGTGGCGCCGCAAGAAGGCGGCGACACTTGCCGAGCGGCTTGCGCTGGGCATGGATGCGCTCGTCGATCGTGAGACGCTGGCCATGGAGCTGTGGCCCCATGCCGAGTTCAATAGCGCCCGCAATAACCTGTACTCGACGATATCGCGCTTGCGGTCGGCTTTGGGGCCGACGCCGGATGGCAAGTCGTGTGTGCTCATCCAAAATGAATGCATCGGACTCAACGGCGACTACGTCAAGACCGATGTGCGGCTGTTTGACCAGATAAGCCGCGAGGTTTTGGGAAATCGCACGGGTGCGCGCGGGCCCCATCTGGTCGAGTTGTGCCTTAAGATTGAGCAACTTTATGCCGGACCGCTGTATGTTCCCAATGGCTGTAATCCCACCTACTTTTTGCGTATGCGACGCATTATGCAGTCAAAGTACATCGATTGCATGATTAAGGGAGCAAATGCCGCTCTAGAAGAAAACGATCTGCAGTCGGCGATTTGGCTGGCGGAGTCGGGGCTTCGGCAGGAAACGGCGCGTGAGGATATGGTGCGCTGCGCCATGCGCGTCTACAGCGCGGCGGGGCGGCGGCGCGATATCGTCGAGCTGTACAGCGGGCATATGCACCACCTGAGGGAGCAGGTCAATGGCGTGCCCGAGCCCGAGACGCGGCGTCTATACGAGCGCTTGGTGGAGGGGCGGCTCAATCGCGTGCTGGTCGAGCGATAAAAAACGGGCGCCCGAAGTACTTGGGCACCCGTAAGCTTGCTATGTGTTGGCTCGCCGGATTATTGGCTCTTAGACGAGCTTGATCTTCTCGATGTCCTTGCGCGAGGACTCGCGATACAGCGAGAACTTGCGGCCGATGACCTGGACGACCTCGGCGTGGCAGCGCTCAGCGAGCTCTTCGGCGGCCTCGCGGGCGGAAAGGCTGGAGCCATCGAGCACGGAGCACTTAACGAGCTCGTGCTTCTCCAGGTAGGCGACCGTCTGCTCGACGGTGCCCTCGTTGACATCGGACTTGCCGATGATGATGGCGGGGTTGAGGTGATGGGCCATGCTGCGAAGCTGCTTGACCTGTGCTCCTGTCAGTGCCATGGGTTCTCGCTTTCTATGTATGGGGCGCCCCGCGACGGGGCCTTAATCTACGTGAGCTGTCCCACGATAGCGCAGGAACGGCGCGGTGTGGAGCGCGTTCGCCCAGTTCAAAAAGAATGCGGATGCCGAGTGAGTGGGCGGCGTGGGCTGCGAACAGGCTATGAGCTGGGCGCAGAGACCGGCTCCCATGCAATAAACGCCCAACGGACCTTGCGGACGTGGTCGAGCATGTAGCGTCCCTGCGGCACACCCTTGGAGCCCGGCTCGCCGGCATGGGGATTCTCGATCATGTGTTGGGCGATGTAGTCGCGCAGACGGTCGACCTTATCTTCGTTGCCATGCTCGAGCATACGGGAAAAGTCCGCCACACCTGCCTCGAGGTTATCGAAGGTGTCGCGACGGGGCGATTCAAAATACGTGACCTGCGGCAGTGCACCCATCTGAATAAGGATGTTAAAGGCATACACAAAGCCATTACTGCAGGTAACCGAGGCACCGATGGCGTTCATCAGGTGCAGATCATAGCGCGGGCTGGAGTTAGCGACCATCGTGACAGCACAACGCCGACGAGCCGTACGATCAAGCTTGGCAAGCGCGCCTTTTAGGTTGGTCGTGGTGACAGAGCGACTGGCAAAGGCAACATCCACAGTCTTGGCAACCGGCCCAACCAAATCCCAATCATCATCCCAAGCAAGCTCAAGCGGCGTAATGCGATCCTCGAGCCCATAGTACTCAATACCAGCATCAAGCGTGCCCAACATAGCAGGAGAGAAGTCGGCAGCAATCACGGAATGCCCGTCTTGCGCAAGCGGAATAGCAATCGACCCAGCCCCACACCCCATATCCAACACGGATTCACCAGGCTTTAACGCCAACAGCTTCATAAAGTCCCGGGCATACGGAGCAGTCTCAAGCGGCCGAAAATGCCGGGCCCGCTTATCCCACTCAAAAGAATCATCAGCCCGATGCCGACCAGCTTGCAGGCGCATCCATTCGCCATTCCAATCCGCAGAAAGAAGCTCAGAGCGAGCATCCCCATCAACCACGGGCTAACCTCCTAGCAACAAAAAAGCGACTCCTCCCAAAAGAAGAGCCGCAACCAGCATATATCAGAAAAAGAACCGTTCCAACGCCAAATCGCCGCACCAGCCAAGTGATGCAGGAGCGAAGCAACTGCAACCGGGATAGAACCCAACCGAGGTCCCGTTGTGCGGGAGCCCCGGGGAGGGCAAATATATAAGGTCGATCGCGAGTTCCGCACGAGCCGGAGAGCACTTAATGTGCTCTCCGTGCGAG
>UQIC01000026.1 GCA_900540985.1 uncultured Collinsella sp.
CAAAGGAAAGCACTTAATGTGCTTTCCGTCTTGCGCAGGACTGTAGAGCAGGAAAGTTCATATGCGCCGCCCGGCTCCCGCGGCTCTCAGGGGCATCTCTCATGCAAAAACTGTCGTGGGGTAAAGTCCGAGGTCAGTGGCGTTTTATACCGAGAAATTCAAAAAAAGTTGAAAATTCATTACAAATTTGCGTTGACTTTAGGTAACTAAAGTTTCATACTCCTTTTCAACCACTGGGGGATGTGAACACGCACGGATCGTTCGCATCATGATTGAAGAGGATTTCTTAGACATGTTCACGCATCAGCTAAACATTATCAGCGTAGTAATTATCTGATGCGGGTTAGCACATACAGCTAGCCCGTACGATAACGGGCGGCTGATGAAGATGAGGGCCGTCGAGCGCAACCGACGGCCCTCATTTTTTATGTCTAGGAAGTTCTTTTTAGAGGAGGAAATGTAATGAACGGAGTTTTGCTCATGGTTGTGGCCGCGGCGGTGCTCGCCTGCGGCTATCTGGGCTATGGCCGATGGCTGGCCAACAAGTGGGGCGTTGACAAAGAGGCCCTCACGCCGGCCAAGCGCATGAAGGACGGCAACAGCTTCTCGCCCGTCTCCGCCTTCACCGCGTTTTCGCACCAGTTCAGCTCGATCTGCGGTGCTGGCCCTGTCACGGGTACGATCGTCGCCATGGCCTTTGGCTGGCTGCCCGTCGTGCTCTGGGTCCTCGTCGGCGGCATCTTCTTTGGCGCCGTCCACGACTTTGGTGCCCTGTACGCTTCGATGAAGAACAACGGCAAGTCGCTCGCTCAGCTCATCGAGAAGTACATCGGCAAGACCGGCCGTCGCCTGTTCCTGCTGTTCTGCTGGCTGTTCTGCATCATCGTCATCGCCGCCTTCACCGACATGGTCTGCAAGACGTTCATGTTCACCCCGGCCGTTGACGCTTCTGGTGCTGCTACCGGTGCCATCGACTTTACCAAGTCCTATGCCGCCGGCTGCGCTGGTACCATCTCCATCCTGTTCACCTTCGTTGCTATCGCCTTTGGTTGGGCCCAGAAGAAGTTCAACCTCACCGGCGCTGCCGAGTTCGTCACCGGCGTGGTCCTCATGGTTCTCATGTTCGCCGTCGGTATGCAGTTCCCGGTCTACCTGGATAAGTTCCAGTGGTTCGCCGTCGTCATGGTCTACCTGGTCTTCGCTGGCGCTATGCCCATCCAGATGCTCAAGACCCCGCGTGACTACCTCACTTCCATCATGATGATCGTCATGATCGTCTGCGCTGTCCTCGGCATCGTCGTCCTGGGCGTCAACGGTCAGGCCACTATCACCGCTCCGGTCTTCACCGGCTTCTCCACTGCCTCCGGCATGATGTTCCCGGTCCTGTTCGTCTCCGTCGCATGCGGTGCTCTCTCCGGTTTCCACAGCCTCGTTTCTTCCGGCACCTCTTCCAAGCAGGTCGAGAAGGAGCAGGACGCCGTCAAGGTCGGTTACGGCGCCATGATCGTCGAGTCCTTCGTCGGCATCCTTGCCATCATCGTCGCCGGCATCATGTTCTCCGATATGAACACCGCCGGTACCGGCGCCCTCAATGCTGGTGTCGCTTCCACCCCGTTCCAGATCTTCGCCGCTGGCATCTCCCGCGGCATGCAGGCCTTCGGTGTTGACGGCACGCTCGCTACCGTCTTCATGACCATGAACGTTTCCGCTCTGGCTCTGACCTCGCTCGATGCCGTCGCCCGCATCGCTCGCACCTCGTTCTCCGAGTTCTTTGCCCAGACCAACGACGCCCTGGCCATCGAGTCCAAGGCCGGCTACATGAAGGTCCTCGGCAACCCCTGGTTCGCCACGGTCGTTACCCTGCTTCCCGGTCTCGCCCTCGCTTTTGGTGGCTATGCCAACATCTGGCCGCTCTTTGGTGCTTCCAACCAGCTGCTCGGCGGCATGACCATGATCACCCTCGCCGTGTTCTGCAAGTGCACCGGCCGCAAGGGCTGGATGCTCTACGTGCCCGTCGTCTTCCTGCTCTGCTGCACCTTCACCTCGCTGGTCCAGAGCGCCATGGGCTGCATGACCGCCGTCCAGGCCTACGGTTTCTTCGGTACCATCCCGGCTACCGCCACCACGGCCGCCGTCTCCGTCGCCGCCACCAAGGGCCTGCAGCTCGTCTTTGCCGTCCTGCTGATGGTCCTGGGCCTCATCGTTGCCGTCAACTGCCTCAAGGAGTTCTTCGGCAAGGAGGCTGGCTCCATGCCTGATGAGGAGCCCGAGTGGTCCGATATGGGCAAGGCCGAGTACGGTCGCGCCGCTGCCGCTGAGGCTCCTGCCGACGCCGAGGTCGCCAAGGCCTAGTCGGTCGGACGGGTTGAATCTCCCATCCATTTGACTCGGAAAGACCGGGTCCGCGACTTCGCGGGCTCGGTCTTTTTTCATGCAAAAGCGGGTGACGCTCGAGTGTTCTCGCAGATGTTTTGCGTGGATAAGGGCGCGCGTTGTACCATATAGACGTATATGTGTACATATGAAAGGGGCCCCGTGGCCAAGACGGTATATTCCGATAACCAAAATAATGTCGATGCCCTGGCTGAGCGTCTGAGCAGCCAGACATCGCTTTCTGCTGAGCGTGCCAAGCTGGTTGCCTACGACCTGCTTTGCCGCAAGGCGCTCAAGATCAAGTCGAGCGCGCTGGCGCAAATTTTCCGCTCCGTCGATAAGGAATGTGACACCAAGGCGATGCGCGATGAGCTTATCGCGGCAAATATCGTGACCAAGATCGAGGGTAGCGGCATTAACGGGCGCCCGGCGTTCTATACCATCAATGCCGAGATCCGCGATGCCCAGGAGCAGCCTGCCGAGTCCGTCGAGGATTTTGTCGTCGAGGATCCCGCTGACGTGCCTGCTGTGGAAGAAGTTGCCCCGCGTGAGCATGTCGATACCGATGAGTTGCTCGATGAGAACGTCGTGCGTGCCTTTACGGCCAAGGCAGGACGCGGCGGTTTTGGCGGGGGTGGCAAGCGCGATGCGCAGCGCCGCGCCCAGCAGGAGCGCTTCCGTCGCGCCGTTGCTCGAAAGGGTGAGACGGATGCTGAGGCTGTTGAGACCGAGGTTGCTGCCGAGTCGCAGAAGCCCGCGAGGGAGCAAAAGCCCGTGGAGGCCCAAGAGCCCAAGCGTCGTCGCGGTGCTCACTTTAAGACTGCACAGCAGGATGCCGCGCGTGAGGTTGAAGAGTCTTCTGAGGTTGCAGACGATGTTGAGGGGTCTGCCAAGAAGGCTCCGGGTTCGTGTCGTCCCGGCCGCGGTTTTGCGGGACGCGCGTATCCCGTAAAGCATCAGGAGAAGGGCGAGTCGGTTTCGACCACCCAGGACGAGAAGGCCGTTGAGCCGGAGGCTCGCGAGCAGAAGCCTGTTGAGCCGCAGCTTGAGGTTGATGCCGAGGCCAAGGGCCAGCAGCCTACTGATGAGCAGACGGAGCAGGGCGCGTCGAGCAAGCCTCGCCGCCGTCGCCATCGTGGGGGCCGCAGTTCCCATGCCGAGACTGCAACCGAGAGGACCACGCCGCAGAACGAGGATGCGAAGGCCGAGGTTTCTTCGGGGCAGCCTAAGCGCCAGCCGGCGAAGGAGAGCAAGTCCGTTCGTCCGCAGAAGCAGGCATCTATGCCGAAGCGCGAGCGCAATTCCCAAGGCGATTCTAAGCGCAAGTCTCAGAAGAAGCCGGAGTCTGCCGCAGCAGATACTGCTGCCCAGCAGCCCAGGCCGGACGTTCACGGCGAGGTCTCGGCGTTTGCCCTTGCCCGCGTTTTAGGCAGGCAGCTGCTCAAGGTTGTCCCTACGCCCACGGCGCTCTCTAAGATCAAGGAGCAGCAGACACAGATCGTAAAGGTTGAGGGCAAGGACGGCAAAAAGGCTCCGCAGCGCACTCAGCACAACGAGATGTCCAACCGCAAGATTGCCGAGGAAATCGCAATCATCCAGGCTTGGATCGAGCAGAACCGAGGTGCCGATACGCCGGTTGCCTCGCGCCGCCAGCGTGCCTACCAGATCTTTAACGACGAGAAGGCTTTTGACGGCAAGCACGGTGAGCGCCTGATCAGGCGTATGACCGAAAAGGGCATCAGCATGCAGGCGATCAAGGTCGCTCCCAATCGCCCCGTGCACTTTACGGGTTTCTTTACGCTGGGTGCCGACAAGCCGTTCATTATGGTCGAGAACCTGGACACCTACGACGAGATCGTCAAGCTGCTGCGTGGCCGCAAGCACGCCAAGCTCTTTGGCATCAAGGTGGGCGGCGTGATTTTTGGCGGCGGATGCAAGGCGAGCGTCTCGCATGCCCTGGACGATTATCTGGCCGAGATTGGCTATCGCTTTAACTACGTCTACTACGTGGGCGATATCGATCGCGAGGGCGCACGTATCGTCGAGCAGACTCGCAATGCCAATGTGGTTGAGATTCGCCTGCATGCCGGCATGTATCGCGCTATGCTCGCCGAGCATAAGCGTCGCGTGAAGGCCGGCGGAGAGTGCGAGCCCGCGGCTGCCAACCAGGGCGTGCCGCAGAACCTGGCAGCGACGATCAAGGATCTGCCCATGGTCACGCGCGTGCAGTTCCGCAACGTGCTGCGCGAGGGCGGGCGCATTCCGCAGGAGATTCTGATGACCGCAGACTATCGGGATGGCGACTCGGGAAGCTTCGACCGCATGCTCAACAACTAGGGCGTTCGGCCCCGGGAGAGTGGGTACACCGGCTTAGGTTTCCTGCTCTACAGTCCTGCTCACGACGGAGGCCACATTAAGTGGCCTCCTGTTCGTGCGGAACTCGCGATAAACCTAAGCCGGTGTCCCCACTCTCCCGGGGCCTGCGGCTACTTGGTTGTCGCATGCGGCTCGCTTTTCGGAACTGGGCTGATATTTTCTTGATGTTAGGCGCTCTTGGTCCTAATGGGCTTGGGGCGCCTTCGCGTTTCCTCAGCTCCGCACCCTTGCGGGTTCGAATTCCTCCGCTTGCCCACAAGAAAGCGCTCCAGGTTCATAAGGGCCTGGAGCGCTGTGTTCTTAAGGGCTGGGACGGAGGGATTCGAACCCCCAACAGCCGGCACCAAAAACCGGAGTTCTACCGTTGAACTACGTCCCAATGTGTAGCGTTGCCCAAAAGCAACTCGTTTAGTTTACCTAATCTGCGAGGGCATCGCAAACGCCATCGAGCAGGCGTACGGCGAGTGTCTGCGCGTCGCTGGCCGTGAAGGTGCCGTTGTAGCGCGTCATGCCCGTGAGCTCAATGCGAATGCGAGCCGGCTTCTGCTGCGCGGCGACATTGGCGGTGCGGATGCGCTGGGCCAGGTTGTGGCACTCGGCGAGGGCGATCGTGGCGCGCGGCGCTGCATCTGCGGGCAGCTCATCGCTTGCGATCTCGAGCACCAGGTCAACGTCGGTTGGGACCTCGGAGTCGCAGAGCATCATGCCGCTGTTGTCGGTCGTTGCCGTGGCGATATTCCACATGCGCGACGCAACGCTGCGTGCGATGGGGTCCTCGCCGATAACGGCAATCTGAAAGCGCTCGAGCACGTTGGCGGCGCGAGCAAAACCGATGCGGGACTCGGCTTCGGTGACCGAGGGCTTGCCCTCCCACACATGGTGCAGGCGGTTGATGTAGGCGTAGGTGTCCTGGAAGGCCATGCCGTCGGCAAACAGGCCGACATTTTCCTGGAACTGCTGCAGGGCGGCCTCGGTATGCGGACCAAAGTAGCCGTCGTCTTCGCCACAGGCAAAGCCCAAAACGTTGAGAGCGCGCTGCAGGGCCTGCACATCGGCGCCATGGAAATTGGGCATGCGCAGATAGAGGGTGCGGTCGCCCAGCTTATACGAAGCGTCTACAAGGGCGCTCCAACAGGGGATATCGACGGCATGACCGGCAGCAAGGCCGCTGTCGAGCCTGAAGGTGCTGACGGCCTGCTCAGTGGTGGCTCCAAAGTACTTGTCGGTGACTTCGGCGGCATCAATCGTGTAGCCGAGCTGCAGGAGACGAGACTGCACGTCCTCGACGGCTGCTCCTTGCATGCCCGTTGTAATAGGTTCCATGAACGAACCCCTTTCGGCGTACCATTCGTACTATTTGAGCGTCTGTCGGATAGACAACGCAAAGGGATGCATAAACATGCACTCAACAGTGTAGCAAGTTGTGCCTAAATACGCTGCTGACAGGTTTTATAACCCCCGTTAGTTAAGGCGCTCCACAAAGAAATCTGCCATGGAGAGGAACAGCTCGCGTGCGTGCGGATCAAGCTCAACGTTCTCGATGGCCGCTTTGGCCTTAGCGGTCAGGTCGAGCGCGTAAGTGTGGGCGTAATCGATGGAGCCGGTTTCCTGAAAGATCTCCACGGCGCGTGCGAGCTGCGCGGGATCATCGGTACCCGAGGAAAGAATCGCCTCGACCTCGTCGTGGTGGCGCTCATCAGAGAGGGCGTGTACGGCGACAAGCGTGCGCTTGCCCTCGGTGATGTCGGTGCGGAAGTCCTTGTTGGCGGCTTCCTTAGCGCCGACAAGGTTGAGCAGGTCGTCCTGAATCTGAAAGGCAAGGCCCGTGTGCAGGCCAAAGGCGCGCAGCGCTTCGATTTGCTCATCGCTGCCGCCGCCGATAATGGCTCCGGCGGCAAGCGGCGTGGCTCCGCTGTAAAACGCGGTCTTGTGCGTCGCCATGTCCAGGTAGTCATCAACCGAGATATCAAAGCGCCCGTCACGGACCCAACCCAGGTCGAGCGCTTGACCCTCGATGGTGCGGACGATCATCTCGGTTAGCTCGTGGAGCACGCGCAGCTTCACGTCGGACTCCAGCGTGGGGTCGTCGAGAACGGTCTTGGTGACCATGGTGAGCGCCAGGTCGCCACAATTGATGGCAAGCCCCGTGCCCTCGGTAAGGTGCATGCAGGGCTTGCCTCGACGAAGCTGTCCGTTGTCGGCGATGTCGTCGTGGATCAGCGCGCCCGACTGGAAATGTTCGATGGCTGCCGCAGCGCTGCGGGCACTCTCAAAGCTACCGCCCACTGCGGTTGCGGCGAGCATGCAGATAAGCGGGCGGTGGCGCTTGCCGGCGTTGGCCGTAAAAGCCGAGAGCGGCGCGTACAGGTAGCGCTCGATATCGGCAGAGGTCGCCTGTCCGTCAAAGAACGTGGCCAGATAGTCGTTAATCTGGTCAAAGTGCTGGGCTAAAAAGCTGGTAAACGGACTGGACACGGGTTCTCGCATTCTTTCTGAGGTTGCATTGGTGCAATATGCAGACAACATATTGCCACATCAGGGCGTTTGGCGCGGCAGTTTTGGCGATTTAGGACAACGGGCGTGCGTTTGATGGAGCGCGCCTAAATCAGCCTAAAATGCTCGAGCGCCGCAACGACACCGTCGTGATCGACGGTGTCGGTCACGTAATCGGCCTTATCCTTGAGATAGTCCGGCGCATTGCCCATGGCGATACCGACATCGACGGCGTTCATCAGCGAGACGTCATTGCTGGCGTCGCCGATGCCGTATACGGTTCCGTGGTGGGGATCGAGGGCATCGAGTACAGACTGGATGCCCCCGCGCTTCGTGCATTCGCGGGGCGAGATTTCGGTTACCTCGAGTTCGAGCTCGTTAAAGCACAGCAGCGGCTCAAGTGCCTTATCTTGGGCGATGCGGTTGGCGAGCGATGTAGACATCAAGATCTTGTAGACACTGTAATGTTGCAGCTGCGTGACTGCGTCGCCCAGGGTGCGCGCGTATCCGGGGGCATCGGGGGCATCGGCACTCATGCGCACGACGCCGTTGAGGCCCTCAAAGCGGATGGCCTCGCCCGATTGCTCAAGGTAGGGGGCAAGACGCTGCAGCATACTGGGCGTCATCGACAGATCGCGAATTGCGTGTCCGTTGATCTCGGCGTAACCGCCCGCAAGACAGACGATGCCGGTCCAGGGCAGCTCAAGAAGTTTGGGGTGGATGCAGCTCAGGGTGCGTCCCGTGCAGATAAAGGCCATGTTGCCGTTGGCGACAAACTCGCGGATGGCCTGCGAGACCGCCTCGTTGGGGTAGGGGGAGAGGTCCCGCTCGTCTTCGGGAAGGTCTTGGGCGAGCCTGGGGTCTTGCCAGGCGAGCGTTCCGTCGATATCGAAGAAGCAAATATCGCCGCGCTTATGGGCTGCGCTGGCGGCGGGGGAGGCCGAGGCGGTGGGCACAAATTCCGGCTCGAGGCCCATGATCTGGTCAAAATGCTCTTTAACGCGGGGAACGGAGATGCCGATGACCACCTGGGCGGTCTTGTCCGTAATGATGAGGCCCTTGGCGCCCACCGCGACAAACGACGCGTTATCTGCAACGATGGAAGGGTCTGCGACCTCGACGCGCAGGCGCGTGGCGCAGTTGGTTGCGCCCACAATATTGCCAACGCCACCTAAAAGCTGAATTACCCGCTCAGCGAGGACGTGATCTTGATTGGATCGACTATTGACCTCGTCATTGGGAGATTGCTCTTTGGCAAAGCCGCTTTCCGTTAAACGATCGATTGCCGCGCGATTGGCAACATGATCCTCGCGGCCCGGCGTCTTAAGGTCATAGACCAAGATGAGTGCTCGAAAACTAACAAAAAAGATGAGGCTAAAGGCAAGGCCGATACCGAGCGCCAAAAGATAGGCACCGGCATGCGTGCGCATGAGCGGAATAAAGTTGAAGGCTGCCATCTCAATCAGGCCGCCCGAGAAGATGCCGACGATGCCAAAGAGATTCATGGTTGTGGCAAGGCAAGACGATAAGACGGCGTAGAGCAAAAAGAGCCCGGGGTGGGTGAACATAAAGAGAAACTCGAGTGGCTCGGTAACGCCGCAAACCACCGAGGCGACGATGGCGGGCAAAAGGATGACCTTAAGGCCGGCGCGGCGCTCTGGTTTTGCGGTGGAGTAGAACGCGGCTGCGATGGCGGGAAGGCCAAAGAGCTTGACCCAGCCGGTGGCGGTAAAACCGGCCCACGGCGCAAGTTCATTAAGGGGGCGCGTGCTATGGGAGAGGATGGGGAGCAAGCTGCTCCACGTGGCGTAGATGCCGTCGTTAATGACCAGGTTGTCGTAGTAGATCGGCATGTAGAGCAGGTGGTGCAGCCCCATGGGCTCGAGCGCTCGCTCCAAAAGCACAAAGATGCCCACGCCAAAGGGGCCGACGCTCGTAAGTGCATGGCGCAGCGTTTCGGTCATTGCGTATACGGAGGGCACGATGGCGGCCGAGATAGCGGCAAGGGCAAACACGGCAAAAAAGCTGATGAGGTAGACCAGCGAGGAGCCCGAGAAGGTGCCGAGCCAATCGGGAACCTTGGCATCGTAGAAGCGGTCATGGATGGCGACGACGGTTGCCGATACCGCCAGCGGGCCGATAATGCCGGTGTCGAGCGTCTTGATGCCGTCGATGATGGTGATGCCGCTAGCGGAGGTCAAAGACGACGGGTACTTAAGTCCAAGATTGTCTCCGCTCAGCTTAATGATCTCGCTCAAAAAGAAGCAGTAGGCAAAATAGGCGACGAGAGCCTCGAGGCAGCAACGAGCCGGTTGTTTTTGGGCAAGACCGATGGGCAGCGCTACGGCAAAAAGGAGCGGGAGGCGTTTAAAGACCGTCCACGAGCCGCGCTGGATGATGGTCCAAAAAGCGTACCAAGGGGTTCCGTATACGGCGAGATCGCCGACGATGTCCGCAGTCGTTGCGAGAGCGGAGACGCCGACCATGAGGCCTGATACAGAAAACAGCATGGCGGGCGCGAACATTGCCCCGCCAAAGCGTTGGATTTTTTGCAGCATGTTCTGCCTTCCGAATATCGAGGCGCGTTGCGCGTGGGGAAACGTTTAAACAATGGATTCATTGTAGAGGACCAGACGATTGTCGTACCGGCAGTTTTGAGCGAAACCGATTTGGGCATGACAGAAACCGTCAACGGTTAAATCCTGTCGCTTTACCGATATTCGGTTTAAACAACTTTAAGAAATGCTATCGTGCCTAGCCGGAAATGAATAATGTAGAGGTGAAACAATGCCAAAAGCGATATACGAAGGAATCTACCGAGAAATACGCTCGCGCATCATTAATGGGACCTATGCGTTTCAGGAGATGCTGCCAACCGAAGCCGAGCTGACCGCGGAGTTCGGATGCACTCGCAATACCGTCCGTCGCGCCTTGGGTATGCTGGCCGACGGGATGTTTGTGCAGCCCATACACGGCAAGGGCGTGCGCGTTATTTGGCTTAAGGGCGAAACCGACATGTTGGGCGCACTCGAAGAGGTTGAGTCGTTTGGCGAGTTTGCAAAGCGCAACAATGCCGTTGCATCTACGGACGTTAAGTCTTTCGAACATCTGGTTTGCACCGAGCAACTCTCTCGTCACCTGGGCTTTAAGGTGGGCGAGGAGTTGATTCGCGTAGTGCGTGTCCGAAGCCTCAACGGCAACGCGCGCCAAGTGGACCATGGCTATTTTTTGGCGTCGATCGCCAAGGGCCTGACTCCCGAGATCGCGGCAGATTCTATTTACGGCTATCTGGAGCACAAGCGCGGTGTCAAAGTGATGGCGAGCCGTCGTACGGTGAGTGTCGAGCTCGCCAACGATGAGGACTGCAGCTATCTTGACCTCGGCAAATACAACTGCGTTGCCGTCATGGAGAGTCAGTCGTACACCTCGGACGGTATCTTGTTTGAGGTGACGCACACTCGCACACACCCCGAGATCTTCCATTACCGTGTCAATTCCAAGCGATAGCCGGCTAGCTCGCAGCCTGACGAGACTCATGGCCTCAAAGAGAAAACGCCCGGTCAAACCGACGGTACATCGGCTTGACCGGGCGTTTTCTCTGCATTCGATAACAAATAATTGTTTATACAAAACTTGTCAAGTATCAAGTTGAAATTACCGTTCACCGAAGTTTTTCTACCGCTCTAGTAATACTTGTTCAAACAACTAGCCAAATAGCGTATCGTTCAAATCAGCAAAAGGGGCAAAGTCCCCGAGCCAATCTCCGAAGGCGGCGGCAAAGGGTGCCGCCACGGTGTGAAAGGGTGGATTGTAATGAAGAACGAAATGAGCAGAAGGCAGTTCCTGGGCTTTGCTGGTTCCGCGGCTGCAGTTCTTGGTCTGGGCCTCGTGGGTTGCGGTGGTTCTGCCGGCTCCGGCTCCTCTGCTTCTGGTGACGCTGCCGAGGTCTACTTCCTCCAATTCAAGCCCGAGGTCGACAAGGAGTGGAAGGAGATCGCTAAGGCCTATAAGAAGGAGAAGGGCGTCGAGGTCAAGATCGTGACCGCTGCCTCCAACACCTACGAGGAGAAGCTCAAGTCCGAGATGTCCAAGAGCTCCGCTCCGACCCTGTTCCAGGTCAACGGCCCCACCGGTCTTAAGAACTGGAAGGATTACTGCGCCGACCTGTCCGATACCAAGCTCCGCGGTGAGCTCATTGATGACTCCCTGGCTCTGCAGTCCGACGGCAAGGATGTGTGCATCGACTGGGTTCAGGAGAGCTTCGGCATTATTTACAACAAGCAGCTGCTCGAGAAGGCTGGCTACAAGGCCGAGGACATCAACTCCTTCGACAAGCTGAAGGCTTGTGCCGATGACATCCAGGCCCGCAAGGACGAGCTTGGTGTCGAGGGTGCCTTCACTTCCGCCGGCATGGACGACTCCTCCAGCTGGCGCTACACCACCCACCTTGCCAACATGCCGCTCTACTACGAGTTTGAGAAGGAGCACAACCAGGAGGACGACGAGATCAAGGGTGAGTTCCTCGACAACTACAAGCAGATCTTCGACCTGTACATCACCGACTCCACCTGCGATCCTTCGCAGCTTGCTTCCAAGACCGGCGACGACGCCACCAACGAGTTCGCAACCGGCAAGGCCGTCTTCTACCAGAACGGCTCTTGGGCCTACTCTGACCTCGTCAAGGCCGGCATGACCGACGATCAGATTGGCATGATGCCGATCTACATCGGTGTTGACGGCGAGGAGAACCAGGGCCTGTGCTCCGGCGGCGAGAACTACTGGTGCGTCAGTTCCCAGGCTTCCGAGGATGCCCAGAAGGCCACCGAGGACTTCATGTATTGGTGCGTCACCGCTGACACCCCGACCAGCATCATCGCCGACAAGATGGGCCTGACCGCTCCGTTCAAGAGCGCCAAGGAGACCACCAACGTCTTCTCGCAGCAGGCCGTTGCCATGGCCAAGGACGGCAAGAAGACCGTCGCTTGGGACTTCGTCTACATTCCCTCCGAGGAGTGGAAGAAGAACCTCAAGCAGGCTCTGATTGCCTACGCTGCCGATAACAGCAAGTGGGACGGCGTCAAGAACGCCTTCGTCGATGGCTGGAAGACCGAGAAGGCCGCTTCCGAGTAAGCAGTTGCTGCCCAAGCTATCTGATTAGCGACAGGGGGCGGGCAGACGTTGGTTTGCCCGCCCCCTGCATATTGAAAGGACCCTTTTATGGGCAAAGCACTCAAGCGCTGGTGGCCGCTCTTTATGCTGCCCACGTGCCTGGCGTTTATGATCGGGTTCGTGATCCCTTTTATCCAGGGCTTCTATCTCTCGTTCTGCCAGTTTATTATCATTAGTAACGCGCACTTTGTCGGTATCGAGAACTACGTGCGCGCGCTGTCCGATCCGCAGTTCTCCACGTCGTTCTTCTTTACCGTGGCGTTTGCCTTCCTGTCGACGGTGCTCATCAACGTGATCGCCCTGGCCATTGCGCAGGCGCTCACCCGCAAGGCGCTCAAAGGCACCAACATCTTCCGTACGATCTTCTTTATGCCTAACCTGATCGGCGGCATCGTGCTGGGCTACATTTGGCAGATTCTGATCAACTGCCTGCTCTCCAACGTGGGCGCCCAGCTCATCGCTCTTAACTCTGCTGCTGGCTTCTGGGGCCTTATCATCCTGACCCTGTGGCAGCAGGTCGGCTACATGATGATCATCTACATCGCTGGTCTGCAGTCCATTCCGTCCGACTACATCGAGGCCGCCAAGGTCGACGGCGCTACGGCATGGCAGACGTTTTGGAAGGTTAAGATCCCTAACCTGATGCCGACCATCACCATCTGCCTGTTCCTGTCCATCACCAACGGCTTTAAGCTGTTCGACCAGAACCTCGCCCTTACCGGCGGCGCCCCCGCGCACTCCACCGAGATGCTCGCCCTGAACATCTACAACACGTTCTATTCGCGTGCCGGTATCGCATGGCAGGGCATTGGTCAGGCCAAGGCGGTTATCTTCTGCATCCTGGTCGTGGCCATCTCCATGATCCAGCTTAAGGCCACGAGGTCCAAGGAGGTGCAGCAGTAATGAAACGCGATAAGGTTATCAACCGCGCGCTCTCGATTTTCTTTACGATCCTGTCGCTCGCGTGGATCTACCCCGTGTTCATGATTGCGCTTAATTCTTTTAAGAAAGCGACCGCAATCAGCACCACCACGGCATTCGATCTGCTCACGCCCGAGACGTTCAACGGCCTCGCAAACTACATGCACGCCCTTAACGAGCAGGGCTTTGCCTCGGCATTTATGTACTCGCTCATCATCACGGTCACGTCGGTCGTGCTGATCTTGGTGTGCTGCTCCATGTGCGCTTGGTACGTGGTTCGTGTCAACAACAAGATCTCGAACTTCTTCTATTACCTGTTCGTGTTCTCGATGGTCGTGCCGTTCCAGATGCTCATGTTCACGCTGTCCAATTTGGCGGACCGCATCGGCTTTAACACGCCGTTCAACATCTGCTTTATCTATCTGGGCTTTGGCGCGGGCCTGGCGGTCTTTATGTTCGCCGGTTTTGTAAAGAACATCCCGCTCGAGATCGAGGAGGCGGCCATGATTGATGGCTGCAACCCGGTCCAGGTGTTCTTTAAGATCGTCCTTCCCATCATGAAGCCCACCTATCTTTCGGTCGGCATCCTCGAGACCATGTGGGTCTGGAACGACTATCTGCTGCCCTACCTTACGCTCGACTCCACCAAGTACAAGACCATTCCTATCTTGATCCAGTACTTCCGCGGCGGCTACGGCCACGTCGAGCTCGGCCCCATGATGGCCTGCATCATGATGGTCGTTATCCCCATCGTTATCATGTACATCCTCTGTCAGAAGTACATCATCGACGGCGTGGTGGCAGGTGCCGTCAAGGGCTAATGCCGTAACTGTTTTGCAAGTTTCTGCGGCGCCCCTCAGCGCGGCGCCGCATATCGAAAGGTAGAGACATGGCCGAGATCGTTCTCAAACATGTTCAGAAGGTGTATCCCAACAACGAGTCAAAAAAGAAAGGCTTCTTTGGCAAAAAGAAGAAGACCGAGGAGAAGAAGCACAACCTCAAGGTTACCGAGGACGGTGTGCTCGCTGTAGAGGACTTCAACCTCACCGTTCACGACCAGGAGTTCGTCGTCCTCGTTGGCCCCTCTGGCTGCGGTAAGTCCACGACGATGCGCATGGTCGCCGGCCTGGAGGACATTACCTCGGGCGATGTGCTCATCGACGGCAAGCGTGTCAACGACGTGGCGCCCAAGGACCGCGACATCGCCATGGTGTTCCAGAGCTACGCTCTGTACCCCAATATGACGGTGTACGAGAACATGGCATTTACGCTCGAGCTCAAGAAGGTTCCCAAGGACGAGATCGACCGCAAGGTTCGCTCTGCTGCCGAGATTCTGGGCATTACCGAGTACCTCGACCGTAAGCCCAAGGCGCTCTCCGGCGGCCAGCGCCAGCGTGTCGCTATCGGCCGCGCCATCGTGCGTGACCCCAAGGTCTTCCTGATGGACGAGCCGCTGTCCAACCTGGACGCCAAGCTTCGTAACCAGATGCGTGCCGAGCTCATTAAGCTGCGCCACGAGATCAAGGGCACGTTCATTTATGTTACTCACGACCAGACCGAGGCTATGACCCTCGGTGACCGTATCGTGGTCATGAAGGACGGCGTTGTCCAGCAGATCGCCACGCCGCAGGAGGTCTTCAACCATCCCGCGAACATCTTCGTCGCCGGCTTCATCGGCGTGCCGCAGATGAACTTCTTCGATGCCCAGCTGGTGCGCTCGGGCAACGGCTTTACCGTCAAGACCGAGGATATGAACGTGGCGCTCGCCCCCGAGACTTGCGCTCAGCTTGCCCTCAACTGGGACGGCGGCGACGTGAAGGAGATTACGGCCGGCGTGCGTCCCGAGCAGATCCTGCTTGCCGACAAGGGCGAGGAGGGCGCGCTCCAGGGTACCGTCGAGGTGACCGAGCTCATGGGCTCGACCGAGCATGTCCACGTGACCGCTCCCGACGGCCAGTTTGTCCTGATTATCCCCGTCGTCGACCTCGAGGCCAAGGGCGCGCTCAAGGCTGGCGACACCATCTGGTTCAAGTTCGAGAAGAACGCGACCCACCTCTTCGATAAGGTCTCTGGCAAGAACCTTATCTAGGCCCGGTGCATCCAGGCCCTCCCTTTGGGCGACTGCGGTATTGCCATCCTTTTGCCGCGGTCACATATAAGGCTCCCCTCCCGTCCACTGGGCGAGAGGGGAGCCTTTCTTTGTGTTGGGGCTGTCTGACCGGTCGTTTGTCTCGATCTGTAACGGGTGAGGCTGATTTCGGACGTTAGATGTTACAGATCGAGACGGTTCCGCTGAGCTAACCATTTCATCTAAATCTGTAACACCAAAGGTGAATTTCAGCTGCTAGATGTTACAGATCGAGATAAACCCAAGGGGAGGGGCCGGTATGTCTCAATCTGTAACAGCTGGGACCGTTTTTACCGAGTAGTTGTTACAGATCGAGATTGTTTGGCCGAGTTGGGTCGCAGGGTAACGTGCGGGCACAAAAAACGGAGCCGTGTTGCCACGACTCCGTTTCTCAAGAGGATGGGTAAGGGAAGCGAAATTAGCTCAGGTGCCAAATCTCGTCGTTGTACTGGGAGATCGTGCGGTCAGACGAGAAGGTGCCGGCGTTGGCGATATTGATGAGCGTCTTGCGCATCCAGGCGTCCTGGTCCTCGTAGTCGGCCAACACGCGCTCCTTGGTCTGGATATACTCCTCAATGTCGAGCAGGGCCATAAACCAGTCCTTGCCCTTAATGTCGTCGTGCAGGCGCTGCAGGCGCTCGGCATTGCCGGTCGCCATAAAGGCCGGGTTGGTGATGAAGTCCACCAGCAGTTTAATGCCGGGCTTGCGGTAGAGCACACCGGCGTCATAGGTGCCGTCGGCATAGAGCTGCTCGACCTGTTTGGACGAGGCACCAAAGGTATAGATGTTCTCGTCGCCCACGAGCTCGGCAATCTCCACGTTGGCGCCGTCGAGCGTGCACAGGGTTAGGGCGCCGTTGAGCATGAACTTCATGTTGGATGTGCCGCTCGCCTCTTTGGAGGCCAGGCTAATCTGCTCGGAGATATCAGCGGCGGGGATCACGCGCTCGGCGGCGGTGACGTTGTAGTTCTCGATCATGACAACCTGCAGGTAGGGAGCCACGTCGGGGTCGTTTGCAATCCACTGCGACAGCGTCAAGATCAGATGGATGATGTCCTGCGCGATAGTGTAGGCAGGTGCCGCCTTGCCGCCAAAGATGATGGTGACGGGGTGTTTAGGTCTATTGCCGTTCTTGATGTCGAGATACTTCCAGATGATGTAGAGCGCGAGCATCTGCTGGCGCTTGTACTCGTGGATACGCTTGACCTGAACATCAATGATGGCGTTGGAGGGAATGGTCACACCCTGCTCGAGTGCCATGAACTGGCGCATGATGGCCTTGGCCTCGACCTTGGTGGCGGCCAGGCGCTCAAGAACATCCTTGTCGTCGGCGAACTTGGCGAGCTTGCTCAGGTCGCCGGTGCTGCGCCAATTGGTGCCGATCACATCGTCTAGTAGGCTGGCGAGCGCGGGGTTAGCGCCATGGATCCAGCGGCGGAAGGTGATGCCGTTGGTCTTGTTGGAGAACTTCTCGGGATAAATCTCGTAGAACGGATGAAGCTCGGTGTCCTCCAGGATCTTGGTGTGGAGTGCGGCGACGCCATTGATGGAGAAGCCAAAGTGAATGTCCATGTGGGCCATGTGGACGGTGTCGTATTCGTCGATGATGGCGACGCGCGGGTCATCGTGCTCGGCCTTCGCGATCTCATCGAGCTTGACGATAATGTCGGCGATGGCAGGGGAGACCTTCTGCAGGCTGGCGAGCGGCCACTTCTCGAGCGCCTCGGCAAGGATCGTGTGGTTGGTGTAGGCGACCATGGAGCGCACGATGGTAACGGCCTCGTCAAACTCGATGTCGTGCTCGGTGGTGAGCAAGCGGATGAGCTCGGGAATGACCATGGTGGGGTGCGTGTCGTTGATCTGGACCACGGCGTAGTCGGCCAGGTCGTGCAGGTTGCTGCCGCGCTCGATGGCCTCGTCGATCAGGAGCTGGGCGGCGTTGCTCACCATGAAGTATTCCTGGTAGATGCGAAGCAGGCGGCCCTGCTCATCGGAATCGTCGGGGTAGAGGAACAAGGTGAGGTTCTTGGCGATCTCGGTCTTGTCGAAGTCGATGGAGCTGCCGGGGACCAGGCCGTCGTCGACGCTCGCTAGGTCGAACAGGCGCAGGCGGTTCTTGGTGGGCTGGCCGTAACCGGGCACATCGATGTTGACGAGCTTGGAGGTAACGGCAAAATCGCCGAACTCGACGGTGTAGGAGCGGTCATCGTCGACTAGGATGTCCTGCTCACCGAGCCACTCGTCGGGGACGGCCTTCTGCTGGTTGTCGACAAAGCGCTGACGGAACAGACCGTAGTGATAGTTGAGGCCCACGCCATCGCCGGTCAAGCCCAGCGTGGCGATGGAATCCAGGAAGCATGCGGCCAAGCGGCCCAGGCCGCCGTTGCCGAGTGACGGCTCGACCTCGAACTCCTCGATTTTGTTGAGGTCGTGGCCTGCGGCGGTGAGCTGGTCCTTAACCTCGTCGTAGATGCCGAGGTCGATCATGTTGTTGATGAGCAGCTTGCCGATCAAAAATTCGGCGGAAATGTAATAGAGCTTTTTCTTGCCGTTGTTGAGTGGGCAGGCGGCGGAGCGCTCCTGCACGAGTTTGACCAGCAGCTTGTAAATGCGACGGTCGTCGAGCTGCTCGAGCGAGGTGCCAAAAGACTGCTCGGCGAGTTCCATGAGGTTAATTTGGGGCATGTTTTCTCCTGTGATGGGTTGTTTCATGTCTGCAATTCATAAGAAGCCCGCGCGAGGGGATTGGGGTGGCCTCGCGCGGGAAAAGCAAGCGCGTCCGCACGGTGGGGAGGGGCCGGGCGCGGTAGCTCCTATTGAGGAAGCTCGATTTCGGCTTCCGACGGGATGCGGAAGTAGGTCTCGGTCCAGTCGGTGAGTTTGTGCTCGAGCTCGCGGGTGATGGCGCCGTCGAGCATGCGCCAGGTCCAGTTGCCGCCCAGCGTGGCAGGGGTGTTGATGCGCGCCTCGTTGCCCAAGTTGAGCAGGTCCTGCATGGTGTAGATGCACGTGTCGCTCACGCTGGCGGCGATGGTGCGATTGAGTGCATCTGCCATGGGTTCGCCGGCCTGCTGATGGGTGTACAGGGCTGCCTGCTCACGCTGACGCGGGGTGGCCGTTCCCTCAAACCAACCGCGCGCCGTCTCGTTGTCGTGGGTGCCCACATAGGCGACGGTGTTGGCGATGTAGTTATGCGGCAGGTAGTACGAGTTGGTACCCTCAAAGGCAAACTGCAGGATTTTCATGCCGGGGAAGCCCGAGTTGTCGCGCATGTCGATGACGCCGGGGGTGAGGAAGCCCAGGTCCTCGGCGATGATGGGCAGCGTGCCGAGCTTTTCCTCGAGCGTCTTGAAGAACTTGAGGCCGGGACCCTGCGTCCACGAACCGTAGGACGAATCGGGCGAGGAGAACGGCACCTCCCAATAGGCCTCGAAGCCGCGGAAGTGATCCAGGCGGATGACGTCGTACATGTCGAGGGCGGCGCGAATGCGGCCCTCCCACCAGGAGAAGCCATCGGACTCCATGGCGTCCCAGTCGTAGATGGGGTTGCCCCAGTACTGGCCGGTGGCCGAGAACTGGTCGGGCGGCGTGCCGGCGACGCTCACGGGATTGCCGGCGGCGTCGATCTTAAAGAGCTCAGGCGTCGCCCACATCTCGACGGAGTCACGCGAGACATAGATGGGCAGGTCGCCGATGATGAGAATGTCGCGCTCGTTGGCATAGGCCTTGAGACGGCTCCACTGGCGATCGAAGAAGTACTGCGTCATCTGGTGGTAGAGCATACGCGCCGGATGGTCGGCGCAGACCTTGGCGGAAGCCTCGCCGCGGGTGCGGAGCTCCGCAGGCCACTCCCAAAACGCCTTGAGACCGCACTCCTCTTTGACGGTCATGAACTCACAGTAGGGGATGAGCCAGTCCTCGTTGGCCTGGATAAAGTCATCGAAATCGGCCGGCTTGTCGGCAGCAAAGCGCTCAGCGGCTCGGTCGAGAATCTGACGGCGGCCACCAAAGATGGCACCGTAGTCGACATTGCTGGGGTCGGATCCCAGATACACGCCATCGATATCGCGCTGCTCCAGATACCCTGCCTCGATAAGCTCGGCAAAGTCGATAAAGTTGGGGTTGCCTGCGCGGGCCGAGAACGACTGATAGGGCGAATCGCCATAGCTGGTCGTCGTAAGGGGCAGAATCTGCCAGTAATGTTGTTTGCACGAGGCGAGAAAATCGACGAAGTCGTAGGCATTCCAACCAAAGCCGCCGATTCCGTATGGTCCGGGCAGAGATGAGACGGGCATGAGGACGCCGCTTGCACGCTCCATGAATGCGCTCACCAACCTTCTTGTTGTGGGGTCGGCCTGCCGATGGGTGTGCAGTCCGCCTCCGATGTTCTGATTCGATACGCCTATTGTAAAACATGTTGTTTAAACATGTACAGGCAAGATAAAAAAGTTGGTCGTTTTTCGGCGAATGGTTACATGCCATGAAAAAAGCCCCGACCTCACAACGTGAGATCGGGGCAAGAGCGGTATGTAGGTTTTTGCTACTCGGCGTCGGCGAAGCCGTTGGGGTTGTGGCTCTGCCAGTTCCAGCTATCGCGGCACATGTCCGCGATGTCGTACTGGGCCTTCCAGCCCATCATGCGCTCGGCCTTGGAGGCATCGCACCAGTTGGCAGCGATGTCGCCGGCGCGGCGCTCGCGGATCACGTAGGGCAGCTCCTTGCCACAAGCCTTGGAGAAGGCGGCGACGACCTCGAGTACCGAGGTGCCGGTGCCGGTGCCCAGGTTAAAGATCTCGACGCCGGTCTTGCCGTTCATCCAGTTAAGGGCAGCAACGTGACCAGAGGCCAGATCGCACACGTGGATGTAGTCGCGCACGCCGGTGCCGTCGGGGGTGGGGTAGTCGTTGCCAAAGACCTGAACGGCCTCGAGCTTGCCCACGGCAACCTGGGCGACATAGGGCACCAGGTTGTTGGGGATGCCCTTGGGGTCCTCGCCGATCAGGCCCGACGGATGAGCGCCAATGGGGTTGAAGTAACGGAGCAGCACGACGTCCCACTCGGGGTCGGCGGTGTGGACGTCCATGAGGATCTGCTCGATCATCCACTTGGTCCAACCATAGGGGTTGGTCGCGGGCTTCTTAGGATCCTCCTCGGTGACGGGCGGGTTGTCCGGGTCGCCGTAGACGGTCGAGGAGCTCGAGAAGATGATGGACTTGCAGCCATGGTTGCGCATGACGTCGATGAGCACCAGGGTGTTCTCGATGTTGTTGTGGTAGTACTCGACGGGCTTGCTCACTGACTCGCCGACGGCCTTAAAGCCGGCAAAGTGGATGACGCGGTCGATCTGATGGGTATCGAAGATCTTGTTCATCGCATCGCGGTCGAGCACGTTGGCCTCGTAGAAGGTGAGGTTCTTGGCGGCCTCGTCGCCCACGATGGTCTTGACGCGGTCGACGGCGACGGCGCTGGAGTTGGAGAGATCATCGACGATGACGACCTGGTAGCCACCCTCGAGCAGCTGAACGACGGTGTGCGAGCCGATAAAGCCGGCGCCACCGGTAACGAGGACACAGGTGTCTTTGGGGTCGAGTGCTTTGGACATGTAGTCTCCTATCGAATCAGGAACACTTCTTCAGGGGAGTATAGCGCAGGCAGGGACGCCCAAATCGTGCGCTGTAGGAAAAGCAGAGGATTGTGCTAACGTACTCATAGAAGAGCTTGCGTACGCATAACCTGATCTTTGGCATTTGCTTACGAGCCGCTGACCTTGTAGTTTCCTGCCGTTCGTGGAAATCGTTGGGACGCGCCATATGTACGCTAATATGTATGAGTTGAGCGACATATAAATAAGCATGTAACGGAGTACATATGTCACCAAACAGCGATTCCATCCTTTCCCAGGAGCTCTCGCGCCGCACTGCCCTCAAGGCCCTGTTCGGCGCCGCTTCTGCGGCAGTTCTTTTTGGCCTGCCCGCTCGCGCCCATGCGGCGGAGGCTTCCAAAGAAACCACCGATAAACTAAATGCCGCCCAGGCCCAGCTCGACGAGGTTCAGGCCCAGCTCGACAGCATCGCAAATGAGTATGCGGCGCTGGCCAACAAGAATGCCCAGACCCTCAACGACATCGAGAATGTCCAGGGCAAGATTGACGACACGCAGGCCCAGATCGATGAAAAGAAGGCCGAGCTCAAGAAGAAGCGCAACGACCTTTCCGATCGCGTGGCCGCCAGCTACAAGTCCGGCGGCACGAACATCCTGTCGCTGCTGCTGGCCTCTGGCTCGTTTGAGGAACTCGTCGCCAACGCGCATTACGTTGAGAAGATCAACAAGAGCGACCGCGACGCCATCGAGGACATTCAGACCATCCAGGAAGAGCTCGATGCGCAAAAGACCGAGCTCGAGTCGCAGAAGGCCGACTTAGAGAAGCTCAAGGACCAGCAGACTGCCCAGATGCAGGACATGCAGGCCAAGCAGCAAGAAGTCCAGACCGTGCTGAACGGTCTTTCCGACGACGTCAAGGAGCTCATGGCTCAGCGCGATTCCGAGATCCTCGCTGCCGCCCAGGCTGAGGAGGCCGCTAGGAAGGCTGCCGCTGCCGCGGCTGCCGCGAACAAGAACAATTCCTACTCGGGTGGCTCGAGCTCGGGTGGTGGATCGTACGCGCCCGGAACTCCGCAGCAGAATGCCGGCTCGGGCAAGCAGCAGGCTGTCGTCAACGCGTGCTACTCCACGCCTTCGCCGGGTCAGAACTGGTGCGCGGCGTGGGTCACCAATGTCTTCCGTAACGCCGGCGTTGGCTACTTTGGCGGCAATGCGTGCGACATGTTTAACGCCTGGTGCTATAGCTCCGACCGCTCGGCGCTGCAGGTGGGCATGATCGTGGCCGATTCCTCGCACAGCGGCACGGGTGCTCCGGGCCTTATCTACGGTCATGTGGGTATCTACGTTGGCGGCGGCATCGTTATGAGCAACGAGGGTGCCATTACGTCTAAGTCGCTTGATTCGTTCATCAGCTTTTATGGTACTGGCTCTGGCGTGCGCTGGGGCTGGCTCGGCGGTATTGCGCTGTCGTAAAGCCGACTGGGCCGCGTGCCCGTCCGCAATATATTTGATTGCCTGCTCGGGCAGTCCTGCGCAAGACGAAGGCCACATTAAGTGGCCTTCTTTGCGTGCGGAACTCGCGATCAATCAAATATATTGCGGGCGGGCACGCGGCCCTCTCGGGTTCGGGGCGCGACGCACCGGACTGGGTTATCTGAATAAATATGGCGAAGGCCCCTTTCGGGGCCTTCTTTTTTATAAAAATTCGCCTACTCGGTGGACTTCGGGTTCTAGGTCTACGTTGAATTGGTCTTTGACGGTTGCCTGGATGTGGCGGATGAGTTCGTCGACATCGGCGGCGGTGGCGTGGTCGGCGTTGACGATGAAGCCGCAGTGCTTCTCGCTCACCTGCGCGCCGCCAACGGCGTGTCCTCGCAGGCCGGCATCCATGATGAGTTTGCCGGCAAAGTAACCCTCGGGGCGCTTGAAAGTGGAGCCGGCACTCGGCATGTCGAGTGGCTGCTTGTCCTCGCGGCGCTGGCGGTAGTCGTCCATGTCGGCCTTGATCATCGCGGCGTTGCCCGGGGCGAGATTGAAGGTGGCCGAAAGCACGATAAAGCCGTCATCGGCGATGCGGCTCTTTCGATAACCCAGGTTGAGCTCGTCGACATCGAACTCGATGATATTGCCACTGCCGCGGGTGCCGTCGTCGAGCTGGCGAGCGGGTTTGTAGACGCGCACGGACTCCAAAACATCTGCCATGCAGGCGCCGTAGGCACCGGCGTTCATGTAGCAGGCGCCGCCGACCGATCCGGGGATGCCCGAGATGGGCTCCATGCCGGTGAGACAGGCCTCGGCTGCCGCGGCTGCGACATCGGAAAGCAGCGCGCCGGCTGCCGCCGTGACGTGCGTGCCGTCGACCGTAATGTCGGAGAGGCCTTCGCCCAGCGCCACGACGACGCCGCGGATGCCCTTGTCGCCGACGAGTAGGTCGGAGCCGTTGCCCACGATGGTGAGGGGCAGATCGCAGCGATAGCAGGTATCGAGCGTGGCGACGAGGCCCTGCTCGGTATCGGGCGTGACAAAGACGTCGGCCGGGCCGCCGATCTTAAACGTGGTGTGCTCGCGCATGGGCTCGCTCATGAGCACGTTGTCCTCGCCGGCAACACCGGCGAGCGCGCAGAGCAGGTCCTCGTTAAAAAAGTCGTTCTCGTGCATACGAATATCCGCCTTATGGTGGTCGTTTTCATTAATCGAATGCAATATACCCCACCCGGATGGATTTGGTGCAAAGTAACCTGACCCCAATGCATCACATGGTGCAAAGGGGTCAGGTTACTTTGCGCCAATCGCGGCGATAAAACAGCCGTCTACCGGATTGGTAAAGTGTTTATCATCAAGGTAGAGGGACGGTCGCTATACTTTCAAGAGATTGCGCGAATACTCGGAAGGAGCGAGATGGGCAACAAAGTTACTCTCAAGCAGATTGCCCAGGAGGTGGGGCTTTCCCCTTCGTCGGTCTCGCTTGTCCTTAACAACCGGCCTTGTCGCATCTCGGAAGAAAACCGCAAGCTCATCAAGGAGGTTGCGGCGCGCAACCACTATGTTCCTAACCAGATCGCGCGCAGCCTGGTCATGCGCGAGTCGCGCACACTGGGCCTTATCGTTCCCAATATCGAGAGCCGCTTTTTTGCCTCGCTCGCCGGCAGCCTGGAAAAGCGCTGCCGCGAGGACGGCTACGCGCTCTTTATTACCAGCTCGGGTGGAAGCGCCGAGGACGATCTGGAGCTCCTGCGCCAGCTGGTGACGCGCGGCGTCGATGGTGTGTTCTTGGTCGTGGGCGACGAGTTCTCGGACGACCGCGCTTTGCGCGAAGAAGTCAGCCATCTCCCCATCCCGGCCGTGATGGTCGACCGTGCCATTGAGGGACTCGAGTGCGACAAGGTGATGTTCGACCACGAGATGGGCGGCTATATGGCCACCCGCTATCTAATCGAGCAGGGCCACCGTCGCATTGCCTGCTTGGTTAATGCGCGCCGTTCCAATACGGGTCGTAAACGTCTTGCCGGCTACGAGCGTGCACTGCGCGAGGTTGGCCTGCCTATTGACGCGCGTTTGGAGTTTGAGAGCGAGTACTACATTCCGAGCGCATATGAGGCCTCGGAGGCGGTGCTCGCAACTGACGCCACCGCCGTGTTCGCAAGCTCGGATAACATTGCGCTGGGTCTGCTCAAGCGCCTGCACGAGATGGGGAAGAGCATCCCAGGCGATATCTCGGTCGTAAGCTATGACAACTCGGCGGCCGACGTTCTCTTTGAGCCGGCGCTGACCGCGATTGAGCAGGATCCTGGTGTCCTCGCGGAGCATGCTTTTGGCTGCATGTCCAAGCGTCTTGCCGGTAGGGGCGGTAGACGTGCCGAAGAGGTCGTTCTGGAGCCGGCGCTTATCGTTAAGGACAGCGTGCTCGAGCTTACCGAATGTAGCTAAGCGTACTTGCTTGTTTGCATAGATTGCATGCGGAGTGTCCGCTATTTGCCGGCGGGGCCGGGGTGCCTGCCTTGTTTTGAGAAGTTCGCGGAGCCCACTTCTCAAAACAAGGCAGGCACCCCGGCCCTCGTCCGTGAACTCTTCCGCTGGGCGAGCCATAGACGCCGCGCACCGATGCGATAAAGCAGTGGCTTGAAATTGGTGCTATATTCAGCATGAGTTGTTTAATGCTAGTACGGGAGGCTGATATGGGGCTGTTCAAGAAGAAAAACCCGCAGGATGCCTTTGATCCCGATGTGTTTACCATCACGGATACGATTTTGGACCCGCCGCGGTTTACATTTTTGCCGGCTATCTACCAGGATGCCACGCGCCGCAAGTGGGCTGTGCATCAACGCGGTGGCGAGCCGAAGATTTTTGACTATGCGGACGTGTTGCAGTGCGAAGTAGCCGAGGTGGGCAATCCGGAGGCCGAGGAAGTGGCTTCAAAACAGGAATTTGCCCAGCGTATCCTGGCAAATCCTGCCAAGGCGGCGAAAATAAACGCTGCCAAGCGTAATATGTGTCTTGGTATGGGCGTTGTTGTGGCGGTTCAGACGGGAAAAGACGAGGTTTCCAAATTAGAGATTCCCGTTATGACCGACGAAGTCAAACGCGATTCAAGCCTATATAAGTCGTATCGGAATGTCGCCGAGAAGATCAAGGCCGAATTTGATGCCATGGGAGGGCTGGCCTAATTTTGGCGGCATACGTGTCTGAATGAGGAGTCTGTGCAATGGCAGGCGAATCTTATGCAATTCCCCCCAAAGATTGTGCTGTTGAGGGAATTCTTTGGTATATCCAGCACCATCAGCTTGCCGGCGGCGATCGCCTGCCGGCCGAGCGCGTGCTGTGCGAAGAGATTGGCGTTTCGCGTACGGCGTTGCGTGCCGGTATCACGCGGCTTATCTCGTGTGGAACGCTCGAGAGCCGTCGCGGATCGGGCACGTATGTTTGTCCTCCCAAGCCGCTGAACATCTTCCAGGAAACGTATAACTTTTCCGATGCTGTGCGGACTGCCGGCCTGCACCCCTCTTCTCGTCTGGTTTCCACCGGGACCATCGAGGCGGATGAGGCGCTTGCCGACAAGCTTGGGGTGGCTGTAGGCGCTCCCTTGCTCCGCATGCAGCGCGTTCGACTTATCGAGGGCGAGCCGGCGTCAATCGAGACCGCTCACGTTAACCTGTCCCTGTGCCCATCGCTTCCCGAGCACGATTTTGAGTGTGAGAGCCTTTACGATGTTTTGCTCAAAGAAGGTGGCGTGCGCGTTGAGCATGGACGTGAGCATATCTCCATCTCGCGCTTGAACGCCGAAGAGGCCGAGCTGCTCCAGCAAGAAGAGGGAACGCCGGTGTTCTATGAGAGCACGATCGAATTTGATAAGGACATGCGTTTTGTGGAGCATTGTAAATCGGTGATTTTGCCCACAAAGTTCCGCTTTGCCGATAACGGCGAAAAGAACGGCATGAGGAGCGTGGCAGGTGAACAATGGCTGAAACAGTAGATGCCACCCCGGCTTATATGCGCATTCGACGCCGCGTCGAGGAGCGTATCGAGCGCGGAATATACCCCACGGGTTCGATGATTCCGTCCGAAAATGAGCTTGCCGAGGAGTTTGGCACGACACGCCTGACTATCCGGAGCGCCGTGGACGAGCTAGTTCGTCGCGGCCAGATTCGCCGTGTCCGCGGAAAGGGTGCCTTCGTGGCACAGAAGGTGCCCGTTGCGTTTGAGCGTACGAGCGGCTTCCGTGAATCGGTTCGCGCCTCGGGCGGCGAACCGTCCGTCCGCATTCTGGCGCGCTCCAAGCGTTATGCGGGGCCATACTACGCTGACCTATTTGGCATTGCCGAGGACGACCTGCTCTATTCCATTCGACGTCTGAACTGCATTCACGGCGATCCCGTATCGATTGAGATGGCGCTGATCCCCTGTCTGCTGTTCCCGACCATCGAAGAAATCGACGTGTCGGTGTTCAGTCTGTACGAGACCTATGAGATGTTGGGTCGAAAGCCGGTCATGGCACAGGAAAAGCTCGATATCGAAGCGCTGGGCGCACGAGACGCCGGTCTGCTTGGGTTGGAGCAAGGTGACCTTGCCCTGCTGCTGGAGTGCGTGAGTTACGACGCGAGTGGCCAAGCAATTGAGTACGTCAAGTCATTTAACCGCGGCGATGCGGGTGGATACAACTATACGTACTAGCTGGTGTTTTTGTATAACGGCTGGGAAAACTAAACGATCCTGACCGTTGAGCCAGCTGTATATACAACCTTACAGGGCTCAAAATCGACCGTTCACCGAAGGGAATAAATTAATCGACAAAGAGGTATCAAAAAGCCGTAATCTGTAATCGTGATTGGTATCAAATACTAATGATTTGTTGGGAGGTGAGACGATGAAGATGCTCGATTACGTTCAACTCGCCCATGTGCGCATGGGAGAGAACCTCGAGTGTTCGTCTGAGTTGGTAGCGCAGCTCGTTGATATTTTCCAGTCTGGTTCTTTTAACGCACTGCGCATCGTTGCTTCGGGTTCGTCGCGCCATGCCGCCGATTGCGCCCGCGATTACCTGCAAGACGCGCTGCAGATGCAGGTATCCGTTGTGACGCCCGAGGCCTTCGTCGATTTTGAGCACATCTATCCGCAGCATGCGCTCAACATCGCCGTCTCTCAGAGCGGCTATTCGACCAATACGATTGCGGCGCTCGATTACATGCGCGCGCACGATATGCCTGCGGTTGCGCTCACGGCAAATGTCGAGGCTCCCATCAAGGAGCACACTGACATCGTTCTTGACTACGGCGTGGGCGTCGAGTCGGTGGACTTTGTGACCTTGGGCGTCGAGGTCCTCGTCGAGTACCTGGTGCTCTTTGGCATCTACGGCGGTCAAGCGCGCGGAACGATTGATGTCGAGGGCGTTGCCCAGCGTCTTGACGACCTGCGCGAGGCTATCCATGCCAATGCCGTGATGTGCAAGACCGCCGAGGCATATGTCCAAGACCACATGCTCGAGCTTTCTGAGCACACGCCCGCCATGGTCGTCGGCAACGGCCCCAACTATGGCGTTGCCGAAGAGGCGGCCCTCAAGCTGAGCGAGACCATCAAGATTCCTGCCATGCATCACGAAGGCGAGGAGTTCGTCCACGGTCCCGAGATGCAGATCGTTCCGGGCTATCTGGTGTTTATCGTCGACGATCCGCAGGGGTCGGAGCGTCTTGCGAATATCGCTGATGCGCTATCGAACGTTACGACAAAAACGGTGCTGCTCACGGCCCATCCCAAGGGTAGGGCTCACGAGGTTGCGGTGCCTCAGGTGGCTCCGCTGCTCAGCGCAATTCCCAATCTTGTGTTCTTCCAGACGATTGCGGCCATGATAGCCGAGCGTCTGAAGTCATGGGACGTGCACCCGTATCTTGATGCCGTCTCCAAGCAAATGGAGGTCAAGGCAGAGGGCTACGAAGAGTCAGTCAATGCGCTTAAGGCCAAAGCGGCCGAGTGTTACGGAATGTAAGCGGGTTTTGATGCCCGTTGGCATGGGGGATGTGGAAACAACCCCAGAAAGGAGAGACAAATGAAGGAAACCGAGAAGATCGAGATCATGCATTTCGACCAGGAGGGCTATCTCG
>UQIC01000027.1 GCA_900540985.1 uncultured Collinsella sp.
CGACAAGAAGGGCAACAAGGATAAGCTGGTCATCGACGATGGCAACATCGACGACATGTTTGTCAGCGTGAAAGCGAATGGCGATATCGTTCCTGACGAGGACGGTTACTACTCCTATGTCTCCGTCATCGAGGAGGATGAGGAGTACGCCGAGCTGGTCTACATCTGGCTGACCAAGGATGAGCTCACCTATAGTGATGAGGATGCCGCCGTGGCTGACCTGGCGAAGGTGACCGGCCTGGATGGCAAGACCACTGAGCAGCTGGCTGGCCTGCTGACCGACATCCAGGACAACCTGGACAAGAAGGTCTCCCCCGAGACCCTGAAAGAACTCAAGGACGCCGTGGATAAGATCAAGGCCGCTCAGAAGGCCCTGACTGATGCTCAGAATAATGCCAAGGCCGCTCTGAATGACTATGCGGATAATATCCTGGACACTTACGAGGGCAAGCTGACCGCCAAGCAGGCCCGCGATATCGCCGCCGCCGTTGATGCGGCAGAGCTGCCCGATGTGCTTGGCTCGCTTGCCGGCAACGATACGATTTTGGTTATTGCCCAGACGGCCGAGGACGGCGAGCGTCTCGAGGCGCTGATCAATAAGCTGAGCAATTCTCGCAAGTAGGCGTGCGGGTCGTGCGCTCGGCACCGTGCGCGCTGACATAGTGGCTTGTAAGGGGTATCGACGTTGGTCGGTGCCCCCTTTTTTGTCTGCCGGTATAAAGACCGCCCATCAGGTCGCTTTAAACTAAAAAGGCCCCCGAGCAGTTTAATAAGCTGCTCGGGGGCCTTGTTGCTAATGGCCGGATGATTTCTAGCCGACCGTATCGTCAGGCGTGGGCGAGGGGTCGGGAGTGGGCGTAGGCGTAGGCGTGCCGCCATCGCCGCCGGTCGAACCACCAGTGGAGCCGCCCGTCGAGCCACCGGTCGTACCGGTGCCGCCGGTGGTGTCGCCGCCCGTGGTCTCGGTGGTCGTGGTCGTCGTGGTAGTCGTTGTGGTGGTTTCCTCTTCGTCCTCGTTCTCGTCCTTGTCGTCGTTCTCCGTCTTCTTGGAGTTGTTGGTGCCGTAGAACTTCCAGGCGCTGTTGTTCTTGTAGGTGGGCGCCGTTCCGGTCGCAAACTCCTCGCGCTCGGTACCGGTCAGAACGGTGTTCATAAACCGCTTAAAGACAGGCAGGTTGGTGCTGTCGCCCAGCAGGTCCGTGCCGTATTTTTGGATGGGGATCTCGCCCGCGGAATAGCCGGTCCACAGGGCGCACGCCAGCTGCGGGGTATAGCCGCAGAACCACAGGTTGGTGGTGTTGTCGGTGGTGCCCGTCTTGCCGGCATAGGGCTGGTTGACGCTCAGGGCGCCAGCAGCACCCGTACCGCCGCCCTGCATGACGCCGGACAGAACATCGGTGACCGCGGCGGCCTCGCCCTCGGTAAGCACCTGTGAGGGATTGTCCGTGTGCTGGTACAGTACCGAACCGGTACGAGAGTCAATCTCGGTGATGGCGATCGGCTGGCGATAGTAGCCGCCGTTGGCAAACGTCGCGTAGGCGGCGGCCATCTCGAGCGGCGAGATCGAGCCGGTGCCGAGCGTCATGACGGGAACGTCCTCGATGTTGTCCTTAGCGGGATCGATGCCGAGCTTTTTGACGAGCGAGATGATCTTGCTGTTGCCGACGGCTTCCGCCACCTGGATGTAACCGGTGTTGGAGGAGTATGCCGTCGCCTGCTTAAGCGTGATGTTGCCATAGCTATGGTTGGCGTAGTTTTGGACCTCGGTCGTGGTGCCCTTGGCCTTGAGCGGCGAGTTGCAGTTGAGGGTGACGTTGGGGTTCATGCCGTTTTGGATGGCAGTTGCCAGCGTAAAGGCCTTGAAGGTGGAGCCGACGGGACGCTTGGCCGTGGCATGGTTTACGTGGTTCTCGTCGGCGTTGTAGTCGTAGCCGCCCACCATGCACTTGATGTAGCCGGTCTTGGGATCGACGACGACCATGCCCATGTCCAGGCCGTCGAGCGAGAGCGTGTCGAGCTGCTCGCGGACGGCATTTTCTGCCACCTGCTGCATCGTGGGGTCGATGGTGGTCTTGACGGTCAGACCGCCCTTAAAGAGCACGTCGGTCGAGAACTCCTGCTCCAGCAGCTGCTTAACATAGGCGACAAAGTAGGGCTGCGAGTATACGTCAACGCCGCTGCCCGAGATTTCGGTCACGTTGAGGGTGATGGGCTCGGCCTGTGCGGCATCGTGCTCCTCCTGCGTAATGTGGCCCAGGCGCAACATGTTGTCGAGGACCTTGTTGCGGCGAGACAGTGCCAGATCGGGATTGACCGTGGGGTCGTACTGCGAAGGCGAGTTGGGAAGGCCGATCAACAGTGCGGCTTCGCTCAGGGTGAGGTCGGCGGCGCTCTTGGACAGGTAGGTCTCGGCTGCGGCCTCAATACCGTAGGCGCCGTGGCCGTAATAGATGGTGTTGAGGTACATCATGAGGATCTCGTCTTTGGAGTACATGTCCTCCATCTTGACGGCGATGTAGGCCTCGCGCACCTTACGCTCGATGGTCGAGTCGAACTGCTCCTCCTGCAGGATGGTGTTGCGCACCAGCTGCTGGGTGATAGTCGAGGCGCCTTCATGCCCGCCGCCGAGGGTTGCCACCGCAGCACGCGCGATACCCCACAGGTCGATACCGCCGTGCTCGTAGAAGCGCTCGTCCTCGACGTCAACGGTGCCCTGCAGCACGTAGGGGGAGACCTCGTCCTTGGTGATGGACTTGCGGTTTTGCGTGTAGAAGCTCGCGATCTTGTTGCCGTTGCAGTCGACGATCTCGGTGGGCTCGCTCACCAGATACGCGTTGGCGTCGGTGTAGTCGGGCAGATCGGACAGCCAGCGGTTGACGTTGCCGACCATGCCGATGCCAAATGCCACGCCCGCAATCAGCAAAAAGCCCAAAAACGAGAGCAGGATTATGGGCAGAGCATGCGTCTTTGAACGGCTGCGTCCCTGTCGTTGGCGAGGACCCATATATTGACCTCCAGGTATGTCGTGCCGGGCGGCGGATGTGCCGTCGGGGCAGGATGGACATAAGTTATTACACGATAAACCAAACGGGGCGCGCGAGGCCTCGTGTATGCTGGAAGACGGCATTTTTCAGAGTGAATGCATACCTTGGTAAGGAGTTTGCCGATGGCGATTCGGGCGATGGGGCCGAGCGGACAATACGAGACTGGATTGGATGCTGCCGGTGCGGCGCTGCCCGAGCTGCTGGCGCCGGCGGGCGGGCTCGACCAGATGCTTGCGGCCATCGCCGCGGGTACCGATGCCATCTATGCGGGGTTGGGCGGCTTTAACGCCCGTGTGAGCGCCCATGGCTTTACGGATGACGAGTTTGCGCGCGGTTGTGCCGTGGCGCATGCTCATGGCGTGCGTGTGTACGTGACGCTCAACGTGTTCGTGTTTGACGATGAGCTGTCCGATGCGGTGGCGCTGGGAGCTCATGCACTGGAGCTGGGCGCCGATGCTCTGATTGTGGCCGATGCCGGGTTGGCCTGCGCGCTGAGCGCGGCGATTCCCGGGGTCGAGATTCACCTGTCTACGCAGGCGGGCGTTCATAGCGAAGGCGCCGTGCGGCTTGCCGCCGATGAGCTGGGGGTCGAGCGTGTGACGACGGCGCGCGAGCTGACGGTCGACGAGATTGCGGCGCTATGTGCCACGGGCGTGCCCATCGAGGTATTCTGCCACGGTGCGATTTGCATCGGTTATTCGGGGGCGTGCGAGTTCTCGGCCCTGCGGCGTGGGCGCTCGGCGATGCGCGGCGACTGCACGCAGCCGTGCCGTCTGGCGTACGACCTGGTGGACGAGGCGGGGCAGAGCGTTGTCGCCGTCGAGGGAGATCGCCTGCTGTGCCCGCGTGACTATCTGGGTATTGCGCATCTGCCCGAGCTTGTAGATGCCGGCGTGGCGTCGCTCAAGATCGAGGGGCGCATGAAGAACCCCGATTACGTATTCAACGTGGTGCGGGTGTGGCGCCGGGCACTCGATATGCTGCGCGACGGCGCGTGGGATCCCGGTGCCGTGGAAGAGCTTGAGCGCGAGCTGGGAAGGTCGTTTAACCGTGGGTTTAGCGATGCGTACCTGCGAGGACGTTCGGGTGCCGAGCTGATGAGCTTTGAGCGCGCAATTAACCAGGGCGTGCGCGTGGGGCGCTTGGTCGCTGTGGGCCACGAAGAGGTGACCGTTGAGCTCGACGCCGCCGTGGCGACGGGTGACACGCTCGAGATTCGGTTCTATCCGGGTGTCGACGCGCGTCCCGATGTGCCCAAGCGCTGGCCGCAGGTGCCCTGCCCGGTGGATGCCGCAGCGGGGAAGCGCGTCGTCGTGCATTGCAAGCGTAAGGTGGACACGGGCTGCGAGGTATACCTGATTCGCAGCGCCGGCGTGTTGGATCAGACGGCGGCGGTGTTGGAGCGCATGCGGGCCGAGGCGGATGCGATTGCGCCCGTTGCACGTGCCGTTGAGGTACTGCCCTTTGAGGACGTTGTGGTGGATGGCGGTGCGTCGACGGAGTTGGTGGAGTGCGCGGTTCCCGCTCGCATGGTTTTTGCTTGGCAGCTGATGGATGCCGACCCGCGCGGAGGGCTCGATTTGTCCGACGCCGTTGTGGTGCTTGATGAGGTGTGCCGCACGGGTGACGCTGGCCGGACCCGCTCACTGATGCAGCGTGCCGGGCGCGTCGTCTGCCGCAACCTAGGACAGGTGGTGATTGCTCGCGAGCTGGGCGTGACGTTTGACGTGGCGGCGCCGGTGTTCTGCGCGAATCGGGCCACGCTTACCTGGCTGTGCGGACTCGGTGCGGGGCGGGTGTACTTGCCGGCCGAGTTGCTCGGCAATGATGCGGAGCGTATTGCCGAACTGGCTGCTGAACCCGGCGTCTTGGGTCCGGTCGACGCCGACCGTCCCGAGCTTATGGTGTGCGAGCACTGCCTGCTGACCGCCGAGGGCGTCTGCGCCACCGACGCGACGGGACAGGTCCATTGTCGTGACTGCTCGCGCCGTCAGCAAACACGATATTTGGTCGAGCGCGACGGCATGCGCCTGCCAATTGCCATTGACGCATGCGGCAGGACGAGGATTTTCCTGTCGTAGGTGTCGCGTCGCGTCAGTTTGTTATCATAAGAGAGTTTATGGACTTCCAGCACCGCCGTTTTCGGCGAGGGTGCTATAGCAAAAGGAGGATACCCAATGCTGTCTGTTGACGAGCAAATGCGTATCATCACCTCGGGCGCCGCGCAGATCGTTCCCGAGGCCGACCTTCGCAAGAAGCTTGAGAAGGGCGAGCCCCTCAACATCAAGCTCGGCGTCGACCCCACCAGCCCCGACCTGCACCTGGGCCACGCCGTGCCGCTGCGCAAGATGCGTCAGTTCCAGGACCTGGGCCACAACGTCACCCTCATCATCGGCAACGGTACCGCGTTGATTGGCGACCCTTCAGGCAAGAATTCCACCCGTCCGCAGCTTTCGCAGGAGCAGATCGAGGCCAACGCCGAGACCTACGTGAGCCAGGCCATGAAGATCCTGGATCCCGAGAAGACCACCATTGTGCACAACGGTGACTGGATCTTGTCGATGGATCTGGCCGGTCTGCTGCAGGTGTGCTCCAAGTTCACCGTCGCCCGCATTCTTGAGCGCGATGACTTTACCAAGCGCTACCAGTCTCAGACGCCGATCGCCCTGCATGAGTTCCTGTATCCCGTGATGCAGGCTTTCGACTCCGTGCAGATCAAGGCCGACGTCGAGATGGGCGGCACCGATCAGCTCTTCAACCTGCTCGCTGGCCGTGAGCTCATGGAGAAGATGGGCATGGAGCCCCAGATCGCGCTCACCATGCCGCTGCTCGAGGGTACCGACGGCGTGCGCAAGATGTCCAAGTCCTATGGCAACTACATCGGCCTGACCGACGCGCCCAAGGATATGTTCGGCAAGACCATGTCCATCCCCGACGAGATGATCGGCAAGTACTACCGTCTGGCCAGCTCGCTCACCCCGGCCGAGGTCGACAAGATCGACGCCGCCCTGGCCGATGGCTCTGCCGACCCCTACGAGCTCAAGCGCGCTCTGGGCCGCGACCTGTGCGACACCTACCACGGCGCCGGCGCCGGCGACGAGGCTCAGGCCGAGTTCGACCGCGTATTCAAGGAGGGCCAGCTCGCCGACTTCCCCGAGAAGCATGTCGAGCTGACCGTCAACGACGAGGGCCAGATCTACCTCGCCGGCCTGCTCAAGGACCTGGGTCTTTCGGCGAGCGCCGGCCAGGCTCGTCGTGATATCGACGGCGGCGGCGTCAAAATCAACGGCAAGGCCGTGGCTCCCAAGAGCTATAACATCGATCCCAGCGCCCTCAAGCTGGGCGACACCCTTTCTGTGGGTAAGCGCAAGGGCTTCAAATTGGTCTAGCAAGTAGGTCAACTTAACATGTGCAATAGGGCCGCAGCCGGGAATCCCGACTGCGGCCTTTTTTGGCACTTGGGGACGTTCCTTTTGTGCCGGCACTTTGGGACACTCCTTGTCATTGGTGCAAAGTAACCTGCCCCCATTGCGTCAAGCGGCGTGTGCCGTTAAGCGGAGAGGCGTATTGTTGACCCATCGTTTGGGCATACAATGGCTATTAGCTTGCTGCGGTGAAGGCCTGTCCGCTCCGCAGCTGTTTTCTACGGTTAAAGGAGTATGTATGTCCGTTGAGGTCATGAGGTCTGTGATCGATGCTGCCGAGGGGCGCGTGCCCGTCGACACGCTGTTTACCAATGCACAGATCGTCGACGTGTATGGCCAGCGCGTGGCGCCCGGTAGCGTTGCCGTCAAGGACGGTGTGATCGTCGGCGTGCTCTACGATGGTCGCGACGATGCCGCTGGCACCTATGAGGCAACTGAGGTCATCGACTGCCAGGGTCGCTATCTCGCTCCCGGTTTTATTGACGGGCATCTGCATATCGAGTCTTCGAACATCCGTCCCGCCGAGTATGCTCGCATGGCCGCGACGCGCGGTACCACCACCGCCATTGCCGACAGCCACGAGATTGCCAATGTTGCCGGTCTCGACGGCTTGCGCTTTATGATCGAGGATGGTCGCCGCGCGCCCATCTCCATCAAGTACATGATGCCTTCGTGCGTGCCCGCGCTGCCCGACGAGCAGGCCGGTGCCGTTATTTCGGCTGCCGATATGCAGGCGTTTTTTGCCGAGCATCCAGGCGATGTCTTTGGTCTGGGCGAAATGATGAACCTGCCGGGCGTCTTTATGGCCGACCCCGAGACCTGTGCTCGCATCGATGCTGCCAACCAGACGCCGTCCAAGCAGGTTGACGGCCACGCGCCGCTCGTTGCCGGTAAGGACCTCAACGCCTATGCCGCAGCAGGTATTATCGCCGACCACGAGTCGACGATTCCCGAGGAGGCGCTCGACAAGCTGTCTCGCGGCATGTACGTGATGCTGCGCGAAGGCACGTGCAGCCATGACCTGGCCAACCTGTCTCCAATGCTGCTGGAGAATCCTGCCCGTGCCCGTCGCTGCTGCTTTGCGACCGACGACCGTCCTCCCTCCGATGCGCTTTCGACTGGTATGATTGACAATGCCTGCCGCGTGGCTATCGAGGCCGGCGTCGACCCGGTGGTCGCCATCTCCATGGCGTCCCTTTCTACGGCTGAGGCATTTGGCTTGGACCACGGCTGCCGCGACCCGCACGAGCTCCGCGGCGCAATCGCCCCGGGCAAGCGCGCCGACCTGCTGGTACTCAACGACCTAACGTTTGCCACGGCTCCGCATCGCGTATATGCCGCCGGTGCTTTGGTGGCGCAGGACGGCATCTTTGTGGGCGAGGTCGCACCCGAGACGGCCGAGGTTGCGGCCCTTGCCGATGAGCTGCGTGCTTCCGTTAAACTTCCGAAGCTATCGCTCGACGTGTTCGATTATGCCTTCAAGCCGGGCGAGGCGGTTATCGATGTCGTCCCGGGTATGGCTATCACGGGTATGGCCCGCCCCGAGAGCGCCGAGGACTTGCGCCGCATTATGCTGATCGAGCGCCATGGCCGCGGCGTGTCGCTGCAGGCCGAGGGCGCCGATGGCGACGGCCCCGCTGGCCTGGGCCTGGTCGGCAAGCATATCGGTCGCGGCTGGGTGCGCGGTTTCACCATCACCGGCGGTGCCATTGCCTCCACGATCGGCCACGACTCGCACAACGTGTGCGTGGTGGGCGACAATGCGGCGGATATGATGACTGCCGTTGAGGCCGTGGGCCAGGGCGGCCACGTGCTGGTGCGCAACGGCGAGGTCGTGGCGCGCATTCCGCTGGCGCTCGGTGGCCTTATGAGCGAGGGCACGGCCGAGGACGTTGCCGCGCAGCACGACGACTTTATGGTCAAGGCGCGCGCCATGGGTATTGAGCCGCCGCTCGACCCCATCATGGGCATCATCTTCCTGCCCCTGCCGGTCATCCCGACGCTCCGCATCCGCCCCGAGGGCATGTTCGACGTCACAACCTTCACCTACGCCGACTAGCCATCGGGGTGGCGTGTCACCTGACGCCGCGACCGTAGGACCTCTGGCATGTGCGAGCTATTTGCCAGGTCCTTGTAACGTTTACGCCCGCGGAGTCTTATTTGAGCTCCCTTTGGGTACGTTGGAATCGGATACGCGTTCGATTCCAACAAGCCCGAAGGGAGCTTTTCTATGTTTAAACTGATTGCATCCGATATGGACGGCACACTGCTTGACGAAAACGGCCAGGTGCCTCCCGAGACCTACGAACTGATTCTGGCGCTACACGAGCATGGCGTGCATTTCGCTGCATCGTCAGGTCGTCGCTACGATCGCCTGTGCGAGTTCTTTGCGCCCGTTCGCGACAAGATGGACTTTGTCGCCGCTAACGGCGCCCAGGTCTACGCCGACGGTAAGATGGTAGACCGTGAGGTGTATTCCCACCTGGCGATTCGAAGGCTCGCCCAAGCCGTCAGGACGTTTCCCAATCTGCATCTTGCGCTCTTTGACCGAACCAAGTCCTTCCTGCTCGATGACGAGTGCAAGTTCGTGCGTGAGGTCGATAAGGACCTTCCCAATGCCGAGCGCATTTGGGATCTGCCCGATCCCAGCGTAAATATCATCAAAGCGAGTATCTTTTGCGACGACAGTGCGGTTATGGACAGTGCGTACGTGCTACAGCGCGAACTTGGTCAGCTCTTTACTTTTGCGCCTTCGGGCAACGCGTGGATCGATGCCATGCAGCCTGGTGTGTCGAAGGCCTCGGGTATCGCGCAACTCGCGGAGCATTACGGCATTGGTCGCGACGAGGTCATGGCGTTTGGCGACTCGATGAACGACTACGAGATCATTCGCTTTGTCGGCACGGGCTGCGCGATGGAAAACGCGCGCCCCGCGCTTAAGGCGGTGGCCGATCGCGTCGTAGGCTGTAACCGCGACCACGCCGTTCAGCATGAGCTCCGTCGCGTGCTGGAGAGTCTCTCCTAATCCGGCAGATGGGGACGTTCCTTTTCTGCCGACAGTGGGGGACAGTCCTTGCAGCTTTTTGCGAAGAGTGTCCCTAACGACTAGTCGTTTAAGAACGTCCCCAATGACTGACCAATGACTAGGCAAGGGCGGCCATGATGGTGCGGGCGACGCCGTCGTAGTCGTTGTCGTATTCGGTGATGGCGTCGGCGGCCTCGCGGTCTTCGGGCTCGGCGTTGATCATGGCCATGCCGTGGCCCGCTGCCTGCAGCATGGGGATGTCGTTGATGTTGTCGCCGAACGCCCAGGCGTCGGCGAGACGCTTGCCCAGGTATTCGCATAGCCACGTGAGGGCCGTCCCCTTGGTGGCGCCCTCACCCATGACCTCGATATTCATGGCGTAAGAACGCGTGACCTCAATGCCTCCGAGCGTGTCGAGCTCTGCTGCGATGGCGTCGCGATCGGCCGGGTCGTGCCAGTACATGGCGATGCGTTCGAGCGTCTCGACCTCGTCGATCTTGCTGTCGATATCCATGTCGATCGGTGTTCGTGTGCGCTTGAGCGAAGCCGCGATGTGGGGGTCGCCGCCACAGAACTCATCCAGACGCCCGTATAGCGAGCGGGGGAGGAAGCACTGCCCATCCGCGAAGATATCGAAGGTCACATCGTGGCCGGCGGCAATGCGATGGATGCGGTGGGCAATGCCACGGTCGAGCGGACGGCTCAAGATGCACGTGGCGCGCGAGGCGTCGGTGGGCGTATCTTCGTCGAGCTGCCAGACGCTGGCGCCGTTGGCACAGACCGCGTAGTGCACGGCGGGATGGGCGAGAATGGGCTCAAAGATGCCCGACAGCGGGCGCCCCGTGCAGGGCACAAACTCAACACCGCGGCGCGCAAGCTCGTCGAGCATCGCCCAGGTGGCATCGCTCATCTGCTTATCACTCGTCAGCAGCGTTCCATCCATATCGGAAAACACAATCATTCGTTGCGATCCTTTCTACTGGCATAAAAAGCGTGGCCAAGGGCGGTGATGCCCTGGCCACGCTCGGGTTCTATAACGGTCCGTGTCCTAGCGATCGGCGAGCGGCTTGTACTCCAGCGGCTCGATAACCGGGCGATACGCGGGACGGATGATGCGGTGCGCGCAGAAGAGCTCTTCCATGCGGTGCGCCGACCAGCCGGCCATGCGGGCGACGGCGAACAGCGGCGTAAAGAGCGTCTCGGGCACGCCGAGCATCTTGTAGATAAAGCCCGTGTACAGGTCGATGTTGGCGCAGATGGGCTTGGTCATGCCGTGATCGCGCATCACTTGCGGTGCCAGGCGCTCGATGCGCTCGATGAGCGCGAACTCATCGCCCAGGTCCTTCTTGGCGGCAAGCGTGCGCGCGTAACGGCGGCACACCTCGGCGCGCGGGTCGCTCAGCGTGTAGACGGCGTGGCCCATACCGTAGATGAGGCCCGTGCCGTCGAAGGCCTGCTTGTCGAGAATCTTGCCCAGGTAGGCTGCGACCTCGTCCTCGTCCTCCCAATTGGAGACATGCGCGCGGATGTCCTCGTGCATGGACACGACTTTGGCGTTGGCGCCGCCGTGGCGCGGGCCCTTGAGCGAGCCGATAGCCGCGGCGTAGGCGGAATACGGGTCGGTGGCCGAGGAGGACAGCACGCGGCAGGCAAACGTGGAGTTGTTGCCGCCGCCGTGCTCGGCATGCAGCATGAGCATCACGTCGAGCAGCATGGCTTCGTCGTGGGTGAATGCCATGCCGCCGCGGAGCACCTGCAGGATGGTCTCGGCGGTGGAGAGGCCGGGTGTGGGGTGCGGTACATGGACCTCGGAGCCGCGACGCTTGGCGACCGAGGCCATATGCGCGAAGGCGGCGATGCGGGGGAGACGGGCGAGCATGGAGATGGCGACGTCGATTTCGTGCTCGGGTGTAATGGCGTCGGGCTCGGCGTCGAAGGCGTAGAGCAGCAGCACGGCGCGCTGAAGCACATTCATGATGCTCGACGACAGCGTGGTCATGGGGAACTCTTTGACGTACTCGTCGCTCAGGTGCCTAAAAGCGCCCAGACGTTCGCAAAAACCGTCAAGCTCTTCCTTGGTGGGCAGAGAGCCCGTGATGAGCAGATAGGCGATCTCTTCGTAGCCATAGCGATCCTCGGCCTGGGCATTGTTGACCAGATCCTCGATGCTGTAGCCGCGCAGCGTGAGCTTGCCCTGGTCGGGCACGACCTTGCCGTCGACCTTGTTGTAGCCGTGCACGTCCGAGATGCGGGTAAGGCCCGCAACCACGCCCGAGCCGTCGGCATTGCGTAGGCCGCGCTTGACGTTATGCTCGACGAACAGACCCTCGTCATACGGATTAGTCGGCATGCCGTGGTAGAGGTTTTCGCTTTCGGGCGAAATCTGGCGGCTCGCCTCATAATCCAAGACCAGGCGGCTCAGATGGTCATCGAAGCGGTAGTAGATTTTCTTGGCGTCGTAGGCCATGCGCGCTCCTCTCCGGTCCGCTTTGGGGCCGCGCGCTTGGACGATATGACGTCAAGCTGCCCCGAGCGGCTTGTTCGCTACAGGCGGTACATAAAGTTAAAGACGTCCTCGCGCTGGATGGACACGTTGACGCCCGAAAGCTCGCCGGCCTCGGCCAGCGCCTTCTGCAGCTCGGCGAAGTCGAGCTTGGACTCGGCGGTGTCGGCCAGCATGGTCATGGTGAAGATGTCCTCGATAATGGACTGCGTAATGTCGCGGATGTCGACGTTGGCCTCGCCCAGAACGCGGGTGACGCCGGCGACGATGCCGGGGCGGTTCTTGCCAAGGACGGTGATGACGATACGGGAGGACGAGATCTCGGCCATGGGAAACCCTTTCGCGTGGTTGCGGCGCGCGCGGGGCGCTCCGCTACGGTACAGTGTTCATCATTGTACCTGTCTGGCGCAAAAAAGGCGCGCTCGCTGCGGCGTTACATGCCTGCAACATGAGCGTAAGGGGGAAGGCCGTACGGGGAAGAGCCGTCTGGCGCGTGTCCGGCTCGTGTTGGGTTGATTTCCGATCTCAGCCGAACACATTGAGCGGACAGGCCGTTCCCGCAGTCAGCCGAACGCCTCCGACGGCTGATTCCGAACTGGAAGCGGAGGGCATCCCCGCCCTTCGGTAGGGGATACCGCTCCGCGGCGCATGCCGCGGGCGGCGCCCCTATCGGACCACCGTGACCTCAGTTGGGATGGGCCCAGCACTGCCGCGTACTCGGTGAGCTAGAGCCAACTGTTCGTCTTCACGTCGCGTATGGCGATATTTCGGTCGTCCGGCTCGGTGATGCCGTAGCCGAACGCCTGGAGCGTCTCGATGGACTCCTGGATCCTCTGTTGGAACATGGGACCCGGATCGACCCTCGGCCCGAGGTGCCCGCGCCAAAGGCACGGCGTGGCGCGCAGCATGTTATGGATTTTGGAGATGGACTCGATGTCGGCGTAGACGTTGAGCGTCGCCATGGCGTCCTTGTGGCCGAGGATCGATTGGAGCGCCTTGATATCGCCGCCTTGGCGGATCCACTGCGTTGCGAACGTATGGCGAAGGCCGTGGAACGTGATCAGCTCGTCGTTGGTGCCCATGAGGCCGTTGGTCTCCGAGAACGTCTTGAACGCCCTGCGGATATAGCTTGTCGTCGCGAAGGTCGCGCCCGGCTCCGACAGGATGTAGCAGTCCCCGATCTCGACCGCCCCGGTAAGGCCGCGCAAGCGCAGCTTTCCGCAGTCGATCTCGTGGGTCTCCTTCAGGAAGGGGAGTAGGCCGACCGGGTCGATGGGGATACCCCTGGCGTCATGGGTCTTGGTGTCCTTGATGAACGAACCCATTCCCTTCGCGTACGCCACCGAGTGTCTGATCGAGATCAGGCCCGTCTCGAAATCCACATCGCACCACCGAAGGCCGCAGACCTCGCCGATTCGCATCCCCGTGTGTAGGGCGAGTACGACCGCCCTCTAATCCTCGGCGGACCAATCGAGTCCGAACTCCTTTCGGGCATCCTCTTCGCTCATGACTTCGAGAAGGTCTCCGGGTTGGCAACGAAGGGCGAGGCATAGCTGCTCGAGTGTGTTGAAGCGAATGCCGCGAATATGCCCTTTTTTAATACGGGACAGGTTCACGGGCGTGGTTCCAATCCTTTCGGCAAGTTCGTTCGAGGAAATCTTTCGCTCGGCCATGATCTTGTCGAGGCGAACAATTACGGGCATGGCGTTTCCTTACGCAATCTCGTCGGAGTCGAGGTACAGCTCTCGGGCGTACAAGAAGAGCTGGGAAAGCATGAACAGGACGATGCCGAGAACCAGAGAGGTCCAATCGAATGATGAAGCGATCTCTTGGGCGCCGACGGCCCCCTCGCCGCTAAACATCGAAACGGAGGTTTTGAGTGAGCCGGCGTAGAGGCTGGTGGCAGCTTGAACAACGAAGAGAATGCCGAGCACCTTCAAGCATGTCGCAGACCCTTTCTTGAAGGGGTCTCCGCTCTTGATCGTCCACACGAGAACGGCGCTGAGGATGGTCGTAGCGATACCGATGACGGCAGGGACCAATGTCGAGATCGCAAGGGCTGGATACGCGGGGGAGTCTGCAATTACAGGGTTGTCGAGCACTTCGATTGCTGGCTTTAAGGAGAACGCCACTTGTGCGATGGCGGTGGCGCAAAGGGTCGCAGAGGCTATCGCACATGCGATGCGGAAGGAATGAAGCCGGGGAGTGCGATTGTCGGAACTCATAATAACCTCCGAAGAATTTAAAAAACTCAGGTTACTTTTTAACAGTTTATGTTAAATTGACTTTGCCGGCAAGTAATCACAACATGCTGCAACCGAAACCCCTCTAGATTGGAGAGGATTATGTTCAGTACTGTTAAGTCGTGTAAGCTCTTGGTTTTCCTCGGCCTCGCTCTTTGTCTGTTGCTGCCGGGAGCCCCCGCTTTTGCGGATACCCCGATGCCTCCTTCCCAGGAGAGCAGCCAGTGTGCCCTCGTTGAGCCCCTCGGGTATACGGACGACGTCGTCGATACCTACTGGAGCTACAGCTGTCCTCGCGGCGTAAGCGGGCACAGCATCTCGATGTTCAACATCTCTTACAAGACGATCTCCTACCGAAATGGCTATCGCCGATCCGCGCATCATAGGGAATCCCGCCTCGCTGCAATGTGCTCCTGTGGTGTTCTTGGCACAACTGATAAATGGCAATTTGTCTATAGCACCTACTAGATGCGAGGAAGGGCCGAGCATTTTGTTCGGCCCCTCTGTTCCGACTGGATGAGGTTAAGGTTGGCGATGAATATGCTCAAAATCTCGAAGGCGATCTTTAGGTCGCTTCTCTCCTCCAGGTCGCTCTGTGTTGTCGTTGTTGCGTTGATGGTTCTTTGTGCTCTGCCCGTCTTCAGGAGCGCGGCTGGCATCGACGGACGGGTCGAATACCTCGAGTCGGGAATAACCCGTGTTGAGCAGGAATTGTCAGCATCCTATGCGGATGCGCTTGTGAATGCGGGGGAGGACGGTGTCTATACCTCTTCATCAAGCATGCCCACGCTTCTGTACCCTCTTGCCGCGGGACGTCTTATCTTGGCACCGCTCTCTCCCCTACTTCCGTTTCTGCAGATATCGGATGGAGAGTACACCTATTATGACGGATCGAAGGAGTACTTGCTATGGGTCGCAACGGCCGTTTCCGTCTCGTTCCTTGCCGCGCGTCTTAACAAACGTGAAAAGCTCATCATCCAGGCACCGATGGGCGAGCTGGGTAGACTTGTTGCATCGAGCGTATGGGCGAGTGTTTTTGCAATGCTTGCCGTCCTCGCCATCAATCTTCCAGGGATAATCGCCGCGCTTGTGAAGAATGGCCCGGGCTCGCCGTTCTATCCGATAGGCTACATTCAATATGCGACTCCGGTTATCAAACCGGCTTGGCTGGTGTTCGCGCAGACGGCCATCTTGCAATTCTTGGTGGCAGCGTTCATCTCGCTTGTCGTTCACCTTGCCGTGAAGATTGCCAATAACCCTACGCTTGGAATCGTGTTCGTATGTGCCCTGATGGGGGTGACGATGGTTCCCGGGTATTACGGAAGATCCATCGCTTTACGTGAGTTCACCCTGTTGAATCCCCTTACGTATGCGAACACTGAGTTGACCGTCGGCGCCTATAGCCCGTACCCGACAACGCAGATAGTGAATCTGCCTGGACTTTGCTTCGAGCGTGGCGCGATTGCCCTCGTATGCGCAATCGGGATCGAGGTGCTGGCAATTAGCCTGCTTTGCGTTGCTGGAAAGAGCGGCTGCGCGTGCCCGATATCCCCGATTTGTCTTGAGAGAGGTTCCTTCACTGCATCGAGAACGGCAACTCGTTCGAGCGCTTGTGCCTCCGCCGTTGCATACGTAAGAACGATGGGGAAACTGCTCCTGCGTTCTCCTACCCTCGCCGTATGCGCGATTGCAATGTCAACGACGATGCTGGCCCCGGCTCTGGTCGAGATGTTTCCTGACGCTGATAACGTTTCCGCTGTTCGGTATAGGGATGGGGAGCTCCGTTCAATAGATCGGTATCTAGAGCAGAACGCTGCGAATATGGACGTCGAGGGCAAAGCGGCCCTGGAAGACATGCGGGATGCTCTTTCGGGTTTCGTGTACGCGCCTATGCCTGCGGAGGGGTTTCGAAGCCTTGCGACGTACGAGCGCGCTCGAGGTGAGCTGGGCGCGGCAGATGCGACTCTCCTGCAATCGATCGGAATCGAGCCGGAGACTCCTTCTCGTGCGGAGGCGCGCGCCCTTCTGCTTGAGTCGATCGCGAGCTTGCCGGACCCCAAGGTTTACGAGTTAAGTACGAAGATGCCCCCATTAATCCTCCTTTCGTATCTCCAGGCAGCGCTTCCCTCCTTCTTTTTGCTGTTGCCCGTGGTTGTCACATCGCTCGCGTGCACCCACCTGCAGTGTCGTTCCCTTCTGGTTCTCCAGATCCCCGCAACAGCGCATGTGCGTTTTCTGACGGCTGTTGCGCTGGCTCTCCTGCTTGGCTTGGTGCTGCTTTTGGTGTCGATGGTTCCCGCTGTCGTTGTGTCCGTGATTAAGAACGGTGCGGGTGGATCGGAGTATCCCGTCGCTCTCATTCGGGCGGGAGCTTCGACAACGTCCATGGTGGGGGAGGCGGTGTTGTGCAGTATTCCGTTGCTGGTCATGGCATACGGCGTGATTTCCGTCGTCGCTGCGTTGACAGCAGCGATTAGCCGCAACCCCGTTGTCACCGGAATGGTTTGCGCGGTTCTCTTGGTGTTGGGTTCGTTGAGCGCTCATGTTGAAAGCGTGAGCATGGGCGTCGCGCTGCTGGCTCCATTCGCCTCGTTTGATCCCGCTTCCCAGGTGGGGACGATTGGGTTCCTTGGGCGAGGGACGAACGCGATGCCTTTTGGAGAGGTCGTCGGCGCATCGGGCGCTCTGCTGGTGGTCTTGGGCGCCGTATCTCCGTTGATGGTGCGCCTGAGTGTTCCAAAGATCGAAAGGGGATGATCTCGATGATTGACCTTCAAACGCTGACGATCTCTTATGGAAAGAAGGTGCTCGTAGATTCGGTGAACGCTGAGTTTGCCCCGGGTACGGTCTACGGTCTCGTCGCTCCGAACGGGCATGGAAAGACGACGTTGCTGCGTGCGATGGCAGGTTTGCCGGGTCCTCGCGTGGACGGGAGCATCGTTCTGGATGAGGTGCAGGGTACGGGTGCGAGAGAGGTCCGTTCTATGATCTTCTATGCACCTGGTGAGGGGACGCTGCTGTATCCCGGATTGCGTGCGGAAGATCACCTCAAGATGGTTTGCGATATGTGGCCGCATGCTCGCGATATCGAAGAGATAGTGGAACAAACGCAGATAGGCGAGTTCGCGAAGATGAGGATCCGCACTCTGAGCCAGGGCATGAAGCAGCAGCTTACCCTGGCGATTGCGTATGCGACGGGCGCGCGGTACCTTCTATTAGATGAGCCCATGAACGCGCTCGACCCCAGCAGGGTGGACTTGCATTCCGAGATTCTCAGGAAGCTGGCCGATTCTGGTACGTGCATCATCATGTCATCCCACATCTTGGATTCGGTCGATAGGCTGTGCGATGAGATTCTGTTTTTGAAGGATGGGAGGCTCATTAGAAGCATTCCGCAAGATGATGCTGCGCCGAAGTCTCCTGGATCCCATTTCGCAAAGCCTGCCGGACGCGCCGAGGGTGCGCTAAGCACGTATCGGCGACTCTACGAAAAGGGCGGGTAGAAATGCAAGTTAAAAATCTATGTGGCCAATGTGATACCGTTGAACCCGCATATCGATACCGCTCAGCCATTCGCCTCGCCCCCGTCGCACGTATCTTCATCCGGTCGGTTACTTTTAATCTAACAATTCTTTGAGGAACGTAGGTGCTTCCAAATGTACTGTCGACTTCTTCTCAAACTAATCCTAAGAGACAAGGCCGTATGGATCTCTACGCTCGTTCTCGCTGCAGCCTTTTCCGTCCCCATTGCGTTCAATTCACCCATCTACGGGCCCTTCTTTATGAAACAGGGCATGCAGAGCTTTGTCGACGCATTCAATACGCGCGCGCCCCAGGCCAGCGGCACAGACCTATCGCCAGAGCAGCAAGCTGACGCGGAGCTTGCAAGATACGCGAACGCCGCCCTCGCCGCTCAAACCGACGCCGCCTTTCTCGATTCTGCCGAGAGCTACTACGCGCTCATGGGCGAAGGCTTCCAATCCGGGTCCATCGTGGGAGACCAAGAGACCAATGACGCAGACCTCGCGTATTGCCGCGCCCTGAGCAGCTCCGGCATCACGGATATCCCGGCCTCCGCAAACGACCTGCCATTCCTTTCCTTCCTGCCTTACGCCATTGCCACGGCGCCGTCTTTCCTTCCCTTCATCCCCCTCCTTCTCTCGTCGATACTCGTGCTCGGCGCCACAAGGCCCGGGACCCTGGCGGCAAAGGCGCCCGCGCCCAAATTCCGGCGCCTTATCCAGATCGTGTTTTCGATAATCGTCGCGGGGACCGCGATGCTCCTCGCCGGCCTCGCACCCGGGGGCATTTGCGCCTTGGCCCTAAACGGCTTCGGGCAAATTGGGTACCCGATCGCCTTCTTCCATGACGGCGCGCTTGCCACCACGACCGCGGGAGACGTCTTCACAGCCCTGCTTCTCGCGCTGCTTGCGGGCGGAACCTTGATATCCGTTTGCTCCGCCGTCCTATCGACCGCGACGAGGCGCGTCCTCGCGGGCCCCCTTACCTCCGCGCTGCTTGTCGCGGCCCCGGCATTCCCGTTACTGTCCGATTCGGCGCTGGAGCATAACGCTGCGCTCAATCTCCTGCCGCTGGCCGTGTTCTCGCCTATCGAGGCAACGGGTTACGTGGGATGCTTCCCGACGGAATTCATTGGCTCCGGTTCAGGCAGCGCATCGATGCTTGCCGTGGCCCTGGCATACGTCGCGGTCTTTTTTACGGTCGGCGCCGTTGCGACACGTTCCCCCAAACAGCCTGGACCCGCGAAAAAGCACCATGGGCTCGAGCTTCTAGACGCGAGCGTGGGATACGGAAGCACGACGATACTTTCAATCGGGTCGCTTTTCCTGAGCCCGGGAACGGCGGCGGGCCTCGTTGCCCCCAACGGCTCGGGGAAAACCACCCTTCTTGAAGCGCTGTCGGGCCAATTTCCCACCCGCATCCGCTCGGGAAGCCTGGCGGCAGACGGAATCTGCCAACGTCGATCAGCCGAATTTGCAGAACTCGTCTACCTGAGCTCTTCGGGCAGCGCGGATCTCTATCCCACGCTATCGGCCATCGAGCACCTTGCTTTCGTTAGGGAGGCGTGGAAATCGGCCACCGACATCGACTCGCTCTGCAGCTCCCTCGGAATCTCCCCATATCTCGACAAGCCGACCCGTAAACTCTCGACAGGAATGAAGCAGCAGGTAAAGCTTGCCATGGCGATATCGACCGATTGCCCGTACCTCATCCTCGATGAACCGCTGAACGGCCTCGATCCGGGAAAGCGGAAAACCTCCTGCGACGCGATGCGCAGCGAGGTGGCGCGGGGACGCAGCGTGCTCATCTCAAGCCACCTGCTCGACGACCTGGCAGACCTCACCAACTCGTTCTACTTCATCGAGGCCGGCACGCTCGTGGAAAAGATCAAGTCGTCCTCGCAGACGCTCAAGCAGGAATACCTCGATACATACGAGGGAGGTGAATGACATGAAACTATTTGAACAGCTGAAGTCCAATGCGTCGCGCATGGCTGTCTACGCCATCCTCGTGGCAACGGCTTTATGCGGAATCGCGGCACCCGTCTATGCGCTCAACGGGGAGAAAGGCGATGTCGAACCCGCGTACATGGCTTCGACGGTTAAGGACCGGTACAAAGCCTTCTCTGGAGACGCGTTTTACGTAGCAGAGTACGACACGACCTACCGTGAGCTTCGCTACAACAAGAGATACGACTATCTAGGCGCAGAGGCAATCAGCTATACGTCGGGTTGGTACCGCTCCAACTATGGACACATAACCCAGTTCAAGTGTAACTACCGTGTGTACAACTAAAGCAACCGGCCGGGACGAGGGGTGACGCAAAAGCGTCGCCCCTCGTTTTTAACCATGTCAACTGAACCTAGTTCAGTTTGGTTGATTTCCGATCTCAGCCGAACACATTGAGCGGAAAGGCCGTTCCCGCAGTCAGTCGAACGTCCCCGGGGCCCTTCTCAGGCCCCGGGGACGGCATTTTCCCAGTTGAAGGAACGGTGGAGATGTGTTTCGATGGGTCAGATTCGTGTCGTTCCGAAAAGACCGTGAACCTTTTGTGGGACACGCGGCGCCGTGGTACCATAGCCGAGTTTGTTGTCTTGGTCGGAAACCAAGACGCCTTATGCGCTGATCGGTAACCAGCGCCTGACCAATAAGGAGTCCTACCATGAAGCAGGGTATCCATCCCCAGTATGTCGAGTGCACGGTGACGTGCTCCTGCGGCAACACCTTCAAGACGCACGCTACCGTGTCCGAGATGAAGGTCGAGCTTTGCAACGAGTGCCACCCGTTCTACACCGGCCAGCAGAAGTTCGTCGACACCGGTGGACGCGTCCAGCGCTTCGCCGACAAGTTCGGTGGCGCCGCTGCCGCCCAGCTCAAGAAGGCTGAGGAGGCCAAGGCCGCCAAGGCCGCCAAGGCTGCTGAGGCCGAGGCCGCTCGCAAGGCCGCCGCTGAGGCTAAGGCTGCCGAGAAGGCTAAGCGTGCCGCTAAGTTCGCCGAGGAGGCTGCCAAGCAGGCTGCCGAGGCTCCCGCAGAGGCTCCCGTCGAGGAGGCCGCTGCCGAGGCCGAGACCACCGAGGCTGCTGAGTAAATAGCTCGCCGAGCAAACACTCGCATTCATGGCTAAAGGACCGCGTATCCATCTGGGTGCGCGGCCCTTTTCTTTTATTGGTGCAAACGGACCTGCTCCCATGGCACCAAATTGGTGCGAAGGGGGACAGGTCCGTTTGCACCAAATGGCAGAGATGTAGCGTTTGCCCAGATAAAACCTGCCAAAATAAACCTGTCCCTGTTTGGCAGGTTGGTCGTAGTTATTACGTGGCGGTCGAGGTCGACCGTATAGGCCGCGCCTTGTTTGGCTAAAGTACATTTATCTGTGTTTAACTCGCCCAAGGCTGCATGGCGTGGGCGATGGCCAAAAAAGGAAAACCACATGGGATTCATGTCAAAGCTGCTGTCCTTTGGATCCGATAAGGACCTTAAGCGCTACTACAAGATCGTCGACCAGATCAACGGTCTTGAGCCCCAGTTTGAGAAGATGACCGAGGAGGAACTCCGCGCCCAGACCGATAAGTTCCGCGAGCGTTACGCCAACGGCGAGTCGCTCGACGACATGCTTCCCGAGGCCTTTGCCACCGTGCGCGAGGCTTCCAAGCGCATCACGGGCATGCGCCACTTTGACGTACAGCTCATCGGCGCCATGGCGCTTCATGAGGGTCATATTGCCGAGATGAAGACCGGCGAAGGTAAGACGCTCGTCTCCACCTTGGCCGGCTACCTCAACGCTATTGCCGGCAAAGGCGTGCACGTCGTTACTGTCAATGATTACCTTGCCAAGCGCGACTCCGAGTGGATGGGCCGCATCTATAAGTACCTGGGCATGACCGTCGGTCTGCTCCAGAACAACATGCCGCTCGAGCTCAAGCGCCCGGCCTACCAGGCCGACGTCACCTACGGTACCAACTCCGAGTTCGGCTTTGATTACCTGCGCGACAACATGGTTACCCGTCCCGAGCAGCGCGTGCAGCGCGGCCACAACTACGCCATCGTCGACGAGGTTGACTCCATCCTGATCGATGAGGCCAGGACGCCGCTCATTATCTCGGGCGCTGGCACTAAGTCCGCCAGTACCTACAAGGACTTCGCGCGTGCCGTGCGTGGCCTTGAGCGCGGCGAGGACGTGTCGCACGACATGCTCACCGCCACCGAGGATGTTGAACCCACGGGCGACTATGTCATGGACGAGGCCAAGCACACCATTGCCGCCACCGAGCGCGGCCTTAAGAAAATCGAGCGCCGCCTGGGTATCGATGACATCTATGCCGATCTCTCCGGCCAGCTGGTCAACCACCTGCAGCAAGCGCTGAAGGCCCAGTACATGTTCCACCGCGATAAGCAGTACGTGGTCACCAACGGCGAAGTCAAGATCGTCGACGAGTTCACCGGCCGCATTATGGAAGGCCGCCGTTACTCCGAGGGCCTGCACCAGGCCATCGAGGCCAAAGAGGGCGTGCTCGTACGCGAGGAGAACCAGACACTCGCCACCATCACCCTGCAGAACTACTTCCGTCTGTATGACAAGCTCTCCGGCATGACCGGCACGGCACTTACCGAGGATGCCGAGTTCCGCGAGATCTACAAGCTGCCCGTCGAGGTCATCCCCTCCAACAAGCCCGTGCAGCGCGTGGACCACGAGGACCTGGTGTACCGCACCATTCAGGCTAAATACAACGCCGTTGCCGACGACGTTGAGCGTCGTCACGCCAAGGGCCAGCCGGTCCTGGTGGGCACCGTCTCCATCGAGAGCTCCGAGAAGCTGTCTGCCGCCCTCACCAAGCGCGGCATCGCACACGAGGTCCTCAACGCCAAGCATCACGAGCGCGAGGCTCATATCGTTGCCCAGGCCGGACGCTACGGCGCCGTGACCATCGCTACTAACATGGCCGGTCGTGGTACCGACATCCTGCTGGGCGGCAACCCCGACGAGCTGGTGCGCGAGCGTCTTGAGTACGAGGGACTAACCATGGAGGACGTGACGCCCGAGCAGCTCGAGCAGTTTAACGCCGAAGCCAAGGAGACCTGCAAGGCCGAACGCGAGCGCGTGCTTGCCGCCGGCGGCCTGACCGTTATCGGCACCGAGCGCCATGAGTCCCGTCGTATCGACAACCAGCTGCGCGGCCGTTCCGGCCGTCAGGGCGATCCGGGCGAGACCCAGTTCTACCTGTCGCTCGAGGACGACCTCATGCGCCTGTTCGGCGGCGACAAGATGGACCGCGTCTCCAAGATGATGGTCACGGCCGACATGGGCGACGACATGCCCATCCAACACAAGATCATCTCCAAGGCCGTCGAGAGCGCCCAGCACAAGGTCGAGAGCATCAACTTCTCCATGCGTAAGAGCGTTCTTGAGTACGACGACGTTATGAACAAGCAGCGCCAGGTCATCTACGCCGAGCGCAATAAGATTCTGGACGGCAAGGACCTGACCGACCACATCACCGAGGTCATGCACGATACCGTCTACCGTTGCGTGCAGGAGTTCTGCACCAAGGACAGCCACGATGGCGAGCGCGACCTGGAGGGCCTGCGCAAGTGGGTTGTGGAGCTCACCGGCCACATCGATACGCCGAAGTTCCCCGACGAGGATTATGAGGCCCTGGCTGCCGATGTCCTGGCTTACGTAGAGAAGTGCTACAACATGAAGGCCGAGCGCTTGGGCGAGGACCTGATGCGCGAGCTCAACACCCAGGTCATGCTGCGCGTCATCGATACCCGTTGGATGAACTACCTGCAGGAGATGGACTACCTCAAGACCGGCATCGGCCTGCGCGGCTTTGGCCAGCGCGACCCGCTGGTTGAGTACAAGACCGAGGCCTACGGCGCGTTCCAGATACTCGTCGATACCATGTATGAGGATTACCTGCGCACGGTTCTGCGCATCGAGATCAAGGCTGCCCCGCGTGCCGTGGAGCACAAGGAGGAGCCCGCGCTCGAGGGCGCGCGCTTCTCCGGCCCTGCCGAGGTCGATGGTGACAACGGCGACTCGGTGCTGCGCAAGCAGGCGCAGGTGCAGGCCCGCACGGCTGTCCAAGGCGGACCGGCTGCCGTCAACAACGGTGGCAAGGTGACCACCTATCGCAAGTCCGAGAGCGACGATCCGTACGTCAACGTGGGCCGCAACGACCCGTGCCCCTGCGGTAGCGGCAAGAAGTTTAAGTACTGCCACGGCAGGAATCGTTAATGGCTGAGGCTTTAGAGGTAACGCCCGCCGAGCTGGACGCGTTCGCGGACCGGCTCGGCGAGGTCGAGTCGTATCTCCACCTGGACGAAAAGCGCACGCGCGTGACCGAGCTCGAGGCCAAAAGTGTTGCCCCTGGCTTTTGGGATGACGCCGACGCCGCCCGTGCCACCATGGAGGAGATCGCGCGTACCAAGGAAGATATCGCTGCCGTGGACACCGCGCGCGGCGAGCTTTCCGATGCCCGCGCCGCGCTGGAGCTTGCCGAGGAGATGGGGGATGACCCCGACGCCGCCGCCCTTCGCGAGGAGGCTGCAGCCACGGCTGAGCGCCTGGCCCGTGCCATCGACGAGCTCGAGCTTTCGAGCTGGTTTACCGGTGAGTTCGATCACGGCGATGCCATTGTGACCATCGAGCCCGGACAGGGTGGTCTGGAGGCGCAGGACTGGACCTTCATGCTCTTTAAGATGTACATGAAGTACTGCCAGCGTCGCGGCTGGAAGGTCACCATCAACGACTGTCCCGCGGCCGAGGTCATCGGCATCGATCGCGCGACCTTTACCGTCGAAGGCAAGGATGCCTTTGGCATGCTGCGTGCCGAGGCCGGTGTGCACCGTCTGGTACGTATTAGCCCCACCGATGATAAGAAGCGCCGTCAGACTACATTTGCCGGCGTCGAGGTCATTCCCGTACTGCCCGATGATATCGACATCGAGATTAACCCCGACGACATCCGCGTGGACGTGTACCACGCGAGCGGCCCGGGCGGTCAGGGCGTCAACACCACCGACTCTGCTGTGCGCGTAACGCATTTTCCCAGCGGCATTGTGGTTACCTGCCAAAACGAGCGCAGCCAGATTCAGAATAAGGCTGCGTGCATGCAGATCCTCAAGGCTCGCCTGTACGAGATTGAGCTCGAGAAGCGCGCCGAGGCCCTGGATGAGATCCGCGGACCCAAGACCACGATTGGTTTTGGCAACCAGATTCGCAGCTACGTGCTCTACCCGTACCAGATGGTCAAGGACCTACGCACGGGTGTGGAGACCAGCAACGTCGAGGCCGTCCTCGATGATGGCGACCTGGACCCGTTTGTGATCGGCTACCATCGCTGGGCGACTGGCAACGCCGATGCGGAGGCTCCGTCTGTCTAGGCACATGGCTGGCTCCGGGTCGATGCAAACGCTTCGCAGGGGTGGTATTTGGTCAGCGAATCGGTAAAATCGAATACAGCGAGAAGTTCAAAGCGCATCCGGCGGGGTGCGCTTTTTTGAGGGAGGCAGCATGGCATATCGTCTGGACATCAAGCGCATTCTTTCGATGAACTTCTTTCACGACCTGCCCCAGATCATGTTGGGGTGCGCTCTGGCCGCCATCGCGACCGACTTGTTTTTGATTCCCAACGGTCTTGCCGCCGGTGGCGTTACGGGCCTTGCCACCATTATCCAGGCGGTCGGCGCGGCGCGCGGCCTATCGCTTCCCGTTGGTATTCAGACGATCGTGATGAACGCCTTGCTGTTGTTGGTCGTTATGCGCGAGGGCGGCATGTTCTACGTGGTGCAGACCGCGACGGGCTTTGTGCTGCTGGGCTTCTTTACCGATCTGTTCGCCCCGTTTGTAGCACCTCTGGCGGATGCGGACCTGATGCTCCCTGCCATGTGGGGCGGCATTATTACGGGCATCGGTTACGGCATGGTGTTGCGCGCCGGCGCCAACACCGGCGGCTCGGACACGATTGGCCAAATCATCTCGCGTAACACCTCGCTGCCGGTGGGCTCGACCGTCATGGCGATCGATGTTGCCGTATGCGCGCTATCGGCTCCGGTCTTTTCAATCGAAAACGCACTGTATGCAGGCCTTTCGATGGTCATTAGCGGCTACGTGATCGATGCCGTGGTCGATGGTGGCAACAAACGCCGTATGGTACTCATCATCTCGGACAAGTTCCCTGATATCGCTGCCGATATTATGTATGGCCTGGGTCGTGGTTGTACCAAGTTTAAGGCGACTGGCATGTATTCGGGTGCCGAGAAGCCAGTGGTTATGGTCATCGTGAGCCGTCGAGAGCTCAATACCCTCAAGACGATCGTGCGCGAGCGCGATCCTCATGCCATCGTGACGGTTGCCGACGTTACGGAAGCCTTCGGCGAGGGATTCAAGGACATTAGCGCGTAGGGTCGACCACGTTCCATCCAAAAGACGTTCACATTGATAAACCGTTTCATCAGCGGTTCTGCCTGCTAAATTGTTCAAATAATGATAAAAACTCTGGTAAAGCCATCAGTTTCCAGCATAATGAATGACGTACGTGCATTGCGGCTGTGTTGGGATTACCTTCGGTGCCGTGCGCATTTTGTCTAATGAGGATGAAAGGAAGGCACAATGAGCGACGAAGAGCTCAAAAAGGTTGCCAACGAGGTAAGGAAGGGCATCGTCACCGGAGTGCACGCTGCCGAGTCCGGCCATCCGGGCGGTTCGCTCGGCGCTGCCGACATCATGACCTATCTGTACTTTGAGGAAATGAACGTCGACCCGGCCGATCCCCGCAAGGCCGACCGCGATCGCTTTGTGCTCTCCAAGGGCCACTGTGCTCCGGGTCTGTACGCCGTGCTCGCCGAGCGCGGGTTCTTCCCCAAGGAGGACCTCGAGACGCTGCGTCATATCGGCAGCCACCTGCAGGGCCATCCCAACATGAACGACACCCCGGGCGTCGATATGTCCACCGGCTCGCTGGGCCAGGGCATCTCCGCTGCCGTGGGCATGGCGGTTGCCGCCAAGCACTGGGGTGATACTTACCGCACGTACGCCCTGCTGGGCGATGGCGAGAGCGAGGAGGGCCAGGTCTGGGAGGCCGCCATGTTTGCCGGCAACCAGCAGCTCGATAACCTCTGCGTGATCGTCGACCACAACGGCCTGCAGATCGACGGCCCCGTCGAGGAGGTCAACGACCCCATGCCGCTCGCCGACAAGTTCCGCGCCTTTAAGTTCCACGTGGTGGAGCTTGCCGACGGCAACGATTTCGACCAGATCCGCGCCGCCTTTGCCGAGGCCCGCGCCACCAAGGGTCAGCCGACCGCCATCATCGCCGAGACCATGAAGGGCAAGGGCGTTTCCTTTATGGAGAACCAGGTTGGTTGGCACGGCAAGGCCCCCAACGATGAACAGTTTGAGCAGGCCATGGCAGAGCTCACGGCCGCCGGAGAGGAGCTCTAGGATGGCAGACGTCAAGAAAATCGCCACGCGTGTAAGCTACGGCGAGGCCCTCGTCGAGCTCGCCAACGAGCACGATGACTTTGTGGTCCTCGACGCCGACCTGGCCGCCGCCACGCAGACCGGCAAATTTAAGGCCGCATGCCCCGACCGCTTCTTCGACGTGGGTATCGCCGAGAGCAACCTGATGGGTGTTGCCGCCGGTATCGCGACCACCGGTCGTGTTGCCTTCGCGAGCACCTTTGCCATGTTCGCTGCCGGTCGCGCCTTTGAGCAGGTCCGTAACTCCATCGGCTACCCGCACCTTAACGTTAAGATCGGTGCCACGCACGCCGGTATCTCGGTGGGCGAGGATGGCGCCACGCACCAGTGCTGCGAGGATATCGCCCTGATGCGCGTCATCCCTGGCATGACCGTGATTGTTCCCGCCGACGACGTGGAGGCCCGCGCCGTGACGCGCGCCGCCTACGAGTGCGACGGTCCGGTGTACATGCGCTTCGCCCGTTTGGCCTCGCCGGTTATCAACGACCCCGAGACCTACAAGTTCGAGTTGGGTAAGGGCATTGTCATGCGCGAGGGCGCCGATGTGACCATCATCGCCTGCGGCCTGATGGTCGGCGAGGCTCTCGAGGCCGCCGAGCAGCTCGCTGCCGAGGGCATCGACGCCGAGGTCATCAACATGCACACCATCAAGCCCATCGATGCCGACCTGATCGTCAAGAGCGCCACCAAGACCGGCCACGTCGTGACCGTCGAGGAGCATTCTGTAATCGGTGGCCTGGGCAGCGCCGTTGCCGACGTCCTGTGCGAGCAGTGCCCGACGCCGCTCAAGAAGATCGGCGTCAACGACACCTTCGGTGAGTCCGGCCCGGGCGCCGAGCTCCTGCACAAGTACGGCCTGGACGCCGCCAACATCGTGGCGACCACCAAGGAGTTCTTGGCATAAGGCAAGGCGGATCTCAAGGACTGCTTCGCCAGAACTATAAAACTGTTTCGCCAGTACTATGGAAACCCGGCAGGGGCGCTCTCTTGGAGAGCGCCCCTGTTTCAGTTGCGGTGAAATAAGGACTGTTTTGCCAGCTTATAGGCTCAACAGTCCCTATTTCACCGCAACTTATGAAGACGCCCCTCAAGCACGGTCCCATCAGGGAAAAGGGCACATATCGACAAAGTGCAATTCAGACCCCAAGCATGGCGCTGCTGCACCCAAGCAAAACGCAGCGACCCCTTAGTTATCGCAGGCCGGGCACAGGGTTACTCTCCAAATCT
>UQIC01000028.1 GCA_900540985.1 uncultured Collinsella sp.
CACCGCGAACGGGCGGGCCGTCCGGCAGCGGCCGGAAGCCGGTGCGGATACGCGGACGTCCTTTCGCCCGCACCATTAAATGAAAGAGCTCCCAGCAATGGGGGCTTTTTTGATATGCACGATCTCCTTGGACGGGTATCCTAATGCCAACGTGTGCCTATCAGAGGAGAGACCATGCTGTTTTCCGGTATCATCGCCGCCCTTACCAGCCTTTTGATTCCCATCATCATCCTGTTGCTGCTGCTTCCCAGCGCCTGCTATGTCGTTGAACAGCAGCATGCCGTGATCATCGAGCGTCTGGGCAAGTTTAACCGCATCGTCAACGCGGGCTTCCACATGAAGGTGCCCGTGATCGACCGCAAAGCTGCCACGGTGAGTCTGCGCACCATGAAAAACGGTTTTGGCATCGACGTTAAGACCCAGGATAATGTGACCATCGGCCTTGAGGTCTCTGCTCAGTACCACGTGAGCTATGACATGGGCGCCGGCCCGGCAGATTCGGGTATCTACAAGAGCTACTACATGCTGCAGGAGCCCGTCGACCAGATGCGTGACTTCATCACCGACGCCCTGCGCTCTTCGATTCCCGTCTACACACTCGATGAGGTCTTTGCCAAGAAGGATGACATCGCCAAGGATGTCAACGCTACCGTTTCCGAGCAGATGGCCGCCTACGGCTTCACCCTCGTGTCGACGCTCATCACCAAGATCGCGCTGCCGACCGAGGTCGAGAACTCCATGAACGACATCAACGCCGCCCAGCGCAAGCGCGCTGCGGCACAGGAGCTCGCCGAGGCCGACCGCATCAAGCGCGTCACCGAGGCGACCGCCGAGGCCGAGGCTATGGAAAAGGCGGGCGAGGGCATCGCCAACCAGCGCAAGGCCATCGCGCTGGGTATCAAAGATTCGCTCGAGATTATCCAGGAGACGGGTGTCGGCAATGACGAGGCCAACCAACTGTTCATGTTTACGCAGTGGTCCGAGATGATGACGGAGTTCGCTCGCACGGGTAAAACCTCGACGGTCGTGCTGCCGAGCGACTTTTCGCAGTCGGCCTCGATGTTCGAACAGATGCTGACCGCCGGCAAAGTTCAAAACGATTCGAAGGAGTAGACGCGCGTGAAATACACCGTCGTTTGCGTCGGTAAGCTCAAGGAGCGCTTTTGGAAGGACGCGTGCGCTGAGTACACCAAGCGTCTGGGCGCCTATGCCAAGGTTGATATCCGCGAGGTGGCCGATATCGACCCGGCTAAGGTGGGCGGCGTGGATGCCACGCGCGACAAGGAGGGGGCGGCGATTCTTGCTGCCTTGCCGTCTCGAGCGCATGTGATCCTGCTGGCCATTGAGGGCAAGGAGCGTTCGAGTGAGGAGCTCTCGGCGCGGCTCGACGATCTTATGCTGCGTGGTAACAGCGACATCGCCTTTGTGATCGGCGGATCGGACGGCGTGAGTGATGAGGTACGCGCCCGCGCCGACGAGATGCTCAGCTTTGGACGCATTACCTTGCCGCATAACCTGGCGCGCGTGGTGCTGCTGGAGCAGGTTTACCGTGCCTGCAAGATCAGCCGTGGCGAGCCGTATCACAAATAGGTCGGCAATACGAAACAATGCCGTGGGACAATAGCTTTCGTTTTGAAGAGCATGTCTGAGAGGACTATGAGATATGAAGATTGGATTTGTCGGTTTTGGCAATATGGCGAGCGCTATGGCCGATGGCTGGATCGCCGCCGGTGTGGCTGCGAGCGATATGTGCGCCTGCGCGGGCCACTACGACGCCTTGGTCGAGCGTTGTAAGGCGCGTGGGATGGTTGCCTGTCGTGATACGGCGGAGGTTGTCGCTGCATCCGATATCGTGGTCGCTGCGGTCAAACCGTACATGATCGAGAAGGTATTCGCCCCGCTCAAGGATGCTCTTGCCAAAAAGGTCGTTCTGTCGGTTGCCTGGACCTGGGACAGTGCCAAGTGGGAACAGGTCCTGCCGGGCGTCGCGCATATCTCGACGGTGCCCAACACACCGGTTTCGGTGGGCGAGGGCGTCATCGCTTGCGAGAAGGCTTCCACGCTTAGTGATGAGCAGAGCGCAGTGGTGCTTGATCTGCTTGGCAAGCTCGGTGCGGTGGTCGAGCTCGATACGAGCCTGCTGTTCGTGGGCGGCACGGTGGGTGGTTGCGCTCCGGCATTTGTCGCTATGGCAATCGAGGCCCTGGGCGATGCGGCGGTCAAGCACGGTATCCCGCGTGCCGATGCCTATCGCATTGTGAGCCAGATGGTGCTAGGTACGGCAAAGCTGCAGCTTTCAACTGGTCAGCATCCTGCGGCGATGAAGGATGCCGTATGCTCGCCCGGTGGCGCCACCATCAAGGGCGTCGTTGCGCTCGAGGACGCCGGCATGCGCAGTGCCCTGGTCAAGGCAATCGACGCAACTCTCCAGTAAAACCTGCCATTTAGGGACAGGTTTATTTTGGCAGGTTTTTCCTGCGGTTTTGTCGTATGTGCGAAAAGCGCCCCGCAACCGGATCGTTACCGGTTGCGGGGCGCTTGCGTTTGCCCAGATAAAACCGACCAAAATAAACCTGGCCCTTTTTGGCAGGTTAGTCCCAGAAGCTGTCTTCCTCATCCTCGGACTTGGGCCCGCGGTCGACGTACATCTTATGGGTGCGCTTCTCCATTACAAAGGCAAGAATCGCAAATAACAGGATGCCGCCGGCGAAAAGGATGGCAAAACCGGTGCGGGTGCCAAACAAAAAGGAAAAAACTGCGTCCATTGGGTGCCTTCTTGCGTAGTTGAGTTGGGTCGTAAACGCTCATAAGTATATACTTGCCCATACATGTACAAGGTTGCAACCTAAATGGAATGTATATCGCCGGAGGATCTAATGCTTGATATCAAGTTTGTTCGCGAGAACCCCGATGCCATCGATGTCGCCATGGCTAACCGCCAGACGTCTTGGGATCGCGAGAAGTTCTTTGAGCTCGACGACGAGCGCCGTGCCGTCATCACCGAGGTCGAGGAGCTCCAGGCTACGCGCAATGCCGAGTCCAAGAAGATCGGCGCCCTGATGAAGGAGGGCAAGAAGGACGAGGCCGAGGCCGCCAAGGAGGCCGTGCGCGCCGTCAACGAGAAGATTGACGGTCTGGCCGAGCGCCGCACTGCTCTCGAGCAGGAGCAGTACGACTTCATGGCTCACCTGCCCAACATTCCTTGCGAGGCCACGCCGTACGGCAAGGACGAAGACGAGAACATTGAGCGCCGTCGTTGGGGCACCCCGCGCGAGTTCGACTTCGACTTTAAGCCGCACTGGGATCTGGGCACCGACCTCGACATCCTCGACTTCGAGCGCGGCAACAAGCTCTCCGGCAGCCGTTTCACCGTTCTCGGTGGTGCCGGCGCCCGCTTGGAGCGCGCCCTTATCAACTTCTTCCTCGATACGCACACCAGCCGTGGTTTTAAGGAGTGGTGGCCGCCCATCGTCGTCAAGCGTCAGACCATGTTCGGCACGGGTCAGCTGCCCAAGTTCGAGGACGACGCCTATCACGTCTCGGGTGACAACTTCCTGATCCCCACCGCCGAGGTCGTGCTTACCAACCTGCACGCCGGCGAGGTCCTCGATGCCGACACTCTGCCGCGCCGCTACACCGCCTTCACCCCCTGCTTCCGCGAGGAGGCCGGTTCCGCCGGTCGCGACACCCGCGGCATCATCCGTCAGCACGAGTTCGACAAGGTCGAGATGGTCAAGTTCGCTAAGCCGGAGGAGTCTGACGAGGAGCTCGAGAGCATGACCGCCGAGGCCGAGTACCTGCTGCAGCAGCTGGGCCTTCCGTATCGCGTGATTAGCCTGTGCACCGGTGACTTGGGCTTCTCTGCCCGTCAGACCTACGACGTCGAGGTCTGGCTGCCGAGCTACAACGCCTACAAGGAGATCAGCTCCTGCTCCAACTGCGGTGACTTCCAGGCTCGCCGCGCCAACATCAAGTATCGCGACCCCGAGAACTTCAAGGGTTCGCGCTACCTGCACACGCTCAACGGTTCCGGCCTGCCGGCCGGCCGCACCATGGCCGCCATTCTGGAGAACTACCAGAACGCCGACGGCACCATCACGATCCCCGAGGTCCTGCGTCCTTACATGGGTGGTCTCGAGAAGATCGAGCCGGTCGCGTAAGTTGGCTGCATAGGGGATATGCAAGGGCGCTCCTTCGGGGGCGCCCTATTTCGTGCGCAGATCCATACCATGCCGTGCGGACAGCTCAATAGAAAACACACGAACAACTGTTCTGTATACAGCCATCTACCTGCTATGCTTTTGCTAAATAAGAGCGAGAGAAAGGGGACGCGATGGAGCTGTTTGATGATCGGGTGGTTTTGTTTGAGAGCGACGAGGGCGGGGAGTACCTGCTTGTAACGTGTGAGCCGTCTGGCATGGGTGGCCTGGTGGTTCGGCAGACGAGCGAGGGTCCGTTGACCCAATGGTGCTTTGAGGAGTCGCCGCATGTGGTCGAGACGTTTGTGGCGCACGAGGGGCTTGTGGCGCTGGAGCACTTCTATGGAGTTGGGACTTCCAACCAGGTCGCGCGCATGCTGAGCATCTCGTTTGCCGATTATGATTGTGCTCAGCGGGTGAGATCGCTCCTGAGGGAACTTGATGCTAAGTTCGACGTGATCGAAAAGCCAATCGATCGTACGGGGAACGGCGGTATATGCGGAGCAGCATGACAAAACTGCGTTCCACAAAAAAGTTTGAGATTGTGCTTGACTCCAATAAGCTAAAGTGGTTTTATATATCTTGCACTGCGGCGTTACCTCAGCTGGATAGAGGGTCTGACTACGAATCAGAACGTCATAGGTTCGAATCCTATACGCCGCACCAATTGAACTTGAAGCCTCCGGCAACGGGGGCTTTTCTTTTATGCCGCCGCTGCATGGATTCGAACCTCGGTCGAGGCGCAGGCGTAAAGCGGACTATTTCCTGTCGACTCGTGTAAGATTTCGAGTAGGTGTCGCGGCCCATCCGTGACCACTCCTTCTTCAAGCGACCGATCAGGGTGATACTTCGTGGCAGAGTGTCCGACATACAAGCTCAGGTTTCTCGATCCCAAGAAGCGCTTTCCGGCGATGCCCGAGCAGCCTGCGGGGCGCTCATATGGCGTGGTCTGGAAACTCTTTGGCGAGGACCAGCATGAATCTTGTTATGTCGTCGAATTCGTTGGCAAAAGCCATGTGTCGCTTTTGGGCTACGTAAGCGTTTCGGGTGAGGTGTACAAGGTGGACCGCCCCGTTAGCGAGGCTCCGCTGCCCAACGATCCCGACATGGAGCTGGTCCTTGACGAGTCGGATTCCAGTATTGGTGAGATTATGGTAAGGGAAGCCAACGGTGCAATGCGTACGTGTGCGCAAACTGCCGGCTCTCCCGAAGGCCCCATGCGCGAGCAGTCCGACCACGAGACATGGAATTCGACCCGCGCCCTTCCTTACGGCGAGTTCATGGCCTCGATGTTCTTGCGCTACGTGATATTTGCCAACTCCGAAAGCGCTATTGCGAACACGGCGGGCGTCGACGGTCTCGATACGGACATGCAAAACGTTGTCGACAAGATCAAGCTCGTAAAGTTGCCCGAGCCGGTCGAGGTGTTTTTGGGCTTTAACACGGCACCGCTCCCCGATGCTATCGAGACGCTGCTTTACCGCGTTGACCATGCCGAGAATCCAAGTGGCATTGAGCGCTATGCCGCCGCCCTTATGAGCGAAATTGACTTGCCCCGCCTGCGCACCATCGCCGCCAAGTCCGAGATGAGCCTGGCTCGCATCGATCGCTCAAAGCTGTTCTATCTCAATTTTGATCGTAGTCTGCTAGACCAGGACGAGATTGACACGCTGCTCGCCATCGAGTGCCGTCTCAACCGCCTCTCCGGCATCCTTGAGCGCATCGGGGCTGGATTGGCCCCTGCGGCATCCTCGCCGAGCCTTGAGGGCTGCGCGCTCTTTGATGCGTGGCATATCGCCAAGACGACCAACGATGTTCCCCGACTGCTCGATACGGCCTCGAGCGATAACCCGTGGGGCAAACCGGGTACGGTGGCTTGCCAGCCGGGCGGCGAGTGGGACGTGCGCACCCGTTTTGCGCGAATCGTTGAGGCGCTCAACGTGGTCACGCGGCTCGACTATACCTATCGAGTAAACGTTGCCGAGGGGATTATGCTCGTTCGGTTTGGGCAGTCTGTCGTTGATGCCATGCCGCAACGTGAATACGACGCTCAAGATGACGCCTGGCGCGAGCTGGACGAGGACACGCGCGCGATCTGGGCCGCGGAGCACGATGCACGTGTGGCACTCACGCTTGCGGCAGCGTGTTTTGCCGCGGGCACCCGCATCACGCGCTGCTATGTGCAGATTGCTGCTCCCGACAGTGAGCAGGGCGAGCGCGTTGTCGCAACGTATTTCTTTGGGCGCGCGGCCTATCTGGCCGATTGCGTGCCTGTCGCCAAGGATCTTGAGAGCATGGACATGGACGATATGCCGTGCAAGCGTGTGCTTGAGGCGTATGAGTCAGCCGCTCCGGAGACGATTGAGCCTGCGGAGGTTCATGCTCGTCCGCGTGATGACCATCGCACACTGCCGCCGGCGCTGCGCGATCTGCTGCTTGCCGATACGGCTGACGAGTTGGAGGTCATGGAAGAGGACGACGACCCATACGTGGCCCGCGTTGTTGAATTGCGCGAGCAGGCAAAAGTCGACCGTACAGGTGCCTTTGAAGGCTTTTCCCGTCTTGTCGAGGAGTTGGAGGCTAAGTGCGCCGTCGCCGAGCTTTTGGCGACAGGTCCGGTTCAAACGCAGTTTTGCGATAACCAGCTGGTGCGCATGGTGCTACCGGTGTTGGAAGAAGACCGCTCTGTGCGAATCCTTCGTGCGCCCGATGCACTGTACTTTGCCCAGCACGAGATCTGCAGCTTTTACGCCGAGCAAGAGGACTTTGAACGAGCACTGCCCGAGGTGCGCCATCTTTACGATCTGGCACGCTCGTCCATGCAATCGCACTTTGCGCTCATCAACGTGCTTGCGCGTCTGGAGCGCTTTGACGAGATTATCGAGGTGGCGCGCCACGGCCTACGTATTGCCAGCGATCGTTCTGCAATCGGCTACCTGTTCTATCGCTTGGCGTTTGCCTATTGGAATTGCGATCAGCTCGACCTAGCGCTGGCTTGTTACCGTCTGGTGCCGCGCGGTGAGGAATCGGGCAGTAGTGCGCTGGAAGAAATGCAGGGCCTTATGAACGAGATGGGCGTCAGCGAGCCTCCGGCGTTCGAGGAAGCGGTCGAGACCATCCGCAAGGCTGGACTCGAGCTGCCGCCAGTGTCCGCCGTGACGAATCAGCTGGCAGATGCCGCTGTGCAACTGGTCGACAACGGGTTCTTTTTCCTGGCACGCGGTTGCATCTTCCAAATGTGGCGCACCATGGGCAACGACGAGCTCGGCTCCCTCAACCGCTCGCTGGGGTAGGCGAAGCTTCCAAGGAGGAAAGGATGCTAGGCAATTAGAAAATTTCCTCTTGCCCATCCTTGGCTGTTTGGTTACTATAGAACGGCTGTTACGGAGAGCTGACCGAGAGGCCGAAGGTGCTCGCCTGCTAAGCGAGTATGCCCCAAAAGGGCATCTGGGGTTCGAATCCCCAGCTCTCCGCCAGTACGAATTTGAAGAAGGGTCCCATTTGGGGCCCTTTTTTGTGCGGAGAAAGGAGGCTGGGGATTCGAACCCTCAAAAAATGAGGCGCCCCGTTGGACACCTCCTTTCAGCGAGTGTATTGTTCTTCGACCTTACACCTCGGGTGCCTTGGCTACGGTCTCGCTCTCGGCTGTGAGCGGGCGGTTGTCGATGCGGCGGCCCAAGCGATCGAGCTTCACGAGTATCCATTCAATGGGATTCGGCCCTGCGCCTTCCTCGTCGGCAACCAGGTCCATAACGGCGATTTTGGTGCCGTCCTGCTTGAGCGTAACGCTGCCCACCTTGTCGCCCACATGCACCGTGCCCGAAAGATCGTCGTAGCTAACCTTTTCGGTCACCTCGCCGGCAAGGGAAAACACGGTCGCTTGCGCCGTAGGATCGGCGAGCGTGGCGTCGATCGTCTTATCCGTCCAGTCGGTTTGACTAATGCGCGCCATAAGCGGGTTGCCGTTGGCGGTCTTTTCCTGCGTGTTGGCGATCGCGACCGTCACCTTGTGACCGTAGTACCAATTGGCAAGGGTTGCGGTATCGGTAAAGCGCTGGTCGGTGGTAGTGGAGTTCAAAACGACGGTGTAGATCTCGTCGCCATCGCGGTTGTAGGCACTCGTAAAGCAATAGCCTGCATCGTCGGTGGTGCCGGTCTTGCCACCGATGTTGCCATCTTGGCCCAGCAAATAGTTATGCGTGTCCATGGAATGCGAATGGTCGGTGCCGTCGGCGCCCGTGACCTCGATCCAGGAATCCTCGCTCGCTACGACCTCGCGGATCGTGTCGTTTTTCATGGCCTCCTGCATCATCAGCGCTACGTCGTGTGCGGTTGAGTGCATATCGCCAGCCCACTCATCAAAGTCCAGACCATGCGGGTTTTCAAAAAGCGTACCGGTGCAGCCGAGCTTCTTAGCGCGCTCGTTCATGGCCTTCACAAAGGTGGCCTCGGCGTCTTTGGTCTTAGGGTCGATCTTCTTGCCCACATATTCGGCGAGCACGATGGCGGCGTCGTTGCCCGAGGGAATCATCAGGCCGCGCAGCGCCTGCTCCACGGTAAGCTCGTCGCCTTCGAGCAAGCCGGCGGTCGAATTACCCACGGTGGCTGCGGCGTTGCTCACCGTGGCCTTCTCGTCCATCTTGCAATTCTCGACGGTTAGGATTGCGGTCATGACCTTGGTGATCGAGGCAATCTTGACCTGCTCATCGGCGTCGCGGGCATAGTAGACGGTGCCGTCTTTGCCCATGACGAGGGCATTGGTCGCATCGATATCGGGCAGGTTTTCGGCCGTGATACCGCGCAAATCGGCGGTTTTGCCGCAAACATTGTCGGTCGTGAGCACTTGGGCGCCGGCGACGGTGGGCACGCCAGCGGCAAGGGCGATAGCGCAGACAAAGCCGGCGGCAAGCTGGGCTGAGCGCTTTGCAAAAGAGGTGAGGGACTTCACGGATTTCGCTTTCGACGGGATGGTCTCTTCTGGAACTAGAGTATATCGTTTGCCGGCGTCGGCGATCATCGCGTGCGTGCGTGGCCCACATCCGCGCCCAAACGGGCACAAGGGTGCTTAAGGCCGACTTAATCACCCACGCTTGTTGTGTGTGACGGGCGCCCCCTCGGGCATAATGGAGCGCGAGAGGAGCACGCATGAACGAGCGCATTTTGGTAGTTGATGACGAGAAGGCCATCGCCGACTTGGTTGGTATCTACCTTACAAAAGAGGGCTTTGATGTCCAGATTGCCTATAGCGGGGCCGATGCCGCCAAGGCAATCTTGGAGCAGGAGTTCGATCTGGCGCTGCTGGATGTCATGCTGCCCGATATCGATGGGTTTGAGCTGCTGCGTACAATCCGTTCCAGCCATACCTATCCCGTGATCATGCTGACGGCGCGCGATGCCCAGCAAGACAAGATCGAGGGCCTTTCGCTTGGCGCGGACGATTACGTGGTTAAGCCGTTCCGTCCGCTGGAGCTCATCGCGCGCGTGCACGCTCAGCTTCGCCGCTACACCAGCTACGGTAGCCGTGCACAGGCGGCCGAGTCGCCGACCATTCAGCTCGACGGCCTGGAGATCAACCGCGATGCTCGTTCCGTAACGGTGGACGGTTCACCGGTACGCCTCACACCCACCGAGTATTCCATCTTGCTGTATCTGGTCGAGCATCGCGGCAGCGTGGTGGCCGTGGAGGACCTGTTCCGCGCGGTATGGAACGAGGATTTTATGCCCGGCTCCAACAATACGGTGATGGTGCACATTCGCCACTTGCGCGAAAAGATTGGCGACGACGCACAAAAGCCGCGCTTTATCAAAAACGTCTGGGGCGTCGGCTACATAATCGAATAACGCTTTTCGCTTGTGAGGATCTTGATATGACAAAAGACGATAGACAAGCGTTCGAGGTGCCTGATCGACTCTTTGAATACGTGAGGTCGGTCGTCGACAATCGCGCGCTTGCAACGGTGCTGCTCTTTTTGCTGAGCCTGCTGCTGATTGGCATCGACAACATCGTCGGAATCTTGGCGGTGCTGCTTGTCGGCTTTTTGCTGATCGATCGATTTGAGATCGTGCGCCGCTGCATGGTGATTGGCGGCGCCGCGTGGGCCATGACGTTGGCGATTGGCGCCATGGCGCTCGGCGGCATCGAAGGGCCGGTGCTGTTCGATGCCGGCTTTGTATTCAACATGCTTGGCTTTGTGCTGGCGCTTGCCGCGTGCGTGCTGTTCTTGTGCGGCCGCGCCCTGTACTACCAGGGCTACGAACAGGGCGAGCAGCATGCCGATTGTGTGCTGGCCGCTCGTATTCAAGATCGCCTGATCGATCACCCCGACACCTGGGACAACATCGACGGCGACTTCTTGGAGGTCGAGGGCGCCCTTAACCGCGTGCGTGACCGTGAGCGCAAGGTGCAGCAAGCTCTGCGTGACGAGTCGCATCGCAAGGACGATCTGGTCACGTACTTGGCACATGACCTACGCACCCCGCTTGCCAGTGTGGTGGGCTATCTTTCGCTGCTGCAAGAGGCTCCTGGGCTGCCGGTTGAGCAACGTGCACGCTTTACAGGCGTGGCACTCGACAAGGCCCACCGGCTCGACGCGCTCATCGAGGAGTTCTTCGACATCACGCGTTTCGATTTCCACGATATCGTGCTTACCCGCGCCTACGTCGATTTGGGGCTATTGCTGGCGCAGGTGGCCGACGAGTTCTATCCCATTCTCAACGAACAGCATAAGGAGGCACAGATTGATGTACACGAGGATCTGACGGTACTTGTGGATGGCGACAAGATGGCCCGCGTGTTTAACAACATCATGAAAAATGCCGCCGCCTATAGTTATGAAGGCTCGACCATTACGGTCGAGGCCCGACGCCAAGATGACGGCGGCGTGCGCGTGCGCTTTATTAACCACGGTGACCCGATTCCTGCGGCTAAGCTCAAGGTGATCTTTGAGAAGTTCTATCGCCTGGATGCGGCGCGCGCGACCAATCGCGGCGGCGCCGGGCTTGGCCTTGCCATTGCCAAGGAGATCGTTGCGGCGCACGGTGGCACGATCGCGTGCGAATCGACGCCCGAGTACACGATATTTACCATCGAGTTGCCGGCGGCATAGCCAAGGTGCCCTTACAAACACCTGACAATGCGCTCACGTGCGTATGAGCCGCGATTTCTACTATCGATACTGCTGAAGTGATATCGATGTGGAGGTATGCGGTATGACGGCTGCTGCGGCCATGGAGCCCACGGAGCTAGAGGAACTCATGGAGGCGCAGGCCCAGGCCGCGCACGAGCGCGAAGTCGGGGATGCGACTCGCCCCACGGCGGAGGACCTGGCGGCCTCGCCGATGCGCATCGATGTCGAGGGCCTTGACCTGTTCTATGGCGATCACCATGCACTCAAGGACGTGTCCATAAAGATCCGCGACAAGCAGATCACCTCGTTTATCGGTCCCTCGGGCTGCGGCAAGTCGACGCTCCTGCGCTGCTTTAACCGCATGAACGACGGCATCAAGGATTGTCGCATCGAGGGCAAGATCGTACTCGACGGTCAGGATATCCTGGGCGCTTACGACATCTGCCGCCTGCGCCAGCGAGTGGGTATGGTGTTTCAGCGCCCCAATCCGTTTCCCATGAGCATCTACGACAACGTCGCGTATGGCCCTCGCGGTATGGGCGTGCGCGACCGCGCCGTGCTCGACGAGTTGGTCGAGGACTCCCTGCGCCGCGCTGCCCTGTGGGACGAGGTCAAGGACAAGCTCAAGGAGTCGGGACTGGGCCTTTCGGGCGGGCAGCAGCAGCGTCTGTGCATCGCCCGCGCGCTTGCCGTGCAGCCCGACATTCTGCTGATGGACGAGCCCACGAGCGCCCTCGATCCCGTGTCGACGCTGGTGGTGGAACAGCTGGCCTGCGAGCTCAAGGAGACCTGCACGCTGGTGGTCGTTACGCACAACATGCAGCAGGCTGCGCGTATTTCCGACTCGGTTGCTTTCTTCTTACTGGGCGAGCTGGTGGAGCATGCGCCCACTGCTCAGCTCTTTAAAAATCCGACCGACCCGCGCACGGCGGATTATTTGACGGGACGTTTTGGCTGATACCATCTAGTAAAGGTACCTTTAGGGTTAAGATGCGGTCACACCGGCCGCAAAGGGGTTCAACATGATCTATTACGTCGAGGACGACGACAACATCAGGGATTTGACGGTCTACGCGCTGCGCAAACAGGGAATCGAGGCCGAGGGTTTTTCGTGCGATGGCGAGTTTAAGGCTGCCGTGGCGCGAAGGGTGCCCGATGCCGTGCTGCTCGACATTATGCTGCCCGATACCGACGGCTTGGCGATTATGCGTCGCCTGCGCGCCGATCGCCTGACGGCGACGGTGCCCATCATGATGCTTACCGCCAAGGACACCGAGCTCGACAAGGTCATGGCGCTCGATGGCGGTGCCGACGACTACCTGACCAAGCCGTTCTCGCTTATGGAACTCGCCAGCCGTTGCCGCGCGCTGCTGCGTCGCGGCGGCATGGTCAAGCAGGCAAGCGATGTGCTCAGCGTGGGCGATATCGTGCTTTCGCCCAGCCATCGCGAGGTGACCGTTGCCGGTGAGCCGCTCAAGCTTACCCTGCGTGAGTTCGACCTGCTCGAGTATCTTATGCGTAAGCCCGGCGTGGTCTTTACCCGCGAGTCGCTGCTGCAGAGCGTTTGGGGCTGGGACTTCGACGGCGGTTCGCGTACCGTTGACGTGCACGTGCAGACACTCCGCCAGAAACTCGGCGAGCATGCGAGTGCCATCGAGACGGTGCGCGGCGTGGGCTACCGCTTGGCCGAGCCTTCTGCCGGTGATGGTGCCGAAGGTGACGTCACCGCGGCCACCGCATCGGAGGAGTAACCCGTGGTCTTCGCCCCCCAGGGAAAACATACGCTGTCGCACCGCGTTTTTGTGACGATCTTTGTCTGCGCCATGGCGGTTATCGTGGCGTTTACGGTGCTGGGTGCGTTCTTTGTGCAAAACACCTTGGCGGATGCCACGAGTGCCAATCTGGCGCAGGAAACCGAGCTCATTGCTGCCGCCCTCGACGAGCAGCAGGAGCCCATCCCGTTCTTGCGTAGCCTCGATCGCGAGGACTTGCGCATCACGCTGATTAACAAGGATGGATCGGTTGCCTACGACAACGAGGCGCCGCCTTCCACACTGCCCAACCATGGCGATCGCCCCGAGGTCATCGAGGCCTTTGAGAATGGTTCGGGTTCCGCGGAGCGCGCAAGCTCTACGCTCGACGAGATTATGCTGTATCGCGCCGTCGCCCTTGATAACGGCCAGGTTGTCCGCTTGGCGCAGGCCCAGCCTGGCGTTGCGGCGATTTTGCTGTCGATGGTGGCGCCGATGCTGCTTATCGCAGCAGCGGGTGCGGTACTCTCGTTTTTTATGGCGCGCCGCGAGTCCCGTGCCATCATCGCGCCGTTGCAAGAGGTGGATTTGGACCACCCACGCCGTAGCTATGAGCACGCCTATGCCGAGATGGTCCCCATGCTTGAGCGTATCGAGTCGCAGCGCCAGGAGCTCAAGCGCCAAATGGCGGTGCTAGCGGACAACGACCGTATGCGCCGCGAGTTCACGGCGAATATCACTCATGAGCTCAAGACGCCGCTTACGGCGATTTCGGGCTATGCCGAGCTCATCGCAAACGGCATGGTCGAGGGCGAGGGCGACCTGCGCAACTTTGGCGGTCGCATCTATCGTGAGGCGGGCCGCTTGGCAGCGCTTGTCAACGATATCCTTACGCTGTCTAACTTGGACGAGGCCGAGCGTGCAGCTGAGGGCGAGGCGGTGCCCATTGGGTCCACGGAGCCTATTGAGCTCTCGCGTGCCATCTACGCGGTCGAGCAGCGTCTTGAACAGGTCGCCCGTCAGGCGAATGTGACGATAAGTCATGAGACCAAGCCTGTGGTCATCGAGGGCGTGTCGCGCTTGATTGACGAGCTCATCTATAATCTGGCAAGCAACGCCATCCGCTACAATCGACCCGGCGGTGCGGTTACGCTGCAGTGCGGCACCAACGACGAAGGCCATCCGTTCCTTGCGGTCGCCGACACGGGAATCGGTATCGCGCCTGAAGAACAGGGCAAGGTATTTGAGCGGTTCTATCGCGTGGACAAGAGTAGGTCCAAGGCGCGCGGCGGAACCGGTCTGGGGCTTGCCATTGTCAAGCATGCGGCCCTGTATCATCACGCCACGCTCGATCTGTCGAGCGAGTTGGGCGTGGGAACCACCATTACGGTGACGTTTCCCATACAGCAGGACGAGCCATTCGCATAGCGATATAACATAGATATTGATGCAGACGCCGCATTTGACTTTCGGGTGCGGCGTTGTTGTGCAATTTTACGATTGCTTCCGACATTTTTACAGGAGAGCCTGTTTCTTATGTATAGAGTTTGGTCTCGGTAAAAAGATGCGATAACATACGGACAGTTTTGTCAATCCGAACTGGGGAAATGAAAGGCAAGCTGCATGACCCTTCTCGAACTGTTCCAGCTGCTGAAGAAGCACCTCAAGCTGGTCATCACCCTTCCGGTGGTCTGCGCGATCGCCATGGGCATCGTGTCCTTCGCTGCGATGGACAACACCTATACCGCGACGACGAGCATGTACATTCTCGCCAAGACCGACGATAGCGGTCAGATGAGCTACAACGATCTCTCGGCGAGCCAGATGCTTTCCAACGATATCGCCACGCTGCTGGATAGCGATAGCGTTAAGAGCGGCGCCGCCAAGGAACTGGGCCTCACCGATCTGGATGACTACAAGGTGTCTGTTTCCTCCGAGACCACCACGCGTGTCATTACGCTTTCGGTTACCGGCACCGATGCCAAGGAGACGGCTGAGGTCGCAAAGGCCATAGCTAGCTCGGTGAGTACGGTCGCTCAGAACGTCGGCGCTGCCCAGAGCATCAACGTTATCGACGAGGCTAAGACCCCCGAAGCCCCCAGCGGCCCCAAGCGCACGCTGTATATTGCCGTCGCGTTCCTCGCCGGTATCTTTATCGCAGTTGCCTATGTCGTTTTGGCAGACATGCTCAATACCCGCATCCGCGGTGCCGAAGAGGCGGAAGAGCTCCTGGGCATTCCCGTTGTTGGCCGAATTCCGGCTATGAAAGGTGGTAAATAGGCATGGCTAAGGCAAAGAACACCGATAAGCTCGTTGTACAGAATGCCGCCAAGACCCTTCTGGCCAACATCCGCTTTGCGAGCGTGGACGACCCCATTCGCACCATCACCGTTACCTCCTCGATTCCCAACGAGGGCAAGTCTACGGTTTCCATTAACCTTGCTCAGGCAATCGCCACGAGCGGCAAGTCCGTGCTCCTGGTTGAGGCCGATATGCGTCGCAGATCCCTTGCCGATATGCTCGGCGTTCGCTCCCGCGGCGGACTCTATGCAGTCCTGTCCGAGCAGGTTTCTATCGACCAAGCAATTGTCGAGACGGGTCAGAAGAACTTCTACTTCCTCGATGCCGAGCCGCATATTCCCAATCCTGCTGACATCATCGTCTCTCACCGCTTTGCCAAGCTGGTAAAGGCACTGTCCGCCAAGTTCCAGTACGTCATCTTCGATGCTCCTCCGGTCGGCACCTTCATCGATGCTGCCGAGATCGCAAGTCTGACCGACGGTGCGCTTTTTGTCGTGCGTGAGGATTTCACCAAGCGCGAGGAGGCGCTCAACGCCATCGGTCAGCTTAAGAAGTCCGAGAAGGTCAAGCTCATCGGTACCGTTATGAACTACTGCGAGACCGAGACCAGCGAGTACTACTACTCCTACTACACCAAGGACGGTAAGAAGGTGAAGAAGGGCTCCGACGATCAGGGGACTTCCAAAAAGGGCATCTTCACCAACCGAGCAAACGTTTAGTTGATTAAGGCTGACCTATGCGTGACATTCATTGCCATATCTTGCCGGGTGTAGACGACGGCGCCGCCGATCTCGATGAGAGCTTGGCGATGCTCGAGGCTGCCAAGCGGGCCGGTGTAACCAGAATCGTTTGCACTCCTCACTGCCGTGATCCCTATTTTGATTACGACAAGATGTGGGATGCCTTTGAGCTGCTGCGTGATAACGCTGACGGTTTTCCGCTCCAGATGGGCTTCGAGGTCAACCACCGAAAGCTCGTTGAGCTTGGTATCGATGCCGCGGAGCACTTGCATTTCGATGGAACCAACGAGTTTCTGCTCGAGCTTTCGACGCATGCCGATGCGTATGCGTTTAGAGAGTACGAGAACACGATTTACGATTTGCAGTGCCGTGGCTACCAGGTGATCATCGCTCATCCTGAGCGCTATCGTGCGGTTCAAAAGGATGTAAGCGTGGCGGAGCGCCTGGTCGATATGGGCTGCAAGCTGCAGGCTTCGGCGGACTTTATTGCTGGCGGTCGCTTTGGTCGCGAGAAAAAGCCGGCACAGCGCCTGTTCGATCAGAACCTGTACAGCTTCATCGCGAGCGATGCCCATAACGTGGGTCATTACGACTGCCTGGCGAAGGCTCGTGCGAAGTTTAGCGTGCGCGGAGCTCATTTTCGCTAAAATCGGTCCCTAACGTTCGCATTGAATGAAAGGGCAGCCATGGATATCCAACTTAAGACGGGATGCTTTGATGACGCGGCGTTGGTGCGCCGCGCTGTCTTTGTGGACGAACAGGGTTACGAAATCGAGTTCGACCAGATCGATGAGGCTTCTGACTGCATTCATGTGACGCTGTACGCGGATGGTCAACTCGCCGGCTGCTCGCGCGTGTTTCCCGAGGAGTTGGAGCGCGCGGCAGATGCGGAAGCCCTGGTGCCGCCGGCATGCGACATGGACGAAGGCGTTGCGGCGGGGGAGACCTACATTATGGGGCGCGTCGCCGTGCTGTCCACCATGCGCCGTCGCGGTCTGGCAAGCAAGATTATCGAAGCCAGCGAAGCTGCTGCACGCGATGCCGGCGCCAAGCTCATAAAGTTGCATGCACAGGAGTACGTGCTGCCGCTCTACGTCAAGGCGGGCTACACGCAGATCGCGCCGGTGGACTACGAAGACGAAGGCCAGCCTCATGCCTGGATGGCCAAGCGCATGGGCGACAGATAGGGACGTTCCTTTTCTGCTGGCAGTTGGGGATACTCCTTGGCAATCGACGCATGGGTGTTCCAACATACAGTTTTTCGATTCCGTATGTATATATGCGCGCTAATGGGTTATAAAATCTAAGTCTGAACATAGCAGGTCTGCAATGCGGCTCGGGCAACCGGGCCGTTTTTGCGGGCAGGGGTAGCGCGAAAGGACTGCACATGCGTCAATTTAAGACCGAGAGCAAAAAACTGCTCGACCTTATGATCAACTCCATCTACACCAATAAGGAAATCTTCCTGCGCGAGCTTATCTCTAACGCGAGCGACGCCGTCGACAAGCTCAACTTTAAGAGCCTGCAGGATCCGAGCGTCAAGATCGACCAGGGCGACCTGGCCATTCGCGTCTCCTTTGATAAAGACGCCCGCACCATTACCATCTCGGATAACGGCATTGGCATGACCGCCGAGGAGCTCGAGCGCAATCTGGGCACCATCGCCCATTCCGGCTCCGAGGAGTTTAAGACCGAGAACGCCGAGCAGCAGGGTTCGGATGTCGACATCATCGGCCAGTTTGGCGTGGGCTTCTACTCGGCTTTTATGGTCGCCAGCCACGTGAAGGTCGTCAGCCGCGCCTATGGCGAGGACGCCGCTCACGTGTGGGAGTCTGATGGTCTTGAGGGTTACACCATCGAAGATGGCGAGCGCGCCGAGCACGGCACCGATGTCATCCTGACGCTGCGTGAGAACGAGAAGCTCGACGCCGAGGGCGAGGCCGAGACCTACGATCGCTTCCTGACCGAGTGGGGCCTCAAGAGCCTGATTCAGCAGTACAGCAACTATGTGCGTTACCCGATTCAGATGATGGTGTCCAAGAGCCGCCAGAAACCCAAGCCCGAGGACGCCGGCGACGATTACAAGCCCGAGTACGAGGACTACCAGGAGCTCGAGACCGTCAATTCCATGACACCGATCTGGAAGAAGCGCAGCTCCGATGTCGAGCAGAAGGACTACGACGAGTTCTACAAGTCCACGTTCCACGACTTTGACGATCCTGCGCGCACCATCAGCTTCCACGCCGAGGGCACGCTCGAGTATGACGCCCTGCTGTTTGTGCCGGGACGCGCGCCGTTCGATCTGTACAGCAAGGACTACGAGAAGGGTCTGGCGCTCTACAGCTCCAACGTCCTGATCATGGAGAAGTGCGACGACCTGCTGCCCGACTACTACAATTTTGTCCGCGGCGTCGTGGATTCCGCCGACGTGTCGCTCAACATCTCGCGCGAGACGCTGCAGCAGAACCGTCAGCTCAAGGCCATCGCCAAGCGTGTGGAAAAGAAGATTACCGCCGACCTTGAGGATATGCGTGACAACGACCGCGAGGCCTACGAGAAGTTCTTTGAGAACTTTGGCCGCGGCCTTAAGTACGGCATCTACTCGAGCTATGGCATGAAGGCCGATGAGCTCGCTGACCTGTTGCTGTTCTGGTCTGCCAAGGAACAGAAGATGATTACCCTGGCCGAGTATGCCAAGGGCATGCCCGAGGATCAGAAGGCCATCTACTACGCCGCCGGTGACTCGCGTGAGCGCTTGGCCAAGATGCCCGTGGTAAAGGGCGTGCTCGACCGCGGTTATGACGTGCTGCTGCTGACGCAGGATGTGGATGAGTTCACGTTCCAGGCTATGCGTGAGTACGTTGCCGCCGATATGCCCAAGATCTACGAGGACGATGCTGCCCGCGAGGCTGCCGAGAAGGCTGTGGCCGACGGTGCCGAGCCCGAGGTCGAGGATCGTCATCTTGAGCTCAAGAACGTCGCGACCGGTGATCTTGATCTGGCGACCGAGGACGAGAAGAAGGAGGCCGAGGACGCCACCAAGGAAAACGAGGACCTCTTCAGCGCTATGAAGGAGGCACTCGGTGACAAGGTCGAGAAAGTTGCCGTCTCCGCGCGCCTGACCGATGCCCCCGCTTGCATCACCACCGAGGGTCCGCTTTCGCTTGAGATGGAGAAGGTGCTCCAGAAAGGACCCGAGGGCGCGCCCGACGGCATGCCCAAGAGCCAACGCGTGCTCGAGCTCAACGCCAAGCACCCGGTCTTTGACAAGCTTGTCGCTGCCCAGAAGGCAGGCGACGCCGACAAGATCAAGCAGTACTCCGGTCTGCTCTATGACCAGGCTCTGCTGGTCGAGGGTATTCTGCCCGAGGACCCCGTGGCCTTCGCGGCAGCTGTTTGCAACTTGATGTAGTTAGGTAGTTACGCGGTTTTACCAAACCGCGTAACGGCTCGACGCTGCCCTCAGTTCCGCCGTTCTAACGAACGGCGGACCAGTCGACGCTGCGCGGGCGCCAGAGCGACAACTTGTCATTCAAAGAGGACGGCATGACCAGAAGGTCTATGCCGTCCTCTTTTCATGCCAATTTGTTCGCTCTGGCGCCCGCTCGCTGGCATTGCCAAAACATCGACGTTGCCGTGGTCCTAAGTAGTCATTGGGGACGTTCTTGTTTGACTAGTCGTTTAAGAACGTCCCCGATGACTATTTGAATTGCTAATTTGTGCGGGTTGTGGTTTTGTGACCTGCTGAAATTTAGGATACTGTACAACTGTACGTTAATTTGTCTTCGTAGTATATTGCTACCCGCAAAACTCAATACCATTGTGCTCTGAGACGCTAAAGCGCCTACGTACAATGGTTGTCGATAGTACGATTCGATTTAACGACAGGATGGATGGTCCAAGCGTGAGTCTCGGCAGCAAACTATCCAATGCAAAGGTGTCCTTTGCGATATTTAAGCGCGACATTAAGCGACTGCTTGTGAACCCCGTCGCCTTGGTGGTTACCCTTGGCGTGTGCGTTATTCCCTCGCTGTATGCCTGGTACAACATCGTGGCCAACTGGGATCCGTACGGAAACACCCAGGGTATCAAGATTGCCATCGCCAACAACGATCGGGGCACCCAAAACGACTTGGTGGGCGAGCTCAACGCGGGCGACCAGGTTGTCGATCAGCTCAAGGAGAACGATCAGCTGGGCTGGACCTTCGTCGATTCGGCGTCCGATGCCAAGGAGGGCGTCGAGAGCGGTGAGTACTATGCGGCCATCGTAATCCCCAAGAACTTCTCGGATAACCTGGTTTCGATGCTCGACGGTAACTACCATCAGCCCAAGCTTACGTACTACGTCAATGAGAAGAAGAGCGCTATTGCGCCCAAGGTTACCGACACCGGTGCAAGCACCATCGAGGAGCAGATCAACTCGGAATTTGTCTCCACGGTGGGCGAGACCGTTGCCAGCATTGCCAAGGATGCCGGAGTCGATTTAAAGGACAAGGCAACCCAGACTCAGGATTCGTTGGCAAGTTCTGTCTCCGAGGCATCCGATACCTTGGGCGAGGTGCGCGATTCGATTGGCGACATGAATGCCGCCATCGATAAGACGAGTGGCGCTATCGCCTCGGCTGATGCGGCACTTGCCGGCATGCAGGGTCAGGCGCCGTCACTGACGCAAGCGATCTCTCAGGGCAACGACCTGCTGGGTGAAGCTCGCACCACGGCGGGCAACTCTATCGCCTCGCTCTCCAAGGCGCTCTCGGAAGGCAGCCTTGCGCTCACCAAGACGTCGGCCTCCGCGAACGCTGCCATCGGCAAGCTGACGGGCACGGTCACATCTACGACCACCCGTATCGACAACTCGCTCGAGTCTCTCCAAGCGACGATCGACTACAATAAGGCCGTTATCGGGCACTTAGAGATTCTCGCCAATGACACGTCGACAGGTTCCGAGGAAATTGACGCGCGCATTGTATCGACCATCGATTTGCTTCGAGAGCAGAATGAAAAGCTTCAGAGCATCAAGGACGGTCTGTCTGCGCAGTCGAGCGCCATGGCGAATGACGCCGCGGCTGTCTCGGGTGCCAGCGAAGCTATCAATAACGCAATTCAGACCGGTGCGACCAACCTTGGCCAGGCCCAGACGGACCTGGGTCAAAACGCGCTGCCGAAGGCCTCGAGCGCGCTTGATTCCTTTGCCGCCGTCTCGGGTGATTTGACGGGTATCGTATCTGGCCTCACGCCCACGATTGCAAGCGCGCGCGGTACGCTTTCGCAGCTTAACGCTACGCTCGGCCAGGCCAAGACCACGCTGTCCCAGACCGATTCCTCGCTTGCCAAGGTCCAGGACAAGCTTGCGACCGCAGCCAATGACATCGCGGCGCTGCAGACCTCTGAGTCTATGGGCGAGCTCGCCGACCTTATGGGCGTCGATGTCAATGACGTGGCAGATTTCATGGCCTCTCCGGTCGAGCTGACGTCCAAGTCGATCTATCCGGTCAAGAGCTTTGGCTCGGGCATCGCTCCCTTCTACACCAATCTGGCGCTTTGGGTGGGCGGCTATGTGCTCATCGCCATCTACAAGCTCGAGGTCGACCGTGAAGGTGTTGGCAGCTTTACGGCGCGCCAAGGCTACTTTGGCCGCTGGTTGCTCATGGTGATCCTGGGCGCGTTGCAGGCCATCATCGTTACGGTGGGTGATCTGGTCATTGGCGTACAGTGCGTCAACCCGCTGCTGTTCGTGCTGGGCGGCATCGCCATCTCGTTTACGTACGTCAACATCATTTACGCGCTGTCCACTACGTTTAAGCACATCGGCAAGGCAATCGGCGTCATTCTGGTTATCGTGCAGATTCCGGGTTCATCGGGCATGTACCCCATCGAGATGATGCCTGGCTTCTTCCAGTGGCTGCACCCACTGCTGCCCTTTACCTACGGCATCAATCTGCTGCGCGAGACGGTCGGCGGCATGTACTCGTTTAACTACCTGTTTAACCTGTGCATTCTGGGCGTGTTCTTGATCGTGGCGCTCTTTATCGGCCTGCAGCTGCGTCCGCTGCTGCTCAACCTTAACCTGCTCTTTGATAAACAGCTCTCCACGACCGGTATGATGATTTGCGAGTCCAACGACCTGCCGCGCCAGCGCTACTCGCTGCGCACGGCCATGCGCGTCATGCTCGATTCCGATTCGTACCGTCGCGAACTGCTCGATCATGCGGTCGCCTTTGAACATCGCTACCCGTACTACATCAAGGGCGGTTTTGCCGCCGTGGTGGGCGTTCAGGTCCTGCTCTTTGTCCTGTCGACGGTTCTCGATATCGACAATAACGGCAAGATCATCCTGCTTGTCATTTGGATCATCTCGGTTATTGCCATCTGCGGCTGGCTGATCAATATCGAATATATCCGAGCGAGCCTCAATACCCAGATGCGCATCTCGGCGCTTTCGGATGAGGACCTGCGTCGCGAGATGCGCGAACACACGGCCGCCATTCCTGCCGCCCGCCACATGTTTGGCCTCAACGCCAGCGAGCGTGGTGCCAAGGGCGGCGATCAGTCCACGGGCCGCTTGCCGCATATCGGCTCGCACCATAAATCTCAGGGCAGCGACAGCACAGCCACAAATGATGGAGATACCACCGCGCTTGGCAAGCACTCCAAAGGAGGTGAGGCATAAATGAAGAACATCCTGCATCTGTTTAAGCGCGATGTCCAAAACGTGTCTCGCTCCGTGATCGGCTTGGTTGTCGTGATGGGCCTCATTATCGTACCGTGTCTGTACGCGTGGTTTAACATCGCCGGCAGCTGGGATCCGTACGGCAACACCGGCAATCTTAAGATCGCCGTGGTCAACACCGATGAGGGTTACGAGAGCGATTTGATCCCCGTCGAGGTTAACGTGGGCGAAAACGTGACCGCCACCCTACGCGGCAACGAGAGCTTCGATTGGGTTGTGCTCAACAATCGCGAAAAGGCTATCGAGGGCGTTAAGTCGGGCGCGTACTATGCTGCCGTCGTTATCCCCAAAACGTTTAGCGCTGACATGATGACGCTTTTCTCGACCGACGTGAAACACGCCGATATCGAGTTTTACGAGAACCAGAAGGCCAACGCCATTGCGCAGATCGTGACCGAGAAGGGTTCGAGTGCCGTTCAGAGCCAGGTTAACGAAACTTTTACCGAGACCATTACGAGCATCGGTCTTAAGACGGTGTCCAGCCTGCTCGATTACATGAGCACCGACCAGGTCAGCAACTTTATCGCCAACCTGTCCTCGACGCTTGGCGATTCGATTGAGGACCTGCGAGACGTTCAGGCAAATGCTTCGTCGCTGGCGGGCATTTTGAGCTCCACGTCCGATTCGCTGACGTCGGCGAGCGGCATGCTCAAGCAGACCGGTGCCGTCGATGAGTCGACAAAGCAGCTCATGGAACATGCCAAAAGCGGCATCGATGATTCCAAAGAAGCGCTTAAGGCGGCAAACGATGCCATCGATGCCGCAATCGATGGAAGTGCGGGTTCGTTCGACAATGTGTCTGCCGAGCTCGCGAAGGCGTTCGACACCGCAAACCAGCATGTCGACCTTACGGTGTCCCAACTCAACGATGCCGCTGCGGCCCTCAATGCGCGCGCCAAGGATATCGATGCGATGGCCGATCAGCTCCGCAGCCTTGCCGACCAGGTGAGCGATGAGAATTTGAAGGACGGCCTCAAGTCCGCCGCGACGTCGCTGGGCAGAATCGCCGTTGAGTACCGCAACAATGTCAAGGATCTGGCGGCTACCGCGAAGTCTCTCTCCGATAGCATGGCCGAGGTCAACAACTCGCGTGCCGAGGTCGATCAGGCCATCGCTGATGCCAAGGCCGGCATCGCGGGTGCCAAATCCGATTACGATTCCACGTTCTCGGTTAAGGCCAAGGAGCTCAAGAAGACGGTTTCGGGCATTCTGGACTCGCTTGATGGCATCTCGGGCGACCTGGATAGCGCCGTAGGCGGCCTGACCGACGCATCTGGTTCGCTTGCAAAGGGCCTCTCCAAGGCCGCCAAGCTGGTCAACAAGGCTTCCGATCAGCTAGGTGAAGCGTCCGATAAGATCAGCGCATTTAAGGACGAGCTCGACGGCGCCTTGATGTCGGATGACCTCGCTACGATCAAGACGATGATCGGCAATGATCCCGAGGGTCTGGCCGTGTCGCTTTCCGGCCCCGTCGCGCTCGACCGCAAGCCGGTCTATCCGATTCGCAACTACGGTTCGGCCATGGCACCGTTCTACACGATTCTGTCGCTTTGGGTCGGCTCGATCGTGCTGGCGGCCATGATGAAGGTCTCGGTTGACGACGAACTCATCAATGAGCTGATCCCCGTGCGCTTGCACGAGATCTACCTGGGCCGTTACCTGTTCTTTGGCGGTCTGGCCCTGCTGCAGGCAACGCTCGTGTGCGCGGGCGACATCCTGTTCTTTGGCATCCAGTGCGACAACCCGCTGCAGTTTGTGCTGGCGGGCTGGGTCGCGAGTCTCGTGTTCTCCAATATCGTCTACACGCTTACGGTGTCGTTTGGCGATATCGGCAAGGCGCTCGCCGTCGTGCTGCTGGTCATGCAGGTCGGCGGTTCGGGCGGCACGTTCCCCATCGAGATGACCGGCCCCGTGTTCCAGGCGATCTATCCGTTCCTGCCGTTTACTCACGGCATCAACGCCATGCACGCCGCCATGGCCGGTGCCTATCATATGGAGTACTGGGTTGAGCTGGGTATTCTGGCGAGCTATCTGATTCCGTCGCTGGCACTGGGCGTCGTCTTCCGCCGCCCGGTCATCAAAGCCAACGACTGGATCATCGAAAAGCTGGAATCAACCAAATTGATTTAATACAGCAACGTAAACGCCGTCGGAACATCGAGGTTATCCAAGTCGGTACTTTAGTGGGCTGGATTGCGATGCAACGCTGGTTGTTGCTACAGTAGCGGGGCGTGCCGGGGGTCCGGTGCGCCCCGTTTTTATTTGACCATGAGGCGGCACGCAGCCATACGCGTGCGGACACCACGCCCAGATTGAGTGTGAGGATGTTCCATGGCCCAATACGCTGCCAACGAAATCGAGAATATGCCCGATAGCCCTGTAGCCCGCGAAGACCTAGGTGCCGGCGGTGCCTCTCGCGGTGCCGGTGCGCGCTCGCCGCTGTTCTGGAAGGTCTTGCTGCTTTCGGTGGCGGTCATCTGGGGCTATTCCTTCACCACCATGAAGGATGCGCTCGATACCATTCCGGTGTTCGAGCTGCTCTACATTCGTTTTCTTCCGGCGTCGTTGGTCATGCTTGCCATCTTCCACGAGCGCATTGTTGCCCATTTCAACGCTCGAAACCTGATTGTTGGACTTGGCATGGGCGCGCTCATGTGGGGTGCCTACGGTTTGCAGACGATCGGCCTGGCACAGACCACGGCGGGCAAGAGTGCATTTTTGACGGGCACGTACTGCATCTTGGTTCCGTTTGCGAGCTACGTTCTAAGCGGCGAAAAGCTTACCCGTTACAACTTGGGCGCCGCGTTGCTGTGCCTGGCGGGCATTGGTCTGGTGGCGCTCGATAGCGTCGAGTTCAATGTCGGCGATGTCATCACACTGGGCGGTGCGGTCTTCTTTGCCATCCAGATGGCGGTGACCGCCAAGTATGGCCGCAAGATGGACATCAACGTCATCACGTTTTGGATGTTTGTGGGCAACGGCGTGCTGAGCCTGATCTCGTCGCTGCTATTCGAGACCCAAGCGCCGCTGTCCGTTTGGACGCCGAGCTTTATCAGTGTGATGGCGTTTCTCTCGGTGGGCTGCACATGTGTGGCTCTGCTCATCCAAAATGTCGGCCTGGCGCATGTCCCGGCCTCGACGGGCTCGCTGCTCCTTTCGATGGAGTCGCCTTCGGGTGTGCTGTTCTCGGTGCTGCTGATGGGGGAGGCGCTCACCTCGCGCCTGCTCGCCGGCTTCGCGCTCATCTTTCTTTCGATTATCTTGAGCGAGACGCATTTCGATTTTTTGCGTCGAAAGCCGCGCCCGCAATTGTAAACAATTTGTTGCGCCGCCTCCCGGGGCGGCATTTTTTATGCGTCGCCCTTAAAGTAGTACCTTGCACTTTACGCTATCAAAGTGCTTGCTGCAAAAACGTTACTGGAGGGCATCTATGGCACCAGCACTGTCCGATCTTCAACCGCAATCAGCGCCCAAGGCCACCGCGGCGGCGCAAGCCGCCATTGGCGACAGTCTGGTCAAAGAGGCTCAAACTTTTGCCGATGAGCTTGCCGCATGGCGTCACGATCTGCATCGGACGCCCGAACTTGGTAACGACCTCCCGCAGACCTCTGCGTATATCCAAGCGCGCCTGGCCGAGATGGACATCCCGTTTGCCACGCTCGTCGATGGTTCCTGTGTTGTGGGCCTTGTCGGTGCCGGTGCCACCGCGGCCCAGGGCAATGGCGTCTGCACGGACGAACAGGCCGGAACGGTCATTATGCTGCGTGGCGACATGGATGCCCTGCCCGTTGCCGAAGAGTCGGGCGAGTCTTTCGCCTCTACGAACGGCTGCATGCATGCTTGCGGTCACGATATGCACGCGACGGCGCTGCTTGGTGCGGCGCGCTTGCTCAAGGCCCGCGAGGCCGAGCTTGTCGACGCCAACGCTACCGTCAAACTGCTGTTCCAGCCGGGCGAGGAGACCTTTGAGGGGGCACGCGCTGCCATCGCCGACGGCTTGCTCGAGAACCCGCGTCCTCAGGCGGCTTTTGCCATGCATGTTAACAGCCAATCGCCGCTCGGCCTGGTGCTCTATGGGAGCCCGGCGCTTTCGGGCGTGTACGGTTTCCGCATCACGCTGCAGGGCAAGGGCGGACATGGCTCGAGCCCCGAGATCTGCATCGACCCCATCACGGCCGGCGTCCATGTGCACCTGGCGCTTCAGGAGCTCATTGCTCGCGAAGTGCCGGCGGCCAAGGAGGTCGCACTGACCGTGGGTAAGTTTGCCGGTGGCCAAGCGGCCAACGTCATTCCCGACACCTGCGTGCTCGAGGGAACGCTGCGCGGCTTTGATGTTGAGCTCATGGCTCACCTAAAGACCCGCATCGCGGAGGTCGTTAACGGCGTTGCCACGACCTATCGTACGCCGGCGACCATCGAGACACTTTCGGATGTTCCGCCGCTTGTACTCGACAGCGATATGACTCAGGCGTCGCTTGGCTACGTGGGCGCAGTGCTGCCCAAGGCGGCTTTCTTGCCGCTTTTCCATGCCATGGCGAGTGAAGACTTCGCGCTTATCTCGAGCGAGATTCCGAGTGCGTACTTTACCGTGGGCGCGGCCGTAACCGACACGGACGAACACTTTGCCCAGCACCATCCCAAGGCACGTTTTAACGATGCCGAGCTTCCCCTCGGTGCCGCGGCCTATACTGCCGTCGCTTTGGGCTATATCGCCGACCACCGGTAGCACCCAACCTTGCCTTTCAAGCCTGCGGGCATGGCCGTAAGGCCTATGCCCTTGTCTTTCAAGGCAATCTTGGGTGCTACCGGCGCCCGGCGCCGGCTATTCGTTACGGGCTTTAGCCTGTGCGGGGCGCGCAGCGCACCGCATCAGAAACCACCCG
>UQIC01000029.1 GCA_900540985.1 uncultured Collinsella sp.
CGGCTCGCCTTCTGCTTGTGGCTTTGCCTCATCGAAATTGAAGATCATGATGGCGCAGTTGGGGAGTTTTGCTGGGAGCTCGAAGCCCTCTGGGGCTGCAGCCTTGGTGAATTGGCGGCTGGCGCTGCCGTGGCTTACTGCTAGAAGGGTTTCGATGCCCTCGGAGCCCATGATATTGGTGAGAGTGTCCACCATGCGCTCTTGCAGCGCGCGGCTTCCTTCTCCTCCGAAGGGGACCAGGTCCTCGCCCGGATCCCAAACGTCGGTGGGCAGGGCGTCGTGCGGGCCTTCTTCGAAGGTGCCGTAGCTGCGCTCGATAATGCCTTCACAGGGCTCGACTGCGGCGTCCGGGCCAAGGAGTTCGGTTGCGACGAGCTGAGCTGTGTCCATGGCTCGACCCAAAGGCGACGAGACCACTTTGTCGGGGACTACGTCGTGGGCCTTGAGCCATGCGGCTGCCATTCCCGCTTGTTTGCGGCCAAGGTCGGTCAGCGGCGAATCGCAGCGGCCCTGGACCAGCTTTTTGACGTTGAACTCCGTCTGACCGTGGCGGAGTAGGTATAGTCGCTTCATGCTCTCCCCTTCTGTATAACTTGCTTTGCCGGCACAGCCTTACTCGTGGGTATGCCCTACGTAGTCTTCGTCGATCGTAATCTTGGCAATCGACTTGGGATATTCCGATTCGACCCGTTGTGCCAGCGCGTGCTTTAAGTCTTCGGCACTCATCTGCAGATCCGAGGGACGCACGCAGTCAAAGATCACGTTGGTGTGCGTGGGGCCCGGCACACAGCGCAAATCATGAATCGAAAGGCGGCTATCGATCTCTTGAGCCATAGCGTTGATGCGCAAGCGCATGCTCGCCACCTTTGGATCGTCGGTCACGATGGGGTCGTAGTGAAGTGTGACAATCATGCCGTCTTCGTTCCTAAACGACTGCTCGATGTTATCGAGCGTGTCGTGACTTTCCAGCGGGCTAGCCTCGGCCGCCATCTCGGCGTGCGCACTTGCAAACTTCCTGCCCGGACCGTAATCGTGAACCATCAGGTCATGAACGCCCAAAACGCCGGGATAGCTCATGATCTTGTCTCGGATGTGCTTGACCAGCTTAGGATCGGGCGCCTGACCCAAAAGCGGGCTCACCGTATCCTGGATAAGCTCAAAACCGCTCCAGCCAATATAGGCGCCAACGGCAAGACCGACCCATGCGTCAAGATTGATGTGCGTCACCTGGGAAACAATTGCGCACGCCAGCACAGCACCCGTAGCAAGAACATCGTTCTTTGAGTCCTGAGCCGTCGCATGCAGCGTCTCGGACTCAATGCGGTCACCGAGCTTTTGGTTGAGGGCTGCCATCCAAAGCTTAACAATCATCGAAAGCACCAAAACTGCCACCAGGGCAAGCGAGAACTCGACAGGTTCGGGGTGGATGACGCGCTCGACCGAGGACTTCACCAGCTCAACGCCAATCAGCAGCACGAGTGCCGCCACGACCAGACCCGAGAGATACTCGTAGCGACCGTGGCCGTAAGGATGCTCGGGGTCGGCCGGCTTGCTCGCCAGCTTAAAGCCCAGTACGCTCACGATATTCGAGCTGGCATCGGACAGGTTGTTCATGGCGTCCGCCACAATCGAAACCGATCCCGACAGCACGCCAATCGCGCCCTTCGCAGCACATAGTGCCACATTGGCGAGAATACATACCACGCCCGTTAACGTGCCCACGCACGCACGGTCACCCTGTGCGCGCTTAACAATCCACTCGACCATCTACATCCGCCCCCACGGTACTACCTATATATCTATTGCTCAAACGGATTGTAGTGTAGCCACTTTGTCCCCCAGATACAAAAAGGCCGCAACCCACACGAGCCGCGGCCTTGGAGCATGACAAAGGAATCGTCCTTTTGTTGTACAGGTTTATGCGCTTGTTTCAGCAGCGCTTGCCACTGTTTCGGGCGAATCGGCTCCGTCCACCGTCGCCCGCCCCTTCGTCGGCACCACGCCAAAGCAGTAGCTCAGCGCCGCAGACACCGCAAATGCCGTGCCGCCGGCAACGCAGCACCACAGCAGGTTCGAAATACCGCCCGTGGCAAAGCCAATGACCATAAGGACATTCGTCATGCCGATGGTATAAGCCGTAACGTGGCCCACGGCCGCAACAAGTCCTCCGACGGCGCCGCCAATGGCCATGCACGTCAAGCACCTGCCATATTTAAAGCCGCAACCGTACAGCGCCGGCTCGCTTACGCCGCCAAGCACGCCCGAGATCGAATAGCCCAGCATGAGCGCCTTCTCGTCCTTATCCGCAACGCGGAGCGACGCACCAAAGGGCATGCCCCAAACGGCGAACGTCGCCATCGTCGCGGCGATCAGAATGCACGAATCCGTTCCCACACTCATAAACTGCGCATACGCGAGCGATAGGACAACGTTACTGACGCCCGCGATCTTTAGGAACTCCCAGCCCGCGGCAAGCCCCATGAGCGTGAGCAGCGACACGATGCCACCGGAATTGCCAAGCATAAACATAAGCTGGCCCAACAGCATACCCAGATAGCTGCCCGCCGGCGCCGTAATACACAGCGACACCGGAACCATGACAAGCATGGTCGCAAACGGTACAAAAGAAAACGCCACAGCCTGAGGGATAGTGCGCTGAAAGAAACACTCCACTCGCCATAGCACGGGCACCGAGATGAGAACCGGAATAACAGTCGTCGTGTAATCGTTGATCGGCGCGGGAAACAGACCATACACGGAAGTCATCGATGCCCCCGTCGTCGATGCGGCATCGACGAGCTTAAGCAAATCGGGCGCAATCAATACGCCGCCCAGCATCATACCCAGCTGCTCCGAGCAACCGAGCTGGCGGGCGGCCGCCCAACCAAGATAAATGGGCAAAAAGTAGTAGCCGGCGTTATAGAGCCAACTGTAGAACAGGCGATAGATATCGGAATCGGCAGACCACAGGCCCAGCATGCCTTCGCCCATAATGACGGCGACGGTGCGAAACAGCGCCGCGCAGACAATAAACGGCAGCGCCGACATCATACTTTTGGACAGATAGTCCACCACGGCCATGGCGTTTGATGAGACCGTCGTTGTAAACGAGGTGTTAGAGACTTGTGACATGGAACGCCTTTCCCAATGTGACATGCGGACTGTCCCTTTGTCACATCGTGCGGTACTGACCGATTGCGCGGTACTTTTCGTAGCGGAGGTTTGTGAGGGTCGCGTCGTCGAGCTGCTCAAGCGTATCAAAGGCATCAAATGCCGAGGACATGACGGCACCGGCGATCTCCTCATGCGACAGGCCCCTATCGTCAACAATGCCGTCGATGATGCCGAGCGCCAACAGATCGGGGGCCGTGAGCTTCAGCGCCTCGGCGGCCTCATTCGCGCGCTCGGTATCCTTCCACAGGATCGACGCACAGGCCTCGGGGCTCACGACCGAATAGGCCGAGCTCGAGAGCATCAGAATACGGTCGGCCACGGACAGCGCCAGCGCGCCACCAGAGCCGCCTTCGCCCGTCACCACAGAAACGATCGGTGTCTTAAGACCGCTCATCTCCATGAGGTTCTGGGCAATCGCCTCGCCCTGGCCGCGCTCCTCGGCACCGATGCCGCAAAACGCGCCCGAAGTATCGACTAGACACAGGACCGGTCGTCCAAACTTCTCGGCCTGGCGCATAAGGCGACGCGCCTTGCGGTAGCCCTCGGGATGCGCCATGCCAAAGTTGCGGCGCATACGCTCTTTGGTCGTGGTGCCGCGCTCGATGGCGATGACCGTTACGGGGCGTCCGTCATTCCAGCCAATGCCAGCCACCACAGCGGCGTCGTCGCCAAAGTAACGGTCGCCGTGCAGCTCCACAAATCCATCCAGGCCCAGCGAGATCATCTCACCCGCCGTGGCGCGATCTGCCGAGCGGGTCTGCTTGACAATCTCGAGCGCGGTTTTTGGTGCCACCGAGCGCTTAAACAAGTGTCCTAGCTTTTTGCCTCGACGCCCCGTACGCACGATCTCGTGCGGAGCCCCCAGGCCGGGCGCGTGTCCTTCGTGCAGTGCCAGCAGCTCGCCTACCGTGAGTGCAATCTCGCCACGCGGAACGACAGCGTCGCAAAAGCCGTGCTCCAGCAAAAACTCGGAGCGCTGGAATCCCTTGGGCAGGCGCTTGTGCATGTTCTGCTCGATCACGCGCGGGCCGGCAAATGCCGTCAGCGCATCGGGCTCGGCCAGGATAATGTCGCCCTCCATGGCAAAGCTCGCGGTTACGCCTCCGGTCGTGGGGTCGGTGAGCACCGTGATATACAGGCCGCCCGCCTCGCCGTGGCGCCTAACCGCCGCAGAAATCTTGGCCATCTGCATGAGCGAGGTCACGCCCTCCTGCATGCGGGCGCCGCCCGATACGGTAAAGCCGACAATTGGCAATCCCAGCTCGGTCGCACGCTCAAATGTGCGGCAGATCTTCTCGCCCACCACGGAACCCATCGAGCCCATCATAAAGTTGGCGTCCATAAAGAAGAGCGCCGTATCGCATCCGCAGATTTTGCCCTTGCCGCACACAACGGCATCGCGCTCGCCCGAACGCTCGACCGCGCCCTTGAGCTTGTCGGCATAACCGGGAAACGAGAGGAAGTCCTCCGATGCCAGATTGGCATCCCATTCCTCAAACGTGCCCTCGTCGACTGTCATGCCCAGGCGCGCACGACCGCTCACGCGAAAATGCTTGCCGCAACGGGGGCAGACCTCGAGGTTGTCGTGCAGGCGCGCCTCATCGATCACACGACGGCACTCCGGGCACTTGATAAACACGTGGCGCGCGGGGAACTCGGCGCACGACTCGGTTATCGGCCCCTCGAGGACGTTGACCGTCTTCGCTTTTCTATTCATCAGCATAGAGATGCCCCATCAGATCGGTGTGGTACATGCCCGACAAGAACTCGTCGTTTGCCAGCACGTCGAGCTGAAGCTCGCTGTTTTCGCTCACGCCCTCAATCACGAGCTCGCCCAGGGCCGAGCGCATCTTGCGAATAGCGCCGTCACGCGTGGGCGCACACACGATGAGCTTCCCGAGCATGGAGTCGTAGTACGGCGGGACGTTCGCACCGGTAAACATGGCGGAATCCCAGCGCACGCGCGGACCACCCGGCACACGCAACGCGGTGACCGTTCCGCATGACGGCAGAAAGTCCGGCGTTTCGGCATTGATGCGGCACTCCATGGCGTGGTTGCGGACCGGCATGTCCTCCTGCTCAAAGGGCAGAGGCTGGCCGGCCGCCACGCGCAGCTGCCACTTGACCAAGTCGGTATCGGTCACAAACTCCGTAACCGGATGCTCCACCTGCAAGCGCGTGTTCATTTCCATAAAGTAGAAATTGCCGTCGTCCGAATACAAGAACTCGATGGTACCGGCTCCTTCGTAGCCGACGGCGCGAGCCAGGTCACGCGCCGCCTTGTGCATGCGAGCACGAATGTCGTCGTGTCCGTCGAGGCACGGCGCGGGGCTCTCCTCGATCAGCTTTTGGTTGCGGCGCTGCACCGAGCACTCGCGCTCGCCGAGCGAAAACACATGGCCCTGCTTATCGGCCATAATCTGCACCTCAACGTGATGCGCCGGCGCGACGAACTTCTCCATGTAGCACTCGCCGTCGCCAAAAACGGCCTCTCCCTCGGCACGCGCCTCGATGAACGCCTTTGCCGCATCTTCCACGCGCTCGACCTTGCGAATGCCGCGACCGCCACCGCCTGCACGCGCCTTAATAAGCACGGGGCAGCCGATGCGCTCGGCCTCGGCCGTTGCCTCCTCGGGGCTTTTGAGCAAATCGCAGCCTGGCACGATGGGCACGCCCGCCGCGGCAGCCGTTCGACGTGCGGCGTCCTTGTCACCCATGCTGTCAATCACCTCGGCCGAAGGACCGACAAACGCCAGGCCATACTTGTCGCAGTCGCGCACGAAGCTCGCCTTCTCGGAGAAAAAGCCATAGCCGGGATGAATTGCCTTAGCTCCCGACTTTACGGCACAGGTGAGCACGGCATCGTCGTTGAGGTAGCTCTCGGCAAGACGCGGGCCGCCGATGCAATACGCCTCGTCGGCAAGCTGCACGTGCAGCGCGTCCGCATCGGCCGTGGAGTAGACGGCGACGGTCTTGATGCCCATATCGCGGCACGCGCGGATAACACGGACCGCGACTTCGCCGCGGTTGGCGATGAGCACTTTGTCGAACATGAAGCCTTCCTTAACTTTCGTGCATGAGTGCAAAAGACATATCGGCGCGGCAGCAAACCTCACCGTTGACGCTCGCAGTACCCGTCGCAAAGCGGAACGGCCCGCGCGCACGCGTGATGGAGCACACCAGATCTACCGTGTCGCCCGGGCGCACCGGACGCTTAAAGCGCACCTTGTCCAGACTCGTGTAGAACGGCGTCGCGCCGCGCGCCTCCTCATCGCCCATCAGCAGCACGCAGCAGTTCTGGGCGAGCATCTCACACTGAATCACGCCGGGGACGACCGGATTTCCCGGAAAATGCCCCTGCAAAAAGTACTCGTCGCCCGTAATCGTGATCTTGCCGTGGGCCTCGTCGCCCACCAGCTCGGCCTCGTCGAGCAAAAGCATCGGCTCGCGATGCGGCAACAGCTCCTTGAGCTCTTCTTTGTTCATGGATATCACCTATCCGATCCTCATGAGGCAGCTGCCGAACTCCACGAGGTCGCCGTCGGCCACGCAGATCTCGAGCACCTCGCCATCCGCCTCTGCCGTCACCTCGTTGAGAACCTTCATGGCCTCGATGATGCAGAGGGTCTCGCCGGCCTTGACCTTGGAGCCCACGTGCACAAACGGCTCGTCGCCCGGCGCCGGGGCAGCGTAGAAAACGCCGACCATGGGAGCGGTCACCTCGGTGCCCTTGGGCTCCGGTGCGGCGGCAGGCGCCTGCGCGGCGGGCTCCGGTGCGGCGGCAGGCATGGCGACAGGAGCCACCGCCGGAGCAGTCACGGCACCCGGCATAGGCATGGGCACGGCAACCGGCTGCGCGGCGCTCGCGCGCTCGAGTTCGACCGCGGTGCCATCGGGCTCCTCAACGCGTACGCGCGTGAGGCCGCGGTCCTCCATCACATCGACTATCTCGGCAAGTCTTTTGGAATCCATGCTCTAGCTCCTCGTGTATCTACGCAGCGCGATGGCGGCGTTGTGCCCGCCAAAGCCCAGGTTGGTCGAAAGCGCCCAGGTAAGGTCGGCGCGAACCGCGCGATTGGGCGTGTAATCAAGATCGCAGGCGGGATCGGGCGTATGGTAGTTAATGGTCGGGGGCACCACGCCCTGCTCGAGCGCCATGGCACAGGCCATGACCTCGATGGCACCCGTAGCACCGATCATGTGGCCGGTCATCGACTTGGTCGACGAGACGTGCGCGGCGCGTGCCGCGTCCTCGCCGAGCGCTCGTTTGATGCCCGCCGTCTCGGACGAATCGTTGAGCTTGGTCGAGGTGCCGTGGGCGTTGATGTAGAGGCCTTCGGAAGGCTTAACGTCGCCCTCGGCCACCGCCAGCGATATCGCACGGGCGATACCTGCCGCGTCCGGGTCGGGACTCGTGATGTGGTAGGCGTCATCGGTGTTGCCGTAGCCCACGACCTCGGCGTAAATGTGCGCACCGCGGGCCTGTGCGTGCTCCATACCCTCGAGCACGAGCACGCAGGCGCCCTCGCCCATCACAAAGCCGTCGCGGTCTGCATCGAACGGGCGGCAGGCCGTCGCGGGATCGGGGTTGGTGGTCAATGCGCGGCAGGACGTAAAGCCCGCAACGGCATCGGGGATAATTGCGGCCTCGGCGCCGCCGGCCAGGATTGCATCGGCATAGCCGTGCTTGATGGCGCGGAACGCCTCACCCACCGCATGGGCAGAAGTCGCGCAGGCAGTCACGACGGGCAGAGTCGGGCCCTTTGCCTTATGGCGAATCGCAATGTTGCCCGAAGCCATGTTGGGAATCATCATCGCAATCATGTAGGGTGATGCGCGACGAGGCCCGCGGTCGGCAATCGTATGGACGTTGTCGACAAGCGTCTGCATGCCGCCCACGCCCGAGCCCACATAGACGCCCAGGCGATCGCGATCGACCGCGCCCTCAACATCGAGGCCCGCATCGTGCATGGCCTCGTCCGACGCCGCCATCGCAAACTGAACACAGGGGTCGAGATGTTTGGCGTCATGCTTGCCAAAGTACTCGTTGCCGTCAAAACCTTTGACCTCGGCCGCCACCTTGACGGCAAATGCATCGGTATCAAAGTGCGTGATCGGACCGATGCCACACGTTCCGGCACACATGGCCGCCCAGGTGGCAAGCGCGGTGTTGCCAAGCGGCGACACGGCACCGATTCCGGTGATTGCAACTCTCTGTTCCATCATGGTCTCCTCATTCAAGCCGTTCTTCGGCCCTGGTTTCTACATCGCCATTCCGCCGTCGACGCGCACAACCTCACCCGTAATGTAGGCAGCCGCATCACTCGCCAAAAAGCGCACAACACCGGCCACTTCCTCGGGGCGCGCCATACGCCTCAGGGGAATCTGCTCCTCGCACGCCGCACGTACCTTCTCCGAGAGCTTTGCCGTCATATCTGTCTCGACAAACCCGGGGGCGACCGCGTTCACTCGTGCGCCGCGGGGCGCAAGCTCGCGCGCTACCGCCTTGGTCAGGCCGATCACGCCCGCCTTGGAGGCAGCGTAGTTGGCTTGCCCGGCATTGCCCATTAGGCCAACGACCGAACTCATGTTGATGACGCAACCGCCGCGCTGGCGCATAAAGGTCTTGGTGAGCGCGCGCGTCGTGTTGAACGTGCCTTTGAGATTGACATCGAGCACGCGATCGAAGGCATCGTCGCCCATGCGCATGAGCAGACCGTCGCGGGTGATGCCGGCATTGTTGACGAGCACCCAGATCGAGCCAAAGTCATTGAGCACGGTCTCGATGCACGCATTGACGGCATCGGGGTCGGCCACGTCACATTGATATGCGCGCGCCGTGGCACCAAACGCCTCGCAGGCTTCGCACGTCTCGCGCGCCGCATCGACGCTGCCGGCATAGACGACGGCGATATCAAAGCCGTCCTCCGCCAGACCGACAGCGCAGGCGCGGCCGATACCGCGTGAGCCGCCCGTGACCAGCGCCACGCGACGTAAGTCGTTGCGCTCGAGCGTGCCGTTGTTCAAGTTGCCCATGTCATTCCTTTCGGGTTATAGCCCTGTGGACTATGCGAGCTCGTCGGCAATAGCTGCGACCTGCTCGGCCGTTTCGCACGAATACACGCGAACGTCGCTCAGCGTACGCTTGACCAGGCCCGACAGCGTTTTGCCAGGGCCGACCTCAATAAACGTGTCAATGCCTTGATCCTGCAGAGAATGCAGCGTGTCGACCCAGCGAACGGCATGGCTCACTTGGTTGGCCAAGACATCCGATGCTGTTCGCGGGTCCGCCGGATAGGGCGCCGCCGTCATGTTTGCCATGACCGGAATCAGCAGCGGAGACGGCGCGTGGCCGGCTTGGATATATGTCGCCAGCCCCTCAGTCGCCTCGGCCATATAGGGGCTATGAAATGCACCCGACACCGCGACTTTCATAGCGCAGCCGCCAGCCTCTTTTACTAGAACGTCGAGCTCCTGCAGCGCCCCGGGCGCTCCGGCAACAACCGTCTGCTGCGGGCTGTTGTAGTTGACCGGCCAGCAGTCCTCGCCGGCCCGCGCAGCCAGGTTCTCGACTTGCGCCGCATCGAGCTTGATGACGGCGCGCATGCCGCCCGGATGGCACTCGGCAGCCGCGGCCATCAGCGCCGCGCGCTCGCACACGAGCTCAAAACCCGCTCGCGTATCGAACGCCCCCGCAAAGGTGAGCGCGGCGACCTCGCCCAGCGAAAATCCCGCACAGGCGGCAGGCACCACGCCGCGCTCACGCAGGGCGGCAGCCGCTGCCAGGTCATGAACGAACACGCAAGGCTGCGTGTTCATGGTCTGCGACAGCTCCTCCTTGGAGGCGCTCCGGCACTGCTCACTGGTTCCCGGACGCACCTCGTCGGCGATCGCGAACACCTCAGCAGCCGCCGGCGATGCCTCGATCAGGTCGACGCCCATCGCGGGGTGTTGGGCACCCTGGCCGGCGAACAAAAACGCTACGCTACCCATGCGCACGCACCCTTCAGGACGCGCTCGGCACCCTCGACCAGATCGTCGACGATTTCGCGTGCGCTCTGGCGTTCGTTGACCATACCGGCAATCTGTCCGCACAAATACGAACCCTCTTCGTAATTACCGTCCTTGGCGGCCTTGCGAAGCGCACCTGTGCCCATGGCCCCAAGCTCCTCGGCACTTGCGCCCGCCGCCTCACTTTTGGCGTAGGCATTGGTGAAGGGGCTCTTGAGCGCACGCACCGGATGCCCCGTCGAACGGCCAGTCGCGCGCGTCGAGGTGTCTCCCGCCTTGAGCACCAGCTCCTTGTACTGCTCCGAGACGGTGCACTCGTTTGCGACCAGAAAGCGCGTGCCCACTTGTACGCCGGCGGCGCCCAGCATAAAAGCGGCTGCCATGCCGCGACCGTCGGCAATACCGCCGGCTGCCACAACGGGGATATCGACCGCGTCGACAACCTGCGGAACGAGCGCCATCGTCGATGTCTCGCCAATATGTCCACCCGATTCGGTGCCTTCGGCAACCACGGCGGTGGCCCCGCGACGCGCCACGAGACGCGCCAGCGCCACCGAGGCAACGACCGGGATGACCTTGATGCCGGCGTCGTTCCAAGCCTTCATGTACTTGGTGGGATTGCCGGCACCCGTCACGACGACCGGCACCTGCTCGTCGATCACAACCTGCGCGACCTGGTCGGCAAACGGGCTCATAAGCATGACGTTCACACCAAAGGGCTTATCCGTCTTGGTACGCAGCTCGTGAATCTGATCGCGCAGCCAGTTGGCGTCGGCATTCATGGCCGCGATAATGCCTAAGCCGCCTGCCTCGGACACGGCAGATGCCAGCGAGGCGTCGGCAATCCAGGCCATGCCACCCTGGAACACGGGTTTTTCGATGCCGAGCAGCTCGCAGAGAGGAGTCTTGAGCATCGCTACTTCTCCAATGCCGCCTCGACCGTATCGGCGAACTCGCCGACCGTCTTGGGATTCTCCTCGGTATCGAGCTCAATGCCAAACTCGTCCTCAACGGCAACGAGGATCTCGACGGTGCCCAGACTGTCGAGACCGATCTCCTCGAGCGTGGACTCGGGCTTCATCTCAACGTCGTCAAGACCGGCGGTCTCGCGGATAACGTCGCAAACGCGCTCGAAGGTCTTCTGATCTGCCATGGTAGTTCTCCTTTGTTTGTGCCCTAGGGGCGTTTTTATTTCCTATGTGCGACTACTTCCAGCGAAGTAGATAGCCACCTATATCCAGACCGGCGCCAAATCCAACGAGGGCGATGGTGTCGCCCGCATTCAGTGCATCGGTACGTGCCAGCCGGTCAAGCGCAAAGGGAATGCAGGCGCTCGAAATGTTGCCGGTCTCGCGCAGCGTTCGAACCACGCGCTCGCCTGGCACGCCGAGGCGCTTGACCGCCTGACTCAGGATTCGTTCGTTAGCCTGATGGAATACAAAATGATCGATGTCTTCGACCGAAATGCCCGCATCGATCGCAAGCTTATGGACCGTGTCGTAGATGGCATTGACGCCGAACTTGAACACGCGGCGGCCATTCATGGACAGCACGCTCTCACTATCTGCGGAGTCCTTAAACGGCGAGGTGCCGATCAGACCGGGAACGCGCAGCGTTTCGACGTCGGGCGCCGTCGAAAGCTCGACGGCAAGGGGGCTGTCTCCCCCAGCTTCTATCGCTGCAGCACCCGCGCCGTCACCAAAGAGCACGCACGTGGTGCGGTCTGTCCAGTCAAGCGCGCGCGTCATCTGCTCGGCAGCAACGACAAGCACATGCTTGGCTCGTCCTCGGGCGATATAGCCCTCGGCGACATCGAGCGCAAATACGAAGCCGGCGCAGGCCGCCGAGACATCGAAGGCAGGGCACGTCGCGCCCAGACGCTCGGCAACGGCACATGCCTCGGCGGGAACGAGATGGTCACCCGTTGTCGTCGAGCAGACGATCAGATCCAGCTGGCTCGCGTCGATTCCGGACACCTGGAGTGCCCGCTCGCTCGCTGCCACGGCAAGATCGTCGAGCGACTCGGTGGTGCAGACATGGCGGCTCTTGATACCTGTGCGCGTAAAAATCCACTCATCCGAGGTATCGAGGAACTCGGACAGCTCGTCATTGGAAACACTGCGCTTAGGAAGCGCCGAGCCTGTTCCAAGAATCGTGAAACCCATCACTAACCTCCTTTGAGTTGTTGACGTGTTTACATCGACCAAGAGAGGATAGCGCATTTCAGTCGTTGTTGACGTGTTAACATTAAATTGTCCAAATGCGACAAAGGCTTCACATTGTGTCTATCTCTCGACACCATTGCGCGATTGCCTTAATTAACTTAGGAGGTAGCAGCTGTTATGGATTCTCGTTTAACGATAGTCGACGTAACCGGATCGACCAACGATGACCTGCTCGAAGCAGGGAAACAGGGAGCGCCGCACGGCACAGGACTTGCCGCCCGGGCTCAGACAGCAGGACGCGGCCGACGCGGCCACAAGTGGGATTCAACCGCCGGCAACCTATTGCTTTCGATTGTCCTGCGTCCATGCGTTAATCCTGCAAAGTACTCTGGTCTTGCCGCCGTCAGCGGCCTAGCTGTGCTCGAGGCACTCGAGGCGCAAGGTCTTGCTAACGAGATCGGCCTCAAATGGCCCAACGACCTTGTCGCGCGAGGACGCAAGCTCGGCGGCATTCTGGTCGAGGCGGCACGCGACAACAAAGGCATGCCCTTCGCCGTCTGCGGCATTGGTGTCAATGTGAACTATGTGCCCTCGGAGGTTCCCGATGGCGGCTTGCCGGCAATCGGTCTCTCGGATCTCAACGAGAACGTTCCCGCCGTCGATGTGTTACTCAAGGAGGTCAATCACACCGTCGTAAACGCTGTGGATGCGTGGGCAGAGCGCCTCAACGCCATGGAAGAAAACGCCGGACCGCTCGCGCCCGTCCACGGCGAATATATCAGTCACCTCAATTGGATTGGGGAGCACGTTATCGCCCGTTCCCCTGCCGGTGACGAGCTGGCACGCGGCATCTTTAAAACCGTCGATGCCTTTGGTCGCGCGCGTATCGAAACGGAAGGCGGCTTGCGATCCTTCCATTTTGAGGAGGCATCGCTGCGCCCCTTGAGCGAATAGGGCACCGCAGCCACCTACTCGGCAGCAATACCCGGCAGCCCAAAGCCATCATTCAAAACAAAAGAGCCCCGCTACCAAAATGGCAGCGGGGCTCTGTAAGCTATGAGCGATATCGCTTAGAGCTTGATGTCGATGTCGACGCCAGCGGGGAGGTCGAGACGCATGAGCGAATCAACGGTGCCCGAGGTGGGGTCGAGGATGTCGATGAGGCGCTTGTGGGTGCGCATCTCGAACTGCTCACGGGAGTCCTTGTTCACGTGCGGCGAGCGGATAACCGTGTACAGGTTGCGCTCGGTGGGCAGGGGGACAGGACCGGAAACGCGAGCGCCGGTCTTCTGAGCGGTCTCGACGATGAGCTTCGCGGACTGATCGACGACCTCGTGATCATAGCCCTTGAGGCGAATGCGGATCTTCTGGGTAGCCAACTTAAACCTCCAAAGAGTGCGAGAGATGTTCTCGCGGATTACGTAACAGGGAGCTCGAACTTAGGCGTTCTTGCTCATGACCTCGTCCACGATGGACTTGGGCGCGGGCTCATAAGAGTCGAACTGCATCGTGTAGGATGCACGGCCCTGGGTCTGGGAGCGAAGGTCGGTAGCGTAACCGAACATCTCGCCCAGCGGCACCTTGGCACGGATGAGCTTGCTGTTCTTGCGATCCTCCATACCCTCGATCTTGCCGCGGCGACCGGAGAGGTTGCCCATAACGTCGCCCATGTACTGCTCGGGGGTCTCGACCTCGACAGCCATGATCGGCTCGAGCAGCTGCGGGTCGGACTTCTTGAGGGCGTCCTTGATAGCCATGGAACCGGCGATCTTGAAGGCAGCCTCGGAGGAGTCGACCTCGTGGTAAGAACCGTCGAACAGGGTGACCTTAACGTCGAGGACCGGGAAGCCGGCGATAACACCGGTGTTCAGGGCCTCCTGGATGCCCTTGTCGATGGACGGGATGTACTCCTTGGGCACGACGCCGCCGACGATAGCGTTGACAAACTCGTAGCCGAAGCCCTCCTCCATCTTCTCGAGCTTGATGACGGCGTGACCGTACTGACCGCGACCACCGGACTGGCGGACGAACTTGCCCTCAGCCTTCTCGACGTCGTGACCAGCGGTCTCGCGGTAGGCAACCTGGGGCTTACCGACGTTAGCGTCAACCTTGAACTCGCGGAGCAGACGGTCGACGATGATCTCGAGGTGCAGCTCGCCCATGCCGGCGATGATGGTCTGGCCGGTCTCGTGGTTGGTGGACACCTGGAAGGTCGGGTCCTCCTCGGCGAGCTTGGTCAGAGCCAGGGACATCTTGTCCTGCTCGGCCTTGGTCTTGGGCTCGATGGCAACGTCGATAACGGGCTTAGCGAACTCGATCTTCTCGAGGACGATCTCCTTGCCCTCGGCGCACAGGGTGTCACCGGTGGTGGAGTTCTTGAAGCCGACGCAAGCGACGATGTCGCCGGCGGCAGCGTCGTCACGGTCGATACGCTCAGCGGCGTTCATCTCGAGGATGCGGCCGAGGCGCTCGCGCTGACCGTTGGAAGCGTTGACCACGTAGGAGCCGGACTCGGCGCGGCCGGAGTAAACGCGGACATAGGTGAGCTTACCGACGAACGGGTCGGTCATGATCTTGAAGACCAGGCCGGAGAAGGGCTCGTCGAAGGAAGGATGACGCTGGATCTCCTCGCCGGTGTCCGGATCGGTACCGGTGACGGCCTCAACGTCGAGCGGGCTGGGCAGGTAGTCGACGACAGCGTCGAGCAGCTCCTGAACGCCCTTGTTCTTGTAGGCGGAGCCCACGAAGACGAGGTTGAGCTCGTTGGCCAGAACGCCCTTGCGCAGAGCAGCCTTGAGCTCCTCGACGGTGAAGTCCTCCTCCATGAGGATCTTCTCCATGAGCTCGTCGTCAAAGCTGGCAGCAGCGTCGAGGAGCTCCTCGCGCTTGGTGGCAGCGATGTCGGCAAACTCAGCCGGGATCTCGTCCATCGGCTCGGGGTAGGTCATGCCCTTCTCGTCGGCCTTGAAGTCCCATGCAGTCATGGTGACCAGGTCGATGACGCCCCAGAAGTTATCCTCGGCACCCATCGGGACCTGAGCGGCCACGGCGTTAGCGTCGAGACGATCCTTCATGGTCTCGATAGCGTTGAAGAAGTCAGCGCCCACGCGGTCATACTTGTTGATGAAGGCGATGCGGGGGACGTTGAAGGTAGAAGCCTGACGCCAAACGGTCTCAGACTGGGGCTGAACGCCGGCAACGGCGTCGAAGACGGCGACAGCGCCATCGAGGACGCGCAGGCAGCGCTCGACCTCGGCGGTGAAGTCAACGTGGCCCGGGGTGTCGATGATCTGGATGCGGTAGTCCTTACCGTCCTTGTTCCAGAAGCACGTGGTAGCAGCGGAGGTAATGGTTACGCCGCGCTCCTGCTCCTGAACCATCCAGTCCATGGTGGCAGCGCCCTCATGGACCTCACCGATCTTGTGGGTCTTACCGGTGTAGTAAAGAATACGCTCGGTCGTGGTGGTCTTACCGGCATCGATGTGGGCCATGATGCCGATGTTACGGGTATCGGAAAGCTTGTACTTAGGCTTAGCCATGTTAGTTCCTTACCTTAACTTACCAACGATAGTGAGAGAACGCGCGGTTGGCCTCGGCCATCTTGAAGACGTCCTCACGCTTCTTGACGGAAGCGCCCAGGCCGTTGGAAGCGTCGAGGATCTCGTTGGCGAGACGCTCGGCCATGGTCTTCTCCTTGCGAGCGCGGGAGAAGTTGACGATCCAGCGGATACCCAGAGCGGTGGAACGACGGGAGTTGACCTCCATCGGGACCTGATAGGTAGCGCCACCGACACGCTTGGGCTTAACCTCGAGCGTGGGCTTGACGTTGTCCATAGCCTTCTTGAAGGTAGCGAGAGCGTCGCCACCCTCGGACTTCTCGGCAACGATCTCGAAAGCGGTGTAAACGATGCGCTCAGCGGTGGCCTTCTTGCCGTCAAGAAGGACCTTGTTGATGAGCTGAGTCACCAGGCGGTTGTTGTAAACGGCGTCAGGCTGAACCTCACGACGATTAGCTGCTGCACGACGCGGCATGTGAAATCTCCTTAAGTGTCTACCGTGCGGCGCTTAGGCGGCACACGGCAAAAGTATCAAAACGTTATCTGGCTTATTTGGCCTTGGGGCGCTTAGCACCGTACTTGGAACGGGCCTGCATACGGTTCTGGACCGGAGCAGCGTCGTAGGCGCCACGGATGACGTGATAGCGGACACCAGGGAGGTCACGGACACGACCGCCGCGGACGAGCACGATGGAGTGCTCCTGCAGGTTGTGGCCCTCACCCGGGATGTAAGCAGTAACTTCGATGCCGTTGACGAGGCGAACACGGGCAACCTTACGAAGAGCCGAGTTCGGCTTCTTGGGGCTCGTGGTGAAGACGCGGGTGCACACGCCGCGCTTCTGGGAGTTGTGCTGCAGAGCAGCGTTCTTGGACTTCTTGGGCACGGAACGACGGCCCTGGCGAACCAGCTGGTTAATAGTAGGCAAAGCGTACTCCTTCTCGAATGATTCCAGCTTTCTGTAAAGTGCAACGGCTTGAATCGAGGGGTCAGCATCCCCCTACGAAACACGCAGTTCGATAGGATACGTGGCGTTAGCTGTGTCGTCAACAGACCACGCCGCCGGGCGTATCCTAAAATACCCACATTTCCGCAAAGCCTACACAAAAGGAATCCCCTTCTATGCGCGTGGGCGGATTCCCGGGCCGGGCGGCACAGGGGTTAAGTTTGCTGCTCTACAGTCCTGGCTCGCACGGAGGCCACATTAAGTGGCCTCCGGCTCGTGCGGAACTCGCGACAAACTTAACCCCTGTGCCGCCCGGCCCGGGAATCCGACGTGCTCGTCGGGGCAACGTTCCTCACCAAAAAAGACCCGCTTCCCTGTTGGGAAACGGGTCTTTGAAAGGACGGTTAACGTACTAGGAAATTACTCCTCGTCGTTGTCCTTGGCCTCTTCGGCGTCGTCGGTGTCCACGAGCTGGTTGAGCAGCTCGTCGAGGGACGCCATGTCCTCGTTGATGGCACCGTTGGCGGGAGCCTTCTTGTCGTCGATCGGGGCGCCCAGGAGCTCCTCGTCGGCGTCGGCGTGATGCGTCGGCGCGGCGGAGGTGCCCAGCAGGATGTCGTCCGGACCGTCGGGGCTAAAGACCATCTGCAGCAGCTGCGAGAGGTCTTCCTCGTCGGCAACGTCGTCGTTGTTCTCGAGGATGTAGAGCAGGTCGTGGGCCTCCAGGCCGTCACGGAGCTCCTCGATCGCCTTGGCACCGATGCCGTCGATGCGCAGCAGATCCTCCTCGGACTTGCCGACCAGGTCGCCGACCGTCTCGATGCCGACCTCGCTGAACTTGTTGGTCCAGCGCTGCGACACGCCCAGGTCGTCGAACAGGTACAGGCGAGCCTTCTCGGCGGAGATGGTGTGGCCGTTGCGGGTGAACGAACCGTCAGCACCACCAAACTCGTCATAACCGGCCCAGTCGAGCTGCTGCGGGAGCTGCTCGTCCAGGTCCTTGAGCTCCACCGGAGCCCACTCGGGCAGCGACTTGGCGTTGGGCGAAGCCGGACCGTCGATGTCCACGTAGCCGTCGGCCGTGCGATACGTCAGCTTGGCGTTGGCGTACGGCTTGAGGCCAGTACCAGCCGGGATCTTCTTACCGACGATGACGTTGGACTTAAGGTCGAGCAGGTGGTCGACCTTGCCCTCGATGGCAGCCTCGGTAAGGACGCCGGCGGTACGGATGAACGAAGCGCTCGACAGCCAGGAGTCGATGTTGGACGCGACCTTGAGCGTACCCAGGATGACGGGCTCGGCCACGGGAGCCTGACCGCCCAGACGGGCAACGCGCTCAACCTCGTCGGCGAACTCGTAGCGGTCGACGTACTGACCAAGCAGGTACTTGGAGTCGCCGGGGTTAGTGATCTGAACGCGACGCAGCATCTGACGTGCGAGCACCTCGATGTGCTTGTCGTTCAGGTCGACACCCTGGCTGGTGTAGACGTCCTTGACGCTCTCGACGAAGGTGTGCATCGTCGACTCAATGTCGGTCAGCTTGCGCAAGTTGCGGAAGTTGACGAAGCCCTTGGTGATCTGGTCGCCGGCGCGAACCTCGCAGCCGTCCTCGATCTCGGGCATAAAGCGCACCGAAGCGGGGACGCGACGCTCGTCGAGGACACGGGTGTGATCCTCGGAGTCGGTGAGCGTCAGCACGTACTCGGACTTCTCGGGCTTAATCGAGAGGTGACCGGAATACGGAGCCAGCTCGGCCTCGCGACCCAGAATCTTTTCGTTGACGTTGCCGACGATATCGAACATACGGCTGACCGTAGGCAGACCCTGCGTAATATCGTCGACGCCAGCGACGCCGCCGGAGTGAATGGTACGCATCGTAAGCTGCGTACCAGGCTCGCCGATGGACTGGGCGGCAATAATGCCGACGGCAGTACCGATGGCGACCGGACGACGGGTGGAAAGATCCCAGCCGTAGCACTTCTGGCACACACCGTACTTGGAGCGGCAGGTGAGCAGTGCGCGGAGCTTGACCTTCTTGAGACCCGCATCGACCATCTTCTGGATGTCGGCGACCTTCTCGATGTAGCCGTCCTGCTCAAAGAGCACGGTGCCATCGGGAGCCACGACGTCCTCGATGAAGCAACGGCCGACGAGGTCGGTGTTGAGATCGGTGGTGCCGGGGATGATGAGGTTGTAGGTGACGCCCTCGTGCGTACCGCAGTCCTCCTCGCGGACGATGACGTCCTGGGCCACGTCGACCAGACGACGGGTCAGGTAACCAGAGTCCGAGGTGTGGGATGCGGTATCGACCAGGCCCTTACGAGCGCCGTAGGTCGAAATGAAGTACTCGAGCGGCAGCAGGCCCTCGCGGAAGTTCGCCTTAATGGGAAGGTCGATCGTCTCGCCGGACATGTCTGCCATCAGGCCACGCATGCCGCCGAGCTGACGCAGCTGAGTCTTAGAACCACGGGCGCCGGAGTCGGCCATCATGTACAGCGGGTTCTCCTCGTCGAACATGTCGAGCATGAGCGCTGCGACCTTATCGGTACAAGCGGTCCACTCGTTAACGACTTCGATGTGGCGCTCCGTCTCGTTGATGAAGCCCTCCTCGAAGTACTCGTTGATCTGGTCGACGTTGGCCTGGGCGCGGTCGAGCAGCTCCTGCTTCTCGGCAGGGATGAGAGCGTCCCACACCGAGATGGTGAGGCCGGCGCGGGTAGCGTAGTGGAAGCCGGAGTACTTGATGGCGTCGAGAATCGGGCCGACCTTGGCCTCGGGGTAGCGATCGCAGCAGTCCGCAACCAGCTTGGCCACATCGCCCTTGACCATCTTGTAGTTCATGAACTCATAGTCTTCGGGCAGGCACTGGCGGTTGAAGATGATGCGGCCGATAGAGGTCTCGAAGCGCGCGGTCTCATTGCCGGTGACATCGTAGTCGACAAACTCGTTCTTGCCGTTCTTGACGCGGAAGATACGGGTGCCGTCCTCATTGATGACATTGGCGTCGGCAGCGGACACGCGGACCTGGATCTTGGCCTGCATGTCGACCTCGGAGCGGCAGTCATAGGCGTGCAGCGCGTCGTCGAAGCTGGCGAACACGTGGTTCTCGCCCGGCAGACCCTCGCGAACCTGGGTGAGGTAGTACACACCGATGATCATGTCCTGCGAAGGGATGTTGACCGGCTTGCCGGATGCCGGCGAGCGCAGGTTGTTCGCAGAGAGCATGAGCACGCGGGCCTCGGCCTGAGCCTGGCTGGACAGCGGCACGTGGACAGACATCTGGTCGCCGTCGAAGTCGGCGTTGAAGGGCGAGCAGACCAGCGGGTGCAGGTGGATAGCCTTGCCCTCGACCAGCACCGGCTCAAAGGCCTGGATGGACAGACGGTGCAGGGTCGGTGCACGGTTGAGCAGCACGACGCGGCCGTCGATGACCTCTTCGAGGATATCCCACACAAAGGTGGCACCGCGGTCGATAGCGCGCTTGGCGCCCTTGATGTTCTCGACCTTGCCAAGCTCGACCAGGCGCTTCATGACGAAGGGCTTGAAGAGCTCCAGCGCCATGGTCTTGGGCAGACCGCACTGGTGCAGCAGCAGCTTGGGGTCGGTAACGATGACCGAACGGCCGGAGTAGTCGACACGCTTGCCCAGCAGGTTCTGACGGAAACGACCCTGCTTGCCCTTGAGGGCCTCGGCGAGCGACTTGAGCGGGCGACCGCCACGGCCAGAGACCGGGCGACCACGACGGCCGTTGTCGAACAGGGCGTCCACGGACTCCTGGAGCATGCGCTTCTCGTTATTCACGATGATCGCAGGGGCGTCCAGGTCGAGCAGGCGCTTGAGTCGGTTATTACGGTTGATCACACGACGGTACAGGTCGTTGAGGTCGGACGCGGCGAAACGGCCGCCGTCAAGCTGGACCATCGGGCGCAGATCGGGCGGAATGACCGGAATGACGTCCAGAATCATATTCGCGGGGCTGTTGCCGCCCTTCAGGAAGGCGTCAACGACCTCGAGGCGCTTAACGGCCTTCTCGCGCTTCTGCTTCTGGGAATCCTCGTCGGCGATGATGGCCTTGAGCTTCTCGGCCTCGGAAGGAAGGTCGATGGCAGCGAGCAGGTCGCGGACGGCCTCGGCACCCATGCCACCCTTGAAGTACATGGAGTAGTAGCGAGTCATCTCGCGGAACAGCGGCTCATCCGAAATGAGGTCGCGCTCGCTGAGCTTCATGAAGGCGTTGAAGGCGTCCGTACGGAGCTGCTTCTCGTCCTTGCACTCTTCCTCGATGTCAACGATGCCAGAGGCGATCTCCTCGGGGGTCAGCGGCTCCTCGTCGGAGAACTCGTCAAAGTTCTCAGGGTTGCCCTGCTCCTTGAGGGACTCGATCTGGCGGGCGCACTCGGCATCGATCTCTTCCAGATCGGCGGCGAGCTCCTCGCGCAGGTCGTCGGCGTCGGCCTCGCGAGCCTCGTAGTCGACCTCAGTGATGATGTAGCTGGCAAAGTACAGAACCTTCTCGAGGTCCTTGGACTTGATGTCGAGCATACGGCTCATCGGGAAGCTCGTGGGGCTCTTGAAGTACCAGATGTGGGACACGGGAGCGGCGAGCTCGATGTGGCCCATGCGGTCGCGACGCACCTTAGCCGAGGTGACCTCGACGCCGCAGCGCTCGCAGACGATGCCCTTAAAGCGGATGCCCTTGTACTTGCCGCAGGAGCACTCCCAGTCCTTGGCGGGACCGAAGATCTTCTCGCAGAACAGGCCGTCCTTCTCGGGCTTGAGGGTACGGTAATTGATGGTCTCCGGCTTCTTGACCTCACCGTGCGACCAGGAACGGATCTGGTCGGCGGAGGCAAGGGAGATCTTTACCGAGTCAAAATCAGTAGCTTCGAAATCTGCCACAGTCAACTACTCCTTATCAGTGGTCGTGGCGGCGACAGCCTCGGGTGCCTCGGCGGTCTCGGCATCCTCGGCCTCGACGTCGGCGTCAACGCCGGCGAGCGCAGCCAGGTCGTCGAGAGCGGAGGTCTCCTCGGCGGTCACAGGGGCGGAGGCGTCCTCGTTGGCATCGTGCATGGGCTCGATGTCCAGTGCGAGGGAGCGGATCTCCTTGACGAGAACCTTGAAGGACTCGGGGATACCCGGGACAGGAACGTTCTCGCCCTTGACGATGGACTCGTAGGTCTTGACGCGGCCCACGGTATCGTCGGACTTGACGGTCAGGATCTCCTGCAGGACGTTGGAAGCACCGTAAGCGTACAGTGCCCAAACTTCCATCTCGCCGAAGCGCTGGCCGCCGAACTGAGCCTTGCCGCCCAGAGGCTGCTGGGTAACCAGGCTGTAAGGGCCGGTCGAACGGGCGTGGATCTTGTCGTCGACCATGTGGCCGAGCTTGAGGATGTAGGACGTACCCACGGTAATGGGCTCGCGGAACTCCTCGCCGGTGCGGCCGTCGAACAGACGGGTCTTGCCGCGCTCGTCAAGCTGGGTGACGAACTCGGGGCGCATGTGATCGCCAAAGGCAGCGGTGGCCTTGTTGAGCATGTTCTTGTTGGCACGACGGATGACCTCGGCGATCTCGTCCTCCTTGGCGCCGTCGAAGACGGGCGTCGCGGTGAAGAACGGACCGGGGACGTACTTGTCGGAGTCGGCCTGCTCGGTATCCCAACCGCAGGCAGCAGCCCAGCCAAGGTGGCACTCGAGCAGCTGGCCGACGTTCATACGCGAAGGAACGCCCAGCGGGTTGAGGATAACGTCGATCGGGGTACCGTCAGCCATGTAGGGCATGTCCTCGACCGGCAGAACGTTACAGATAACACCCTTGTTGCCGTGGCGGCCGGCAATCTTATCGCCCTGCTGGATCTTACGACGCTGGGCGACGTAGACGCGCACCTGCTCGTTGACGCCGGGGGCCAGATCGTCGCCGTTCTCGCGGCTAAAGCGGACGACGTCGATGACGCGACCGTAAGCGCCGTGAGGCATCTTAAGGGAGGTGTCGCGGACGTCGTGGGCCTTGGCACCGAAGATGGCGCGCAGCAGGCGCTCCTCGGCGGTCAGAGCGCTCTCGCCCTTAGGCGTGACCTTGCCGACCAGGATGTCGCCAGGGCCGACCTCGGCGCCGATGCGGATAATGCCGTCCTCGTCGAGGTTGGCAAGCATATCCTCGGAGAGGTTCGGGATCTCGCGGGTGATCTCCTCGGGGCCGAGCTTGGTGTCGCGGGCATCGATCTCGTGACGGGTGATGTTGATGGTCGTCAGCAGGTCCTCGGCCACCAGGCGCTCGGACACGACGATACCGTCCTCGTAGTTAAAGCCTTCCCACGGCATGTATGCCACGGTGAGGTTCTGGCCCAGCGCGAGCTCGCCATGATCGGTCGAAGGACCGTCAGCCAGGGGCTCGCCCTGCTCAACGGTGTCACCGACGCGCACGAGCGGACGGTGGTTGATGCAGGTGGACTGGTTGGAGCGCTGGTACTTGGCCAGGTGATACTCGTCCATGCCGCCGGCATGCTTGACGATGATCTTGGCGGCGTCGGCAAAGATGACCTCGCCGGCGTTCTTGGCCAGGGTGACCTCGCCGGAGTCCAGGGCGGCGCGACGCTCCATGCCGGTACCGACATAGGGAGCGGCGGGGTGAACCAGCGGCACGGCCTGACGCTGCATGTTAGCGCCCATCAGCGTACGCTTGGCGTCGTCGTGCTCGAGGAACGGGATCAGCGTGGCTGCGACGGAGAGCATCTGACGCGGCGAGACGTCCATGTAGTCGACGTCCTCGACGGGCACGTCGGCGGGAGCGCCGAAGGAGCCGTCGAAGTCGCGGGTACGGGCGATCACGGTGTGCGGGCGGACAAGCTTGCCCTCGGCATCGGTCGTGATGAACTCGTTGGTCTTGGGATCGAGCGGCGTGTTGGCCGGCGCGATGACGTGCTTCTCTTCCTCGTCAGCGGTCATCCAGTCAATCTGGTCGGTGGCAACGCCGTTCTCGACGCGACGGAACGGAGCCTCGATGAAGCCGTACTCGTTGACGCGGGCGTAGAGGGCGAGCGAGCCGATCAGGCCGATGTTGGGGCCTTCGGGGGTCTCGATCGGGCACATGCGGCTGTAGTGCGAGTTGTGAACGTCGCGGACGGCCGTCGGCACGTTGGTGCGGCGGCTGGAGCCGGACTTGTGGCCGGCAAGACCACCAGGGCCGAGTGCGGACAGACGGCGCTTGTGGGTCAGACCGGTCAGGGGGTTCGCCTGGTCCATGAACTGCGAGAGCTGCGAGGAACCGAAGAACTCCTTGATGGAGGCCACGATCGGGCGGATGTTGATGAGCGACTGCGGGGTGATCTCGTCGATGTCCTGGGAGCTCATGCGCTCACGGACGACGCGCTCCATACGGCTCATGCCGATACGGAACTGGTTGGCGACGAGCTCGCCGACGGTACGGATGCGGCGGTTGCCAAAGTGGTCGATGTCGTCAACCTTAAAGCCCTGCTCGCCGGCAGCGAGGGACAGCAGGTAGCGCAGCGTCGCGACGATATCCTCGTCGGTGAGCACCGTGACCTCTTCCTCGGTGGTGAGGTTGAGCTTCTTGTTGACCTTGTAGCGACCGACGCGGGCCAGATCGTAGCGCTGCGGGTTAAAGAGCAGGCCCTCGAGCAGGCTGCGGGAAGCGTCCACGGTGGGAGGCTCGCCCGGGCGCAGACGACGGTAGATCTCGATGAGGGCGTCCTCGCGGGTAAGGGCGGTATCGCGCTCGAGGGTGCGCTTGATCACATCGGAGTTGCCGAGCAGCTCGATGATGTCGTCGTTGGTGACGGCGATGCCAAGGGCGCGCAGGAACATCGTGGCGCTCTGCTTGCGCTTACGGTCGATGGAGACCATGAGCTGGTCGCGCTTGTCGACCTCAAACTCAAGCCAGGCACCGCGGGACGGGATGATCTGGGCCTTGTAGATCTGCTTGCCCGAATCCATCTCGGAGCTGTAGTACACGCCCGGGGAGCGGACGAGCTGCGAGACGACGATACGCTCGGTACCGTTGATGATGAAGGTGCCCTGATCGGTCATCATGGGGAAGTCGCCCATAAAGACGAGCTGCTCCTTGATCTCGCCGGTCTCCTTGTTGGTGAGACGGACGTCGGTCAGAAGCGGAGCCTGATAGGTCATATCCTTCTCGCGGCACTCCTCGACGGTGTGCGCGGGGTCGCCGAACTGATGCTCGCCGAAGGTAACCTCGAGAACATGGTTCTGGCTCTGGATGGGGCTGGATTCCTTGAACGCCTCACGAAGGCCCTCGTCCTTAAAACGCTCAAAGGATTCCCTTTGAACAGAGATAAGGTTGGGGAGCTCCATGGCCTCCGGGATTTTCCCGAAGCTGACGCGCTTGCGCTCAGTGGCAGTGTATGCGTAGGTCACCAGGTTTTTCCTCCTTCACGGAAATGCTCGGTGGGTTGGCGAGGCATAGCTTCGCCAGTTATCGCAACCTAATAGTTTATCAGGTACCGACCGTTGGGCAAGAAAAGCCTTGACGCGATTGAGTTTTTGGAGTAGCAAAGTTTTTCGACAGAAAATACGCAGGTAGATGTATGTGTATCGAACATCTGTTCATATATTTTCTGTGAACAGAGAGCCGGCAATCGCAGCTCTTATAAAAAACGGGCGCGAACCGAGGTCCGCGCCCGTAAATGTCGATGTCCGAAGGCTTACTTGCGCATCAATCCGCCGCGCTCGTCGATGGCATCCCAGAAGGCATCGGCAAAGCGGGGATCGCTTGCAGCCATGAGGGCGTTGGTGGCCATCCAGCCAGACGGGGTGCCGGTGTCGTAGCCCGACAGCGGGTCGATCACGACGGCATACATGGCCTCACGATCGAGCGAACGGGCCATGGCGTCAGTGAGCTGGATCTCGCCGCCCTTGCCGGCCTGCTGATCTGCCAGCAGGTCCATGACCAGCGGGCTCAGCAGGTAGCGACCGACGATGTACAGGTTGGACGGAGCCGCCTCGGGAGCGGGCTTCTCGACCAGACCGCCGATACGCCAGACAGCGCCCGGCTCTGCATCGGCAACGTCCTCGGCACCCTCGAGCGAACCGACGCGCTCACCGGCGATAACGCCGTAGCGGCTGACTTCCTCGGGCGAGCAAGCAGCGACGGCGATAACCGAAGCTCCACCGTGCTCCTTGGAAACGGCGAGCATCTTGTCGCAGATGTCGCGATTAGGCACAACGTAGTCGCCCAGAAGAACCAGGAAGTTCTCCCCTGCCACGGCGTCGGCAGCAGAGCGGATAGCATGGCCGAGGCCCTTGGGCTCGTACTGATAACGGAAGTCGACCGGCATACCGCCAGCGTGGGCGACGGCATCGGCATAGGCGTTCTTGCCGCGCTCGCGCAGCAGGTTCTCGAGCGAGCAATCGGGCTGGAAGTAGTTCAGTAGGTCGGGCTTACCGGGCGAAGTAACGATGATGGCGTCGTCGACTTCCTCGGGGTCGAGCGCCTCCTCGACGACGTACTGAATGACGGGCTTGTCGAGCACCGGCAGCATCTCTTTGGGCGTGCACTTGGTGCCAGGCAGAAAACGCGTGCCAAGACCGGCGGCGGGGATGATTGCCTTCATGTTATTCAAAGATCCTTTCGCAGGCGCAAAAGCGCCCCATGCGTGCGGCACACAGCCGCAGACCAAATTGCGATACCCAAGCATCTTACCGCTGGAACTATATGTCGCTACAAGGCAGAGACAATTCTTCAGCAGGTCAACGCAAATTATTGCTCGAATGGTGCAATTTTATTGCCCAACGGCAGGGCACCCGATACGACGCAAATCACAGAACATGGCAGTTTGAGCTACCGATGTCGAGGGACCGAAAAATCAAAACCACCCCTAAAAGGGGTGGTTTGCTCTTAGGGTATAACCCTTGGAT
>UQIC01000030.1 GCA_900540985.1 uncultured Collinsella sp.
GACGCTGCAAACGCCCCTAAGCGGCAATCTGACGTTCAATCGTCGGTCGCGTACCAAAGTACGCTTCCCTCCTCTTTCACGTCACCTTGCTCGCTTAGGGACGTTTTCGCTGTTGGTGACGAAAACGCGGCGTTTCCATTGCTGGAGCTAAAGGCTTTCTTTCGACTTGCGTTCTTAGTCGAAAGCTATTAAGCGACATTCCGTTATTCGGGATGTCGCTTTTGTTTTGCGCTGGTTATTTCGCTAGCGTTGGAGAATATGCTGCGCGTTTGGCGTTTGTCACTATAAGATGATTAATTGCGTTAAACGTAATTTGATTATCTGAGGGTAGGGGATTTCTTTGGGTCGTTCTGCGGATATGACGCCGCCTTTGCGTTGGCGGTTGGGGGTTGCTGGTGGGGTAGCGCTCGTTGTGTTGCTTGTTGACCAGCTGACCAAGCTTGCGGTTCGTGCCGTGGGCGACGCTTTGCATGTGACTGTTATCCCCGGTGTGATCGATTTTGTGTTTGTCCGCAATATCGGAGCCGCCTTTAGCATGGGCGAGGGTCATGGCGTCGCTTTCGCTGTGTTGGCGCTTGCGGTCATTGTCGCCATTGCCGTGTACTTGCTCCGTGCATCCCAGCTCGCCCATCTTGAGGTCGTGGGCATGGCGATGGTTGCGGGCGGCGCCATTGGCAACGCAATCGACCGTCTGACTTTTGGCTTTGTGACCGATTTTATTGCCACCACCTTCATCGACTTTCCCGTCTTTAACGTGGCCGATATCGGCATCACCGTAGGTGTCGTGCTTGCCCTCATCGGCTACATGTTCTTGAGCCCTGCGGCCCGCGAAGTCGATGCGACTGCCGAGCTCAATGCCCGTGATGAGGCACGCGCCAAGCGCAAAGCCAAGCAGCGTGGGGAGCGTGCCCGCAAGATTCGCGAAAGGAATGAGCGCTAATGGCCGACATCCATATTCTCGTTGCCGACGATTGCGCTGGTCAGCGTCTTGACGCCTATCTGGGCTCCAATGACGGCTGCCCTACGCGCTCTGCCTGCGCGCATCTGATTGAGGGCGGTGCCGTATGTGTCAATGGCGAGACCTGTCTGTCTAAAAAGTACGCCGTGCGAGCCGGCGACCGTATTTCGGTCGATTTGCCTGAGCCGCACGATCCCACCGATGTGATTCCCGAGGCCATCCCGCTCGACATTCGCTATGAGGACGACTATCTCATTGTGCTCTCCAAGCAGCGTGGCCTGGTGTGCCATCCTGCGCATGGTCATGAGAGCGGTACGCTCGCGAATGCCCTGGTCTATCACTGCGGTATCGACCATCTGGGCACCGTGCAGGGCGAGGATCGCCCCGGTATCGTGCATCGTTTGGATCGCGATACCTCGGGTCTCATGCTTGCGGCAAAGGACGACGACACCCAGCGCGCGCTCCAAAATCTTATCCGTACGCGCACACTCGACCGCCGCTATATCACGCTTGTCCACGGGCACATCGCCATGGACGAGGGAACCATTAACACCGGTATTGCCCGATCGACGCGCGACCGTGTCAAGATGGCGGTTTCTGACGATCCTTTCGCGCGCCAGGCCATTACGACCTTTAAGGTCCTCGAGCGCTTCGATTCCATGCGTTTTGACGACGGCTATACGCTCGTCGAGTGCCACCTGTTTACGGGCCGCACACATCAGATTCGCGTGCATATGTGCCATATCAACCACGCCTGCGTGGGCGATCCACTCTACGGCAAGTGCGATGCACGCGCCGATCAGGGCCTGACCAGGCAGTTCCTGCATTCTTGGCGCGTGGCGTTCGACCATCCTGTGACGGGGGAGCGCATTGAGTGCCGCGACGAGTTGCCGTGGGATCTCGCTGCGGTTCTCGACGATCTGGCTCCGCGCTCGCTCGGTCGCACGGCCGCTGGAGATGAAATCGTTCCGCAGCTCGGTCTTCTCGAAGCCTAGCCAGTATTAGGTGGTTTCTTGAACTCGGTAAGCCTGCGGTAAGATATACGGTTGTTTACGTAACGCGTTCTCGGGAGCCTGCATGCTCGCCTTTTTACAAACCAACACACCCATCGTGGTCTTCAACCAGATTGTCGTCACGCTGCTCACGGTCTGCTTTCTGTACCAGGTTGTCTTCTTTGTCATTGGCGCTCTTCGTGGCGAGGTCGCGCCTCCCAAGGCCAAAAAACTTCACCGCTATGCCTTCTTTATCGCGGCGCATAACGAGGAGGCCGTTATCGCCAATCTCGTTCGCTCCATCAAGGACCAGGATTATCCGTCCGAGCTCATCGAGATCTTCGTGGTCGCCGATGCCTGTACCGATAACACGGCACAGCTCGCGCGCGAGGCGGGCGCCATCGTCTATGAGCGCAATGACCTGGCCCGTAAGGGCAAGAGCTGGGTCATGGACTTTGGTTTCGATCGCATTCTCAACGAGTATCCCGACACGTTTGAGGGCTACTTTATCTTCGACGCCGACAATGTTATCTCCCGCGATTACGTCTCCAAGATGAACGATGCCTTTGACCAGGGTTTCCATGTGGTCACGAGCTACCGCAACTCTAAGAACTTTGGCAGCTCGTGGATCTCGGCAGCTAATGCTACTTGGTACCTGCGCGAGGCGCGCTTTCTCAATAACGCGCGCAATATCTGCAAGACTTCTTGCGCTGTCTCGGGTTCGGGCTACCTCATCTCCGCCAGCGTTATCGAGGGCATGCACGGTTGGCAGTTCCATACGCTGACCGAGGATATTCAGTTCACCACGTTCTGCGCCATTCACGGCATTCGCATCGGTTATGCGCCGGCGGAGTTCTTTGACGAACAGCCCGTGACGTTTAAGGCGTCCTGGAAACAGCGCATGCGGTGGACCAAGGGCTTTTACCAGGTGTTCTTTACCTACGGTAAGCACTTGGTCAAGTCGACCTTCCGCTATCATCGCTTTGCCGCCTACGACATGTTTATGACCATCGCTCCGGGCATGCTGCTGTCCCTGATCTCCATGCTCGCCAACGCGACCTTCCTCATCGTGGGCGGGCTTTCGCACGGCTTCTTGGCCACCGAGGTCGAGATGCAGGCTTGTGCCGCCTCGCTCATTATGACCTTCGCCATGATGTATCAGACGTTCTTTATCCTGGCGCTGCTTACGACCATCTTTGAGTACAAGCATATTCACTGCGCGCAAAAGTGGCGTCTGGTGACCAACCTGTTTACCTTCCCGATCTTTATGTTCAGCTATATCCCCATCACGGTGGCAGCGCTGTTCCTGAAGGTCGACTGGGTCCCGACGCAGCACGCCGTCAGCGTTACTCTCGACGAGGTCATGCAAGGCGCTAAATAACCACCATTAAAACCACCGCAAAGGGGACAGGTACCTTTGTGGTGGTTTTTGCGTTTGAGCTGCTGCCCAAGGAGGTTTTCGATGATCTATATCCCGGTTTGGATTTGCATTTTTGCCGGCGCGTGGATTGATGCCCGTGAGCGGCGGTTTCCCAATGAGCTTGCCGGCGCGTGTGCGGTGGCGGCGTTTGCAGGTGTTTGCCTCGACAGGGGCGTTAGCACGGCACTTGACCACGCCGGTCTAGCAGTCATCGTCTACCTTGGCTTTGTGCTTACCGAGTCGCTCTGGCGTAGAGTTCGCCACGCTCCTGGCATTGGCATGGGGGATGTCAAGGCACTCTTTGCCCTTTGTACCTTCGATCCCCTGGGCGGCATTGTCGCGTTTGCGGTTGCGCTCCTGACCCTTGCCGTCGCTTGCCTCATCGCAAAATCACGCTCCCTGCCATTGCTGCCGTTTTTGGTGCCGATTTTTGCCATAATCGAGGTCGTGGGCTGCACTTTGTAACCGATTGCGCTTCCTTCTTAAGGAGCATGCCATGGCAACTAATCAAGAAACGGCCGTCATTAAGGCGCGCGTGGACCGTATTCCTTCGGCGTTGTCGCCCGAACTTGTCGAGCGCATTGCCGCCGATCGTGCTTCGGGCTATGTCAACCCGTATCGTTGCAACGACGATCAGGTCATTCGTCGTATTGATCGCGCCGCCGACAAAGGCACGCTTATGCGTCCGGCGTTTATGCGCGATACCGAAAAGATACTTCATCTTCCGGTGTACACCCGTTATGCAGGCAAAACGCAGGTCTTTAGCTTCCGTAGCAATGACGATCTGTCACGCCGCGGTTTGCACGTGCAGCTCGTCTCCCGCATTGCGCGCGATATCGGTCGCGCCCTGGGGCTCAATTGCGATCTGATCGAGGCGATTGGTCTGGGTCACGACTTGGGACACACGCCTTTCGGCCATGCCGGCGAGCGCTTCCTCAACGATATCTATCATGAGCGTACGGGGCGTTATTTTTTCCATAACGTGCAGTCGGTCCGCGTGCTCGACACGCTGTACGGCCGCAACGTGTCGCTCCAGACGCTCGACGGCGTGCTATGCCATAACGGCGAGTACGAGAAGCGTGTGTTTGAGTTCTCGGACATGAGCTCCTTTGACCAGTTTGACCAGACGGTTGAGGATTGCATTGCCACGGGCTATAGCGCAATTGAGCATCTGCGTCCCATGACGCTCGAGGGCTGCGTGGTTCGCATCTCGGATATCCTTGCCTACGTTGGGCGCGATCGCCAAGACGCCATTGCGGCGGGCCTGCTGTCACCCGACGCCTTTGATGATGGCCGGGGCGGTGCCTACAACAGTTGGATCCTCACGCACGCTTCCATCGATATCGTTGAGCACAGCTATGGTAAGCCGCGCATCGAGATGAGCGAGGACCTGTTTGAGGAAATTCGCCGAGCCAAGCGCGAGAACTACGAGAAGATCTATAGCAAGGGCGGTATCGAAGGCGATTCCGAGGCGGAGCTGCGCGAGGCGTTCGTAAAGCTCTACGACCGTTGCCTGCGGGATCTAAACAGTGGCGACGAGTCCTCGTACATCTTTAAGCACCATATTTCGCGCATTGAGCAGCAGCTTTCCTACTATGATCGCACCTATGCCTGGCAGGACGACAAGGATCAAGCCGTGGTGGATTATATCGCGAGTATGACGGACGGTTATTTCTGCGAGCTGACGAGCAAGCTGTTCCCTGGTCTGGAGTTTCCGCACCGTACCTATATTAACGAACAGTAGTTCGTATTAATTCGGTATACTGTTAGTGGAAAACGTATTTGATTGATACACGGGATGGCTATGGACGACCTTTTTTCTGCTTCGACGCGCGAGCGTTCCTTTCAGAATGCGCCGCTTGCGGTGCGCATGCGCCCCAATTCGCTCGACGAGTACGTGGGCCAGCAAAAGGCCGTCGGTAAGGGTTCATGGCTGCGTGCCGCGATCGAGCACGACGTGCTTTCGAGCGTGATTCTGTACGGGCCTGCCGGTACGGGCAAGACGACGCTGGCCCACATTATCGCCAACCATACCAAGAGCGAGTTTGTCGAGGTCAGCGCCGTCACGGGTACCGTGAAGGACCTGCGTCGTGTGATTGATGAGGCCAAGACGCGCCTGAATACGTACGACCGCCGCACCATTCTATTCATCGATGAGATTCACCGCTTCTCTAAGTCGCAGCAGGATGCCCTGCTGCATGCAGTTGAGAACCGTACCGTCATTATGATTGGCGCTACGACAGAGAACCCGTACTTCGAGGTCAACTCGGCACTGCTCTCACGTGGTCGCGTCGTGGAGCTTGAGCATCTGAAGGATGAGGATATCGCCACGCTTATTGAACGTGCGCTTGAGGCACCGCAGGGCTTGAACGGTAAGTTCTCGGCCGATGAGGATACGGTCAAGACCATTTGCACGCTGGCAGCGGGTGACGCTCGCTCGGCGCTCACGACGCTCGAGCTTGCGAGCGAGATTGCCGTCACGCGTCCCGATACCGAGGGAACGCCAGCGCCTGCCGCGGGGGAGCGCTATCCCATCACCGTGGATGACGTGAAGATCGCCAACCCGCGTCGCGGCTTTACGTATGACAAAAACGGCGACATGCACTACGACATCATCAGTGCGTTCATCAAGTCCATGCGCGGTAGCGACCCCGATGCCACGATCTATTGGCTCGCGCGCATGATCGATGCTGGGGAGGATCCTAAGTTTATCGCTCGCCGCATTATGATTCACGCTTCTGAGGATGTTGGCAACGCCGACCCGCAGGCGCTTTTGGTGGCGCATGCCGCGTTTAAGTCTGCCGAGGTCATTGGCTATCCCGAGTGCCGCATTAACCTGGCTCAGGCTGCACTCTATGTGTGCTTGGCGCCAAAATCCAACGCGTGTGAGGCTTCGATCGATGCGGCGCTGGCCGATATCCATTCTAGTGGGCTTCGCGAGGTGCCGAGTTATCTGCGCGATCGCCATCGCCCGGGCAGCGATGAATACGGTGTGTATAAGTATCCACATGATTATCCCGAAGGCTGGGTCGATCAGCGCTATTTGCCCGAAGGCTTGGAACGCGGTGCATTTTGGCAGCCTGCCGGGCGCGGCTGGGAAGAGTGGCGCGTAGAGCAAAGCGAACGCGACCGCAGCGGGAATGCACCGAAGTAGCTGCTGATAATTTTGTCCCACGTTGCTGCTCTTGGCATGTTCGGTCCCCTTTGGGGTACCATGAAAAGCGTCTGTATTTCGATTCTTCCGGGAGGCTTGTATGAGTCCCATTCAAATCGCCCTGCTGTTGCTCGCCGTTGCCGGCGTGTGGGCCATCGCTGAGCTCGCGCTTACCCTGCGCAAGACCCGCAATGTTGTCGACTCGCTCGATAAGACCGTGAACGACCTCAACAACACCATCGCCGAGGCTCAGCCTGTGGTGGCAAAGCTCGATGGCGCTGTCGATGAGCTTACGCCGGCGCTTGCCCAGATGGAGCCGCTGTTTAAGTCGAGCAAGACGGCAGTTGATGCCCTTACCTCCAATCTCGTAGAGGTCGAAGCCGTGGTTCGCGACATTTCCGAGGTTACGGGCAGCATGGCCGAGGCCAGCAATGCTGTGTCGAGCGTGACCGACTCTGCCGCCGGTGCTGTGCAGAAGCTCTTCAATAAGGTGAAGGCTCCTGCAGCTGAAGCCGAGCGCAAGCTTTCCGCTGCCGCCGAAGAAGCCGAGCAGCCGACCGAGCGCGTCTTGATTGGCAAGGCGGAGGACGAGGCCGCCGCGGGCGACGATGATGGTCAGAAGTCTGTATCCAAGCCGGCTCAGTATTACACCTATACGCCCGCCGAGACCTCTGAGGAGTCCTGCGATGAGTAGCGAAGCAACCTGCCCTATCACGCTGACCGTTGCCGGTGACCCGCGTCTCGCTCGCCTTGTGCGCATGACGGCTGCCAACGTTGGTGCCCTGTGCTCTATGTCTGTCGATCGTATTGAGGACATCCGCATGGCTGCCGAGGAGGCTTTCATCTTTGGTTGCACCGCGGTCGACTGCGATGATATCACCATCAAATTCGATGTCGATGAGACCCACGTTGGCATGACTATTACCTTTGGCGACCAGGCTACGGTCGATGAAGACGACCAGGCTGCGGTGTATGCCGAGCTCATCCTCGCGAGCGTGTGCGACTCCTACGAAAAGACTGCGGCGCCCCTGACGCTTTCCCTCGACCTCAAGGCGGATATCTAATATGACCGAACGTTCCCGGAGCGGCAAGACCGCTTGGGACAAGGAGAAAACCCGCGAGCTGTTTCGTCGTTACAAGGAGACCGGTGATCCGGACGCCCGTGAGCAGCTCGTCATGTCCCATATGAACCTGGTAAGGTTTCTTGCCAACAAATTTAAGAATCGCGGCGAGCCGCTCGACGACCTCATGCAGGTCGGCTATTTGGGCTTGCTCAAGGCTATCGACCGTTTTGATCCCGAGCGCGGACTCGAGTTCACGACGTTTGCGACACCCACTATCCTGGGCGAGATCAAACGCCATTTCCGCGACAAGGGCTGGAGCGTGCGCGTACCGCGTCGTCTGCAGGAGCTCTCGGCCAAGGTCAACCAGGCTACTGACAAACTTACCAACGAGCTGCAGCGTTCGCCCAAGGTTGAGGAGATCGCTGAGTATCTAGATGTGACTGTCGATGAGGTCCTCGAGGCTATGGAATCGTCTTCGGCCTATACCTCGGTGCCCATCGAGGCTCCTGGTGCGTCCGATTCCGACGATGCCCCCTCGATTCTCGACCGTTACGCCGACGACGACAATGAGCTCGACTTTACCGATGACCGCCTAGTGATCGAGGAAGCCATCCGTGATTTCTCGCCGCGCGAGCGCGAGGTGATTGAGCTGCGCTTTGTGAAGGGCATGACCCAGATCGAGATCGCCAAGAAGCTGGGTATTTCTCAGGTGCAGGTTTCGCGTCTGCTTCGCCGCACGCTTAAGAAGATTCAGGACAAGATCGACCCCGACGGAGTGATGATTCGTTCATGAATGAGCGCCCCCAACAAACCGATCGCGTGCTGCGCGACACCCGCATTCTGACGCTTCGCATTTGGGCTGTTGTCGGCTGCATTGTCATCGCCGCTGTCATCTTTAACCTTATGGGCATCCTGGCCCCGGTTATCGAGTTTCTCGCCGTTGGTTCCATCATTGCCTTTGTGATGTCCCCGATCACCAACTGGCTCGAGCACCATGGCGTGAATCGCGGCATCGGTTCGCTTGTCGCGCTTATTATTGTTGTTGCCGTGCTCGTCGGTGTCGTTTGCATCTTGTCGCCGATTCTCTTTGGTCAGATCATGGAAGTACTGAGCCGCCTGCCCGAGCAGCTTCGTGTTGCGGGTGGCGATCTCAATGAGATGATCTCGCATGCCAAGACGCTCAACAACACGCCGCTCAAGGAGTACCTGGACGATAATCTTTCGTCGCTGGTTGCCGTGGCATCGAAGTATGTGTCTCAGATTGCTGCCGAGCTTGGCCGCGGTGTGTTCCCGCTCATCACCAATACGGCCTCGCAGTTGTTCGTGATCTTCCTTGGTTTGGTGCTTGCGTACTGGATGGCCTGCGACTACCCTCGCATGCACCACGAGATTTGCACCATCATCGGTCAGGAGAAGGAGACCTCGTACCGCTTTATGGTCGCCATCCTTTCTCGCTCTGTCGGCGGCTACATGCGCGGTATGGTCGTGACGTCCATCTGCGGTGGTTTCCTCGCCTTTATCGGTTTTATGATCATCGGCCATCCGTATGCGGCGCTCATGGCTATCTTTACCGGCATCATGCATTTGGTTCCGGTCGTCGGTCCTTGGGTGAGCGCAGCAATCGCCACAGTGCTCGGTTTCATGTTCAGCCCCATGTTGGCGTTATGGACGCTCATCGTGACGATGGTCGCGCAAAACGTCACCGATAACGTTATCTCGCCTAAAGTTATGCAAAGCTCGGTGCAGGTGCATCCCATCATGAGCCTCACGGCGCTCGTTATTGGCTCGGCACTCATGGGCCCCATCGGCATGATTATTGCCATCCCGCTTTGTGCGGCCCTCAAGGGTATCTTCGTGTACTACTTCGAGAATGAGACCGGCCGACAACTTGTGGCCTATGACGGCGCCGTGTTTAAGGGCACGCCGTACCGCGATGCCGCTGGCAACCCGGTCGCCGCCTACGACGCGCTCGGCGACGACACCTTTATCTACGAGTCCGAGCTCATCGGCAACGAGACTGCGCCCGAGGCCAAGGCCATGCCCAAGCCCGAGCTCGATAATCCCTGGATCAAGCTCTCGGGCCTGCAGCCCGATGCGACGGGCTTCTTCAAGAACCCCTTCGCTAAGGATGACGATTCCAACACGGATGACGACACCAAAACCGGCATCGACGGCTCCATGGACGATGATGACAACTAGCGGGGTAATTCGGATTAATATTCATACGCGCTAACATGCAATTTCGCTGAAGGGCCGGCATTGTGCCGGCCCTCTTTTTTGCACTTGCGCGGTGGGATGGTAATATCGTTACGTTTGAACTGTTTCGATGTGAAACCGAGGAGATTCCCTCTATGAGTGCTGATTACCCGTCAATGACTACGGCCGAGATTCGCTCCGAGTTCCTCAACTTTTTTGAGGAGCGCGGTCTTAAGCTCTATCCTTCTTCGTCCCTCGTCCCCGACGATCCTTCACTGCTGCTTGCCAACGCCGGCATGAACCAGTTTAAGGAGTACTACCAGGGCAAGAAGACCATGAAGGAGATTGGCGCGATCTCCTGCCAGAAGTGTGTCCGCACCAACGACATCGATTGCATCGGCGAGGACGGCCGTCACTTGTCGTTCTTCGAGATGCTCGGCGACTTCTCTTTTGGCGGCGTCTCCAAGGAGCAGGCTTGCGCCTGGGCCTTTGAGCTCATCACCAAGGAGTTCAAGCTGCCGCTCGACCGCCTGTACTTCACCGTCTTTACCGAGGACGACGAGACCCACGACGTGTGGCGTTCTCTGGGCGTTGCTGAGGACCACATCTCCCGCCTGGGCGAGGACGATAACTTCTGGGCCGCTGGCCCCACCGGCCCCTGCGGTCCGTGCTCCGAGATTTACTTTGACATGGGCGAGGAGGTCGGCTGCGGCAGCCCCGACTGCAAGCCTGGCTGCGACTGCGACCGCTTCCTGGAGTTCTGGAACCTCGTCTTTACCCAGTACGACCGCCAGGAGGACGGCTCCATGCCGGAGCTGCCGCACCGTAACCTCGATACGGGCATGGGCCTTGAGCGCATGGCCGCAATCATGCAGCACAAGACCGCCAACTACGACGGCGATCTGATGCAGCATCTCATCAAGCTGGGCGAGGAGATCAGCGGTAAGACCTATGACGCCGATGATTACTCCGGTGCTAGCCGTTCTCTGCGCATCATCGCCGACCACTCCCGTGCCGTCGACTTCATGATCTCTGACGGCATCCTTCCCGGTAACGAGGGTCGCGAGTACGTCCTTCGCCGCCTGCTCCGTCGTGCCGTGTTCCACGGTCGCCTGCTGGGCATCGAGGGCGCCTTCCTGACCAAGTTCATCGACGAAGTCAACGCTCAGATGGGCGAGGCTTATCCCGAGCTGCTCAAGAACGTCGCCCTCGTCAAGGGTATCGTCGCCTCCGAGGAGGAGCGCTTCTCCACGACGCTCGATAACGGCCGTTTTTACCTGGACGAGGCCCTGGCAGCGCTTGCCGAGGGCGCTGTGCTTCCGGGCGACGTTGCCTTTAAGCTGCACGACACCTTTGGTTTCCCCATTGACCTGACTGTCGAGATCGCCGGCACCGCTGGCCACGATGTCGATATGGACGGCTTCACTGCCTGCATGGAGGACCAGAAGGCCCGCGCTCGTGCCAACGCCAAGGGCGATGCCTGGGGCAGCTTCAACGACGTGTGGGTCGAGCTTTCCGACAAGGTCGCCGCGACCGAGTTCGACGGCTATGACAACGATGCGATCGAGGGTGCCAAGGTTGTCGCCATCGTTCGCAACGGCGAGTCCGTCGAGTCCGCTGCCGCCGGCGAGGACGTCGAGGTCGTGCTCGACCGCACCCCGTTCTACGCCGAGATGGGCGGCCAGCAGGGTGACGCCGGCGAGCTTTCCGCCGAGGGCGTTGTTCTGACCGTTGCCGATACCAAGAACCACAACGGCCTGTATGCCCATGTCGCACACGTTGCCGAGGGCACGCTGACCGTCGGTGCTACCGTGACCGCCGCGCTCGACGCCGAGCGCCGTGGTTTCCTGCGCCGTAACCACACCGCCACGCACCTGCTCGACGCTGCCCTTAAGCAGGTCCTGGGCGAGCACGTCTCCCAGGCCGGCTCGCTGGTGACGCCCGAGCACCTGCGCTTTGACTTCACGCACTTCGAGGCCCTGTCCTCCGAGCAGCTCAAGGCTGTCGAGGACCTGGTCAACCAGCAGATCTTCGCTTCCAAACCGGTCGTGACCCGTGTCATGGGCATCGACGAGGCTAAGGCTGCCGGCGCTGTCGCTCTGTTTGGCGAGAAGTACGGCGATGTCGTCCGCGTCGTCTCCGTGGGCGCCGAGGACCAGCCGTTCTCCCGCGAGCTCTGCGGTGGCACGCACGCTGCCAACACTGCTGAGATTGGCCTGTTCAAGATCATTTCCGAGTCCTCTACGGGCTCGAATGTCCGTCGTATCGAGGCCGTGACCTCTAAGGGTGCTCTCGTCTATATGGCCGACCGCCTGGCGCTCGTCGACGCCGCCGCCGCTGCGCTCAAGTGCCGCGTAGACGAGGTTCCCGCCCGCGTGGAGAACCTGCAGGCCGAGCTGCGCGAGACGTCCAATAAACTCAAGAAGGCTCTGACCGGTGGCTCCTCCGACGCCATCTCCAGCGCCATCGAGGGCGCCGTCGAGCTCGACGGCTATAAGCTCGTTGTCGCTGAGCTCCAGGGCCTTGAGGCTGCCGACCTGCGCAACGTATGGGATACCGTGCATCAGAAGGTCGCCGGCCCCGTCGCTTGTGTCGTCGCCAGCGTGACTGAGAAGGGCACTCCGGCCCTGCTCGCTGCCGGCTCCGATGACGCCGTCAAGGCCGGTTTCCACGCCGGTAACGTGATCAAGCAGATCGCGGGTCTGGTCGACGGTCGCGGTGGCGGTCGTCCCAACATGGCCCAGGCCGGTGGCAAGAATACTGCCGGCATCGCCGATGCCCTCGCGGCCGCTAAGACCGCGCTCGGCGCCTAAGAATCTAAGAAGTCGCTGTGGTTGCGCTCGCGCTGGACATAGGGGAGACCAGGATTGGCATCGCCGTCTCGAGCCGTGATGGCAAGATGGCGATGCCTGTCAAGGTGCTCCCGGCTGCCGAGGTCACCGGTATGGCCAAGACGTTCCGCTACCTGGTTGAGGACTATGAGCCCGACATCCTGGTAAGCGGACGTCCCCTGACCATGGCCGGTGAGCCCGGCCCTCAGGCCGAGCGCGTTGCCGCTGTGGCGCAAAAGATTGCCGACGAGCTCGATCTTCCGTTGGAGTTTGAGGACGAGCGTCTGTCCTCGCAAGAGGCCAAGCGTATCCTGCGCGAGCAGGGACTCAACGAAAAGCAGATGAGGGGCAAGATCGATATGATTGCCGCCAGCCTGTTTTTGCAGACGTGGCTCGATCGTAAAAACGAGGAGGTTTCGCATGCCTAGTGCTTCCGATCCGCGCCAGCCGAATCGTACACAGCAGCCGGCGTCGCGCCCTGCCCAGCCTGGCCAGCGTCCGGCACAGCCGACGCAGCGCGCAGCTCAGCCTGCCGCGCGCCCGGCGCAGTCCTTCTCTCATTCGGCCCAACCTGTTCAACGGACGGGTCAGCAGCCTTCTGCTCGTTCGGTTCAGCATTCGGCTTCTCACGCGGCTCAGCAGCCCACTGCTCGTACGGCCCAGCCTGCAGGCGGTACCCGCTTTAAGCAGCAGGCACCTACCCAGCGAAATCGGGCCCCTCAATCGCATTCGCATCACGCTCGCGGTTCGCATGGCGTTGCTCCGGCGACCCGCTCGAGCTACAACACGCATGCTCGTTTCGGTGCTCAAAAGAAGAGTTCTCCGGTTCCCATGATCATCGGCGTTGTGACGGCGGTGCTCGCGCTTGCTGCGATCGCTTTCTTTGTCGTGCCGGCCGTCAAGGGCTTCTTCGCCGGTGGGGATACGAAGGTCACGGCCGGTCAGCAGGTTACGGTGACCATTCCCGACGGTGCTTCGGGCGATACGATCGCCTCGATTCTCTCCGAGAACCATATCGTCGAAAATCCCAAGGATTATTATGCGGCGGTGAAAAAGCTCAACGCCGATATGTCGCTCAAGCCTGGCACCTACTCGTTCACCACACTCATGGATGCGACCAAGGTTGTTCAGCAGCTCATGGAAGGTCCCAACGCGGGCTCCAATGCGCTGACTATCCCTGAGGGCCTAACGGTCGATCAAGTCGCCGACCGTGTGGCCCAGGCCTACGACGGCATCTCTAAGGAAGACTTCCTCAACCAGGCCAAGGCCTCCAACTACGTGGACGACTATAGCTTCCTTAAGGGCGCCGCCAATGACTCGCTTGAGGGTTTCTTGTTCCCCAAGACTTATTCGTTGGGCGATTCGCCGACGGCCGATGACGTGATTCGCGCTATGCTCGATCAGTTTAAGACCGAGTATAAGTCGCTTGACTTTGCGAGCTGCGAAGCCAAGATCAAGGAGCGCTACGGTGTGGAGATGTCCGACTACGACATCGTCAATTTGGCCTCTATCGTTGAGCGCGAGGGCCTCAACGCCGATCAGCGTGCGCACGTGGCCTCGGTCTTCTACAACCGCCTTGCCGGCAAGCTCGATGGCCTGCGCTACCTCAACAGCGACGCGACCATGATGTACGTCACCGGTGGCGAGGTTACCGCCGACGACCTGCAGAGTGATAGCCCCTATAACACCTATAAGCACGAGGGCCTCCCGCCCACGCCCATTTGCTCTCCGTCGCTCGAGGCGCTCAAGGCCACCCTTGAGCCGACCGACTCCGACGACCTGTATTTCTACATTACGCAGGACGAAGAGTATTTCTCGAAGACCTACGAAGAGCATCAACAGTCTTGGAATTAGCATGAGGATTTTTAGCCCCAAACGATATGTTGCCTCGGTCGATCGCATCGACCTCGATACCCTCTGGGCCGACGGCAAGCGCGCCATTCTGCTCGACCGCGACAACACCCTGGTGCCGCGTGATACCGAGCAGGTACCCGCTGCGGTCTCCGCCTGGCTCGAGGCCGCCCATGCCAAGGGCTTTAAGCTGTGCATGGTGTCCAACAACTGGCATCGCGACCAGGTCATGGCATCAGCTCGTGAGTTGGGGCTCGAGGCCATCAGCCACGCCATGAAGCCCGCCCCGTTTGCCTTGAAGGCGGGTCTTAAGCGTCTGGGCGCCACGGCTAATGAGGCTGTACTGATCGGTGACCAGCTGTACACGGACGTGTGGAGCGGCAACTTTGCCGGCGTTGACACTATTCTGGTCAAGCCGCAGGCAACCCAGGACCTGTGGTATACGCAGATCTTCCGTATCTTTGAGCGCCGGGCCCTGCGCGACCTTCCCTGCGAGGAATAGGTTTCGCCATGTCTCAGCACATCAAACACGGCTGCGACCATATCTTCTTTATCGGCTTTTTGGGCGCGGGCAAGTCGACGCTTGCGCGCAATGTGGGCACTATGTTCAAGCGTCGATTCATCGATACCGATCGTTTGGTCGTGCGTCGATGCGGCAAGTCGGTGACCGAGATTTTTAAGACCGAGGGCGAGGATCGTTTTCGCGAGCTCGAGACCTCGGCACTCCGTTCGCTTCAGAGCGAGCGCAGCCTGCTGGTATCGTGCGGGGGTGGTATCGTCGAGACGCCGGTGAATATTGAGCTGATGCACGAGATGGGTACCTGTGTGTACCTCGAAGGCGACTTTGAGGACTCGTTGCGCCAGATTCGCCGCTCCGATACCCGGCCCGATTTCCGTTCGCCCGAGCATGCCGCGCGCCTGTTTGAGCATCGCCGTCCGCTGTATCGCCAAGCCGCAGATATTACCCTTGATATTCGCAACAAGTCCTTCGAGGACGTTTCCTACCTTTGTGCCGAGATGCTTTTGGAGCGTGGACTGCTATGATTCGCCGTCAACTCATCAATTTCCAAAACCGCAGTGTCGATGTTCGCGTCGGTCTTGGCGCGTTTGAGGAACTGTCGCGCATGTTTGCCTCGGCTGTGGGCAAGCCTAAGCGCGCGATGGTGGTTTGGAACGACGCCACATCCGAGCGCTTTGGTGGGGTCGTCGAGCATGCGCTGGTCGATGCCGGCTTTGCCGTGTCGCAGCTCGTCCTCGAGGTTTCGCCTGCCGGTGCTACGCTGGCCGATGCCGATGCTATCTTTGGCGCCCTGTCTGCCAACGGCGTTACCTGCGACGATCTGGTTGTCGCCGTTGGCGATGCCGCAACCTGCTCGGTTGTTAGCTGGTGCGCCAACCAGTGGTGCGGCCGAACTGAGTGCGCGCTGTTGCCGACGACCTTCGACGCCATGTTCACGGTCGCGACGACCATGAAGCCGCTCGTCGCCTCGTCGGCGAATGCGCTTCCCGCTATCGCGTTCCGTCCCGAACCGGGCTTGGTCGTATGTGACCTCGACCTCGTTCGCGAGGCGGACTCCGAGGACCTCAAGCTCGGCTATGTGGTACTTGTTGGCACCATGCTTTCGAGCAGTAAGTCCCGCTGGAATCAGTTTACTGAGACCGTCCCCGAGATTCTCGCGGGTGAGGAGGTCGCGCTCGTCAATGCCGTTCAATGGTCTCAAACTGCCCGCAAGGACGTACTGATGGCCACGAACCCGAGCGCCCGCCATGCGCTCGATTTTGGCAAGACGGGGGAGCGTACCCTGCGCGCCTGCTTGGGCGATGCCGCTTCGCAGGTCCCTGCCTATCAGCTGTTATCCGAGGGCATGCGTTTTGAGGCGCGCCTAGCACATGATGCCTGCGACTTCGATATCGATTACGTCTTTGAGGTCGATGACTGCTTGGAGGACTTTGGTATCGAGGAGCTTGCCTTCGATTTGGAGCCCGCCACGTTTATCGAGGAGTTCCGCGGGCAGCAGTTTGTCCGCTCGAACCGCAGTATGTTGCCGCTGCCCGCGGCGCTCGGCGCCATTCGTCTAACGAGCGTTGAGGACGAGGTTCTTGAGCGCCATGCTCACGCCTACTTGGCTTCACGCAAAGAACTTCTCTAAGATTTATTGACATCCATTGTCTTTCGTATCATGTTGAGGGGCGGGTTTTCAATCGGTTGCGGATCGCATGCGATTCCGTCGTTCGATTGAGACCCGTCCCGTCTATATAGAGACAACAAGAAAGGAATCTGCATGTCTGAGTTTGCTGCCGGTCCTGCCGGTCGTATCGAGCGTGTCCGTGCCCTGATGGCCGAGCGTGGCTACGATGCCATCGTGGTGCGCGACGAGGCCAACCTTCGTTGGCTTACGGGCGTGAAGGGCGTCTTCGACTACACCTTCGAGTTCCCGCACGCTGCGTTTATTACGGTCGACCAGTGCCTGTTCCACACCGACTCGCGCTACCTCAACAGCTTTGAGGAGAACACGCCCGCCGGCAGCCCCTGGGTCTACGACATGGACGAAGGCACCATCCCCGGTTGGGTCGCCGGCAAGATTGCGGCCAACAAGTGCCGCGTCTGCGCTGTCGAGGACGATATGCAGATTAACTTCTACCAGGGTATTCAGCGCGGCCTGGAGGACCGCTCCGTTGCCTGCATGCTGCCGCTGATGCATGACGACATCCGCAAGATGCGCGCCATCAAGGACGCCGAGGAGATCGAGCTCATGCGCCATGCGCAGTCGATCACCGATGCCGCCTTCCAGCACATGCTCGGCTTTATTAAGCCCGGTATGACCGAGAAGCAGGTACGCAACGAGCTCGAGAACTTTATGTTCGCCAACGGTGCTGACAGCCTTGCCTTCGGCTCCATCGTGGCGAGCGGCCCCAACACCGCCAACCCGCATGCCGTCCCGAGCGACCGCGTGATCGAGAAGGGCGACTTTGTCCTCATGGATTACGGCGCGGGCTACTGCGATTATCGCTCCGACATGACACGCACTGTCGTGATGGGCGAGCCTACCCAGGAGCAGCTCGACCTGTACGCGCTCGTGCGCCGTACGCACGAGGAGTGCGTCGCTGCCATCCATCCGGGCGTCGAGGGCAACGACATTTTCAAGCTTTCCAAGAAGATCATCGGCGATGCCGGCTATGGCGATTATTACAACCATGGTCTGGGTCACGGCGTGGGCATCGACATCCATGAGCTGCCCAACTTCAACCGCAGCAAGAACACCATCGAGGTCGGCTCGGTTATCACCATGGAGCCCGGCGTGTATCTGCCCGGTGTGGGCGGCGTGCGTCTGGAGGACTACGGCGTGGTCACCGAGAACGGCTACGAGCCCTTCACCAAGACCCCGCACGACCTGCACGTCATCGATTGCTAGCCCATTTCGATAGATTTTTGGGGCGGGGCGTCCGGATCGATTCGGACGCCCCGCGTTCTCTTTTTATGCGCTCGCTGCAGGCGCCGTCAGCAAGTGTATAATTTCGGTCGTATGTAATTTGGACGCTTGTGCGTTCTGCCCATAACAAGAAAGGTCGCTATGCCTACCATTTCTACCGCCGACTTCAAGAACGGCCTCGGTCTCCGCATCAAGGACAAGGTCTACACCATCATCGAGTTCCAGCATGTCAAGCCGGGCAAGGGCGGCGCGTTTGTGCGCTACAAGACCCGCGACATCAAGAGCGGCCGTGTCGTCGAGAACACCTGCAACGCCGGCACCAAGTTCGAGAGCGTCATGCTCACCACCCGTGAGTTCCAGTACCTCTACAACGATGGCGCCGACTACATCTTCATGGACAACGAGACCTATGAGCAGGTTCCCGTTCCCGAGGACATGGTGGGCGAGAACTCCAAGTGGCTGCGCGAGAACGACATCTGCCAGCTGCTCTTCGCCGACGATGAGCTCATGGGCGTGACTCCGCCGATGTTCATCGAGACCACCATCGTCCAGACCGACCCGGGCTTTAAGGGCGACACCGTCCAGGGTTCCACCAAGCCGGCCACGATTGACACCGGCGCTGTCATCCAGGTCCCCATGTACCTCAACGAGGGCGAGGTCATCAAGGTTGACACCCGCGACGGCAAGTTCGTCTCCCGCGTCTAGCAACCAACTCTTCTAGGAGGACTCATGCCCCAGGAAATCAAGATTGACGGCATCGGCATTTCGCCCGATGTTCTGACCGCCATCGTCTCGCGCGCCGTGTCCGATGTTGAGGGCATCGCCTCCGTTGGCGTCAAGGACCTTGCCACTAATCTTGTCTCCATGATGCTCTCGTCCAAGGCCCCGGCTTCCGAGCCGGCGGTCGAGGCCGAGGTCGTTGGCGACAAGCTCGCACTCACCGTGCGTGTCGTGGTGTTCTTTGGCTATCCGTTCAAGAAACTCGCCGAGGCCGTTCGCGCCGCCGTGGTCGCCGCCATCGATGCTCAGGTGGGCGTCGAGGTCGAGCGCGTTGACGTTTGCATTGACGGCCTCGTTTTCCCCAAGGAGTAACCTTTGAGCCTTAAGGTTTATCGCGGGCGCACGCTTGCCCGCAGTCAGGCGCTGCAGCTGCTGTTCCAGGCCGAGGCCACGGACAGCCCGCTTGAGCGCGTCCTCGAGGGCGATTTCCTGATCTCGAAGGGCCCCCTCGACCCCTATGCGCTTGAGCTTTGCCGTGGTGCCTACGAGCATATCGATCGCATCGACTGCGCTCTGCGCTCCGTTGCCAAGAACTGGGATCTTATGCGCATGCCCGGCGCCGACCGCAATCTGCTGCGTATCGCCGTTTACGAGATGCGTTTCCTCACCGATGAGGAGGTCTCGGACGCCATCGTAATCAACGAGGCCGTCGAGCTCGCCAAGGCCTATGGCACCGACCAGTCCGCTTCGTTTGTCAACGGCGTGCTGGGCAAGATCGCTCGCAGCGAGGAGCTGCCAGGCGAGGACCTGTACCAAGAGCTGCTGGCCGAAGATCGCGTTCGCGAGGAGGCACAGGCTGCCGAGGCTGCCGCCAAGGTTGCGGTTGCCCAGGCTGAGGCCGGCGTGCTGGCCGAGGATGCGGACGCCGCCGAGGCTGTTGTCGACTCCGTCGAGGAGTAGCTATGCCAGAGGGTTCCGTCCGCAACTTCGACGAGATCTCGGACCGCTTGGACCAGATCATCGCTACCGTTCGTTCCAAGGATACCTCCTTGGAGCGTTCGCTCGATTTGTTTGACGAGGCGATTGAGCTGGGCTCCCGCGCGGTCGATATGGTCGACAAGTTTGAGCTTACGCCGCGTGAGGCCGACAAGCTCGAGCAGGAATATGATGAGGATGCGGCAAACGAATCCCAGGATAGCTAGGCCGCATCTCCGGATACGAATGGTTGATGGCATTCATGAAACGCGTGCGTCTTGATGACGAACTGATTTCACAGGGCATCTGCGCCGATCGCGCGGATGCCCTTCGCACTCTTATGGCCGGCTTGGTCTCGAGTGGCGGTGAGCGCTTGACTTCGCCGGGCCTTAAGGTGATCCCGGGGCTGCCGCTGCACGTGAAGGGGCGCATTCCCTATGTTGGCCGCGGCGGTCTTAAGCTCGAAGGCGCGCTTGATGCGTTTGACATCAATCCGACGGGCCTTGCCTGTCTGGATGTGGGCTGCTCTACCGGCGGTTTTACCGATTGCCTGCTCAAGCGCGGAGCTGCGACCGTTGTCTCGGTGGACGTGGGTCGCGCCCAGTTCGATTGGTCGTTGCGTCAGGACGATCGCGTGACGCTGCATGAGCGCACAAATGTGACGCAGCTGCCTGAGCTTGGCTATGCCGGCGCCATCGACCTGGCTGTGTGTGATGTCTCGTTTACCAGCATCGCGAACATTATCGATGCGGTACTGGCGTGCCTGGCTCCTACGGGTGCATTCTGCACGCTCGTAAAGCCGCAGTTTGAGGCTCCGGCGGCGCTGGTGGGCGAGGGCGGCATTGTGACCGATCCCGCCGTGCGCCGCGATACACTCGTGACGGCGGTTGAACTCTTTGCTGCCAAGGGGCTGTTCCCGGTCGATGTGTGCGTGTCGCCCATTCATGGTGCCAAGGGAAACGTTGAGTTTTTCCTGTACGGCAAGAGGTTAGTCCCCGGCGATCGTTCGCAAGGCGAGCTGCAATCCCAGGTATCGGTTATGAGCGAGAAAGCTGCAACGCTATGAAGGTCTTTCTGGTTCCCAATTACTACAAGCAAGAGGCGGTCGAGAGCGGCCTGATGCTCGAGCTTTGGCTGACGCGCCAGGGCTATGAGGTCGCATGGGCTGCCGACCAGCGCTCTAAGATTCAGAGCACGCCTGATATCGACGGCTCCGATCTGGTCATTACGCTCGGCGGCGACGGTACGTTGCTGCGCGCTGCCCGCATCCTCAACCATCGCGAGATTCCTATCCTCGGTCTTTCCTATGGTCACCTGGGCTTTTTAACTGCTGCGAGCCCCGAGGAGCGCGACATTCTGCAGGTCGTGAGCGACGCCCTTTCCGGCGAGCTGCACGTGAGCCGTCGCGCCACCATCGCCGCGGATATCGTGTCCGTGCGCGAAGACGGTACGAAGGATGTCGTGCGCACCTTCGCCCTCAACGACATGGCGCTTACCCGCGGTCCGCTGTCCGATATGGTCGAGTTTGACATCACGGTGTCGGGCCACCATATCGATCGACTGCGTGGCGACGGCGTGGTCGTGTCCACGGCGACTGGTTCTACGGGTTACGCGCTCAGTGCCGGTGGCCCCATCGTGAGCCCCGACTATACGGGCATGGTCTGCGTACCCATTGCGCCGCACACCATTCAGGCCCGTGCCTTCTTGACTTCGCCGAGTGATGTCGTCGAAATCTTTATGTCTGATGACCGTCCGAGCGTTCCGGCGATCGCTATCGATGGACAGTTTATTACCTGCGATGGCACCGTTGAGAGCGTGGCCGTGCGCCGCGGGCCCGGAGATGTGCTGCTGCTCGATTACGGTCCCGAGAGCTTCTATAACTCGGTGAGCCGCGTATTCTACGGAGTCCGTCATGATCGATGAGCTGCAGGTTTCTAACATTGCACTCATTCGCGAGGCGACGCTGGTGCCGAGTGCCGGCCTGACTGTCCTGACCGGCGAGACCGGCGCCGGCAAGACAGCGCTGCTCTCGGCCCTCAAGCTTATTTTGGGTGAGCGCGCGGATTCGTCGACGGTGCGCGAGGGCGAGGCGCTGGCGAGCGTCGAGGCGCGGCTGTTCGACGGTCCACACGACACGGAGGGTTTTACCGTGCAGCGCAGCCTTTCTGCCGAGGGCCGCAGCCGAGTGAAGATTGACGGCTGCATCGCCAGCGTGCGCGAGCTTTCGGAGCGCGTTGGCGTGATGATGGATCTTTGCGGCCAGCATGAACATCAGCGCCTGCTCGACCCGGCGCACCATGTTGCCATGGTCGATGCTTGGGCGGGGCGCGCGGCGCTTGAGGCGCTCGAGAAGTATCGCACTTGCTTTAAGGCTTCGCGTGCCGCCGCCAAGGAGCTTCGCCGTGTGGAGGAAGCCTCGCGTGCGCAGGGGAGTCGCGTCGAGGAAGCGCGTTTTGCCCTCGAGCGCATCGGCGAGGTCGACCCCAAGCCGGGCGAGTATGAGGAACTCGAGGAACTGCTGCCGCGCTCCGAACATGCCGAGGTACTGGTTGCCACGGCTAACGATGCCCATGCATCGCTTGCCTCTGAAGGGGGAGCGCTCGATGCCATGAACAGCGCCGTGGCAGAGCTTTCCCGCATGGCTACCGTCGATCGCAAACTCGGCGACATTGCCGATGCGCTTTCGGATGCCTGTATCTCACTTGAGGATTGCGCGAACGAGCTTCGTGCCTATCGCGATGGCGTCGCCTTCGACCCGCGCGAGCTCGCTTGCATGCGTGAGCGGTATTCCGACCTCAAGGGCCTGCTGCGTCAGTGGGGTCCCACCATGGACGATGTTTTTGCCATGCGCGATCGCTCGCAAGAACTGCTGTCTCTGGTCGATGATGGCGATGAGCAGATCAAAAAGGCGCGTGAGGCACTCGGGAGCGCCGAGCGCGAGTTGTTTGCCGCTGCCAAGGCACTTAAGCGCGCGCGGAACACCGCTGCCCCGCGCTTTTGTCACGAGGTTGGCCGTCAGATGGCGCGCCTGGAGATGGGCGGTGCCGAGCTGGTCTGGGAGTCGCGCGATCTTCCGCGTGCCGAATGGACGCCGGCGGGCCCTTCAAGCTACGAGCTGCTATATCGCAGCGGCGCTGGCTTGACACCTCGTCCCTTGCGCCGCATTGCGTCGGGCGGCGAGCTCAGCCGCGTCATGCTGGCAAGCAAGGTTGTCCTCGGTAACGCGGACGGTGTTGATACGTTGGTGTTTGACGAGGTCGATGCTGGTGTCGGTGGCTCCACGGCGCGTGCACTTGCGGGCGTGCTGACAGATCTCGCCGCTACGCATCAGGTGATTGTCGTAACCCACTTGGCGCAGGTCGCCGTCATGGCCGACAAGCATTACGTGGTCAGTAAAGAGCCCGGCGACGTTCCCCAAACGCATCTGGACGAGGTGACCGGCGATGCCCGTACCGCAGAGATCGCCCGTATGCTGAGCGGCGATCAATCGGAGGCAAGCCTAGCGCACGCCAGGCAGATGCTGGAAGAAGCGCGTGCTTAGGCCGTGCCGCCACATGTATGTCCGACCTGTCCGCCACGAAACCGGCCCATCTACTACGTTTAATAGGCCATCGGGAACCACGTCAAGAATTGCAAAAAGAAAACCGCAGGTAGAGCGCCTGCGGTTTTCTCTATTTTCGGTATGTGGTTGGGCCATACGGATAAAACGTAGTAGATAGGCCGGTTTCGTGGCGAGTGGCGTTTATCGGCTCCCTATAATGTCTACTCTACGACCTTATCCGGCTGGATGAGCTCCTCGTAGTAGCTGATGTGCTCGCGCGCGTCCTCGATTTCGGGCAGCAGGAAGTTGTAGATGACCTCTATGATCATTGTGGCGCTCATCTTGGAGAACGCGAAGTCGCCCGTTGTCAGCAGTGCCTCGTGATTGACGGTATTAAAGGTGTAGTCGGCTAGGCGCGCAAGTGGAGACTTGCTGTCGCTGCTGATGACGACTACAGTGGCGCCGCAATCGCGAGCTGCTTTTGCCATGCGGTTCAGTCGACGCGACTTGCCAGAGTTCGAGATCAACATGATAACATCACCAGGGCGCAACGTGAGCGCGAAACCAATCGAGGTCTCGCTGATGGTGCTTGCCATGCAGCGAAGGCCCAGCTGCGAAAACTTAAATGTCGCATCGAGCGCGACCGCGTTCGTATTGCCCACGGCGGCGAACTCAATAACGCCGGCATTCTTAAGCGCGTGCACAACTGCGGCCAACGTGTCGTGATCAATGCCGTCGATGGTCGCATTAAGCTCACTCACCTTGGCGGCGAGGATATTTTTAAGACTCTGCTCCATGTTGTCGAGCGAGACCTCGTCGGTCAGGCCCTCGTTGCGCTGACTCTCCAAGTCGCGAGCCAACGAAAACTGAAAGCTGCGGAAGCTGCCAAAGCCCAGCTTGCGGCAGAAGCGCGAAACCGTCGCCTCGGACGTGGCAGCGGCTCGTGAGAGCTGGGCGGCCGTCAGGCGCGGCGCCTCGGACTGGTGCTCCAATATATAGTCGACAATGCGCTGCTCGGAATCGCTGTACCCTTTGTGTGTGCTAATAAGGGAGAGCGCGCTCTTGCTGCTATCGGTCATGGATGGCTCCTGGTTGGCATTGAAAATCGGACTCGTTTTTCAATGCCATAGTATACGGGCATTTTCAATTACAAGATACACCTTGCCGTTTCAAGTGTTGATGGTAAACTTTCACTTACCGTTTACGGTTATGAAAGAACCTTTCACCGGAGAATTGCGCCTTATCTCTTCTCACGCGGACGGTAGGTTGGTATCTTTCAAGTGTGGAAAAACGCGCATTGAATCGCGTTTAGGGGAGCGCCTGCGGGCGCAGTACTCAAGAAGGAGGGACACATGGCTAAGTTTGACATCATCGCCGCGACCGGTTGCCCGACCGGCATTGCGCACACCTTCATGGCGAAGGAGGCGCTGGAGAAGGCAGCTGCCGAGCGAGGTCTGACCATTAAGGTCGAGACTCATGGCCAGGTCGGTGTCGAGAACGAGCTCACCAAGAGCGAGATCGCCGGTGCCAAGGCCGTCGTCGTCGCAGCCGATAAGGATGTCCAGGCTGAGCGTTTCGCCGGTAAGCCCATGGTTTCCGTCGGTGTTTCCAAGGCCCTGTCCGTCGAGGCCGCCGGAAAGCTGATCGACCGCGCGCTCGCCGCCAAGGGCGACGACACGGTTGCCGCTGCCGCCGATGTCGAGGACGAGGTCGAGGAGAAGGAGTCCATCGGTCACGTCATCTACAAGCACCTCATGAACGGCGTCAGCCACATGCTGGTCTTCGTCGTTGCCGGTGGTGTTCTGACCGCCATTTCGTTCCTGTGGGGCATCACGTCCTTTGATTCGACGGCTGCCGACTACAACAGCTTTGCCGCGATGCTCAAGATTATCGGCGGTATCGCCATGAACCTCATGGTTCCGGTGCTCTCCGCCTACATCGCCGAGTCTATCGGCAAGCGCCCGGCGCTCGTCCCCGGTTTCGTCGCCGGTATGATTGCCATCCAGGGTCTGCCCGTTAACGCCGATACTGGCATGATCGACGCTGGAGGCTCGGGTGTGGGCTTTGGCTTCCTGGGCGGCATCGTCGGCGGCTTCCTCGCTGGCTATGTCATCCTGCTGCTCGAGAAGGTTTTCTCTAAAATTCCCGCGAGCCTTAATGGCCTGAAGGCAATCTTCCTGTATCCGCTGTGCTCTACCGCCATCGTCGGCCTAGTCATGCTCGGTATTTCCGGCCCCATGGCTGCCATTAACCAGGGCATGATGGATTTCCTGCAGAGCCTCGGTAACTCCGGTCCGGTGATCCTTGGCCTGGCCATCGGCTGCATGTGCGCATTTGACATGGGCGGCCCGGTCAACAAGGCTGCTTACGCTACTGGCACCTTCCTGCTCGGTACCGCTCTCGAAGCTGGCGTCGGCACCGATACCTACAACTTCGGCACCAACTTCATGGCTGCCGTCTCCGCCGCCTGCATCGTTCCGCCGCTGATTACCACCTTTGCCGTCGTTGTCGGCAAGAAGTACTTCAGCCAGGAGGATCACGACGCCGGTGTCGTCAACCTCATCCTTGGTTGCACCCACATCACCGAGGGCGCCATTCCGTTCATGACCAAGAACATCTGGCCCGTCATGCCCATCATGATGCTCGGTTCCTCTATCGCTTCGATCCTGACCATTATGTTCAACGTTCACGATCCGGCGCCTCACGGTGGCTTCCTGGTCCTGCCCGTTGTCGAGAACGGTCCGCTGTGGGTCCTCGCGATCCTCATCGGCGCCGTGGTCGGTGGCATCCTGTTCGTGGCCTTCAAGAAGTACGACTTCGAGAAGAACCAGAAGGCCGCTCCTGCAGCCAAGCCGGTTGAGGCCCCCAAAGCCGCTGCCGTCGAGGCCCCCAAGGCCGAGGCTGCCGACTTCGTGAAGGTCGAGAATGTCTTTGTCGCCGAGGATTTCGCTTCTCGTGACGAGGCTCTGAGCTTTGTTTCCAACCAGGCCGTCAAGGCCGGTATCGCCAGCGACGCCGACGCCGTGATGAACGCCTTCCTGGCCCGCGAGGCCGAGGGCACCACGGGCATGATGGAGGGCTTCGCCATCCCGCATGCCAAGTCCGACGCTATTACCGAGGCTGCCGTCATCGTCGTCAAGGACGAGTCCGGCGTGACCGGTTGGGACACCATGGACGGCGCTCCCGTCAACGTGGCTATTGCCCTGCTCATCCCCGGTGCCCAGGCCGGCACCACGCACCTCAAGATCCTGTCCAAGGTCGCCGAGGCGCTCATGGACGAGGACTTCCGTGCCACCGTCAAGGGTTCCACCGACGCCGCCGAGATCGCCAAGACGATCAACGCCCGTCTGGTCTAATTCCACGGTACGCGAATACCATCGCCCCCTGTATATAAGGCGGATTCCCTCTCCAGGGCCTCCGCCTTTTTTCTATCCCTCCCATAAGTTGCGGTGAAATAGGGACTGTTTAAACGGTTCAACCCCAAATTCAGTCCCTATTTCACCGCAACTTATAAAAGG
>UQIC01000031.1 GCA_900540985.1 uncultured Collinsella sp.
GGGCAGGGCGTTGCGAGGGGACAAACCCAAAAGGAGAGGGCGAGCCGATGCAATGCAAGTTCACCCTCCAGCAAATAGTGGACCCCCAACAAAGTCATTAGCCTGAGCGAGCAAGGTTTAGCAGACATCAACGTGGCGTTCCCAGTGTGCGGCGGAGGGGGCGGGCCTGAGACATATTAAGGTTGTCGCGAGTTCCGCACGAACAGGAGAGCACTTAATGTGCTCTCCGTCGTGAGCAGGACTGTAGAGCAGCAACCTTAATATGTCTCAGGCCCGCCCCCTCCGCCGCACACTGGGAACGTGCCACGCACTTTACCTGCGTAAACAATGTGAGTGAAATATGAATCTCGATGGATACGCCCGCAGCCGTGTATACTAAACAGCTGTGTGTAACCAGGGGAGTATTCTGGCTGGACAAAATGCCTGCTTAATAGGGTTGTCAGGTAGTCCGGGCGAAATACAAGGCTGGGGAGCACGTCGTGTAAGTAGTGGTCCTCTAGGGGCGTACGCTCGGTGGTGTACGCATTGTCCCAAGACCACGCGAGAGTTGGGATCATATCTTGATCAGCATGATTCTCGGCCGCAAGATTGGCATGACCCAGGTTTGGGACGAGGACGACAACGTCGTTCCCGTCACGGTCATCCAGGCTGGCCCCTGCGCTGTCTCGCAGGTTAAAACTCAGGCAACCGACGGCTATGACGCCGTCCAGATCGGTTTCGGCGACATCAAGGCCAAGAACGTGAACAAGCCCATGGCTGGTCACTTCGCCAAGGCTGGCGTCGAGCCTGTCCGCTTCCTTCGTGAGGTCCGCGTCGAGAACGGCGAGGAGCACAAGGTCGGCGAGGTCGTCACCGTCGCTGATTTCGCTGATGTCGAGAAGGTCGACGTCATCGGTACCTCCAAGGGTAAGGGCTTCCAGGGTCGCATCAAGCGCTGGGGTCAGCGCCGCGGTCCTATGACGCATGGTTCTCACTTCCAGCGTCACCCCGGTTCTATCGGTCAGTGCGCCTATCCTGCGCGCGTCCTCAAGGGCGTCAAGATGGCCGGTCACATGGGTAACGAGCGCGTTACCGTCAAGAACCTTTCCGTTGTCCGCATCGATGCCGAGCAGAACCTCATCTTGGTCAAGGGCGCTGTCCCGGGTGCCAAGAATGGTCTCGTCGCCATCCGTATGGCCTAAGGGCCCAGCCCATTTAGCCCAGCGTCATACCAAGGAGAACACTTAAATGGCAAAGTTTGAAGTAAAGAACAGCGAGGGCAAGAAGGTCGCCGAGGCCGAGCTCGCCGCTGAGGTGTACGGCATCGAGCCGAACATCCACGTTATGCACCACATCGTCAAGTGCCAGATGGCCTCTTGGCGTCAGGGCACCCAGTCCGCTAAGGGCCGCTCTGAGGTTTCCGGCGGCGGCAAGAAGCCTTGGCGTCAGAAGGGCACCGGCCGTGCCCGCCAGGGTTCCATCCGTGCTGCCCAGTGGCGTCACGGTGGCGTTGTCTTCGCCCCCAAGCCCCGTTCCTACGCTAAGCGTATGAACAACAAGGAGGTCAAGCTGGCTATGCGCTCCGCGCTGTCCGCCAAGCTGGCCGATGGCGAGCTCGTGCTCGTCGACGACTACGGCTTCGAGAAGCCTTCCACCAAGGCTGCCGTTGCCATGCTCAAGGCTCTCGGCCTTGAGGGCAAGCGTCTGACCATCATCGTTCGCGATGAGGATGTCAACGCCTACCTGTCGTTCCGCAACATTCCCAAGACGTTCATCATCACCGCCGACGAGGCCAACACCTACGATCTCGTCAACAACAACGCCGTGCTGATGCCCGCCGACATCGCCGCTCACTTCGGGGAGGTGCTTGCTTAAATGACCGCCCACGAGATCATCATCCGTCCGATCGTGTCCGAGCGTTCCTTCTCCGGCATGGAGCAGAACAAGTACACGTTCGAGGTCGCCAAGGATGCTAACAAGTATCAGATCAAGGACGCTGTCGAGGAGATCTTCGGCGTCAAGGTCGTTCGCGTGAACACCCTGACGGTCAAGCCCAAGACCAAGCGCGTGCGCTATGTCGCCGGCAAGACCCGTTCTTGGAAGAAGGCCATCGTCACGCTGGCCGAGGGCGACACCATCGAGGTCTTTGGCAACCAGGCCTAAGACTCGCTGCTGTTGAGTGAGCTCATGCCTCCCAAATAGGGGAGGCGAGAGCTCAAGGTTTTGGGCGTATAAAATGGACACGCCCGGAACCGTGTATACGTCCGGTGTCATCGCACCCGAGGCAGAACCTCGAATCCCTGTCTGCGATGGCTAACGGATTCCTATTGAAAGGGATTGTAATGGCTGTAAAGCACCTTAAGCCGACCTCCGCTGGTAGGCGTTGGCAGACGATCTCCGACTTCTCCGAGATCACCTGCACCAAGCCCGAGAAGTCTCTTCTCGAGCCCCTGCCCAAGAAGGCCGGTCGTAACAACAACGGCCGCATCACCACCCGCCACCAGGGTGGCGGCGTGAAGCGTCGTTACCGCGTGATCGACTTCAAGCGCAACAAGGACGGCGTGCCCGCCAAGGTTGCTACGATCGAGTACGATCCGAACCGTTCCGCTCGCATCGCTCTGCTGCACTACGCTGACGGTGAGAAGCGCTACATCCTGGCCCCCAAGGGCCTCGAGGTCGGTCAGACCGTCATGTCCGGTTCTGACGCCGACATCAAGCCGGGCAACGCTCTGCCCCTCGCCGACATCCCCGTCGGTACGCTCATCCACGCCGTCGAGTTCCAGCCGGGCAAGGGCGCTGCTATCGCCCGTTCCGCCGGTAACTCCTGCCAGCTGATGGGTAAGGAGGGCAAGTACGCCATCGTCCGTATGCCTTCCTCCGAGATGCGCCGCATCCTCGTTACCTGCCGCGCCACCGTCGGTGAGGTCGGCAACGCCGATCACGCCAACATCGTCATCGGCAAGGCCGGCCGTAAGCGTCACATGAACGTGCGCCCGACCGTCCGCGGTACCGTCATGAACCCTGTCGACCACCCGCACGGCGGTGGCGAGGGCAAGAACCACACCTCTGGTCGTCCCTCTGTTACCCCCTGGGGTAAGCCGACGAAGGGCCTTCGTACGCGCAAGAAGAAGAAGGTCTCGAACCAGCACATCATTCGTCGCCGTAAGAAGTAATTTCGGATACCGAGTTTTAGGAGAAAGCACTTATGAGCAGAAGTCTCAAAAAGGGCCCGTTCGTGGAGACTCGCCTTCTCTCGCGTATCACCGCGATGAACGAGGCTGGCAAGAAGGACGTCGTGAAGACCTGGTCCCGCGCGTCCACCATCTTCCCCGAGATGGTTGGTCACACCATCGCCGTCCACGACGGCCGCAAGCATGTGCCCGTGTATGTTACCGAGTCCATGGTTGGTCACAAGCTCGGCGAGTTCGCGCCGACTCGTACGTTCCGTGGCCACAAGGCCAAATAGGGGGTTAACCGTAAATGGCAACTAAGTCTATTGAAACTGAGGCCACCGAGGTTCGCGCCGTCGCTAAGTACGTGCGTGTTTCCCCCAGCAAGGCCCGCCTGGTGGTCGATCTGATCCGCCGCAAGCCTGTCGCTCAGGCCTTCGACATCCTCCACTTCTGCGACCGCGCCGTCGCCGTGGATGTCGAGAAGGTTCTCCGTTCCGCCGTTGCGAACGCCGAGAACAACAACGGTCTGCGTGCCGACAACCTGGTTGTCGCCGCTGCCTATGTTGACGAGGGTCCGACGCTTAAGCGCATCCGTCCCCGCGCCAAGGGTTCCGCTTCTCGCATTCTGAAGCGTACTTCCCACATCACCGTCGTCGTTGCTCCTCGAAAGGAGGCGTAAAGCTGTATGGGTCAGAAAGTCTACCCCACCGGCTTCCGTCTTGGCATCACCGAGAACTGGCGCTCCCGCTGGTTCGCAGAGAAGGATTACGCTAAGACCCTCGGTAACGATCTCGAGATCCGCAAGTACCTCGAGAAGCGTCTTTCCCGCGCAGCTGTCTCCCGCGTCGAGATCGAGCGCGCTGGCGACAAGGTGAAGGTCATTATCCTCACCGCTCGCCCCGGCGTTGTCATCGGTAAGAAGGGTGCCGAGATCGATACCCTCCGCACCGAGCTCGAGAAGGTCGCTGGCGTCTCCAAGGGCCAGCTCTCCGTCGACGTTGTCGAGATCAAGCGCCCCGAGCTCGACGCCAACCTCGTTGCTCAGTCTATCGCCGAGCAGCTCGAGGGCCGCGTTGCCTTCCGTCGCGCTATGCGCAAGGCTGTCCAGTCCGCCCGCAAGGCCGGCGCTAAGGGCATCCGTATCCAGTGCTCCGGTCGTCTCGGCGGTGCCGAGATGGGCCGTCGTGAGTGGTACCGCGAGGGTCGCGTGCCTCTGCACACCCTCCGTGCCAAGATCGACTACGGCACGGCTGTCGCCAGCACCACCATGGGCGCTTGCGGCGTGAAGGTTTGGATTTACCTGGGCGAGAAGCTCCCGGGCCAGCCTGTTCCCAACCCTGCACTCGAGGGCTCTTCCCGTCCTCGTCGTCGTAACTCCGAGAGGAGGGGTCAGTAGTGCTTGCCCCTAAGCGTATTCTTCACCGCAAGGTGCAGCGTGGCTCCATGAAGGGCCAGGCCAAGGGTAATACCGAGCTGCATTTCGGCGAGTTTGGTATCCAGGCTCTCGAGGCCCATTGGATCACCAACCGTCAGATCGAGGCCGCTCGTATTGCCATGACCCGCTACATGAAGCGTGGCGGTCGTGTCTACATCACGATCTTCCCCGATAAGCCCATCACCAAGAAGCCTGCCGAGACTCGCATGGGTTCTGGTAAGGGTAACCCCGAGGAGTGGGTGGCCGTCGTCAAGCCCGGCCGTATCATGTTCGAGGTCAAGGGCGTGCCCGAGGAGGTCGCTCGCGAGGCTCTGCGTCTTGCACAGCACAAGCTTCCCATCAAGACCAAGATTGTTGCTGCCAAGAACGCTGAGCAGCGCATCGAGAAGGAGATGGCTGAGGAGGCCGCTCTCGAGGCCAAGTGGGCTGCTGAGGACGCCGCCGCCGCCAAGGAGGAGAACTAATGAAGCCCGCAGAGATTCGTGAGCTCTCGGACGCTCAGCTCGTTGAGAAGCTGAAGGAAATGCGCGCCGAGCTCTTTAACCTTCGTTTCCAGATGGCCACCAGCCAGCTGGACAACACCGCTCGCGTCAACACCGTGAAGAAGGACATCGCTCGCGTCCTCACGGAGCAGCGCGCCCGCGAGATCGCAGCGGAGAAGTCCGCTGTCGCCGAGTAGGACCTAAGGAGAGAACATGACTGATTCGCGTAACTCGCGTAAGGTCCGTACGGGTGTCGTTACCTCCGTCTCCGGTGCCAAGACCATTGTTGTCACCATCACCGAGCGCAAGCGTCACCCCAAGTACGGCAAGATGATGACCAGCTCCAAGAAGCTGCACGCTCACGACGAGGAGTGCACGGCTGGCGTGGGCGACACCGTCCGCGTTATGGAGACCCGTCCTATGTCCAAGATGAAGCGTTGGCGCCTCATCGAGGTCGTCGAGCGCGCTAAATAAGCAGTCGCTCTTACGACTTGTACGTTTCCGAAGATGTGCGTATGCCTGGCTTGCATACCACAGGCCGTATAAAGGCAGCGCACCTCTCTTCGGTTCTTAGTTCGGAGGAACATCTACCATGATTCAGATGCAAACCATGCTGAACGTCGCCGACAACTCCGGCGCTCGCAAGATTCGCTGCATCAAGGTGCTTGGCGGTTCCAAGCGTCGTTATGCAGGCATCGGCGATGTGTTCATCGGTGCTGTCCAGGAGGCTACCCCTGGCGCCAACGTCAAGAAGAAGGACGTTGTCCGTTGCGTCGTCGTTCGCACCGTTAAGGAGATCCGCCGTAAGGATGGCTCCTACATTCGCTTTGATGAGAACGCCTGCGTTGTCATCAACAACGATGGTTCGCCCGTCGGTACCCGTATCTTCGGGCCCGTCGCTCGCGAGCTTCGTGACAAGAAGTACATGAAGATCGTCTCGCTCGCTCCCGAGACCCTGTAGTTAGGGGAGATATATGTATATCAAGAAGGGCGATAAGGTCCAGGTTCTCTCTGGTAAGGATCGCGGCAAGCAGGGCGTTGTCCTGCGTGCTCTCCCCGCCGAGAACAAGGTCGTTGTCGAGGGCGTTTCGGTCGTCAAGAAGGCCGTCAAGCCCAACGCTGCCAACCAGCAGGGCGGCATCGTTTCGCAGGAGGCTCCTATCGACGCCTCTAACGTCAATCTCGTCTGCCCCGAGTGCGGTAAGGTTACCCGCGTCGGTCACGAGAAGGACGGCAAGAACAAGCTGCGCGTCTGCAAGAAGTGCGGCCACAAGTTCTAAGCTGCCCGCAACATTAAGTTGCTAGCAAAGGCCCGGATGCTACGGCACCCGGGCCTTTTTCTATCCCTATTCATTGGGTCTCATCGGGGACAGACTTAAACGACTAATCTTTGGGGACGTTCTTAAACAACTAGCCGTTGGGGACAGTCTTTAAAACTGTATATCTGGCCATCTGGGATAGGCTTCAACGAAAGCGGCACATAGGGACCGTCCCAAACTGTCGGCAGCTGGGGACGTTCCTTTTTTGCCGGCAGTTTGGGACGGTCCTTTGATGTCTGGTGCCTCCAGAGGGGTGAAGTAATACAGCTGGCTCTGTCTTTTAGGGCTATGGTGTTCCGCCCTTTTGTGTTTCACAAGGATCGTCCCGTGCGCATTTACGCGCATAGCCTTGCGCGATAATACGCATAACCGCGCAAATATCTGCCAACTATGGCTAAATATTGACCAATAAGCAAATAAACACGCAAATACAAGCAGATACGTGCGCAATTGTGCGAATATAGGTCTATTAGGAATGAAGAACTTCCGATGACTTAGGAGGCACATGATGGCAGATTCCAAACAGGCTCCGCTCGACGCCGAAGCAGCCGCTAAGGCGGCGTTTGCCTCGGTCCAGGATCAGCCGTTCCCCGACGACATTTTTACGGCTCCCGAGCTTCGTTGGGCTGTGATCGGGTGCGGCGTTATCGCCAACCAGATGGCCCAGTCTCTCGCTCTTGCCGGCCGCAAGCTTGCGGGCGTTGCCAACCGCACGCTGTCCAAGGCTCAAGCTTTTGCCGAGCAGTATGGCATCGAGAAGGTCTATGAAACGGTCGAGGACCTCTACGCCGATCCGAACATTGACGCAGTCTATATCACCACGCCGCACAACACGCATATCACCTACCTGCGAGCCGCTCTGGCAGCCGGTAAGCACGTGCTCTGCGAAAAGGCCATCACCCTCAATTCCGCCGAGCTCGACGAGGTCCGCGCCATTGCCGGTGATCACAACGTCGTCCTTATGGACGCCACCACGGTGCTTCACATGCCCTTGTATCAGGAGCTGCGTCGTCGCATGGATGTCGGCGAGTTCGGCCGCATGAATCTCGCTCAGCTCAACTTTGGCAGCTATAAGGAGTACGGCGACCTGACCAACCGCTTCTACAACCGTAGCCTTGCCGGTGGCGCCATGCTCGACATTGGCGTGTATGCGCTCTCCGTCATGCGTCTCTTTATGGCGAGCCAGCCCGCTGAGGTTGTCTCGCTGGGCAACACCTGTGAGACCGGTGTCGACGTTGCGGGCGGCATTGTCTGCCGTAACGCCGAACAGCAGCTGGGCGTGGTGAGCCTTACGCTCCACTCCAAACAGCCCAAGCGTTCGGTCATTAGCTTCGACAAGTGCTATATCGAGGTCAACGATTATCCGCGTGCCGATCACGCGACCATCGTGTGGACTGCAGACGGTCACCGTGAGGAGGTCCACGCTGGCACCGAGGCATACGCTCTGTGCTACGAGATGGCCGATCTTGAGAAGGCCGTTGCCGGCGATGATTCGAAGCGCGAGCTTCTGGACTATGCTTCTGATGTTATGGAGCTGATGACCAAGCTCCGCGCCGACTGGGGAGTCGTGTACCCCGAGGAGGAGTAAGCGATGCTTGCGGAAGATAGGCTCAACGCGATCGTGTCGATGGTGCAGCGAGCCGGCTCGGTTACCGTGCAGGAGCTTGCTGAGGCCCTGGGCGTGACGGCGTCTACCATTCGGCGCGACCTGCAGACGCTCGACCGAGCGCACCGCATCGCCAAGGTCCACGGTGGGGCGACGAGTCTTGAGCGCGCCCACGTGACGCGCGACCTAACGCTTAATGAGCGCAGCGACCTCCATAACGATGACAAGGAGCGTATCTGCGCCCGTGCGGCGGCGCTTGTGGAGCCTGAGAGCTTTGTATACATCGACTCGGGCTCGACGACGCTCAGGCTCATCGAGCATCTTCCACACCTTGAAGATGTCACCTATGTGACCGATTCCGCGCTTCATGCTCAGCGCCTTGCTTTGCGCGGCATGCGTACCGTGGTGCTGGGCGGCGAGCTCAAACCCGAGACCGAGGCACTCGTTGGCCCCGATGCCTTGGCAACCTTAGACCGCTACAACTTCAACTGTGGCTTTTGGGGCTCTAACGGCATTGCCGCCGAGCAGGGCTTCACGGCGCCCGATATCGAGGAAGCGCAAGTAAAGCGTATCTCGATGCGCCATACGGCCAAACGCTTCGTAATCTCGGACGCCAGTAAATTTGGCATGGTGGCGCCCGTCAAGTTCGCGGACTTCCGCGACGCAACGATTATTACCGCAGGCGAGGTCCCCGCCAAGTACCGGGCAATGGACAACGTCATCACGGTCTAACAGCAGGGGACGGGCTAAGGCTAAAACCGCCACGAAGGGGACAGGCACCTTCGTGGCGGTTTTGACGTTTGCCCGGATAAAACCTGCCAAAATAAACCTGTCCCCTTTTGGCGGGTTTTAGGGCTCCCAGGGGCAGGGGGCTTCGATGTGGATGCGCTCGCCGGTTACGGGATGCGTGAAGGACACGCTGTGGGCGTGAAGCATGAGGCCACAAGGACGCGGCGTGCCGTACAGGTCGTCGCCAACCAGGGGATGGCGCTCGCTTGCCAGGTGCACGCGGATCTGGTGTTTGCGGCCGGTGAGTAGCTCGACATCGATATACGAACGCGCGGGCAGGCCTCGACGGCTCTTAAGGCGCTTGAGCACCTTCACGCGCGTTTGAGACGGCTTGCCGCTGGCGCCGACGCGCATCTTTCGGCTGTCGTGACGGTCGCGGGCGATGGGCTTGTCGATGAGCTTCTCGTTCCAGTCGATTTTGCCCTCGGCGAGCGCCAGGTAGTGCTTTTCAAAAGCGTGGTCGATGACCATCTGGTCAAAGGCGGGCTGCGTCTGCTTGTCGAGCGAGAACAACACCACGCCGGTGGTGTCGCGGTCCAGGCGGTTGAGCGGCTGCATGTCGGTCGCGGCAAAGCCGTCGCCCATCGCCAGCAGCAGGTCGCTGGCGTAGTCGGTGAGCGTGCGCTCGCCGGTGCCGTCGCCGTGGACGATCATGCCGGCGGGCTTGTCGATGGCCATGAGCCAGGCGTCGCAGTAAAGGACTTGAGGTTCTTCGTTCACGTGTAAGCCTTTCGGTTAGCTAATTCCCACAAACATGCAGCCCGAGGTCGCCCCGCGTAGGCGGGCGGAGGGCTTGCGACCGGCTTGAGCCGCCTCGACGGCGCGACGGACGCGAGCGACGGCACGGCCAATCTCATCGGCCTCGAGCAGGGTTCCGTCGACCATAAGACGGCGCACGCCGGCATCGAGTAACTGTGGGACCTGAGGCGTGAGGTCGATGGGGTAGGCGTCGTACAGGCGTGAGCGGCCGTGGATGTCGGTACGCACCGGCATGACCTTGCCGTCGATATTCTTGAGCGACAGCTTGCGGGCGCGCAGACGGCAGTTGGCACAATCGTGGATGCAGCCATTGGCCACCTGCAGGATGCAGTGCTCGCTCGTCATAACGCGCGGGCGGCCGAAAACGGTGATACCCAGGGCTGCGGGCGCGGAGGTACCAAGCGAGATAATCTCGTCGAGCGTGATCTCGGGCGAGAGCCAAAGCGCACCGGCTCCGCGCTCGGCAAGTGCCTCCATGCAAGGCGTGTTATGTACGGGCAGGCAGGATCGAATCTCGGCCGTGGCACCAACTTGGGCGGCCAGGGCAAGCTCGGAGATATTGCCGACGGCGACGGTGGCCCCAGCATTGATCCAGGGATCGACGCGTACGTGGTCAACGGCGCGGCAGATCTCGTCGAGCACGGGTACGATGCCCTGCTCAAATGCATCGGCGGGGGAGAGCTCGGCCGCATCGAGTGCGTCGGTGGTCATGTAGATGCGCGTTACACCCTCGGCGCGAGCGGCCTCGGCGGCCTCGAGCGAGGTGACGGTGGCGCAGATCTGCGGCTCATCGCGGTAGTGCTCGGGCGCGGGGCGGGAATCACTGGTTACAATCGCCGGCAGCTCGAGCGTTTTCGCGCGCTCCTCGTACGGTGCCAGAATGGCCTCTTCCAGCGCCTTACAAGCGGCGGCGCGCACCTTGTGCACGGCGGAAAAGCCCATACCGCAGCCGGCGTCGAGCGAAATGTCAAAGCTCGCTGCCTCAAAGGGCGAAGAGCCCATGCGGCCCACATGCTCAACCAGGTCTGCCGCCTCGACGGCGCGGGTCTTGGCGGCCTCGACGGTGAAGCCCGTGGCGGTGGCGATGAGCGCGGGGTTGTCACAGCAGGTGAGTGTGACAGTAAACGGCTCGCCCAGACGCGCCACGACGGACACATCAACAGCTCGGCGGCGCAGCACATCGCGTTTGAGCGCGGCGCCGGCGGCATCGATGGCGCGCTGGCTGCGGATGACGCGCACGCGGCAGCCCTCGGGCATGCTGCGGGGCACGCGACACTCGATGATGTCACCGGCGGCGGCATCATCGGTAGCGATAGTGGTTAGGAACTGGTCGAACTCGTCATCGTGGCGAAGTTCCAACAAGTCGCCCTTGCCCACGGGTTCAAACAGCTCAATGTGGGCGATGGCGGCACGGCGACGGCGGTCGTCGGGCTTGAGGCCGCGCACATCGCGGTTGGCCGGGCGGCTGCCCAGCACCGTGCCCACGATCTGGCCGCGGTTGTTGGAACGCTCGTAGCTCATCATCTCGTCGCCCGAGGTGCCGTCCTGATAGGCGTGCGTAAAGTCGCGGTTGAAGCAGCGCTTGAGCTGGCGTTGGCGGGCGGCTTCCTCGTCCGTGGCAACGGCGACCCCTGCCAGCATGTCATCAATTTCGTGACGATACACATCAACGATGGAGTACACGTAATCGGGCGCCTTCATGCGGCCCTCGAGCTTGAGCGACGCGGCGCCGGCATCATACAGACGGCGAACAAGCTGTGAGGTGTTGGTGTCACACGGGCATAGAGCGCGCTCGCGACCGGCAGGGGAGAGCATGCGGCCGTTCTCGTCGATCAGCTCGTAAGGCAGGCGACAGGGCTGAGCGCACATGCCGCGGTTGGCCGAGCGGCCCGCCATGGCAAAGCTCGACAGCAGGCACAGACCCGAGTAGCAAAAGCAGATGGCGCCGTGGCTAAAGACCTCAAGGTCCACATCGGGCGCGGCATCGTGAATGGCGGCAATTTCGTCGATGGAAAGCTCGCGCGAGAGGGTCACGCGGTCGGCGCCCTGCTCGCGGCACCAGATAGTCCCGCGGTCGTCATGGATGTTCGCCTGGGTCGAGATATGTGTCTCGATGCCGGGCATCGTGCGCTTGACCTCAAAGAACAGGCCCCAGTCTTGGATGATGAAGGCGTCGGCGCCCAGCGTGGAGCAACGATGGATGAGTTGCAGCGCATCGCCCATCTCCGACTGCTTGATGACGATGTTGACCGTGACGTAGACGCGCGACCCGGCCAGGTGTGCAGCACGGCAGGCCTGCTCAAAGGCCTCGTCGGTAAAGTTGGTGGCCTTGCGGCGGGCGTTGAAGCTTCCCATGCCGCAGTAGATGGCGTCTGCCCCGGCAGCGAGTGCGGCGGCAAAGGGCTCCGGGCCTCCGGCGGGGGCCAAGAGCTCGGGTCTGCGGTTGGTGGTTCGACTGGCGGTTGCGGTCATATCCTGCCTTTCAAAATGCTCAGATATTCAAAAGTATAGTGGTGCTGTTGCGGCGGACGAGCCCTGTGGCCCAAGCAGGATAAAGTCTTCAGCAGCCCTTGCAGCAAAAATGATCTGTTTCCCTCCGTCCCCTATGGATCACCTGATCCGATGGGGACGGAGGGAAACGGATCCTTTTGAGCTTCACCGTCCGGTCGTGCCGTTCAGCGGCCGACAGGCGCCGTTGGGCGATAAATTATTCTCGCAACGTGATAATTATCTTGCATCGCGCGGAAACCTTGAGTACTATCCCAAATCAAGCGCGGTGTTCAGACCGAATTGTGCCTCCCGGTGTGAACGCCGCGCTCACGCTCTCTATCTGATCGTAAGGAGAAAAACATGAGCAAGACCGTCGTGTCTTCCGATAACGCACCCGCAGCCATCGGCCCGTATTCCCCCGGCATCCAGACCGGCAACATGGTGTTCCTGTCCGGCCAGCTGGGCATCGACCCCGCATCCGGCAAGATGCCCGAGGGCGTCGAGGCCCAGGCTAAGCAGTCCCTTGCTAACGTCGAGGCTCTGCTGACCGCTGCCGGCGCCACCTTTGCCGATGTCGTCAAGACCACGGTCTACCTGGCCGACATCGCCGACTTCGCTGCCGTGAACGAGATTTATGCCTCCAAGTTCGAGGCCCCGTTCCCCGCGCGCAGCGCTTTCCAGGTTGCCGCCCTTCCGGCCGGCGGTCTGGTCGAGATTGAGGTCGTCGCCGCTCTCTAAGGCGTTGGCAACAACTAAACATGACATGCAAAAAGACCCTGCAGTGCGAGCTGCAGGGTCTTTTGTCAAGCGATGGGTCACTTGTGGAGCCACCAAGGGCAGTCTTTTTGGGACGGGGCTATTTTAGCTACCCCAATATGCAGGATTGCTTTTACTTGCGGCTCATCGAAATCGCGGGCAGAGGGAGGGTAGCTAAAATAGCCCCGTCCCAAAAAGACTGCCCGCGCTCCATTTTGCTCGTTAGCCTTCCTTGCGGACTTTTTGCAGGTAGCGGTAGACGCTGGGCTCCGAGATGCCCAGCGCGGTGGCGGCGCAGGCCACGGCGCCCTTGAGCATGAACACCCCGTTGCCGTTGAGGTGGCGAATGACGTCCACGCGGTCGCTCTGACCAAGCGACGCTACATCCAGCCCGCGCGCGCTCAGCAACTCGGAAATACTGCGGTCGATGAGCTCCTGCGTAGACTCCGAAAGACTTTCGACCTCGATAGACGCGGGCTCCGCCTGTCTAGGCGCCGCGTCGAAGCAGGCCATGAGCTGCTGCGCCATGGCGTTGATGGAGCGCACGGTCGAGAGGTCGGTGTTGACGCAGAGCATACCGACAATCTCGTCATTCTCGCGGATAAAGTACGTCGCCGACTCCAACGTCTTGCCACCGGCACCGCGCCCCTCGTAGCCCGTAATAAACGGCAGGTCGCGATACTTAGCGTCGTGCATGATCTTGAGTGCCAGGTCGGTGGCGGGACCGCCGACCTTGCGGCCGCTCACGATACCGTTGCGGATATCGACGATGGCGTGGTCGGGATCCGAGAAATCGTGCAGGACGATCTCGCTGTTCTTACCGAGTACCTGCTCCAGGAAATCGACCATCGGCAAAAAGCGACGTACGGTCTCGTTCACGGGCAACTCCTTTGGGTTCTATCGAAGTGTTCATAACAATTTTTTATCATGGTAACACGCTGCTCATCATCTCGTATATCCGCAGGTACATTGCGTAATACAGACGAACGGTAGAAATTTGGCGGTAAACGGTCGACCAAAAGAAAAGTTAGATGTTATTTTGAACAGACACATTCCTGACCTGCGGAAATGCGTTATCTCTGCTGAAGAATAGTCTGATAACAAAAAATTATTATTGAGAATGAGAATCATCTTTAATACGATATGCAACGAAGGCACAACCTCAACCCCGCACTGCGTCACAATAGAGCGTTAGATGCGAAAACAACTATTTCGAGGATTGGTGGTCAAATGACCCAGGAGACGGTTACGAACGGCACTGAAGCCCTGTTCACTCGCGAAGGCATGCCGCCCGTTAAGGAAATGATCCCGTGTGCCCTTCAGCACGTACTGGCATCGTTTGCCGGCATCATTACCCCGGCGGTCATCATGGCCGGCGTCTACGGCTTTAATAGCCAGCAGAGTACCGACATCATTCAGGTTGCGCTCATTCTTTCGGCAATCGACACGGCCCTTCAGGCCTTCGCTCCCTTCCGTCGTATCGGCGGCGGCCTGCCCATCGTCATGGGCGTTTCGTTCGCGTTCCTGCCGGCCCTTCAGGCCATGGGCGCCTCGGGCTTTAGCTTTGGCGCGCTGCTGGGCGGCGAGATCGTCGGCGGCGCCGTTGCGGTCCTCTTTGGTCTGGCCTACAGCAAGATCAAGTGGCTGTTCCCGCCCGTCGTGACCGGTACGGTCATCTTCTCCATTGGCGTCTCTCTCTATCCCACGGCCGTCAAGTACATGGCCGGCGGCATGGGCACGCCGCTGTGGGGTACCCCGCAGGCCTGGTGCGTTGCTCTTATCACCTTCGCCGTGGTCTTTGCGCTCGCCAACTTTGGCAAGGGCACGCTCAAGCTGGGCTCCGTATTCTTTGGCATGATCGTCGGCATGATCGTTTCGATTCCCTTTGGCATGATCGACTTCTCCAGCGTCGCCACCGCTCAGGTTTTCGCCCTTCCCAAGCTCATGCCCTACGCGCTCGAGTTTGATCCCGAGGTCTGCATTACCCTCGCCGTCGTGTTCCCCATGGTTGCCATCCAGGTTATTGGCGACGTCTCCGCTGCCTGCCTGGGCTCCATCGACCGTATGCCCACCGAGCGCGAGCTCTCCGGCGCCATCGTGTCCCAGGGCCTCACCTCTATGGTCGGCGGCCTGCTGGGCGGTCTTCCCACCAGTGCCCTTGGCCAGAACGTGGGCATCATCTGCTCCAACAAGGTCGTCAACAAGTGGGTCTTTGTGATCATCGCGGCCGTCTTTGCCATCGCCGGTCTGTTCCCGCAGCTCTCTGCCGTGCTCTCCGCCATCCCGCAGCCTGTCATCGGCGGCGCGACCGTTGGCGTCTTTGGCACTATCACCATGAACGGCGTGCGCATGTTCACCCGCGAGGGCCTCACGCAGCGCACTACCACTATCGTCGGCACCTCCGTCGTCTTTGGCCTGGGTATCTGGATGGCCAGCGGTTGCCTTGCCGGCGAGGGCATGCCCACCTGGGTGTCCACCGTCATCGGCTCTAACGCCGTGACCCCCACCGCCATCATGGCCATTGTCCTTAACCTGATCCTTCCGCAGACGCCGGTCGTGGCTCAGCACATCGATGCCGCCAAGGACGCTGCCGTGGATCTGGTCTTGCCCGAGAGCAAGAAGTAACCAATTTGGTGCTATTCGTCGGCGGACGCATCGCCTCGTCCGCCGACGTCATGCGGCGCCAAGCCGCACTTCAAAGGGTTTGTCCCTTTGGTGAAGCGTTGACGGGAGAGGGCCCGTTTCCGGTGTAGGCCGGCGCTTCGCACTTCCGCCATGTCAGAGGTGTCAAACCCCGCCCCTGATGTTGAAGGGAGCATCCATGCTTCTGGTCGCTAACGGTTCCGTCTTTACCCGCAACGCTCAGACCCCGTTCATTCCAAACGGTGCGGTCGCCATTGACGGAGATACGATCGTCGAAGTGGGCCCCGAGCGCGAGCTCAAGGCCAAGTACCCGGATGCCGAGTACGTCGACGCCCAGGGCAACCTCATCATGCCCGGACTCATCAACTGCCACACCCACATCTACTCGGGTCTGGCCCGCGGCCTTGCCATTAAGGGCTGCAACCCCACCAACTTCCTGGAGAATCTTGAGCAGCAGTGGTGGAAGATCGATGACAACCTGACGCTCGACGGCACCAAGGCCAGTGCCTATGCCACGATTCTTGACTCCATCCGCGATGGCGTCACCACGATCTTCGATCACCATGCGAGCTTCTGCGAGATCCCGGGAAGCCTCTTTACCATTAAGGATGCGGCTCAGGAGCTGGGCATGCGTTCGTGCCTGTGCTACGAGGTCTCCGACCGCCGCGGTCAGGAAAAGTGCGACCAGGCCATTGCCGAGAACGCCGAATTTGCCCAGTGGGCCGCCAAGGAGCGTCGCGATAACGACAACCACATGATCGCCGCCATGTTTGGCGGACATGCCACCTTTACGCTGTCGGACGAGACCATGGACAAGATGGCCGAGGCCAACAACGGCCTGACCGGCTTCCACATCCACGTGTGCGAGGGCATGAACGACGTGTGGGATTCCCGCCTCAACCGCGGCGGCATCAGCCCCGTCGAGCGCCTACTGCAGCACAACCTGCTTGGTCCCGACACCATGCTCGGCCACTGCATCCACGTGACGCCTGCCGAGATGGATATCGTCAAGGAGTCCGGCACCTGGCTGGTCAACAACCCCGAATCCAATATGGGCAATGCCGTGGGCTGCGCCCCCGTGCCCGAATTCTTTCGCCGCGGTATCCCCGTGTGCATGGGCACCGACGCCTACACCCACGACATGCTCGAGAGCCTCAAGGTCTTCCTGATTATCCAGCGGCACAACGCCGCCATGCCCAACGTGGGCTGGTGCGAGGCCATGACCATGTTGTTCGAGAACAACGCCAAGATGGCCAGCAAGTACTTCGATCGCAAGCTCGGTGTGCTCGAGGCCGGCGCCGCTGCCGACGTTATCGTTATGGACTACAAGCCCTTTACGCCGCTGAGCGAGGAGAATATCGACGGCCACATGCTCTTTGGCATGATGGGCAAAAACTGCCGCACCACCATCATCAACGGCCGCGTCCTGTACAAGGATCGCGAGTTCGTTGGCATTGATGAGGACAAGATCAACGCGTGGACCATGGCCGAGTCCAAGAAGCTCTGGAGCACGCTCAACGATCGCACCTACTAATTCACAAGTAGATTCACGCGCGTCGGATGTTTCGCCGCGTTCGACGCGCGTATAGGCGGCCTCCGCGGGGTCGCCGGCGCTGTGCTAGCGCTACACCGTATTTGCGCCCGTCGCGCGGTCTCGCCGGGCGTTACAGAGAGGAGCTCATTATGAGCGACATCATGAGGCCGATCCCGTTTTCGCAGCTGATGAACTGGATCATCGAGGAGCATAAGACTCAGGGCGCCGTCTTTGGCGTGCGCAAGATGGTCACGACCAACCAGGAGGGCGCGCTTCCCATTTTTGACGAGCGCATCGAGACTCCGTTTGGCCCGGCCGCCGGTCCCAATACGCAGCTGGCCCAGAACATCGTGGCCTCTTATGTGGCCGGTTCCCGCTTCTTTGAGCTCAAGACCGTCCAGGTTATGGACGGCGAGGAGCTCTCCAAGTGTGTGAACAAGCCCTGCATCGTGGCGCAGGACGAGTGCTACAACTGCGAGTGGTCGACCGAGCTCGAGGTTCCGCAGGCCTTTGCCGAGTACGTGAAGGCATGGTTCGCCTGCCACCTCATCGCTCGCGAGTACGGCCTGGGAAGCCCGGACGGCTTTGTCTTTAACATGTCCGTGGGCTATGACCTGGAGGGCATCAAGAGCCCCAAGGTCGATGCCTACATCGAGGGCATGAAGGATGCCAGCGGCTCCGACGTCTGGAACGAGTGCCGCGCATGGGCGCTTGCCAACCTGGACAAGTTTGAGCATGTCGACGCCGCGTTTGTCGAGTCCATCCCGGCACGCGTCTCCAACTCCATCACTGAGTCCACCCTGCACGGCTGCCCGCCGGCGGAGATCGAGCGCATCGCGACCTATCTGATCACCGAGAAGGGCCTCAACACCTACATCAAGTGCAACCCCACGCTGCTGGGCTATGAGTTTGCCCGCCAGCGCCTGAACGAGCTGGGCTTTGACTACATCGTCTTCGATGACACGCACTTCCGCGAGGACCTGCAGTGGGCCGACGCCGTGCCCATGTTCGAGCGCCTGATTGCCCTGTGCGCCGAGCGCGGCCTGGAGTTTGGCGTCAAGCTGACCAACACGTTCCCCGTCGACGTGACGAGAAACGAGCTGCCCTCCACCGAAATGTACATGTCCGGCCGTTCGCTGTTCTCGCTGACTATCGAGGCTGCCCGCCGCATTACCGAGCAGTTCGACGGCAAGCTGCGCATCAGCTACTCCGGAGGCGCCACGGTCTACAACATCCGCGCCCTGTACGATGCCGGCATTTGGCCCGTCACCCTGGCGACCGACGTGCTCAAGCCTGGTGGCTACGAGCGCTTTAGCCAGATGGCCGGCGAGTTTACCGACCTGGATGGCAAGCCGTTCGCGGGCGTCTCGCTCGAGGCTGTGACTGCGATCCAGACCGACTCACTCACCAACCCGCTCTACAAGAAGCCGCTGCGTCCGCTGCCCGACCGCAAGGTCGCCGGCAAGAGCCCGCTTTCCGATTGCTTTACCACGCCGTGCCGCACGAGCTGCCCCATCCAGCAGGATATTCCCGCCTATCTGGCGGCTGTTGACGAGGGCCGCTACGAGGACGCGCTCAACATCATCATCGAGCGCAACGCTCTGCCGTTCATTACCGGCACCATCTGCCCGCATCCCTGCGGCCGTGCCTGCGAGCGTGCGTTCTACGAGCCCGAGGGCGCCCAGATTCGCGCCAGCAAGCTCAAGGCCGCCCGCGAGGCCATGACTGCCGTGCTGCCCAAGCTGCGCGCCCAGGTCATCGCCAACGACGGCGAGCACAACGTTGCCGTTATCGGCGGCGGCCCGGCCGGCCTGGCGACGGCGTTCTTCCTGACGCGTGCCGGCGTGCCCGTCACCATCTTCGAGGCCCGCGACTCTCTCGGCGGCGTGGTCCGTCACGTGATTCCCGAGTTCCGTATCGCGAGCGACGATATCTCCCACGATGCCGAGCTCTGCCTAGCCTTTGGCGCCAAGGTGCAGCTCAACGCTCGCGTGGATTCCATCGACGAACTCAAGGCTCAAGGCTTTACCGACGTGGTCGTGGCCACCGGTGCCTGGATGCCCGGCTCTGCGGGCCTGGGCGAGGGTGCCGAGCTCGATGTGCTGGAGTTCCTCGAGGCCGCCAAGAAGGGCGAGAAACTCGAGCTGGGCGAGGACGTCGTGGTCATTGGCGCCGGCAACACCGCCATGGACGCGGCCCGCGTGGCCAAGCGTCTGGCTGGCGTGAAGAACGTGCGCCTGGTGTATCGCCGCACCAAGAAGCAGATGCCCGCCGACGAGGAAGAGCTCGATCTTGCTCTTGCCGACGGCGTTGAGCTCTGCGAGCTGCTGGCGCCCAAGGCACTCAACGGCGCCGTGCTGACCTGCGACGTTATGGAGCTTGGCGAGCCGGATGCAAGCGGCCGTCGCAGCCCTGTCGCCACGGGCGAGACCGTCGAGCTTTCCGCCACCACGGTGATCTGCGCCGTGGGCGAGGGCATCGATGCCAGCCTGTACGATGCCGCGGGCGTCGAGCACGACCGTCGCGGCCGCCTTGCCGCCACCTCCACCGGCGTCGAGGGCGTTTGGGCTGCCGGTGACTGCCGTCGCGGTCCTGCTACCGTGGTCGAGGCTATTGCCGACGCCGCCGAGGTCGCCCGTGCCATCGCCGGCGTGGACTTTAACAAGTACGCCGACCAGAATGCTCAGGCCGGTCGCGAGGATACCTGCTACGAGCGCAAGGGGTCGCTGTGCCGCGACAAGCGCAACTGCACCAAGACTCGCTGCCTGGGCTGCGGCTCGGTGTGCGAGGTCTGCTGCGACGTGTGCCCCAACCGCGCCAACGTGGCAATTAAGGTGCCGGGCCTGGCCAAGCATCAGGTCGTCCATGTCGACGGCATGTGCAACGAGTGCGGCAACTGCGCCGTGTTCTGCCCTTACCAGGAGGGTCGTCCCTACAAGGACAAGCTCACCCTGTTCTGGAGCGAGGAGGACATGGAGAACTCCGAGAACGAGGGCTTCCTGGCCGTGGACGAGGACCACTTTAAGGTTCGCGTCGCCGGCACGGTCCGCACCGTCTCGGTCGATGCCGTCAACACCGGTCTTCCCGAGGCCGTCCGCCTGACCATCAGGGCTGTGCGCGACAACTATTCGTACCTTCTTAAGAAATAGGCGAGTCTCTTATGGCCAAATCCATTCAACATAACGTGGCCTACGTTGCCTGCGGAAGTGGTTGCGCCTCCGCAGGCGGCGACGCCCACTGCAGCGAAGGCTGCATTGGCTGTGGCGCCTGCGTCACGGCCTGCCCCCACGGCGCTATTGCGCTGGTCGATGGCATCGCCCGCGTGGACCGCTCCAAGTGCACGGGCTGTGGCCTGTGCGGCATGGCGTGCCCGCAGCGCGTGATTGCCTTCGTCCCCGGCTACCAGAACATTCTGGTGCGCTGCAACAACACCGATAAGGGTGCCATTGCGCGCAAGGTCTGCGACACGAGCTGCATCGGTTGCGGTATGTGCGCCAAAAAGTGCCCTGCCGGCGCTATCCGCATCGAGGACAACTGCGCCCATATCGACGGCGTGGACTGCCTGTCGTGCGGTATGTGCGCCGTCGTCTGCCCGCATGGCGCCATCCACGACCGCACCGGCATCGCCGCCGGCGTGTAGAAGGGAATCACCATGGCACAGGAATTCACTTTTACCGTTAACGGTGTCGAGCACACGACGACTCAGAACAAGCCGCTGCTGCGCTATCTGCGCGACGACCTGCACATTCACTCCGCCAAGGACGGCTGCTCCGAGGGCGCCTGCGGCACCTGCACCATCCATGTGGACGGTGCGGCCGTCAAGGCGTGCGTGCTGACCACCGCTCTTGCCGCCGGCCGCAACATCGTGACTGTTGAGGGCCTGCCCGAGGACGTGCGCGAGGCCTTTGTGTACGCCTTTGGCGCCGTGGGCGCCGTGCAGTGCGGTTTTTGCATTCCCGGCATGGTCATGGCGGGTGCAGCGCTCATCGCCGAGGACCCCGAGCCCACCGAAGAGCAGATCAAGTACGCCATTCGCGGTAACGTCTGCCGCTGCACCGGCTACAAAAAGATTATCGAGGGCATCTCGCTGGCCGCTGCGGTGCTCCGCGGCGAAAAGCAGATCGACGAGGACCTTGAGCGCGGCGATGACTACGGCGTGGGCAAGCGCGCCTTCCGTATTGACGTGCGCAAGAAGGTGCTCGGCGAGGGCAAATATCCCGACGACATCGACGAGCTCGATCAGCCGGGCCTGACCTATGCCAGCGCCGTGCGCTCCAAGTATCCGCGCGCCCGCGTGCTCTCCATCGATACCTCCAAGGCCGAGGCCCTGCCCGGTGTGGTGGGCATCCTGCGCGCCGAGGACGTGCCGGTCAACCAGGTCGGCCACCTTATCCAGGACTGGGACGTCATGATCGCCCAGGGCGATATCACCCGCTGCGTGGGCGATGCCATCGTGCTGGTGGTCGCCGAGGACGAGGCGACGCTCGAGAAGGCCAAGAAGCTCGTAAAGATTGACTACGAGCCGCTGGAGCCCGTGCGCAACATTGTCGAGGCCAGGGCCGCCGACGCTCCGCGCCTGCATGACAGCTTCTTTGCCTTCGGCAACACGGTGGAGCTCAAGGACAATGTGTGCCAGAGCCGCCATGTGACACGCGGCGACGCCGCCAAGGCGCTGGCCGAAAGCGCGTTTACCGTGACGCAGCGCTTTACCACGCCCTTTACCGAGCATGCCTTCCTTGAGCCCGAGTGCGCCGTGGCATTTCCGTACAAGAACGGCGTCAAGGTGCAGTCGACCGACCAGGGCGCCTACGATACGCGCAAAGAGTGCGCCCACATGTTTGGCTGGGATAGCGAACCCGAGCGTGTGGTCGTCGAGACCATGCTCGTGGGTGGTGGCTTTGGCGGCAAGGAAGACGTGTCCATCCAGCACTTGGCCGCGCTCGCCGCATATAAGTTCCAGCGTCCTGTGAAGTGCAAGCTCACGCGCGCCGAGTCGCTTGCATTCCATCCCAAGCGCCACGCCATGGACGGTACCTTTACACTGGGTTGCGACGCCGAGGGCAACTTTACCGGTCTGGATTGCGAGATCAATTTTGATACCGGCGCCTACGCGTCGCTGTGCGGCCCGGTGCTCGAGCGCGCCTGCACGCATGCCGTCGGCCCCTACAAGTACCAGAACACCGACATTCGCGGTTTTGGCTACTACACCAACAACCCGCCTGCCGGTGCGTACCGAGGCTTTGGCGTTTGCCAGTCCGAGTTTGCGCTCGAGAGCCTGATCGACCTGCTGGCCGAGAAGGTCGGCCTGGATCCGTGGGAGATTCGTTACAGAAACGCCATCGAGCCGGGTGAGGTTCTGCCCAACGGCCAGATTGCCGACTGCTCCACGGCGCTTAAGGAGACGCTGCTCGAGGTCAAGGATGCCTACTACGCGCATCCCGGACACGCCGGTATCGCTTGCGCCATGAAGAACGCTGGTGTGGGCGTGGGCCTGCCCGATGCCGGTCGCTGCAAGATTCGCGTCGAGGATGGCCGCGCCGTGGTCTATGCCGCTACGTCCGACATCGGCCAGGGCTGCAACACGGTCTTTTTGCAGGACGTTGCCGAGGCCTGCGGTCTGCCGCTTCGCTGCATCGCCAACGGCGAGTGCTCCACCGAGAACGCTCCCGACTCCGGCACCACGTCTGGTTCGCGTCAGACGGTCGTGACCGGCGAGGCCGTGCGCGGTGCCGCCTTCCTGCTGCGCGATGCCATGCTTGACATCGAGGCCGGCAAGTCTGCGCCCGCCGCTCCCGTGAGTGCGCATGGCGACGGCGTCAAGATCGAGTATGACGACGGCCGCGCCTATCAGCTGCGCACGCAGGAGCTCGTCGCCGGCCAGGGTATGCATCCTCAGGATCCCGTGGCCGCCATCAAGGCGCTCGAGGGATGCGAGTTTGGCTACGTGTACCTGGAGCCGACCGACAAGCTGGGTGCGGATGTTCCCAACCCCAAGAGCCACATCTGCTACGGCTTTGCCACACATGTGGTCATTTTGGATGATGACGGCCGCGTGAGCGAGGTCTATGCTGCGCACGATTCCGGCAAGGTAGTCAACCCCATCTCCATCCAGGGTCAGATCGAAGGCGGCGTGCTCATGGGTATGGGCTATGCGCTTACCGAGGACTGGCCGCTCAAGGACTGCGTGCCCCAGGCAAGGTACGGTACGCTCGGGTTGTTCCGTGCGCCCGAGATTCCGGATATCCACGCCATCTACGTGGAGAAGGACGAGCTGCTGCCCGTGGCATACGGCGGCAAGGGCATCGGCGAGATCGCAACGATCCCCACGGCGCCCGCCGTACAGAACGCCTACCGCGCGTTTGACGGCAAGCTGCGTCCAGATCTGCCCATGGTGGATACGCCCTACAGCCGCGCCCGTCGCCGCGGGTAGGGTAGGGTGCGGATAGCCATTGCTGATGGGCTGTTTGCGCTCAACATCAACTACATACGCTGCGCCTTTGGCCCCGGCTCCATCGCGAGTCGGGGCTTTTGTTTGGAGCGCCTCCGCATGCGGAAACTGTGTCCCGGAATCGTGCCTCAGAATGGGATGCACTTTCCGGAACAGCAGGAAACCGGAAACTGCGTCCCAGTTTGAGCGTCTATTCCGGGATGCAGTTTCCGCTGGGTGCTTCAGCCGGAAAGCGTGTCCCGTTCTGGGCCTTGATTCCGGGACACGGTTTCCGCTAGGTATGCCATATGGAAGGCGCATCCCATTCTGAGCACTCAATCTGAGATATGGTTTCCGCGGGTGCCGCCAACTGGAAAGTGTGCCCCAGTTTGATGGGCAGGCGGGCATAAGCTCAACAGCTCCTACAGGTCCACCTCGTTGAGCCATGTCGGTAGAGCGGTCTGCCGGATGCCTGCCGTCTGCAGCTTTTTGGCGAGCATTCCTGCCGAGCGGACCTCGTTTATGGTAAAGCGCAGCAAGGGATGACCGTAGAGCGATAAGTGCGCCTCGCGCTGTCGTTCGGCAACGAGCGCCTCGGCGGTGGTGCGTCCCGCAAGCATGGTCTGGTCGGTATATTTGACAAGCCCGTCGAGTTCGCCCAGCGTGAGTTCCCGCGCCTGGTGCTCCCAGGCAAAGTCCGTTCGTATGGGCTTGGCCGAATCGAAGGGGTCCGTCAACTCGTATTGAAGCCAGTCGGGCGCAAAGCCCGTCTCGATCATGACGGCTCGGGCGACCGATTCCCCGCCGCTCTCGGCGCGGGCGTCGGCATATCGAAGCGTTGTGAGGGCGGTGCGAATCGCGCGACCATTGCGGGCAGTCGCTCGTTGCTCAACGGCCTCCATCAGCTGTTCCGGCGCAAGGCCGAGCTTTGAGATCGCCGAATCGGCAATGGGCATGCCGTCGGCAAAACCAGTTTGCAGCAGGCAATCTGTGGCCGTTTGGATGGGCGGCGTTACCGATATGCCGGCTCTGCGTATTGCTCCGGCCGGCTCAATCTGGTGTCGCTGAATATGTGCGCCCGGACGAGCCGACGGCTTTGTCGAGCTGCAAACATGCACGACGTTCAGGTGTCGCCACGAGACCTCGAGCCCCAGCAGGCAAGCTGCCGAAAACGAGCAGAACGTCCAATCGGGATGGATGATCGCAAGGGCGCGGAGGATTTCGCAATGGCGTTGCGCTCGGTTGAGTTCATCCCAGCGCGTTTTTCGCGCAAACAACCCCGGCATGGGCGAGACAACCGTGCCGCCGGTGCGCCGAAGGAGCGCTTTTCGGATCGCCGTGCTCGGGGGAATCAGACAGCGCCCCTCTTGTTCGGCTTGAGTGAGCAGTTGGTCGATGAGCTGGTCATTGCAATGGGTCATGAGCTACCGCCTCCTTTTGGGTAGCAAAAACGTATCAGCTGGAACTTGCCGCTCAGCTGACCAAAAGCTGACCAAAATCTAACCATGCAGGTAGATGACCTGCTTTTGGCGACATATTTCTTGTTTGAATCGGTGGGCGGTAATCGGCGACCGTGAACGGTAGCTGGATATGAAGTCTTGGTAAGTTTCGAGACGTGTACTTTTTGAAAAAGAGCATTCTACCTGCTGTTTTTTGTTTCTGGATCGCATATTTGAAGGCATGTGATAAGGGCGGAGGATCGTCGTCTTGTACCTGAGGAAACCGTGACCCGGAATGAGCGCTCGGAATGGGATGCATTTTCCGGTAGAAGCTTCAGCGGAAAGTGCATCCCAGAATTCAGGCTCAGAACGGGACACGCTTTTCGGATGGCATGTTTGGCGGAAACTACGGCCCAGTTTTTGGCTCCAGAACGGGATACATTTTCCGGAACGGTCCACGTGCGGTGGTGTACCGCCTCTTTTGCGTGCGCCGCTTGTCGAATTACGTTATAGCTAGCTATATTATAGGAAGATATAATATAGC
>UQIC01000032.1 GCA_900540985.1 uncultured Collinsella sp.
GCTGCGGAAACGCGGGGTCCGTTCAGGCTGTTGCGTTGAGATTGAAAATCAACCGAAAACCTGCGTTCACCCATGGAGTGCATCATGCTTGCCATGTTTTCGCTTCCGTTTTCCTATGGCGGATTTGCCTGTGGTCCCTTTAAGACCGACTACAAGATCGAGTTCAACGACCGTGCACAGGCGATCTCGGGGATGCCGCATGCGGTTTGCGATGCCTTTCAGGAAGCAGCCCGGTTTGACTTGGAATACAACGGTGAGCTGGGCCATTCTTCTCGGAGGGGACGTATCCATGATGAAAAGCGCAACACGGGCTTGATTACTATGGGAATCGAGGTCGCGACGGTCAACAACGAAATGCTCTGTGACATGGAAGCGATGGAAGCACTCGCATGGCGCATCCACCAGCGTATGGGTAAGCGATATCAGAATCGCGTAGAGGCTCGTCGAAAGAGGCAAGATGCTCTGCTGAATACGCTCCGAGCGTGCTTTGGGCTCAAACCAGCGTAAAACTATGGCTTTATAGGGGGTCTGTTTATATGCTCTGTGCAAAAAACGGCAAATATGAGTACTGTTACTAGATTAGTGACAGCAAAAACAAAGAAACTTGGGCCGATAATCTGGATTCAGCGAAGAGATAATAAACGAATGTGGAATATCTTGGCGCCAAGCAGGCTGTGCGGAACTCAAAAAGGGCTCGTGAGGCGGTAATACGCTGCTACTAAATTGGTAACAGTACTCATATTTGCCGTTTTTGCACACGGCACCCTGAGACGGGTGCCCCGGAGCTCCCCGTAGGGGAGCTCCGGGCTTCATAGGGGCACGAATGGTCCGCTCCGACCCGCAAAATCTGTACTCGAGATGCGAATGACGTCCCTAACCTTAAACTTTAGCTTGAACTTAGCTATAATGCGCTTCGTTCCTACCAGGCTGTGGTTGCGGACGGACGAAATGCCCGTCCTAGTCCAAGACAGACGCGGTCAAAGGGATCCACGTAAGCGACCGCGTGCGCGCGGCGCGATCATGGCGCGTCCTAGATGTAAGCCGCACCGTCCGTTCTACTTTCTTTGGGGCAATACCGCCTCGCGGGCGAGCGGGTCAGTCGTGAAGGTGGCTGCGGCCTCCCGAGCAAACACCCCGGTGCGCAAGTGTGGGGTCAAATACCAGGTCAGCTGGTGGGAACAACCTGATATTCCGCGCAACGCACGGATTGTATACGACACAGAAGGCAGGGTAGTGGACATGGTGAGGGGCAGCTTGATGCACGCGGCTCGGCTGGGTGCTGGGACCGCAGCGGTCATTGCCGTTTTGGGCCTGAGCGGATGCGCGTTCAACCCGCTGTCTACGTTCACGACTCCCACGATCGACCAGATCGAGTACGAGACCGTCACGCCGGCGGTGTCGGACGATGCCCTGGTCACTCCCGGAACCCTGACGGTCGCCCTCGATACTTCCGATGCGCCGCAGGCCATGCAGGACGCCGACGGCGAGCTCACGGGGTATGCGGTTGACGCCGCCCGCGCTCTCGCAAGCCGCATGGGCCTTAAGGTCGCCTTTGTCGATGCGTCTTCGGCAGATTCCGCGCTCGGCGACAAAAAGGCCGATATCTTTATCGGCGAGATTAACTCCACGGACGGGGACATTAGCTCGCTCGGCACCTGCCTGTACGATGCCACTTCCGTGTTCGGTAAAACTAGCGATGGTGGGTCGCTAAGCGTTTCCACCGATACCCTTAACACGTCCACCCTGGGCGTTCAGACGTCCTCGGCCTCGCAGGAGGCGCTTGCTAAGCAGAGCATCACCGCCAACCAAAAGACCTACTCCAACATCAACGAGTGCTTTGAGGCGCTCGAGTCCGGCGAGGTCGACTATGTGATCTGCGACTCCACGGCCGGCGGCTACCTTGCACGCCTGATGAGCGAGGTCTCCTATGCCGGTGCGCTCGAGGCGCCCTCGACGCTTGGTGTTGCGGGCCTCTCGTCCAATGACGAACTGTGCCGTGCCGTGAGCGATGCCCTCGACGGTATTACGGCCGACGGCACGCTCGAGGCGGTCCACTCTGTCTGGTATGGCACGATGCCCTACGACCTCACCACTAAGACGGTTTCGGGCGCTAACGTGCAGCCGGGCGACTCTGAGTCCAGTGAGACCACGTCCTCCGGCAGCGAGTCCTCCGATTCCAACAATGAGACCGCATCCTCCGAGGACAAATCGTCCAGCCAGGAAGGCACCATCACCGACGACGACATTAACAAACTCAATAGCTAGTTATTGCTAGGGGTGGTGTCTCCTATACGTTGGAAAGGACACCTCTTCACGGTTTCAACACGCACTGCCGGGCTTCCCCGATGGGGGAGCCCGGCTTTTTCATCCCAATAAAATCAGCAGGTCAAAGCCAATTTTCGGGATCAAATACAAAGCCGCCGGCCCCCTCCTATAGCGCACTTTGCCACAGAAAAGTGCGAGGCTTCGGTATGCGGTATCAAGCAATCGTTATTCGGGTCTTTAGGAATCCGCGTGATTAAATGCACGGCAATGGGTACATAGCCAGTACAGTAAGTCCCCGAGGCAGATTGGAGCCACGTATGGATATCAAGGTTTCTGGACGCAAGACGACGGTAACCGATGCTCTGCGTGCGCATGTGGATGAGAAGATCGGCGAGGCGCTCAAGGTTTTCGATATCGAGCCCATGACAGTCGACGTTGTACTTCGTTATGAGAAGAACCCCTCGAACCCCAACCCGGCAATCGTCGAGGTTACGGTTCGTGCCCGCGGTTCGGTGATTCGCGTTGCCGAGCACGGTGCAGATATGTACGCCGCCATCGACCTCTCCGCCGATAAGGTCACCCGCCAGCTGCGCAAGTTCAAGACCAAGGTCGTGGACAACCGCCAGGGCGGTGCCAGCGCCGCGGATGTCGCACCGGTCGAGCGCGTTGAGGATCTGGCCGACCTGCTGCTGCCCGAGGAAGAGGACGACCTGCTCGTCCGCGAGAAGGTTATCGACGTCACCCCGATGACTGAGGAGCAGGCGCTGGTGCAGACAGATCTGCTGGGCCACGACTTCTACGTGTTCGAGAACGCGACGACTGGCCTCATCAATGTGGTGTATCACCGTAAGAATGGTGGATATGGCATCATCAAGCCCCGCATCGAAACACTTGACGAGTAAAATACGTTAACTTGCATGAGTTAACGGTTGGCGGCCATCCCATGCGGGTGGCCGCCTTTTTACGTAAGGAGTCGCTTTGATGGACAAGGCCGCATCCGCCGGTCATTCGGACCGTTGCCGCATCGTCGTCGATACCTGCTGCGACTTTAGCCCCGAGGTCGCCGCGAACCTCGATGTCGATATCCTGGGTTTCCCCTTCATTATCGATGGCGAGGAGCGCACGGATGACATCTGGTCGAGCATCACACCCAAGGAGTTCTACGATCGCATGCGCGCCGGTGCCCGCGTGTCCACCTCGGCTGTGTCGCTCGGTCGCTATATCGAGTTCTTTACCGAGTGCGCCAAAGAGGGCACGCCCACGGTCTACCTGTGCTTTACCTCGGCGCTGTCGTCGAGCTACAACTCCGCGTGCCAGGCGGCAGATGCCGTGCGCGCCGAGTATCCCAACTTTGAGCTCTACGTGGTCGACAACGCTCTGCCCTGCGCGACCGGTGCGCTCTTGGCGCTCGAGGCCGTGCGTCAGCGTTCGGCGGGACTGACCGCCAAGCAGCTGGTCGATTGGGCAAACGAGGCAAAGACCTACGTCCACGGCTACTTTACGCTCGAGAGCTTTGACGCGCTGGCTGCCGGCGGCCGCATTCCGCCCGCGGCGGCGCAGCTCACGGCAAAGCTCGACGTCAAGCCCGAGCTCTCCTACGACCTTGCCGGCTCGCTGTCGCTGATCGGCGTCAACCGCGGCCGCAAGAAGGCGCTCAAGTCCATTCTCAAGTCGTTCCGCGAGAACTACGTGCCCGACCGCACCATGCCCATCGCCATCATGACGGCCGATGCCGAAAAGGACGGCGACTGGCTCGAAGCCGCCATCCGCAAGGAGGAGGGCTGCGCCGACGTCACGATCATTCGCAGCTCCGTGGGTCCCACCATTGGCTCGCACGTGGGCCCCGGCATGGTGGCCTGCGCGTTTTGGGGTAAGAACCGCGCCGACAAGGCGCCGCTTTCCGACCGCATCGCCCGTCGCGTGCGCGGTCAGTAGGCAAGTAACGCGGCCGTAATCGATCCCAGCTCACTGCCCAAACGCTGGCATCGAGTATTCAACCTGGTAACAACACCCAACCCAAAAGGAAAGGTTTCATGGCAAACAAGCTCTCCGTCGCATTTATCGGCACCGGAATCATGGGTGCCCCCATCGCCGGTCACATCCTGGATGCTGGCTATCCCGTCACGGTCAACAACCGCACCAAGTCCAAGGCTGCCGCGCTTATCGAGCGCGGTGCCGCTTGGGCCGATACGCCGGCCGATGCCGTGGCTAACGCCGATGTCGTCTTTACCATGGTGGGCTATCCCTCCGAGGTCGAGGAGCTCTACCTGGCGGGCGACGGCCTGCTCGCGTGCACTAAGCCCGGCGCGGTCCTGATCGATCTCACCACGAGCTCGCCCGAGCTGGCGCGCGACATTGCCGAGGCCGCCCAGGTTTCCGGTCGCATGGCGTTTGACTGCCCCGTTACCGGCGGCGAGTCGGGTGCTATCGCCGGCACGCTTACGGCTATCGTGGGCGCTACCGAGAACGACATCGCGTCGGTCCGCGACATCCTTTCTACCTTTGCGGCAACCATCTGCTGCTTCGACGGCGCCGGCAAGGGCCAGGCTGCCAAGCTCGCCAACCAGGTGTCGCTGGGCGCCTGCATGGTCGGCATGGCCGATGCGCTGGCGTTTGCCGAGCTGAGCGGCCTTGATCTGGAGAAGACCCGTCAGATGATCCTGGGCGGTACCGGCAAGTCCGGCGCCATGGAGAGCCTGGCTCCCAAGGCGCTCGACGGCGACTACAAGCCCGGCTTTATGGTCGAGCACTTCATTAAGGACCTGCGCTTGGCGCTCGCCTATGCCGACGACCGCGAGCTTGCGCTGCCCGGCGCCGACGTGGCCTTTACGCTCTACGACATGCTCGACGCCATCGGTGGCGCCAAGCTGGGCACCCAGGCCATCACGGTCCTCTACAAGGAGGAGGCTGACGCCATTGCCGCCGGTCTGGACTGGTCGCAGTATCGTCCCGAGGAGCATGGCGCTCACGAGGACGGCTGCGGTTGCGGCGAGCACGGCGACGACCATGAGTGCGGTTGCGGTCACCATCACGGCGAGGACCACGAGTGCTGCGGCGGCCACGGCCATGACGACGGCCATGAGTGCTGCTGCGGCCGCCATCACGGGGAGTAGCGCCCATGAGCTGGACGTTCGTGGTACTAGCGCTGGTGCTCTTTCTCTTTGCGATCTACATTGGCTTTTTGTGCGGCCAGTGGGCGTGCGAAAAGCGCGTGATCACCAAGCGCGACTACTGGATCGCCAATTTTGCAGGAGCGGCGGCAGTCGTCCTACTGACCTGGGTGTTCTCGCTGTTCCCGCTGGTGCAGTTTGCGCCGATCGGCTGGCTCGGCGGCTTTATCGCCGGTCTTAAGATGAGCTTTGGCGAGTCCGTCGGTCCGTGGCGCAAGCACGACGAGGTCTTTAACGTCAACAAGGCTCATCGCGCCGCCGCCGACGCGGGCGACGCTGAGGAACGCCGCCGTGCGCGTCGCAATGGCGCGGCCGACCGACAGCTCATCTCGGTCACCGATGACAGCAAGGGTGCTGACAAGCACGCTAAGAAATAGTAAGAAGAGGTAACTATGGCAGAAAACAAAGATGAACAGCTCACCGACGAGGAGCTGGCACAGCTTCAGCTGGCAGAGGAGAACGAGAACGCCGTCGACCGTCTGGTCAAGGAGCTCGGCTGCCCCACGCGCCGCATCCGCCAGTTTGCCGCCCGCGTGCTTCACCTGCTTGCCGAGCGCGATCCGCAGCGCGTCGTGCCCTGCGTGCCCGCGCTGATCGAGGCGCTCGACCGCCCCGAGGCGCAGACCCGCTGGGAGGCCCTCGATGCCCTGACGGCGCTCGCTACCACCTGCCCCGAGCAGCTGGGCGATGCCTTTGAGGGCGCCGAGACCGCGCTGTTCGACGAGATCTCCTCCACGCTGCGCTATGCCGCCTTCCGCCTGCTGTGCGTGTGGGGTGCCACGAGCGTCGAGCGTTCGCGCGAGGCTTGGCCCATCCTGGACGAGGCCATCCAGTGCTACCACGGCGACCTTGAGTATCGCGACATGCTCGGTTGCCTGTACGAGTTTTGCCAGGGCGAGATCGACGCCGAGGTTGCCGAGAAGCTCGCGCTGCGCCTTAAGTTCGATGCCGAGAACGGTAAGGGCAGCTATCTCAAGGCCCGTTCGAGCGAGATTTGCGAAATGCTTGTTAAACGTTTTGGCCTGGATCTCTCCAAAAAGAAGAAGCGTGCTAGCGTTAAAAAATCTGACGACGCCGAAGACGAGGAGTAACAGATTATGGCGCACGATGTAGTCCTGATTCCCGGTGACGGTATCGGTCCCGAGATTACGCAGGCCATGTGCCGCGTGGTCGAGGCTGCCGGTGTCCAGATCAGCTGGAACGTCCAGGAGGCCGGTGCCGGCGTCATGGACGAGTTTGGCACGCCGCTGCCCCAGCACGTGCTCGATGCGGTCGCCGAGACCAAGGTCGCCATCAAGGGTCCCATCACCACGCCGGTCGGCACGGGTTTCCGCAGCGTCAACGTGGCCCTGCGCAAGCACTTCGACCTGTACGCCTGCGTGCGCCCCTGCCTGTCACAGCCGGGCGACGGCTCGCGCTTCCGCGACGTTGACCTGGTCATCGTGCGCGAGAACACCGAGGACCTCTACGCCGGCATCGAGTTCGATGAGGGCACTGCCGAGGTCGAGGAGCTCTCGCAGCTCGTCGAGCGCTCGGGTCAGAAGACCTTCGCCGCCGATTCCGCCATCTCGATTAAGCCCATCTCCATTGCCAAGAGCCGCCGCATTGTGGAGTATGCCTTTGAGTATGCCCGTCGCTGCGGCCGCAAAAAGGTGACGGCCGTGCACAAGGCCAACATCATGAAGGCGACCGACGGCCTGTTCCTACGCGTTGCGCGCGAGGTGGCCGCCAACTATCCCGATATCGAGTTCAACGACAAGATCGTCGACGCCACCTGCATGGGCCTGGTCCAGAACCCCAACGACTTCGATGTCCTGGTGCTTCCCAACCTGTACGGCGACATCGTCAGCGACCTGTGCGCCGGCCTGGTGGGTGGCCTGGGTATGGCCCCCGGCTCCAACATCGGTGCCGACTGCGCCATCTTCGAGGCGACGCACGGCTCCGCGCCCGATATCGCTGGCCAGGATATCGCTAACCCCACGGCCGAGATTCTGTCTGCGGCTATGATGCTCGATCACCTGGGCGAGAACGACGCGGCCAATCGCATTCGCGCCGCCGTTTCTGCCACGCTCGACGAGGGTGAGCAGGTTACCGGCGACGTTCGTCGTGCCCAGACCGGCTCCGTTGAGGGTGCTGTGGGCACGCAGGCTTTTGCCGATGCCGTTATCGCGTACCTGGTCTAAGGTACGCACGCTGCAAACGCCTAAATAGTACTTAAGTGTTTGCGTATAACCTAAGAATCAATACGCCCGGCGCTCTGCCGGGCGTATTCTATTGGGGGCTATGTTTCCTAACAAGGAGTAACTGATATGGGTCTGATTCAAAAGAAGGACGAGAAGGACGAGATCGACGGCATCCAGATCATCGAGCGCGGCGAAGGCCCCGACGGTGATGAGGACGAGAAGATCGACCTGGTCGCCGGCACGTCTGCCGAACATATTGCCGCCGGCACGACCGCCGAGGAGGAGGACGCTCGCCTGGAGGCAAAGATCGCCGCGGACGCCGCCGACGAGAACCTCATGCCCGAGGAGCAGGACGAGGACGAAGCTGACGCCGATGCGGACGACCGTGTATCCAGGCACAAGAAGACGATGATTGCCGCCTTTGTGGTCGCCGTCGTGATCGCTGCCGTGGTCGGCTTCTTTATCGGCAACGGTGGCTTTGGCGGTAAGGGTGTCGGCTCGGCGACCCTGACCGAGGACCAGCTCGATTCAACCGTGGCAAGCTATAGCTACAACGGCAAGAAGAGCGACATTACCGCGCGTGAGGCCATCGAGAGCCAGTACAGCCTCGACACCGTCAAGGACGACGACGGCAACTACACCGCTCCGTCTGCCGATGTTATCCTGTCCTACGTGCGCAACCAGATTCTGCTGGACGCTGCCGAGGACGAGGGCATTACCGTCTCTTCCAAGGAAATGAAGCAGTACGCCGAGGATTCCATCGGCACCTCCGACTACAAGACCATGGCCACGCAGTACGGCGTGTCCAAGGACCAGGCCAAGCAGATCGTCCGTCAGTCCGCGACGCTGCAGAAGCTCTACAAGAAGAAGGTCGGCGACACCTCCGCAAGCATGCCGACCGCCCCGACTGAGCCTGCTGACGGCAACGAGGAGACCGCGAGCAAGGACTACGCCGACTACATCATCAACCTTGCCGGCGACGAGTGGGATAGCGAGAAGGGCACCTGGAAGGACGCCGATAGCACCTATGCCAAGGTCTTCGCTGACGATGCCTTTACGGCCGATAGCGCTACCTATAAGCAGGCCATGACCGCCTATTACACCGCCTACCAGCAGTATTCCTCGCAGGCCTCAGGCGCTAGCTCCAAGTGGACCGAGTATGCTAACGGCCTCTATGCCAAGGCCAACATCAGCATCTATGGCCTGTTTGCGTAAAGATTTGTCTGAGCCACCGAGCGCGTAGCCGAAATATCTGAATAAGCCCGCTAGAACGGATGTTGTTCTAGCGGGCTATTTGCGTTTAGGCGCTGGTGGCTAAATTATGCCTATGAATCTTTAAGTCCAAAAAGGTTATCGGCTTCATCGTCAGGCATATATTCCAGCACATCGCCCGGTTGGCAGTCGAGTGCCCGGCATATCGCGTCAAGAGTTGAAAAACGTATGGCAGAAACCTTGCCCGTCTTAATGCGTGACATATTGACCTGGGAGATGCCCACGCGTTCCGCAAGCTCTTTGGATGAGATCTTGCGTTCGGCGAGCATGCGGTCAAGCCGCAGAATAATCATGGATTCCCCCTAGAGCAACTCGTCATCTTGTTTTTGCAGGATATACCCGTAGCGGAAGATGCTGGCAATCAGGCAAATAATCAGGCCTGCAAAGAGCATGGAGGGCTCGAATAGCTGGCCGACGAACGCATCCGTAAAGCTGCCGCCAAATCCTGAGAGTATCATTCCCGTGATTACGGCACCAAGAAGCCTCACGGCAACGCCGCCGATAAGGAATAAATGTCCTACTCGACGAAGTGTCTGGTTACATTCAAGGTCAAAGGGCCTGCCTTCCTTTTCAATGTTGAAGAAAAACCTGCGCACGCTTATCGCGATGGTAAGCGCGAGACATGTCATCAAGAGGCTCCCTATGGCAGTGTGACCATCGTGTGCAACGAGCATAAGTGGGGCCTGCGCATCGGTACCGACGATAGCAAGGCACGGCCCTTCGCCGGCTTGAAGTTCTACGGATTGGAGACACGACCCTTGGGAGAGGCCAGGCAATATGAGTAGAAGGTCAATCGCAATGACTGCGAGAAGTCCCAGAGCGAGCGCGGTGGTAATGCAGATCGTGGCCCATTTGCAGATGCGAGCGAGCTTCCTCAGTTCGGCTATCGTCTGTTCGCGGCTGATGGTTTCATTCGATATAGATGCGTTTCGATGGACCATAACTCCTCCAACCGGCATTTTGGATGATACTTGTATCATATCAGAATTAACGACAAACGATAAATAATTACGGAAACTGAGTTAGTAATGATTGAAAAAGATTAACGTGACCTATTAGCTCATTTTGGATGCCGGAGTTTGGCGCACGGGGGATGGGGACAAATGCCAAAACTTCCCGTGATCGCGCAAATGCTTCATCGGGTTTCCCTGATTCATCTGGGAAAACAGCTGTAAACGATTACAAGTAACCGGTGAACGGTCGAAAACTACCGTTCACCGATAATCTCAAAACTGGTTCTAACTGGTATTAAGACAAAAAGACCAATTCACATATCTTCACAATGACCTGCAATTTTTCTTTACGCTATTTTAGCCGCCCTGCGTTGTTTAGACAGAATAAAAGTTCTGATCTTTTTCCAAAGCATTTTGAAACGGTTTCAAAACCGCAGGTAAAAGTATTAACGAGCGGTAAACGGTCGATTTATCACCGTGAGCGGTGCAAAAACGTTTTACCGTATGAATCAACGAAAGCGACCTCTTCTGGGGTGATATAGTGACAACAACACGTCACGTGGTTACTACCAGTTTAGAAACCACTGGTCTTCAAAGAACGCTTTCCAAGAAGCTTTAAGGGCGAGGGCCCGCTGGCTTCCGAAAATCATCGGACTCAGATCGTACACACCTTCGGAAGGGAAATTTGAATGGTTGGCTTTATTCTTACCGGTCATGGACAGTTCGCACCCGGCCTTGCAAGCGCTATCGCTATGGTTGCTGGCGACCAGCCTGCTTTTACCGTCGTTCCTTTTGAGGGCGACCAGGCTGCATCCTACGGTGAGGATCTCCGCGCCGCTATTACCGCTATGCGCGAGGAGTGCGATGGCGTGCTCGTCTTTACCGACCTGCTTGGCGGCACCCCGTTCAACCAGTCGATGATGATTGCCCAGGATGTCGATAACGTCGAGGTTCTGACTGGCACCAACCTTCCCATGGTTATTGAGCTTCTGTTCCTCCGCGGCAATGCCACGCTCGCCGAGCTTGGCGAGCAGGCCGTGACCGTTGGCCAGACGGGCGTCACCGCCCAGACGGTCGCATCCGTTGCCGACTCCGAGGAAGAGGATATCTTCGGCGACGAGGACGGCATCTAATGGCCGATTTCGGAGCCAACGTCCTGAGCTCCTCGGTCGCTCTTTTAGGCCTGCTTGTCATCATGGGCTTGATTTACACCATCTGGTCGCAAATCAACATGAAGAAGAAGCAGAAGTACTTCAAGGAGCTGCACACCGAGCTCAAGCCGGGTCAGGAGGTTCTTTTCGCCGGCGGTATCTACGGAACCGTCAAAGGCATCGAAGGCGAGAAGGTCCAGATCAAAGTCCGATCCGGAGCCGTCGTAGATGTTTCGCGTTACGCGATTCAGGAGATCAAGTAACTGTCGTCAGCAAATATCGAAAGGAAGCTGATCAACATGGCAGAACCCAACATTCTTCTTACCCGCATCGATAACCGACTGGTTCATGGTCAGGTTGCCACCCAGTGGAACTCCACTCTGGGCTCCAACCTCATCCTCGTCGCCAACGACGACGTGGCGTCCAACACCATGCGCCAGAACCTCATGAAGATGGCCGCTCCCGCCGGCGTCGCTACGCGTTTCTTCTCCCTGCAGAAGACCATCGACGTCATTGGCAAGGCGAGCCCGCGCCAGAAGATCTTCATCGTGGCCGAAACACCGGAAGACGTGCTTACGCTCGTCAAGGGCGGTGTGCCTATAAAGAAGGTAAACATCGGCAACATGCACATGTCGGAAGGAAAGCGCCAAGTCGCCACCTCCGTCGCAGTTAACGACGAGGATGTCGCTGCGTTTAAAGAGCTGCAGGAATTGGGGGTGGAGTTGGAGATCAGGCGCGTTCCGAGCACGCCTGTTGAGGACACGAGCAAGCTCTTCTCGTAATCCTCGTGATCCACGTTGTCAGGAGTGAAACCCTGACGTTCTGTACGTGATATCCAAAGTGCGTACATTCATTTTGAAAGGAGGAGCAAGATGGAATACTCGATCATCCAGATCGCTCTGGTCTTCGTTGTTACGTTCATCGCGGCAATCGACCAGTTTGATTTCCTCGAGTCTCTCTATCAGCCCATCGTCACCGGCGCCGTCATCGGTCTTATCCTTGGCGACCTCAACACCGGTCTTCTCGTGGGTGGTACCTATCAGCTCATGACGATCGGCAACATGCCGATCGGAGGCGCTCAGCCGCCTAACGCCGTCATCGGCGGCATCATGGCAGCCATTCTCGCTATCGCCACGGGCCTCGAGCCCAACGCGGCAGTCGGCCTCGCTATTCCGTTCGCTCTGCTTGGCCAGCTTGGCGTTACCCTGGTCTTCACGCTTATGTCCCCGCTTATGTCCACGGCCGATAACATGGCTCACAACGCGGACACCAAGGGCATCGAGCGCCTGAACTACTTCGCCATGGCTCTGCTCGGCCTGATCTTCGCTGTCGTCGTCACCCTGTTCTTCATCGCTGGCGCTACCATTGGTCAGACCATCGCTTCCGCCATCCCGACTTGGCTGCAGACCGGTCTGTCCGCTGCAGGCGGCATGATGCGCTTCGTCGGCTTCGCCGTCCTGCTCAAGGTTATGATGAACCGCGATATGTGGGGCTTCTTCCTCATGGGCTTTGGCCTCGCGCTCATCACCGTTGCCAACGATTCGCTGGCAACCCCTGCTCTGCTCATCCTCGCTCTCATCGGCTTCGGCATCGCTTTCTGGGACTTCCAGCAGCAGACCGAGCTGAAGGGTGCAGCTGTTTCTGACGGAGGTGACTTCGAAGATGGCATCTAATGAGTATGTGATCCCGGAGCACTACGAGGATCTCACTCCTGCTCCGCAGCTCGACCAGAAGACCCTCAACAAGATGGCTTGGCGCTCCTGCTTCCTGCAGGCCTCGTTCAACTACGAGCGTATGCAGGCCGCTGGCTGGCTCTACTCCATCATCCCCGGTCTGGAGAAGATCCACACCAACAAGAACGACCTCGCGGCTTCCATGAGCCACAACCTGGAGTTCTTCAACACCCACCCGTTCCTCGTCACCTTTGTTATGGGCATCGTGCTTTCGCTCGAGCAGAACAAGGTTGACATCCCCACGATCCGCGCCGTCCGCGTCGCCGCAATGGGCCCGCTCGGTGGTATCGGTGACGCCCTGTTCTGGCTGACGCTCGTGCCTATCACGGCCGGCATCACCTCCAACATGGCCATCAACGGCAACGCCGCTGCGCCGATCATCTTCCTGGTGATCTTCAACGCCGTTCAGTTCGCTCTGCGCTTCTGGCTCATGAACTGGTCCTACAAGCTTGGCACCAGCGCTATTGACGCTCTGACCGCCAACATGCAGGCCTTCACGCGTGCCGCTTCCATCATGGGCGTCTTCGTCGTCGGTTGCCTGGTCGTCACCATGGGTGGCACCCAGATCAACCTCCAGATCCCCAACGGCACCACCCGCGGCCTCTCCGCTACTACCGTGATTGTCTCCGAGAAGGAGGCCGAGAACTTCACCGGTATGGAGGGCATCGATACCGAGACCGCTGAGGCCGGTACCATCGCCATGACCGATAAGGACGGCAACGCCCTTACCGCTTCCGATGCCGACGGCAACGCTGTCGAGTGCGGCGTCACCGATCTGGGTAACGGCATGGAGTCCGTGACCTACGGCACCGTCACCGAGGATCCGGTCAACTTCTCTGTTGCCGACACCCTCAACACCATCGTCCCGAAGCTCGTCCCGCTTATGCTTACGCTGCTGCTTTACTACATGTTCGCTAAGCACAGCTGGACCCCGACCAAGGGCATTCTCCTGCTCTTTGTCCTTGGCATCCTGGGCGCTGGCCCGCTTGGTCTCTGGCCGAGCATCTGGTAAGGCTCTAGCTTGAGGGGTGTGTCCCTACGCGGCTCACACCCCGACCCCTTAAGCCATGTGTATGTTAAAAGCCGCGCGCTCTTTCGAGCACGCGGCTTTTGTTTTCTTGATGATTCGGGTGTTGCAGACTGATAATGCTTAACACCCTAGGTAGTTAGCCGAATTCGAGCAAAAGGGAGGATAGGATGGCGATCGGAGCGCGTAAGCAACCGCTGTACGATCAGCTGGTCGATATTCTGACCGAAAAGATCGACCATGAATATCGCGCCGGTGACATGATTCCTTCCGAGCGCGAACTTTCGGAGCGCTATGGTCTCTCGCGCACTACGGTACGCCTGGCTCTGCAGGAACTGGAGCGTTTAGGACTGGTGGTTCGGCAGCACGGTCGCGGTACCTTTGTGACCGACCGTTCGGCAAAGGCAACCAATCTTATGCAGTCCTACAGCTTTACCGAGCAGATGCGCGCGATGGGTCGCGACCCCGAAACCACGATTCTCGAGTTTTGCGAGATGGAGGCCGATAAGAATCTGGCCGAGCATATGGGATTGCGTATCGGTGATCGCATTTTTAAGCTTAAGCGACTTCGTTCTGCCGACAACATGCCCATGATGGTCGAACGCAGCTATCTACCAGTTCGTCAATTTTTGTCCCTAAAGCGACCGCTGCTGGAGCGTAAGCCGCTTTACGATGTGATTGAGCAAGACTTTCAGCAAAAGATACGCGTGGCCGAAGAGGAGTTCTATGCGAGCATAGCCCGTCCCACCGACGCCCACCTTTTGGGAATTGTCGAGGGCTCGCCTGTGCTCGATTTGGTCAGGACTACGTATAACGAGTCAAACGAGGTTGTGGAGTACACACTCTCGGTTGCTCGTGCCGATCAGTTTAAATACAAGGTTTACCACCAGCGTAGCGACTAGTGCTCGCATCGTTTCCATATGATGATTCTTTGCATTTAACTGGTTACTACCAGATAACCAACCGAAGTGTATAATTGCACGTCAGAGGATTACTTCTAGAGAGAGGTATTAGAAATGTTCGAGAAGAGTGTCGAGGAGCTCACCGAGCTCGGCGCCCAGATCACCACGGCCGAGATTGCTCAGCAGCCCGAGCTTTGGCGTGATACGCTCAACATCTACCGCGAGAACAAGGAGGCCATCGAGGCCTTTTTGGCCGAGGCTCGCGCTATGGGCGAGGGTCGTCTGTCCGTTGTCTTCACCGGTGCCGGTACGTCCGACTACGTTGGCGATACCTGCGCCCCGTACCTGCGTCACGCTGGCAACACTGATCTCTACGACTTTAAGCCCATCGCCACGACCGATATCGTGAGCGCTCCGCGCGATTTCCTGCGCGCCGAGGATCCCACGCTCGTGGTTTCCTTTGCCCGCTCTGGCAACAGCCCCGAGAGCCTTGCCGCCGTTGCCGTTGCCAAGGAGCTCGTCCACAACGTCAAGTTCCTCAACATCACCTGCGCTCCCGAGGGCAAGCTCGCCGTCGAGTCTGCCGATGATCCCAATGCGCTGACGCTGCTCATTCCGCGCGCCAACGACAAGGGCTTCGCCATGACCGGTTCTTATTCCTGCATGACCCTGCTCTCCACCCTTATTTTCGACACTGCCTCTGACGAGCAGAAGGCCGAGTGGGTCGAGACCATCGCCAAGATGGGCGAGGAGGTTATCGCTCGCGAGTCCGAGGTCGCCGATTACCTCGCTGGCGACTTCAACCGCGTGACCTACTTGGGTTCTGGCTCCTTCGGTGGCCTTGCCCAGGAGAGCCAGCTCAAGATTCTCGAGCTCGCTCACGGTCTGGTTGCCACTTCTTACGACACTTCCATGGGCTATCGTCACGGACCCAAGTCCTTCGTCGACGATAAGACGCTCGTCTTCGTGTTCGTCAACAACGACGCCTACACCCGTCAGTACGACATCGACATCCTCAACGAGATCGGTGGAGACGAGATCGCTCAGCACACCGTCGCCGTTCAGCAGGAAGGTGCCACTGTCTATGAGGGTGAGTCCTTCACCTTTAAGGGCTACGAGGCACTCCCCGAGGGCTACCTTGCCCTGCCGTTCGTGATGTTTGCCCAGGCCATCAGCCTGCTCAACTCCGTGCGCGTGGGCAACACGCCCGATACGCCGAGCCCCACCGGCACGGTCAACCGCGTGGTCAAGGGCGTGACGATTCACCCCTTCACCGCTTAATCGCGTCCCCCTGTAAGGGCGCCCGTCCGCTCATAACGGCGGGCGGGCGCTTTTTGTTTTATGTGAGCTGGGTATAAGCATCACCACAGTCAACTGCTTTAGAAGCAAGGAGTGCATATGAGCACGTACGCAATTAAGGCTGACAAGTTCTTCTTGCCGGCAGGTCCGCAACTGGGCGGCTACCTTATGGTCGAGGATGGCGTCTTTGGCGCCTGGCAGGCCGACGAGCCCTCTTGCGAGATTAAGGACTACACGGGATCGTGGATCGCACCGGGCATGGTCGATACTCACATCCATGGTTTCTACAACCACTCAACTACCGATAACGATCCCGAGGGCATCGATATCAGCTCGACCGAGCTCGCCCGTCGCGGTACCACCAGCTGGCTGCCCACGACGTTCACCGATGGCGTCGAGCAGATCAAGGACGCCTGCGCCGCTATCGCTCAGGCGGACGAGGGTCGCGGTCCCGACTTCTGCGGTGCCCGCATTCAGGGCATCTACCTGGAGGGCCCCTTCTTTACTATGAAGCACGTGGGAGCACAGAACCCCGCTTATCTTATCGATCCCTCCGAGGAGGTCTTCGATCAGTGGCAGGAGGCTGCGGGTGGTCGCATTGTTAAGAGCGCCATGGCGGCCGAGCGCGACGGTGCCGCTGCTTATGCGGCTGCTCTGAACGCCAAGGGTGTGGTGACCAGCATCGGTCACTCTGACGCCACCTACGATGAGTGCATCGCCGCCATCAACGCCGGTGCCAGCTGCTTTACGCATACCTACAACGGCCAGCGCGGGCTGCATCACCGTGAGCCCGGTGTCGTGGGCGCTGCCATGTCCACGCCCGAGACCTATGCCGAGATCATCTGCGACGGCAAGCACGTAAACCCTGCCGCCATCAAGGCACTGCTGCAGGCAAAGGGCTGGCAGCACACGGTGCTCATCACCGACTGTCTGGGTTGCGGCGGCATGCCCGAGGGCAGCTACACCAGTGGTGGCATGGATGTCATCATGAAGGACAACCTGTGCTGGCTCGCCGACGGCAAGAGCATTGCCGGCTCGGTGCTCACGCTTGCCCAAGGCGTCAAGAACATCGTCGACTGGGGCATCGCCAGCGCCGATATTGCCATTCGCATGGCAACCGAGGTGCCGGCACGCTCCGCGCACATCGAGGATAAGTGCGGTAGCATCATGCCGGGTCGTGACGCCGACTTTGTCGTGTTCGACCACGAGCTCACCCTCGTCGAGACGTATGTTGGCGGCCAGAGCGTCGGCAACGCCTTTACCGAGTAACGATAGAAAAAGACGGCGGGCCCGAATCCGCTCGGACCCGCCGTATGGGTTAAACGCTCAAAAGCACCTTCACAGTTACAGCTTGTTAGCAATCTTCTTTGCCGTGCGCTTAACGCCGGCCACCAGGCCTCCTGCAGGATGCTCCTTCTCGTATGCTAGGCGCTTCTCGCGCTTGGCGTACTCTTCGACGATGATGTCGCCATACTCGTCTTCGATCTTGTCGAAGAAGTCGACGGCGCCCATAATTTCCTCAGCGGTCGGGTGTCCCTTTTGGACACCGCCGGCGAGTTTGAACGGCCCCCACGTATCAAAGCCGGGGCAGCCGTAGACACCCATAAAGATGGCCTGCCTCATGCGGCAGATGCCATCGATATCCTTGCCGTACCACTTGTTTTTGCCACCGTAGGTCATAAGGCCAAACACCTTGTCCTGCGGCTGCAGCACGTTGGTCAGCACACGTGCCATGTCCTTGTCGATCTCGGAGTAATAGATGCCCGTGGCGACACCGATTAGATGATATTCGTGCAGGTTGGGATACTCGTTTTTGCCGAGCGTCTTTACATCGAGGGTATCGATCTCGGGATGTGCCTCGACGATGGCGTCCACGAGCTTTTTCGTATTGCCGTGATGGCGCGAGGCGTAGAGGATGATGGTTCGCATAAGAAGGCCTTTCAGCTGTAATTGCATCAATGTCTGTATGGTACCCCGTTACATGGCTGGGATACCGGACGCATCGATGAACGTGCGGGTTTGTCCTTCGGTCAGGGCCGAGACAGGTACTTGCGAGCAAAAGCAGTTGTTCGAAAGGATGGGCAATGGAATACGCTCTCTCCAACGATTCGATTTCTATTAGGGTGTCCACGGCCGGCGGCTCGTTTACCTCGATTGAGGCCGACGGTCGCGAGTATTTGTGGCAGGGCGATCCCGCCGTGTGGTCCGGCCAGGCGCCGATTTGCTTCCCGATTTGCGGAGGCTTGCGTGACAACAGCGCCATGACGTTTGCCGGGCATCATGTAAAGCTCGCTCGCCACGGGTTTGCGCGCAAGCAGGAGTGGAAGCTGCTGAGCCAAGGCGAGAACGAGCTGGCGATGTGCCTGGCTTCGGAGGATAACGCCGCGCTGCTGAGCGATTATCCGTACCCGTTTAAGCTTGTCGCTCGTTATACGCTCGAGGCCGCTGCCGTGCGCGTTTCCTATGAGGTGACCAACGAGGGAACCGAGGACATGCCGTTCTTTATCGGCGGTCATCCCGGCTTTAGGTGTCCGCTCGATGAGGGCGAGTCCTATACGGACTACGAGCTGCGCTTTGAGAAGGATGAGGCTGCGGAGCTCTGCACCGCCGTTCCTTCGACTGGCTTGATTGATGTGGACAGGCGCTCCAAGAACCCCATGGTTGGAAAGACGCTGCCTCTGTCACATGAGCTCTTCGATTTTGCGGAGACCATCTTTGACGTGCTCGAGAGCCGTCAGGTCACGCTTTCCAAAAAGGGCGAGGACAAGGGCGTCCGCCTGAGCTTTGAGGGCTTCCCATATCTCATTGTGTGGAGCAAGCCCGAGGGCGATTTTGTGGCGGTTGAGCCTTGGGGCGGTCTCTCGACCTGCTCCGATGAGGACGACGTGCTTGAGCATAAGCGCGGCTGCCTTGTCGCCAAGCCCAAGGAGACCGTCGTTCGCTCGTTCACGATTGAGATTCTGTAATTCCGTTTTGTCGACTCGTATCGCGAGGCACAAGGAGCCTGCGAGATAAGGAGCTAAAAATGATCCTCACCGTTACGATGAACCCGTCTGTCGATACGCGCTATCAGCTCGACGAGCTCGTTATCGACGACGTCAACCGCGTGACGCCCGAAAAGACCGCCGGCGGCAAGGGCCTCAACGTGGCCCGTGTGCTGGGTCAGCTGGGCGACGACGTTGTGGCGACCGGTCTGCTCGGTGGCCACATGGGCGCTTACATGGCCGAGCTCATGGACGCCAACGGTATTAACAACGACTTTGTGCCCATCAAGGGCGAGACTCGCATTTGCCTCAACATCCTCCACGCCGGCAACCAGACCGAGCTGCTCGAGAGTGGCCCGACAATTGCCCCCGAGGAACTCGATGCCTTTACCGCCAAGTTTACCGAGCTTTCGGGCAAGGCCGACGTCGTCACCATTTCGGGTTCGCTGCCCCGCGGCGTCGAGGCGGACTACTATGCCAAGATCACGGGCATTGCCGAGAACGCCGGAGCCAAGGTGCTGCTCGATACTTCGGGTGCTTCGCTCGGGGCCGCCCTTAAGTCCGAAATTAAGCCCGAGCTGGTCAAGCCTAACCTGACCGAGATCAACGGCCTTCTGGGCACGAGCTTTACCACCGACGATGTGGACGAGCTCCGCGCCGCGCTCGCCTCTGATGCCCGCTTCTCCGATATCCCCTGGGTCGTCGTGTCCATGGGCGCTGCCGGCTCCGTTGGCTTCCACAATGGCCGTGCGTTCCGCGCAAAGACGCCCGATATCCCTGCCGTTAACGCCACGGGCTCTGGTGACTCCACTATCGCTGGCTTCGCGCATGCCATTGCTGCTGGCGCAGACGACGAGACGGTGCTGCGTACCGCCAACACCTGCGGCAAGCTCAACGCCATGGATCCCATGACCGGCCATCTAGTCATGGACCGTTGGGACGAGGTCTACAACGGCGTTGTCGTGACCGAGCTGTAAGAGCTTGGGTGACGGTCCCGGCATCGATTGCTAGCTCATGTCGACGACAAGTGCGATAGCATTATGTCGGGGCGCGACGCCGACGTTGTCGTGTTCAATCCCGACCTTACCCTGGTCGAGACGTATGCGGGCGGCAACAGCGGCGGTAACGCGTTTATCGAGTGGCCGCCAAAGAAACGATCCGAGAGGGGATTTAGATGATTTACGGTGCATTGGGCGATATCGAGGAGTACCGCGGAATGCTCAAGGGCCTCGACGTGCTGGTCGACTGGCTCGAGGAGAACGATCCGGCGGAGCTCGAGGTCGGCAGCCATTCGATTCTGGGCGACAAGGTTTTTGCGAACGTCATGGCTCCCACGACGCGTCCCGAGGCCGAGGCTCACTATGAGACGCATCAGCGCTATCACGACCTGCAGATCGACGTCGAGGGTCGCGAGGCCTTTAAGGTTGCCACGGGCAGCCTGACGCTGGTTCAGGAGTTTGACGAGAAGGACGACTACGATCTGGTCGATTCCGACGCTTCGATCGCCGGCGATCTTGCCGATGACAAGTTCGCGCTGTTCGTTGCCGGCGAGCCTCACATGCCCACGCTCGAGTTCCCGGGCGATGGCGCGCAGCCGGTCAAGAAGATCTGCTTTAAGCTGCTTGCAGATGCTTACTGGGAAGAGTAGCGCGCTGCTCGGCTGAGCTGTTCGTGTTGCGAGCGTTATCCCTTGGAGGAGCGCGCTTGGGCCCCGCTGATCGCGGTTCCTTTGGGGATTGCGGTTGGCGGGGTTTGTTGTTGAGTGGGGAGTTGCCGGCGGCGATGTGCTTGCATTGGCGGATGTGCGCTCGAAATCGGCAACAAAAAAGCCGCCCGAAGGCGGCTATCTTGTGCAATGGAGCCAGCGACCGGGCTCGAACCGGTGACCCCCGCTTTACGAGAGCGGTGCTCTACCAACTGAGCTACGCTGGCGGCCATGTGGTGACGCAATTGAGGCGTCAACGGCTGTCTATGATACGGGACATCGCAAATCCGCGCAAGTGTTCTGACGGCTTTTCTCACTTTAAATGCACTAATATTGGAGACGCGATGTCTTGCTCTTACGGGTCTCAAACAGAATGGGGCAGCGATGGCTCAACCCAAGATTCTTCTCGCACGCATCGATGATCGGTTTATTTACGGGCAAGACGTTGAGCTGTGGAACGAGGCTGTGGGTTCCAACCTCGTCCTAATCGTCAACGACGAGATTGCGGCTGATTCGCGCAAGTGGGCGCCTATGAGGGTCGCGGCGCCCGAGGGCGTGTGGACGCGGTTTTTTTCGGTGCAAAGGACCATCGACATCATTCATACCGCAACGCCGCGCCAATGGATTCTCATCATGGTGGCGTCGCCCGCGGATGCATTGGCGCTGGTGAAGGGTGGCGTGCCAATAACCAAGATCAGCATCGGCCATATGCGGGCGGGGGAGGGCAAACGCTCTGTAACGCCCGCGGTCGCCATAGACGATGCGGACATCGCCGTCCTCAAAGAGCTACAAAAGCTCGGAGTAGAGCTGGAAATCCGCTATCTCCCAAGCTCCAATCCCGACCCCATCCAACGAGTCATTGGGGACGTTCTTAAATGACTAGTCAAACGGGACACCCTTGGCACTTGGGGACGTTCCTTATGTGCCGGCCTTTTAGGAACGTCCCCAAGTGCCGGCAGATTGGGACAGTCCTTCTCGCCAAACGTTAAAGACTGTCCCCAACGACTAGTCATTTAAGAACGTCCCCAATGACTAGGTAGCAAAGTGCCCGTCGGCGGTGTGTCGGCGGGCGCTGCTGTGCGATATATTGCGTTATGGGCTTAGTGCCTCATAAAGTGGTATTCGATCACATTGCTATAGGGGTGACCCGGGCCCACGATGCCCTGCGGGAACAGCGGCTGGTGCGGCGTGTCGGGGTACATCTCTGCCTCGAGGGCAAAGCCGGCGCCCCAGCCATAGTTAGCATCGTCCTTGGCGTGCTCGTCGCCCAGCCAGTTGCCGGTGTAGAGCTGCACGCCCGGGGCGGTGGTGTAGTAGTCCAGCTCACGACCGGTCCACATCTCCTCGACGTGCATCGCGCGGCGCAGATTACGGCCGTACTGATAGCCATCGATGCACAGACAGTGATCGTAGCCACGGGCCTGCTTAATCTGCGGGTCGTCGGCTTCCATGCCAGGAGCGACGGGGCGCAGCTCACGGAAGTCAAACGGTGTGCCCTCGACCGGAGCGATCTCGCCGGTGGGGATATTCTGCTCGTTGATGGGCAGGTAGTGGGCAGCGTTGGCAACAAAGAAGTGCTCGCAGTCCATGCCGGCGTTATGGCCGGCAAGGTTAAAGTACGTGTGGTTGGTCATGGACACATAGGTGGCACGGTCGCTCTCGCAGCCATATTCGATACGGAAGCGGCCGGTGCGCGTCACGGTAAACACGGCCGTAAAGGTGCGGTTGCCGGGAAGGCCCAACTCGCCGTCCTCAAGTGAGGTGGTCATGCGCACGGCGTTGTGGACCTCGTCGAGTTCAACATCCCATACGCGCTTGTGCAGACCATGCTCAAGATCGCTGTGCAGGTTGTTGGTGCCCTCGTTGGCGGGCATATGCCAGTCCGTGCCGGCGATGGTGATCATGGCACCCGCAGTGCGGTTGGCCACGGGGCCGATGGTCGCCCCAAAGCAGGCGGGGTTGTCAAAGTAATCCTCGAGCTTATCGAAGCCCAGCACCACGTCGCGCACGTTGCCGGGAATGTCGGGCACATCGATACCAAGTACGGTGGCGCCATAGTCCATAATGCGAACGCAGATCTCGGGCCCGTTGAGGGTGTAACGATGAACAGGGGTACCGCACGGCGCGGTGCCGAAAAGCTCGGAAGTGATCATTTGGTTCCTAACATCGAGGTATTTCCGACAAACTGTAGCGCGAACAGGCGAGATTATCACTACACCCCACTAAAGCAGGGGGTATTTTTCTCAAAAAAGTGATGATTGGAGCTGTGCGGGCGTTCATTTTTGACGCGCACGAGTCTGATACAATTTGTTCGTTACTGTTTGAATGATATGCGCGCAAAGAACGGCGAGGATTCATCGTGATTAAGGCAGAGCGACAGGATAAGGTTCGCCAGCTGCTCGAGGAGCAGGGCACGGTCTCGGTCAAGGAGATTTCGGATGCACTGGGCGTTTCGGACATGACGATTCGCCGCGACCTCGAAGAACTTGCGAGCCTGGGCGAGATTGAACGCGTGCACGGAGGAGCCCGTAGTGCACAGGGCCGTCCCCACGCTATGTTGCGCCACGAGTATTCGCACAGCGAAAAGCGCACCAAGCATGCCGAGGAAAAGCTGCAGATCGCGCGCCGCGCCGTGGAGCTCATCGAGGAGGTCTCGACCATCTTTTTGGGCACGGGCACCACGGTTGAGCAGATGGCCTCGATGCTGCCGGCGTTTCGCCTGCGCATTGTGACTAATTCACTTTCGGTGTTTAACCTGCTCGAGGCGCGCGAAGACTGCGAACTGTGCCTGGTGGGCGGCGTGTACCGCCGCCGCACTGCCGCCTTTGTGGGCCCCACGGCCGAGGACACCTTGCGCGCACTGGGGATCGACGCAGCCTTTATCGGCGCAAACGGCATTCTGGACGGCGACGTGTCCACGTCTAACATGGAAGAGGGCCGCATCCAGCAGCTCGCCTTTAGCAAGGCTGACTCGCGCTATCTGATCGCCGACTCCAGCAAGATCGGCAAGCGCGACTTCTACACCTTCTGCCGCCTGGACAGTTTGGACGCCGTGGTGTGCGAGCCGGGTATTACCGCCGAGGACCGCACTGCTATCGAGGAGCACACGCAGGTCATCTGCTAGCTAATGCTACAGACGATACTTCTGCCCCCCCTGCCGGCGCGGGGATTATCGCTTCACAATGACGCGCAAAATGACACGTAAATGTAAAAACGCCATTTGCGCGTCAAATATGATGACGTGTAAAAATTGGCTCTGTTAGACCAAGGTTGACATAAAAACGATGTCACCGCGAGGCGGTA
>UQIC01000033.1 GCA_900540985.1 uncultured Collinsella sp.
AGGCAAGGCATAGACCTTCTGGTCATGCCTTGCCTTTTGAATGACAAATTGTCGCCCTGGGCGGCGCGCAGCGTCGACCGGTCCGCCGTTCGGTAGAACGGCGGAAACAAAGAAGCAGCGTCGGCCCGTTACGCGGTTCGTAGAACCGCGTAACTAGTTAGTACATCTTTGCGCCGGCAGGGATGGAGGCATCGAGCTGGATCAGGTTGAGGCGCTCCTCGCCCTCCTCCTCGTGGATGGCGCTGATGAGCATGCCGCAGCTGGGGATACCCATCATCTTGCGCGGAGGCAGGTTGGTGATGGCGAGCAGGGTCTTGCCGACCAGGTCCTCGGGCTCATAGTATTCATGGATGCCGGAGAGAATGGTACGGTCGGTGCCGGTACCGTCATCGAGCGTAAAGTTCAGCAGCTTCTTGGACTTCTTGACAGCCTCGCATGCCTTGACTTTCACGGCGCGGAAATCGCTCTTGGAGAAGGTATCAAAGTCGACGAACTCCTCGAACAGCGGCTCGACAGCGATCTTGGAGTAGTCGAGCGTGGGCTTGAGCGGCTTGACGAAGGGGCTCGCGTTGTTGCCGGCCTCGGCAGCCTTGGCAGCAGCGGCACCGGACTGGAAACCCTTCTCGGGCTTCATGTGCGGGAACAGCAGCACGTCGCGGATGGAAGCCTGGTTGGTGAGCAGCATGACCACGCGGTCGATACCGATGCCGATGCCGCCCGCGGGAGGCATACCGTACTCGAGGGCGCGCACGTAATCCTCGTCGTACTCCATGGCCTCGTCGTCGCCGCCGGCCTTCTCGGCCATCTGGGCAGCGAAACGCTCGGCCTGGTCGACCGGGTCGTTGAGCTCGGAGAACGCGTTCGCGTACTCGTGGCCGGCGATGACCAGCTCAAAGCGATGGGTCAGGCGCGGGTCATCCTCAAAGCGCTTGGCAAGCGGGCTAACCTCGATGGGGTAATCGCACACGAAGGTGGGGTTGACGATGGTGTCCTCGCCCAGCTCGTCATAGATCTCGGCGATGATCTTGCCGGCGGTCCACTCGGGCTTGATCTCCAGGCCCTTCTCGCGTGCGGCGGCAGCAAGCTCCTCAACCGGCGTGTCGATGGTGACCTGCTTGCCGAGCACGTCGGAGACGATGTCGGTCATGGGGCGGTTTGCCCACTCACCGGACAGGTCGATAGTCTGGCCCTGATACTCGATGACCTCGGGGTTGCCGATGGCCTTGTTAGCGGCCTTGATGACGCCCTGGGCGAGCGCCTTCATGCCCTCGAGATCAGAGAAGGCGCGGTAGGCCTCCATCGTGGTGAACTCGGGATTGTGGGTAAGGTCCATGCCCTCGTTGCGGAAGATGCGACCGATCTCGAACACGCGCTCAAAGCCACCGACGATGCAGCGCTTGAGGTGCAGCTCGGTAGCAATGCGCAGGTAGCACTCCTGGTCGAGCGCGTTGAAGTGCGTGATGAACGGCTTAGCCGTAGCGCCGCCCTGGATAGTCTGCAGGATAGGAGTCTCAACCTCCATGTAGCCGTCGGACTCCATAAAGCGGCGGAAGGTGGAGAGAATCTGCGAGCGCTTGCGGAAGGTCTCGCGAACGTCGTCGTTGGCGATCAGGTCGACATAGCGCTGACGATAGCGGGTCTCCTTGTCGGAGAGACCGTGGAACTTCTCGGGCAGCGGGCGAACGGCCTTGGAGAGCAGCGTCGCGCTCTTGGGGGCAACGGAAAGCTGGCCACGCTTGGTGCGCACAACCACACCGGTCACGCCCAGGATGTCGCCCAGGTCGAGGGCCCTGAGCGTATTCCAGGCGGCCTCGTCCATGTCGTTGATGCGGCAGAACAGCTGAATCTCGGCAGTCGCATCGCGCACGACGATGAACATGATCTTGCCCTGGCCGCGCTTGGCGACTACGCGGCCGGCGATCTTCACGACGTCCTCGGTGTCCTCGCCATCGGCAAGCTCGGCGTACTTAGTCTCGATATCGGCGACGTAGTCCTCAAGCTCAGAGTGCTCGGGATAGGGGTTCTGGCCCGCCTCGAACAGGGCGGCGCGCTTGGCCAGGCGGGTGGCGCGCTCGTCGTTGAGCGTCGATGCCTGATCGGCGGCGTTCTGGTTCTCTGCCATAAGTTAGCTCCTCAAACTAAAACGCTCCCCAGGATTCGGTCCCAGGGAGCGAAAACATACCTTTACGCGGGACCGTGGTCTAGCGTGCGATCTTGGCGATGGTGTAGACGCGAGTCTTGCCGGAAGGCGTAACGACCTCGACGGAGTCGCCCTCGCCGTGACCGATGATGGCGTGACCGACCGGAGACTCGTTGGAAATCTTGTGCTCGAGCGAGTTGGTCTCGGTGGTACCGACGAGCGTGACTTCCATGACCTCGCCGTTGGGATCAATCAGCGAAACGGTGGAACCGATGGAGACGGTCAGATCGCCCGTAGTGGCAGCAACCTGAGCGTTGGCAAGAATGGCCTGGATCTCGGCGATACGAGCAGCATTCTGGGCCTGCTTGTCCTTGGCGGCATCGTACTCGGAGTTCTCCGAAAGGTCGCCGAACGCGCGGGCTTCCTTGATGTCCTCGACGATCTCCTTGGCGTAATCGCCCTCACGCCAGGCGAGCTCCTCGACGAGCTTCTGGCGGCCCTCAGCGGTCAGTACGATCTGGCTTGCGTCCATACGGATATCTCCCCAACTCTGATCAAACAATCAACTGTCAACAAAACGAAAAAGACCGGCTAGCCTGCGGGCAAGCCGGTCAGGTGCTCACCCCAAAGGGATGGGACTACTCTGCGTCCGCGTCGCTGTCCTCTGCCTGCTTCTTCTTGGCAGCAGCGAGCTTGGCCTCGAGCTCAGCGATCTCCTTGTCCTCCTCGGACTGCTCGACCACGACCTCCTCGGCCTGCTTGGTCTCGGCCTTATCGTCGCCCTCCATACCCTCGCGGATATTCTTGACGGTAGAGCCGAGGGACTTGCCGAGCTTCGGCAGGTTCTTGGGCCCGAAGATAATCAGGACAACGACGAGAATAATGATGAGCTCAGGAGCCCTCAATCCAAACATGTAGACCTCCACAATACAGCGAGACAAGCTCGAATGAGTATACCGCGGGTATCGCGGTATCACAACACTAGCTAAAAAAAGGGACCGCAAGAAGCGGTCCCTCCTCATGCTCTGGTCGGGTTGACTGGATTTGAACCAGCGACCCCTGCGTCCCGAACGCAGTGCTCTACCAAACTGAGCCACAACCCGTTATCTCGACTATAGTAACAAAGATTTTCGCCGCGTGCTAGAGAAATTTTTATTTCTTTGGCGCGTCGATTTGAACCGTGTTGGGAATAAGCTCAGTCGCGCAGACCCACCAGCCACTTTGCTGGGCAGCGTCCGCAAGCCTTTCGGCCGTGGCGGCGGTGTCGCAAATGGCAAACGAGCAGGCACCCGATCCGCACACATCTACAGCAACGGTTCCGTCCTGTTTACGCAGCCAGTCGAGGACCGTTTGAATCTGCGGCTCCATCTGCGCGGATATGACGCCCAGATTGTTATGAACGAGCGCATATGCCGTCTCGGCATCCCCAGCACGCAGGGCCGAAGCGATTGCGCCGGGCTTGTCCGCAGGCACCGGGGCCTCGTCAAAACGTCGATAGGCTTCAATTGTCGAAACGCTTGCCTCGCGCGGTTTAACCAGCACGACAGGCGTCGCGGGCAGCGCGAGGTACTCGGTTGCCAGCACGTCTCCCCCACCTACGTAGAACGCAGGGCTCGCGTGCAAAAAGAACGGGACGTCAGCACCAATGCCCCGCGCAATGTCATCGAGCGCGGGGTCGGTGCGATCAATGTCCCAGAGCTCCGCCAAGGCGGCAATGACCGCAGCGGCATCCGTCGAGGGACCTCCCAGGCCGGCGCACAATGGAATGCGCTTCTCAATCGTCACACAGATGTTTGCCTCGCGACCATAATGCTCAGCCATAGCAATCGCAGCCCGATACGCCGTATTCTTTTGCATGGGAAAATCTGATGCCGGAACCGTCTGGACGGTCAGCGCCTGCGCCGGCGTGACCGTCACGGTATCGGAAAGACCGACGGCTGCCATCAGGGAATCGACTCTGTGATAGCCGCGGGCGTCGCGCTCGGTATGAACCCCCAGATAGAGGTTAACCTTTGCCGGCGCGGAAAGAGTCAGGGACCGATCGGTCACCGTTAATGCTCCTCGAGCTGATTGCCGAGCGGGGTAAAGATATGCTCGCCGCTCTCGGGGTCGAACAGCTCGACCTGACCGGTGAGGACATCGATATACTGGTAGGACTGACGTGACTTGCGACCGCGACGCTCGTCAACCTCGACGATAAAGACGGCGGGGTGGACGCTCTTGATGGTGCCCATGCGCTCGACAACGCGGGTGCGGCCCATGTTGGCCTTAACCTTGACGCGATCGCCCACCATATCGGTCAGCTTCTCGTGGATGTCGTCGACGTGATTGACTTCCATCTCTTCCATGAATAGGGCCTCCAGAGGGTGCAATTCAAAAAAGGGATAATACCCCTAAGATAGACAAAACTCTAATACTATAGCACCCTGTTGTGGCCATACGCAAGCAGCTAAATAAGCCCCGTCCCAAATACGTACCAGACGACAACCTCGCATGACCAGTTGTTACGCGGTTTGGTAAAACCGCGTAACCTAAAGGTTGTCGGTGTCCAAGACGATGGTGAATGGGCCGTCGTTGACCAGGTCGACCTTCATATCGGCGCCAAAAATGCCGTGCGCCACGTGTTCGACATCTTGGCGAACGAGCGTCAGGAAGTACTCGTAGAGTTCGTTGGCGACATCGGGGGCGCCGGCATCCGTAAACGATGGGCGGCGACCGTGGCGGCAATCGGCGAACAGCGTGAACTGCGACACCACGAGCACCTCGCCGTCGACATCGGCAAGCGCCAAGTTGGTCTTGCCGTTCTCGTCCTCGTTGATACGCAGCCCGCGGAGCTTGCCCCACAGCTTGTCGGCCTCGGCACGCGTATCGCCATGGCCCACACCCAGCAGCACCAGGTAGCCGCGTCCAATGCGGCCCACGCACTCGCCGTCGACCGTCACGCCGGCGTTGAGCACGCGCTGCACCACCGCACGCATGGCCTACTCCTCGCCCGTCAGCTTGGCGGACAGATGCTCGAGCGCGTGGAAACGATGGCTGATGGCGTTCTTCTCGTCAGCCGTCAGCTCGGCCATGGTCTTGCCCGGCGTGTCGACCGGCAGGAACAGCGGGTCATAGCCAAAACCATGGTCGCCGCGGCCCTCGTGTGCGATAACGCCCTCGCAGGTGCCCTCACCATAGGTGACCAAACCATCCGTGTCGATGAGCGCGACGACGCTCATAAAGCGCGCAGTGCGGTCCTCGTCGGCCACGCCCTCCAGATTTACGAGCAGCTTGGCGTTGTTGGCGGCATCGTCTCCGTGCACGCCCGCATAGCGCGCGCTATACACACCGGGCTCACCGTCCAGCGCGTCGACGACCAAGCCCGAATCGTCGGCAATGGCCATAAGGCCCGTCTCCTCAACCGCGGCTTGGGCCTTGATGATGGCGTTCTCCAAAAACGTCGTGCCGTTTTCCTCGGGATCCTCAAAATCACCCAGCTGGCCGAGCGCCACAAAGCGCACCTCGGGCATGACCTTGCCCAAAATGGCCTCGATCTCGGTGAGCTTATGGGCGTTGCCCGTTGCCACGACGATGGTCGCCGCCGGGTCGAGGGTGTCGATGTCAATCTTCTCAAGTGCCATGACTGGCCTCCTTGTCTCTATAGCAAGCCGCGTGAGGGGCGTTTGGGCACTTGACCCCTCCCCTCTCAGGCGATCGGACCTTTCAACGCAGCATTTCAGCAGATAAAACCTACCGAAATAAACCTGTCCCTTTTTGGCAGGTTAGGCGATGGCTTGGCGCTGAAGCTCGATGAGCTCGGCGACACCCTTGTCGCCCAGGTCAAGCAGGGCGTTGAGGCGTTTGCGGTCGAAGGGCGCCTGCTCGCCGGTGCCCTGGAGCTCGATCATCTCGCCGGTGTCGGTGGCGACGAGGTTCATGTCGACCTCGGCATGGCTGTCCTCCGAATAATCGAGGTCAAGCAGAGTATTGCCGTCGACAACGCCCATGGAGATGGCAGCCACCTGGCCGATAAGCGGGATGCGTTCGATCTTGCCCGCCTCGACCCACATGGCGAGGGCGTCGTGCAGCGCCACCCAGGCGCCGGTGATGCTCGCTGTACGCGTGCCGCCATCGGCCTGAATCACATCGCAGTCGACGGTGACGGTGTACTCGCCGAGCGCCTTCATGTTGACGACGGTACGCAGGCTGCGGCCAATGAGGCGCTCGATCTCCATGGAGCGACCCTTGCGGTTGGCGTGTTCGCGCTTGCAGCGCTTGCCGGTCGACGCCGGCAGCATGGCGTACTCCGCCGTTACCCAACCGGCCTTGGCGCCCTTGCGCCAGCCCGGCACGCCCTCCTCGATAGTGGCGGCGCACAGCACGCGCGTGTCACCGAACTCGGCCAAACACGAGCCGTGGGCGTGCTTCATGACGCCACGGGTGAGCTTAACGGGGCGCAACTCGTTGGCGGCGCGATCGTTGGAGCGGTTGACCTGCATGTACTCCATAGAAATTTCCTTTCGGCAAAAGATGTGGCGGAGGCTTTGGCGGCTGCCTTACATCTATTTCAGCCCATCGATATCGATATGTTCGATGCTCTTGAGCGGCTGACCAAAGATAAAGCTGCCCGCCACCGCAAACTCGGCAATGTTATCGGCCGTCGTGGCAAAACGATGCTGCGGCTCGGCGGCGTCGCCCGCCAGCTGCTCGCGGCGCGTGAGGATATCGGTCAGCTCGCGTGTGGTCTCCTCGGCGGAACTCACGACGCGCACCCCAGGCCCCAGCGCATGCCGGATAGGTCCCACCAACAGCGGAAAATGCGTACAGCCGAGTACCACGGTATCGATACCGTGGTCGCGCAGCGGCTCAACCGTGGCACCCACCAGCGCACGCACGGCAGGCGTATCGAAGATATCCTCGTTCTCAAGCCACTGTTCCTGCAGATGTGCACCCGAGGCGAGCTCGTGTTCGACAACCTCGACAAAGCTCGAGGCAGGACAGCCGTATACATCGACGCCGGCATCCAGGTCCTGAATGGCGCGCGTGTAGGCGCCCGAGCGAATGGTGAGGTTGGTGGCGAGCACGCCCACGCGACGCGAGCGGGTGCTGTTGATTGCCGCACGGGCACCCGGCGCGATCACGCCGATCACGGGAACGTCGAGCACCTGCTGGGCCAGACGCAAGGCCGCAGCGGTCGCCGTGTTGCAGGCGATGACCATAATCTTGACGTCGTGCTTCGAAAGCCAACGACCCGCCTGCAACGCAAACGAGCGCACCTCATCCTCGGTACGGGTGCCGTAGGGGCAGCGCTTGGTGTCGCCAAAGTAGTAGACGGACTCGTGCGGCAGCGCCGTCGCGATGGCGCGCGCAACCGTCAGACCGCCCAAACCAGAATCGAACACGCCAATCGGGCGCGTGTCGCCTGCCGGATTCTCGATATCGGACATTACCTCACCAGTCTCTCTCGAAAAGACATGTCCAAGTGCGGCGGCGGCGCGCTACAAACGCGCCGCGACCAGCAGCTCTGCCGTCGCCGCCCAACCGTCGACAATTTTGCCTCGCGTAACGAAAGCATTCTCGCAAGCAGCCAGGAACTCGGGCGCGCCGGCGCTCGTCAGGCCATTCTCGACCAAGCAGAACGTGCCCACGTGATCGGCCATGTAGAAGTCGGACTCGGAGTCGCCGAGCGCGAGTGTCTCCTCGCGCTCGATCCCCAGGTGCTCGCAGAAGCGCGCAATGGCGACGCCTTTGTTGAGGCCCGCGGGGTTGATATTGAATGCGCGACCGTCCTCGACGCGATCGAGCTCGAGCGTCGTCGGCTTGGACAGATGCGTCAGATGGCCGTTGCAAGCCCAGATCAGACCGCAGCCGGCCTCGTCCAGGATGGCCTGAACCTCATCGTCGGGCACATCGCCGCGCATGCCGACGGTGACCTCACGGTACTTGTAGCCGGTCGACATGTCGTTGTGATACTCGATCTTGTGCGGCCAGCGGGCGAGGATCTTCTCGCACACGCCGGTCTGCTCGATCACCTGGTGCGGCGTGAGGCCGCAAGAGGGGTCGTAGGGCATGTCGCCGGTCAGATACTCCCAATCGTTGGCTTTGAGGTCGTACATGACCAGGCCGCCCATCTCGCCGATGTAGGAGTTGAGGCCGAGCACGCGCGCGTCCTCGTGGATCATGGTACGGTTGCGACCCGAGGTGGGAACCACCTGAATACCAGCGCGAGCGAGCGCCACGACGGCCTCGACGAGTTTGGTCGAGGGGTTGCCGTCGTTGTCGCGTAGCACGCACGAGCCGGGTGCAAGCATCGTGGCATCCAGATCGGTAAAGACGTACTTGACCGTGGCCAAGCGCTCGCGCATCTCGCCCGAAAGCTCGGCAACGGTCGGCAGGGTATTGTGGGACATGGTTACTCCGTTTACGTAGAAGGGTTTGGACTTGGACGGCATGTTTTGATTGAGGGAACACGCTTATGGCGACAGCGCACTCAGGGCGCCGCCGCCATCATGGTTCATTAGTCAAACTGGGTAACATCGATCAGGCGATTGGCCAACGAAAGGTCGCTCTCGATGGGCACGAACTCGTCACCCACGTGCATGAGCTCCTCGTCACCCTTTGCCAGCAGCAAGACAATGGTGGGAGCATCGGGGTTGACGTACTCCTCGCGCGCCGCCTTGAACGCCGCATGCACAGCGGCTTCGCGGTCGAGGATGATCTTGTTCGGCGTATCGTCGGGAACATGTTCGGCAAGCTCGCGACAGACCTTCATCGGGTCCTCGTGAGCCGGGTCCTCATTGGCAAAGATCATCAGGTCGGAATACGGTGCGGCCTCGCGCGGAAGCTGCTCGCGGCGCTCCTGCGCCTTGCCGCCGGCAGCGCCAAACACTGCGATGACCGGGCTGGCGGGAAACGCGCGCTTGACCGACGAGAAAAGCGAGCGGAACGAAAGCTGGTTGTGCGCGTAGTCGACGACGCAGATCACGCGGCCGTCCTTCGACTCCACGACCTCCATACGGCCCGGCACACGCAGTTTGGAGAGGCCCTTCTTGATAGCCTCGATACCGATGCCGATCTCGCGCGCAGCGGCGATAGCGACCAGCGCGTTTTCCACGTTAAAGTCGCCCGCGATACCCAGCAGGACCTTCTCCCCCGCCTCGGGCTCGTCGGCGCTCATGCCGTGCAGGTTAAACTCGATGTTAAAGCCGAGCATGCGGACATCGCTCGCCCACAGGCTTGCCTCGGGATGCTCAACACCAACGGTCACCAAGCGCTCGGCCGTCGACGCTGCCCCCAGCACACGGTCAACCTCTTCGGTGCCCAGATTCACCACGGCGGTCTTTGCCTGGTCAAAGATCCTGAGTTTGCTCTCAAAATAATCCTCAAACGTGGGGTGTTCGATCGGCGAGATGTGGTCGCGGCCGATGTTGAGAAAGCACGCCACGTCAAACGGCAGATTCTCGACGCGTTGGTACTTGAGCGCCTGGCTCGAGACCTCCATGACCATGGACTGGCGACCGGACGTGCGGCAGTTGGCGATATGGCGCCAGACCTCGGGGGCCTCGGGCGTAGTATTGGTGCTCTCGTAGCACTCGATACCATCGTCGGTACTCACCGAGCCGATCATGCCGCAGGACTCGCCCGCCGCCTTGATGATGGACTGGAGCATAAAAGCGGCCGTGGTCTTTCCCTTGGTGCCGGTGATGCCCACGATCTTGACGTCGTGGTCGGGACGGTCGTAGACCTCCGGCGGCAACAGGGCCATGGCCGTGCGGACGCTATCAACAACCAGCATCGCAGCACCGCTCTCCTTCGCCAGCGGCTCCAGAGACTCGACCAGCGACTCCTCGCACACAAATGCGACGGCGCCAGCATCGAGCGCCATGCTCAAAAACGCGGACTTAAAGGCAGCGCCCTTGCAAAAGAACACATCGCCCACCGAGACCGCACGCGAGTCAAACGAACAGCCGGTCACGGCACGCTCGTCAACCTGCTCCGAAGCACGCAGCTCGCCGCACACATCGAGCAGCTTGGCAAGCGTATCGACCGTGGTCACGGTCGCGGAATCCGAATGGTGCATCTTTCACCTTTCTCAGCCATTTTGCAGGGACGGTTTTCATAGTAACTGAAACGTGCTCGCGCAAAAACGGCTCCCGGAGGAGCCGTTACGCGCAGGCATTCGTAAGCCGAGACTAGGCAGCCTGAACAGAAGGCTGGCCCTCGTCGATAAAGAAGCGCTTGTACCACACTAGGAACACGAGCGGCGTATAGATCTTGCGCTGGAAATCGCCCTTGCCCGCAAAGTGCAGATCGAGCAGGTGCATGAGCTCGTCGGTATTGAAGAACTCGCTTGCCCACGGCGCGGTGAAGTACTCCTTGACATAGTCGTACCACTTTTGCTCGCGCAGCCAGTAGACAATCGGCACCGGGAAGCCCACCTTGGGACGGGTGGCCCACTCATCGGGCAGCGACTTGTTGGCAGCGTGGCGGAGTACCTGTTTGTTGCCGTTCTCGTTGATGCGGTAGCGGTCGGGAATGTGCTCGGCGAACTCCATGACTTTGCGGTCCAGGAAGGGCACGCGCAGCTCCAGCGAGTGCGCCATGCACATCTTGTCGGCCTTGAGCAGAATGTCGCCCGGGAGCCACATGTTCATGTCCAGGTACTGCTTCTTGACCAGCTCGGGCTGACCCTTCACGCGCGCATAGATGGGAGCGGCAAGCTCGAAGGCGCCATCGCCGGTGTTGTACTCGGGCTTGAGCACGCCGTCGACCTCGCGCTCCGGCCATACCAGAGCCTGTCCCAGGAACGACTTCTCAGGGATCTCGGCACCCTTGACCAGGAAGTTATGTCCCTTGAAGTACGGCATATGCAGCGCCAGGTTACCGAGCGCGCGACGGATGGGCAGCGGCACCATCTTTTTGTACTTGCGGACCGGGACCGTGTCCTCGTAGTAGGCGTAGCCGCCAAAGAGCTCGTCGGCGCCTTCGCCCGAAAGCACGACGGTGACGTCCTTGCGGGCCATCTCGGCCAAGAACCACAGCGGCACAGAAGACAGGTTGGACTGTGGCTCGTCCATGTGATACTGGATGTCCTCGAGCGCACCGAAGAACTCGTCGGCGGTAATCATCTTGCGAACGTTCTCGACGCCGAGCTTATCGGAAAGCTCCTTGGCGTAGTTGGTCTCGTTAAAGTTCTTGTAGTCAAAGCCCACCGAGAAGGTCTTGTCGGGCATGAGGCAAGCGGCGATGTAGCTGGAGTCGACGCCACCGGAGAGGAACGACGCGACCTTGACGTCGGCGATGCGATGGGCCTCGACGCTCTCGTGCACGACCTCGTCCAGCTCATCGACATACTCTTCGAACGGCTTCTCGACGGCAGAGTAATCGCAATCCCAGTAGCGCTCGATGTTCATCTTGCCGGTCGGGATATCGACGGTAAAGTAGTGCGCCGGCGGCAGCTTGTAGACACCCTCGAAGAAGGTCTCCTCGGTTGCCGAATACTGCAGCGTCATGTACGGACGCAGGGCCTTTTTGTTGACCGCCTTGTGGAAGTGCGGGTAGTCCAGGAAGCTCTTGATCTCGGAACCAAAGAGCACGCCCGGAGCGCCGTCGCCCGCATCGGCCATGGGATAGTAGTAAAGCGGCTTGATGCCAAAGATGTCGCGGGCGCCAAAAAGCTTGTTCTTCTTTTTGTCCCAGATGACGAAGGCGTACATACCGCGCAAGCGATCGAGTACGGCCTCGCCCCACTCCTCGTAGCCGTGCAGGAGGCTCTCGGTGTCGGCGCCGCAGTGGAACTTGTAGCCCTTGGCCTCGAGCTCGGAACGGAGTTCTTGGAAGTTGTAGATCTCGCCGTTGAAGACAATGACGACGCTACCGTCCTCGTTGGCCATGGGTTGGGCGCCAGCCTCGGTCAGGTCGAGGATCGACAGGCGGCGGAAGCCGAGGGCAACGCGGCCGTCGATAAACTGACCGCCCATGTCGGGACCGCGATGGACGATGCGGTCCATCATCTTGGTGAGCACCTCGGATTGGTTATCCGTCCCACCGACAAAACCGACAAAACCGCACATATACTATCCCCTCTGCTGTTGCTGGGCATCAAATCGAATCAGTAGCTTTTGAGTATACCCGAGGGCGTAAAGAGGGGCGGAATGTTCAGGCAATCTCAACTGAATCAGCTCCGCTGTGACACGCGCGAGTTACCTTTAATGGATATGAGGTGAATGAGGCGATTGTTTTGCTATACTCTCTCCGCACGGGCGATTGGCGCAACGGTTAGCGCAGGTGCTTTACACGCACAAGGCTGGGGGTTCGAATCCCTCATCGCCCACCATTGAATTGGAAACGGTCCTCGAAAGGGGACCGTTTTTGTTTGGGCCCATTTCATGGGATTCGAACCCGCAAGGGTGCGGAGCTGAGGAAACGCGAAGCGTTTTCCAGCGCAGCACGCGAGGAGCGGAGCGACGAAGCGGATGCGGGCGGCGCCAGCCGCACGCGGACATCCCTCATCGCCCACCACTGAATTGGAAACGGTCCTCGCAAGGGGACCGTTTTTGTTTGTGCCCAGCGCATGGGATTCGAACCCGCCAGCACGTCTGTCACAAAGGCCGTGGTCAAAAAATGGCAAAAATGAGTACTGCTACTTTGTTTGCAACATATAAAAAGACAATATTTGCTTAAGTTACGCAACATATGTCCATTATAAGGACTAACAGTTGAATCAAAATCGTGCTTTCATCGCCATTTCGACTTGCTATCTGGCCTTATTAGTCCAAAATTGCTGCTACCAAATCGGTAACAGTACTCATATTTAATGTTTTTTGACCAGCAGGTCTCCCTGCCTTAGTAAATCTAAGGCAAAACGGGCTCCAGACCGCTGAATCATGCCGCGTAGGGCACTTCCGCAGTCCGGAACCCGGTCCAAATTGAGTTATTGCACCGCGTTAGCCCAAGACACCCGACAGGATCTCAATCAGACTGTCTACGTCGGCTTTCTCGCAGACGAGCGGCGGCAAGAAACGCAGCGTATGGGCACCCGTAGCGTTGATTACGGCACCGGCCCCCAATGCACGGGCCACAACGTCGTGTGCATCACCCGCAGTATTATCGTCAAGATCGCAGCCGAGCATCAGGCCACGGCCACGCACCTCTACCACATGCGGAAGCTTAGCCAGCGCCTGCTCCATATAGGCACCCACCTTGGCAGCATGGTCGGCATAATCGCCACGCACAAACGCGGAGAGCGTCGCGGCACACGCCGCGATGGCCAAGCAGCTACCGCCAAAGGTCGAGCCGTGGTCGCCCGGCTTAAACACGTCGGCAATCTCCTTCTTTGCCACGACGGCACCCATGGGCACGCCGTCGGCAATGCCCTTGGCAAGGCTCATGATGTCGGGCTCCACGCCATAGGTCTGGAACGCAAACGGCTTGCCGGAGCGGAAGATGCCGCACTGGACCTCGTCGGCGATAAGCACGGCGCCCACTTCGTGTGCCAGGTCGCGCGCCGCGGCCATAAACTCCTCGGTCATGGGATGCACGCCGCTCTCGCCCTGGATCGGCTCGAGCATTACGGCGCAAATTTCACTGCCCAACTGCTTAAAGATTGCACGCAGCTCATCCACATCGTTGGGCGTGCAGGCCACAAAGCCACCCGGCAGCGGGCGGAAACTGTCCTGCAGCCAATCCTGCATGGTCGCGGCAATGGTCTCGAGCGTACGACCGTGAAAGCCTCCGCGCATGCACACGATGGTGTTGCCTCCGTTGCCGGCACGCTTGGCGTACAGACGCGCAAGCTTCATCGAGCCCTCGTTGGCCTCGGCACCGGAATTGGCAAAGAACGTCTCCCACACCTGCTCGCCCGCAGCCGGAGCGCCAAGTGCCGCCGCCGTGGTCTCGTCGCCAGCGGCAATCGCGTCGGCAAGCACGCGTGCACCGTCCGTATCGTCGTTAGCGAGTTTGGACAGCAGCGCCGCGACCTGGCCACGCTGCTCAATGTAGAAATAGTTGGAGACATGCAGGAGCTTTTTGGTCTGAGCCTCGAGCGCCGACAGCACTGCCGGGTCGCCATGACCTAGGCTGCACACGCCGATGCCGGCAAGAAAGTCGAGGTACTCACGGCCATCGTCGCCGGTGAGCTTCATGCCGTGACCCTCGACAAACTCGACCGGAGAGCGGCCAAAGGTATGCATAACGTAATGGGATTCAAGCGATTGCTGAGCTGCAAGTGACATGGGATGCCTTTCGTTGGGCGCCAGACGGCGCGGGGCTATGGGTGCAGGAATGGGGCGGCTGCGGGTCAGCTAGACCGTCTGGAGCTTCTCGACCTCGTCAAGGTTCTCGGTCAGACGCGCAGCAAACGTCGAAAGCGGATGCGGATGCGTATCGAACTCGTAAGCCGTCTCGGTGGAATGGATCACGGTGCCGACGCCGGCATCGGTCAGCAGCTCCAGGAGCAGCGAATGCGGCGTAGTACCGTTAATGATGTGGGCACGAAATACGCCGCCGGTAAGCGCATCGACGGCCGCACACAGCTTGGGAATCATGCCCTTATCGACCTCGCCGCCGTAGAGCATTTCGTTAACCTCGTCGAGCGTTAGGTTGGAGATAAGCGAGTCCTTGTCGCTAAAGTCCTTGTACAGGCCATCGACATCGGTCAAAAAGATCGCCTTATGCGCGTGGAGCGCCGCGGCAACGGCACCGGCGGCGGTGTCGGCGTTGATGTTGAAGAAACCGCCGTCCTCCCCCGCCGCGACGGTAGCGATGACGGGGATGTACTCGCTATCGAGTAAGCGCTCGATATAGTCGGTGTTGACGTGCGTGACCTTGCCCACGCGACCGAGCTCGGGGTCGAGCGGCTCGGCGATAAGGGTGCCGGCGTCGCTGCCGGACACGCCCACGGCCAGGTTGCCGTGGTGGTTGATGGCAGCAACCAGCTCCTGGTTAACTTTGCCGCCCAGCACCTCGCGCACGATATCCATAGTCGCCGGCGTAGTCACGCGCTGGCCGTTCTTAAACTCGACGGGAATATCGTAATGGCTCAGCGCCTCGTTGATGGCCTTGCCGCCGCCGTGCACGATGACGGGGCGCATACCGATGATCTTGAGCAAAACGATGTCGCTCATCACGTCGCGGCGCAGCTGCTCATCAACCATGGCGGCTCCGCCATATTTGATAACAACCGTCTTGCCGGTCAGGTTCTTAATCCACGGCAGTGCTTCGAACAGCAGCTGCGCGGTTGCTTCGTTGGATTCGCTCGAACGACAATCGCGTGCGAATTTCATAATCTGCCTCGTCTTTCGTATCGTTATCGCGCCGTGCTCCGCTGTCCGCAATCGCGGCAAGATGCGCAGCGTGCCCGGAATCTAGGAACGGTAGTCGCCGTTGATGGAGATGTACTCATGCGTGAGGTCGCAGGTCCACACGGTCGTTGCCGCGTCGCCTGCGCCCAGGTCGGCCGAGATCACGATCTCGGGCGCCTCGAAACGTCGTAGAGCCTCGTCCTCATCAAAGGGAACAGTCAGACCGTCGCGACAGACAGGCATGCCCATCATGTCGATGGAAACGTCTTCCTGATTAAACTTCACGCCGCACTTGCCAAGCGCCATAGCAACACGGCCCCAGTTGCAGTCGTGGCCGGCGATGCAGGTCTTAACGAGCGGCGAGTTGGCAACGGCACGGGCGGCGATATCGGCCTCCTCGTCGTTCACGACGCCGGTAACGTTGACCGTAACAAGCTTGGATGCGCCCTCACCATCGGCGGCGATATTGCGCGCCAGGCTCTCGCACACCTCGTGCACGGCAAATGCCAACTCGTCGAAGGCATCGGAGCCCTCGACGATAGGCTCGGCATCTGCGGCAGCGGCGCCGGAGGCAAGCATGATGCAGGTGTCGTTGGTCGAGGTGTCGGAATCGACCGTTACCTTGTTAAAGGTCTGCTTGACGGTGGAGAGCAACAGGGCGTGGAGCGCCGCCGGCTCGACGGGGGCATCGGTAGTGATGACCGCGATCATGGTGGCCATGTTGGGCATGATCATGCCCGAGCCCTTGCACATACCGCCCACCGTATAGGCATTGCCTGTGTGTCCCGCAGCCTCGCTGACGTAGGACACGGCGTACTCCTTGGAGTGCGTGTCGGTCGTCATGATGGCGCGAGCGGCATCGGCGCCACCGTGGGCGGAAAGTGCCTCGTAGGCAGCAGGAATGGCGGTCTCAAACGTGTCGATCGGCAGAATCTGGCCAATCACACCCGTGGAGGCAACCAGAATCTGCTGGGACTCGCAGCCGATGACCTGCGATGCGATGTTGCAGGTCTCGCGCGCGCAGGCAAGGCCGGTCTCACCCGTGGCGGCGTTGGCATTGCCAGAGTTGACCGAAACGCCGGCGATGATACCGTAGCCCTTGTCGGCACCGCCCAGGTTGGCACGGCTCACTTGCACGGGCGCCGCGCAAAAGCGATTGGTGGTAAACACGCCGGCGCCGGGACAGGGTTTATCGGGCACGACGAGCGCGTAATCCAGACGCTCGGGGTTCTTGCGGAACCCAGCGTGGATGCCTGCAGCCTTAAAACCAGCCGCAGCCGTAACACCACCCTCGACAGCGCGAATCTTGATATCAAACAGCTCGGTATTCATCGTCTTTATGACTCCTTATGTCAAACAAAAAACGGACATCGGTTGGTGCGCCATGCCAGTCGTAATCATGAGACCAGCTTAAGAGTGGCGCCCCACTCGATGCCCGACTACCAAATCGTTAACAATCGAATGTGCTACACCGGGCACGCCACTGTGGGCAAGCCTCGTCGCTCGTCAAAGCCAAAGACGATATTGGCGCACTGGACCGCTTGGCCCGCAGCGCCCTTGCACAGATTGTCGATGGCGCCCGTCGCCACCAGCACGCCCGCGCGCTTGTTGAGCGCGAGACCAATCTGGGCGGCGTTGGTTCCAACGACCGAAGCCGTCTTGGGCTGCTGACCGGCGTCGAGCACACGCACAAAGGTGCGTCCAGCGTAGAACTGCTTGTAATAGTCGACAACATCCTCAAGAGCCAGGGAGTCAATGGCCTGCGGCGTGAGCGGCATCGTCACCGTGGAGAGCAGGCCGCGCTTGAGCGGTGCCAGATGCGGAGTAAAGACGACGCGATCGGTCAGGCCCAGGATCTGCTCGATCTCGGGCGTATGGCGATGTTTGCCTACGCCATAGGCCTCCAGGTTCTCGTCTGCGCTACAAAAATGGGTGCGAGCGTTACAGGACTTACCGGCACCCGTCACGCCGCTAATGGCATCGACGATTACGGGGCCGCTCTCGGCAACCCAGCCGGCGCGCACGGCGGGCGCGGCGGCAAGGCTCGTTGCGGTGGGATAGCAACCGGCGCAGGCGACCAGCACGGGTTTGCCGTCGGCATGGTCGGATGCGGCGGTCTCCAAGTCCTGGCAAAACAGCTCGGGGAGGCCGAAAGCACGCGTCTTGAGCAGGTCGGGACTCGTGTGCTCGGCGGCATACCATGTCTCAAAGACAGACGCGTCGCTCAGACGGTAATCGGCCGAAAGATCAAAGCAGGAGACGCCCGATGCAAGCAGCGCGGGCACCTGTGCCATGGCAGCCGTGTGCGGCACGGCAAGAAAAACCGCATCGCAGCTCTTGAGCTCGGGGGCGTCATGCGTGGTGAAAACCAGATCGCTCACGCCAGCAAAGCTCGGATACACCGCGGACAGCGGCTGGCCGGCATCGGCGTTGGACGTAATGGCAACAAGTTCAAACTCGGGATGGCCGAGCACGAGGCGAATGAGCTCGGCTCCGGCATATCCAGCCGCGCCGACGATTCCAACCTTCAATGACATATCAGACTCCTTGTCTGCGATATATGCACCGATGCGCATTTCGCAGTGGTCGTTATGAAGTGGGTTGAAACTTTAGCACCAAAAGATGCATGAACACGTAAATGGCTTGCATATTCATGCATTGAAACATTCCCGACACATTCGCTTGAAGGAATTGACAAATGGAGCGGGCCCCGTATTGACCGGCGCTCCTAACGGCGCCGGGCAATACGGGGCCCGCCCATGCGAAAACCAAGTTGTTAGGATGAGCCAGCTGGCTAGAGCTCGACCGGCACCCATTCGTCGTGATTGCAGATAAAAGCCTCGGGATCCTCGACGCTAAAGAAGACGAGCGTGGGGTCGTTAGGCCCCTCATAGTGCTCGCCCAGGCGCTCTAGATGCTTCCACCCGGCTTCGCGCATTTCGCTCGAAGCCCGGTCATCCAAGCCGGCACGCCCGCGCAAGATGAGCCAGCCATGGCCCGGCCACCAACTCGTGGCCTCAAAGCGCTGGTTTTGCAGCAGCTCTTGCCACACATCTTTGGTGCGCGCTGTTACAAACCACAGCTTGCCGTCCTGGATCTGCGCAAACGAAAACGGACGCACATGCGGCTGTCCGTCAACGCTCGTCGCCAAATACCATGCCGGCACCGACGTCAGATACTCCAACACCGTATTCAATCCGTCCATGTGTCCTCCTGTACCAGCTAGTTTGTGAGCCTGGTTTGTGCGAGCTAGAGCTCCAGGCGCTCTTCGCTGCCGTCGATATCGCAGAACCGCGCGGCAATGTTGCGGACCGAAAAGAAAGCAAGGCGGCCGTCGTTGGCGTTATCGTGTTCCTCGCCAATGCCCACCATGTGCTTAAAGCCTGCTTGACGCACCTTGTCGCTCGCAACTGCGTCGTCCTCAAGTGCGGCCTCGCCGGTCAACACGATCCAACATTCCCCCGGCTTCCAGCCCGATACCTCAAACTTGGGATTCGCACTCAGCTCCGCCCACACATCCTTGTCGCGCGACGTGCAAAACCACAACTTACCGTCATCGACCATGGCAAACGAAAACGGCCTCACGCGAGGCTGATGCCCGTCGGTCACATCGGTCGTGGCCAGATACCACGCCGGAATGCGTCTGAGATACGAACAGGCGCGCTCAAGCTGAGCCGTGCGGTCGTTGTCGGTCATAGGGACCCCTTTCTTGCGCTCGAATCGCGCCTAAACAAGTTGAAGGTTGATGACGATGACACACGCGAGCAGCAGCGCCATCGCCAGCGCTGCCAGCGCGTCCTCACGACCAAACGTAAGCGCATGCAGACGCGTGCGCCCCTGCTCGCCGTGATAACAGCGCGCATCCATGGCAGCAGACAGCGTCTCGGCATGGCGGAACACGCCCGTGAACAGTGGAATCGCCACACTGCCGAGCATACGCACGCCGCCGAGCGGGCCTCCCGTCACGCGCGCACCGCGGCTTGCTTGCGCGTCCGCCGTCTGCTTCATCTCGGTGGCAAACTGCGGCATAAAGCGCAGCGCGATACCCATAATCATGCCGAGCTCATGCGCAGGGAGCCCCACGCGCGCAAACGGTGCGAGCAGACGCTCAAAGCCCGCGGTGAGGTCGAGCGTGGGCGTGGTGAGCGTAATGGCGCTCATGCCGGCCATCATCAGAGTCAGGCGGCACGCCATAAAGACGGCAGAACGCAGCGAGCCCTCGCTTATCTGCAGAAAGCCGAGCTGCCACAGGATGCGCCCACTCTGATCGGTAAACAAGTTGAGCACCGCGACCACGACGACGATCGCCAGCAGCGGCGCCATCGACGACAGAACGCGACGAACCGGCACCCGAGACACGGCATAGGTCAGCACAACGAAAATTGCGACCGGGGCCAGCCCGCGGAAGCCACTGACCGTGAGCGTCGTGATCAGAAACACAAAGCCCAAGAGCAACTTGGTTCGCGGGTCCAGGCGGTGGATTGCACTATCGCCGGGATAGTAACTGCCAAACGAAAACGCCTCCATCAGCAGCCCTCCTCTCGCGCGACCGTCTTGGATTTAGCAATGTCCGAGACGTTAGAAGAACCGTCTGGGCGACCGATCAGCAAATCTGCCAACTCGTCGGCCAACGACTCAACCGTATAGAGCCCGCCGCGACGCAGCGGCACGCCCGCCTCCGTAAGCGCCAGCGCCATACGCTGGGCGGCGGGAACGCCCAAGCCGATCGACTTGAGCTCATCGGCATGCGCAAACACCTGAGCGGGCGTGCCCTCGGCAAACACCGCGCCCTCGTTCATCACGACAATACGGTCGCAGCAATTGGCCAGGTCATCCATGCTGTGCGAAACCATGACAACGGTCAGGCCATCGCGGTGAAGTCGGTCGATGAGCCCTAGGAAATCCCTGCGCGCAGCCGGATCGAGCCCCGCCATGGGTTCATCGAGCACCAGGACTTCGGGCTCCATGGCGAGTACGCCGGCGAATGCCACACGCCGTTGCTGACCGCCCGAAAGCTCAAAGGGACTCTTGTCGCCGACCGTGGAAAGGTCGAGGCCCACGCGCGAGAGCGATGTCTCAACGCGGCGGGCAACCTCGGCCTGCGACAAGCCAAGGTTGTGCGGACCAAACGCCACGTCCTGCGCCACGGTTTCGGCAAACAGCTGACGCTCGGGATATTGAAACACCACGCCGACCTTGGCCTTAACCGCGGCGGCGTCTTTCTTGTTTGACAGATCGAGCCCCAGCGCGCGAACGGACCCCTCCTGAGGGCGAATCAAACCGTTGAGATGCTGGACCAGCGTCGACTTACCCGAACCGGTATGACCTGCCAAGCCCAGGAACTCGCCGCGACGCACCGTCAGCGATACATCGCGCAGCGCCCACGGGCTGCTGGGGTCGTTTCCCCAGAGAGCCTGTTTGCTCGATTTGCCCGCAGTGGCCGAGCGCTTATGCCAGCGGCGGCGCTCGCGCGGACTGAGCGAATAACTGTACGAAACATGGGATAGCTCGATGACGGGCTCCGACGCGTTGCCCTCGTTGTCTACCGGAACAGTGCCGTCAGCGATTTCCAACTGGGATACGGAAGACTGCCCCGCGATGTCTGCCCCACTTCGCTCGGCATAAGCCTGCGCAATCTCGGCGACCATATCCGCCTCACGCACCTGTGCGCAAACGGGCACGCCCTTCGCACGAAGCGCCATGCCCAAACGGCACGACTCTGGCATGTCAAGGTTGAGCTGAGCGAGTTCATTCGCCCGCGTCAGAATCTCCTCGGGCGTGCCCAGCATGGCAACTCGTCCCGTCTGAAACACGGCGACACGATCGGCCTCGGCAGCCTCTTCCATAAAGTGCGTAATCATCACGATAGTCATGCCGCGAGCGTGCAACGCGCGGCAAGCCTTCATAAGACCCTTGCGTCCGCGCGGGTCGAGCATCGAGGAGGCCTCATCCAAAATGAGAACGCGCGGCTCCATGGCGAGCACGCCGGCAAGCGCCACGCGCTGCTTTTGTCCGCCCGAGAGCGCATGGGTCTCGTGGCGCTCAAAGCCCACCAGGCCCACGCCCTTCAGCGCCTCGCGTACGCGCTGCGCAATTTGCGCCGATGGCACGCCAAGGTTTTCGGGACCGAACGCAACGTCATCTTCGACAAGCGTTGCCACCAGCTGGTCGTCGGGATTCTGGAACACCATGCCCGCGGTCGAACGAATGTCGTAGACCAACTCGGGATCGGACGCATCAATGCCGTTGACGCGCACCGTGCCCGCATCGGGCTGCAGCAGCGCATTCAGATGCTTGGCAAACGTCGACTTGCCCGACCCATTGCCACCGAGGATGCAGAAAAACTCCCCGTCCTTAATGCTCAGATCGATGCCGTCAAGCGCCTGGGCGGCACCGTCATAGCTAAAGCAAACGCCCCGACACTCAATCATGCGCGGCCTTTGACCTGGTCCTTCTTGGGCGTGATGAGATTAGAGACCGCCTTGTACACCGCCAGCGTGAGTACCGAGTTAAGCACGGTCTTGATGAGGTTAAACGGCAAAACAGCGGGAAGCATGAGCGGCAGAATCACATCGGCCGAGCCATACCAGAACCATACGCCAATGGTCAGATTCGCAACCATAGAAAGCACCGTAGCGGCAATAACGCCCAGTGCCAGGCCAATCACGGCACCCTTGTAGGTGTGCATCTTCTGGTAGACGATAGCCGCAGGCAGAATATAGCCCAGCGTGGCAACCAAGTTCATAAGCGCACCGACCCAGTCACCCGTGGTGAGCGCATGGATAACGATAGCCATAGCGGCAACAGCGGTGCCGGCACCAGGACCGTACGCAAACCCGCACACCATCGCCGGCACCAGCGACGGGTCATACGTCAAAAACGGCGCCGAAGGAAGGATGGGCAGCTGCACGTACATAAACAGGGCACCCAAGGCGCACATCAGCGCCATGGTAACGAGCTGTTTGGTGCTCCACCTATTCGTGTTCTCAAAATGGATATGCTGCGACTGTTCAGACATAAGATCACCTGCCTCTTTCATCCGGACTCTAACCGTTGGTACTGGGATCTCACCAGTTCAGCCGGCATGCGAACCAACACACGCACGGGTCGCGGACTCATCGGCTCGACGCAGGTCCTCGCCTGCGCCACGGCGTCCCTTTGACACCGCCCGATTTACCGCCAGTGGGGAATTCCACCCCGCCCTGAAACAGCAATTGCAAGTGTAGCACGGGCAGGTTTTCGCGCAAGTATGCCAAGGGTAATTTATGGTGGGGATCAGCTGCCGCAACAACCACGTTCCCCACCCATCCCAAAGTAACGCGCTTTTCGCGGCAAAGCCGCGAAACAGCGAAAGGGACACGTATCCCCATCAACCACATTCTCCGCCCACGCCGACCTCAAGGCCGTAAACGCAGGGAATCCGGGGGCGGGACGGGGGTTTCTCTCCGGAACATTCCGCACTGATATTTTCTGTATTGAAGACGTCGATGATGCACCCGTATACCATTG
>UQIC01000034.1 GCA_900540985.1 uncultured Collinsella sp.
GAGCGCAAAATGGATTCTAAAAAACACCTTGCCAAATAGGAGCGTCAGGACGCAAAGAGACTCCGCAGCGCGAAGCGCGATGCGGAGCCTCTTTGCATGTCCGAGGACGTTCCGGAGAGAAACCCCCGTCCCGCCCCCGGATTCCCGGTGGGAGTTCTAGACCTTGTCGGCCTTAGTACATACCGCCGCCCTGCTGACCAGCGGTAGCGGCAGCGATAGCATCCTCAAGCTGAGTGTTCTTGGGCACATCGGAGACGGTAGCCTCGGTGATGAGGATCAGGCTGGCGACAGAAGCAGCGTTCTGCAGGGTGACGCGGCTGACCTTGACGGGGTCGAGGACGCCCATCTCGATCATGTCGCCCCACTCGCCGTTGGCAGAGTTGAGACCCTGGCCGGCGGGCAGCTCGGCAACCTTGTCGACCACGACAGCGCCCTCAAAGCCAGCGTTCTTGGCGATGGTAGCGACCGGAGCAGTCAGAGCCTTCTTGACGATGTCGACACCGATCTTCTCCTCGGGGTCGTCGAGCTCAACGGCGTCGAGCGCAGGAGCAGCGTCCATGAAGGCGACGCCGCCACCGGCGACGATGCCCTCCTCGACAGCAGCGCGGGTAGCCTGCAGGGCGTCCTCGACGCGGTGCTTGATCTCCTTGAGCTCGGACTCGGTAGCAGCGCCGACCTTGATGACGGCAACGCCACCGGAGAGCTTGGCCAGGCGCTCCTGGAGCTTCTCACGGTCGAAGTCAGAGGTGGTGTTCTCCATCTCGCCCTTGATCTGAGCGATACGGGCGTCGATGGCCTCCTTGGAGCCAGCGCCGCCGACGATGACGGTGTTGTCCTTGGAGATGGTGACGGACTTAGCGGTACCGAGCATATCGGCGGTGATGTCAGCAACCTTCACGCCCAGCTCGTCCAGGGCAGCCTGGCCACCGGTGAGGACGGCGATGTCCTCGAGGATGCGCTTGCGGCGATCGCCGTAGCCCGGGGCCTTGACGGCGCAGACGTTGAGGGCGCCACGGATCTTGTTGAGGACCAGGGTCGGCAGAGCCTCGCCGTCGATGTCCTCAGCGATGATGAGCAGGCCACGGCCAGCGCGCTGGACAGCCTCGAGAACGGGCATGATGTCCTGAACGCTGGAGATCTTCTGGTCGGTGATGAGGATGTACGGATCCTTCATCACGGCCTCCATGCGGTCGTTGTCCGTGACGAAGTAAGCGGAGACATAGCCCTTATCAAACTGCATGCCCTCGACGGTGTCGATGGTGATGTCGAACGTCTGGGAATCCTCGACGGTGATGACGCCGTCCTTGCCCACGACCTCCATGGCCTCGGCGATCTTCTCGCCGACCTCGGGGTCACCGGCGGAGATGGTACCGACGGAAGCGATCTGCTCCTTGGTCTCGACCGGCTTGGCCTGCTTCTTCATCTCGGCGACGGCGGCGTTGACGGCCTTATCGATGCCGCGACGGATGGCCAGCGGGTTGGCGCCAGCGGCGACGTTACGCAGGCCGTCGTTGACGATGGCCTGGGCGAGCAGGGTTGCGGTGGTGGTGCCGTCACCCACGGTGTCGTTGGTCTTGGTGGCGACCTCCTTCACCAGCTGAGCGCCCATGTTCTCGATGTTGTCCTCGAGCTCGATCTCCTTGGCGACAGAAACGCCGTCGTTGGTGATGGTCGGGGCACCGAACGTGCGCTGCAGCGCAACGTAGCGACCCTTGGGGCCCATGGTGACGGTAACGGCGTCGGCCAGAGTGTTGACGCCCTTGGCAAGCTTAGCGCGGGCATCGGTGTTGAACGTAATGTTCTTTGCCATGGTAGGTAATCCTCCAAAAGAAATGTGACTCGCGTCGCCGCTTCCGAGTCCTATGCGGCGGGCGCGTTCAAAGACGAATCAGAGATTCTGACGAGACTAGGCCTCGACGACAGCGTAGATGTCGTCGGCGCGCATCAGCAGATACTTCTCGCCGTCGACCTTGACCTCGTTGCCACCGAACTTACCGTAGATGACAACGTCACCGACCTTGACGTCCATGGGGATGCGCTCACCCTTGTCGTTGACCTTGCCGGCGCCCACGGCAACGATGGTGCCGCGCTGCGGCTTCTCCTGAGCGTTGCTGGCAATATACAGACCAGAAGCGGTCTTCTGCTCGGCCTCGTCGGGCTTGACCAGAACACGATCTGCAAGCGGCTTCAAAGACGACATGCTTGTCTCCTCCTTTTTGGGCCGCGCGGTTATACCACGCGAATTAACCCTTTTTGTTTGCGTACGCGTTGAATGGTACCCACGAATGGCGGGTTATACAACACGGAGTCAAAAAATCTTATTTTTTGGCACTTAGATTTTCTGAATGCCGGGGGATAACTTAGCAGTGGCTCCCGGGGCGGACCGGAGGGCATGAAGTTTGCTGCTCTACAGTCCTGCGCAAGACGGAAAGCACATTAAGTGCTTTCCTTTGCGTGCGGAACTCGCGACAAACTTCATGCCCTCCGGTCCGCCCCGGGAGCCAGGTTGACTAACTAGGGCCCGGCATTCAGAAAAGTCAGTGCAGCAAAATGGCGATGCGGATAGCGACATGGGCATGATTTTCGCTGCGAGCACGGGTCCCCTAGGGAGCATCGTGCATTTTTGGGAGTTTTCAGCAGACCAGGACGGCTGCATACGCGCCAGACACACCATATTGGTCCCAAGGACGCCTTCGACCGGCGATTTGAGTCGGCAGGCGAACCCCGTCAAGACAAAAAGGCATGCCTCGCGCCGCACCGGACCCCAAATGACGTCGATCTCCGCAATGCCACCCGACTGCAGCGGCACCGGCAGAGCTCGTGGTGCTGAATACTCCGTTTTTTGCACGGCACGGGCGGGGGTACATCAGGATCAGGAAGGACATCCCAGCCTTTTTATGCAATCTGTAATGGGAAGTATGCAAAACACCAAGAGACAGCATTGCTGATGTCCAAATTGAGCGCACGAGGCAGCAGCACCTCAACCCCGCGCCCAAATCCAGCAGAGCGGGGACGCTCCTAACGAACCCCCATCGGCAAACAAATCCGGCTCGAGCGCCATCCCAAAATAGACTGCCCGAGCCGCGTTTAACGGTGCGGTATGAACGTCAGCGCTCGTAAATCAAGTTACCTGCCAGGTAGGTGGCCTGAACCTTGGTGGCTTGCAGTTCTTGGGGGTCAACGGTGAGCGGGTTTTGGTCCAGGACTACCAGGTCGGCATACTTGCCGGGCTCCAAGCTGCCGAGGTTTTGCTCGTCGCCCGCTGCATAGGCGCTGCCCAGGGTGTAGTTGCGCAGGGCTGTTGCTGCATCGATGCGCTCGCTCGGTAACCAGCCGCCCTCGGGCCAGTGGCTTTTGGGATCCTGGCGCGTGATAGCCGTGTAGAGCACGTTCATGCTTGTAACAGCTGTGATGGGGCTATCGGTGCCGAAGGCTTGGCGGATGCCGCGCTGCTTATAGGTCGCAAACGGCCACATGATGCGGCTGCGCTCCAGGCCCAGGTCGCGCTCGGGGCCGCCCGGGTCGAGTGTAATGTGACAGGGCTGGCTCGAGGCAACCACGTTAAGCTTGCGCAGGCGGTCAATGTCCTCGGGCAAGAGGTTCTCCAGATGCTCGAGCGTGTTATGGCCGTGCTGGGGCAGGCCGTACAGTTCCGCGGCCTCCTCAAAGATATCGAGCGCGGCATGGATGGCACCGTCGCCGATGACGTGGATGCGCACGGTGTGGCCGCGCTCCGCGGCAGCCAGAACTAGCTTGCGCATGCGCTCGGCGGGAACCGTCAGACGGCCCTGGTCGCCCGGGAAGCGCGGGTTGGTATAGGGCTCGGTGAGATACGCCGTATGCTCGCTCGACACGCCGTCGAAGAACTGTTTAAAGCCTGGCGCCGAGAGCAGCGCGTTGTTCGCGTAGCGGGTCTGCAGCTCTTCCAAGCGCGACTGGTCATCCAACAGCGTGGGGAACAGATGGGCTCGGATGCCCAACTTGCTGGCTGCCTGCAGTTTGTCGTAAACGTCGTCGCGGATAAAATCGCAGCCCGGCATGGGCATGAGCGACATATCGCAGATCGAGGTGATGCCCTGCTCGGCCATCCGCCTCATTTGATCGGCGTAAGCGCTTGCGATGCGATCCTCGCCCAGCCACTCAAGGCAGCGCGGTAGCAGCTGCATAGCAGCTGCCTCGTGAGCAATGCCCGTGAGCCCGCCGTTTGCATCCTTGTCGTAGCTGCCGCCCGCTGGCGGCTCGCTGTCGCGCGTGACGCCGAGTGCATCGAGTGCGCGGCTGTTGAGCCACAGCGTGTGCCCGTCGCCCGAATACATAACACAGGGACGATCGGGGAATGCCACATCGAGCGACGCCTTGGTAGGATGCTCGGGCGGGTCCCAACGGTAGTCGCGCCAGCCCTGCGTCACAACCCAAGCGTCGTCGGGCAGGTCCTGGGAAAACTCGAGCGCATGTTGCACCAGCGCCGCCTCGGACGTGCCCATATCCATGAGCATGTACGGCGAGGAACCGACCGAGGTATGGAAGAAGTGCAGATGAGCGTCATGGAAACCGGGGCAGACAAACTGCTCGCCGTAGTCGATAACCGACGTAGCGGCGGGAGCGGCGGCGATCACGTCATCGGGCGCACCGACTGCGACGATACGGTCGCCTGCGATGGCAATCGCCAGCTCGCGGGTGGTATCGATGCCGTCTTGCGCGGTAAAGACGTTCTTGGAGCGGATAATCCGATCGATATGTTGCATGGGCATCCCCATCTCTGGCAGGAAATTCAACACCCCCGAGTGTACTCCCCCGCCCTTGTAACAAAACCCCAAGCGGCAAACGGCAACTTTACCAGCCCTAGCGGCAGGTGGCATACTGGAGAGAGCCTGTACGATTTTGCGATCAACCCAGCAAGGAGCAAATCGACCATGACGAAGACCAAGGCACAGCAGATTATGGCGGCGACCGAGGCTCGCGCGGCTGACGACGTCACCGCAGCCATCAAAGATATCGCTACCGAGTTTGAACCATATATCATCAAGCAGCGCCGGCACTTCCATAAGCACCCGGAGCTGAGCCTTGCCGAGGAGCGCACGACCTCCGACATCGCCAACCAGCTCGACGCCATGAATATCCCCTACGAGCGTCCGCTCAAGACCGGCTTGGTGGCAACGCTTCGCGGTACCGCGTCGGATGCCTACCGCGAGGACGGCACGCCACGCCGCCGCATCCTGCTGCGCGCCGACATCGACGCCCTGCCCGTCACCGAGCAGACCGGCGAGGAGTTCGCCAGCGTCAACGAGGGCTGCATGCACGCCTGCGGCCACGACTGCCATATCGCCATGATGCTCGGAACGCTGCAAATCCTGCGCCATATGACCGACGACATCCACGGCGAAGTCCGCATCGTATTCCAGCCCAGCGAGGAAAACGGCCAGGGCGCTAAGCTCATGATCGGCACGGGTGTGCTCGACGGCGTCGATGGCGCCTACGCCGCGCACATCTGGAGCGAGGTCGACACCGGCACTGTGAGCTGCGAGCCCGGCCCGCGCATGGCCAATACCGACTGGTTCCGCATCGATGTCCGCGGCACCTCGTGCCATGGTGCCATGCCCCAGCGCGGTCACGACGCCGTCATGGTTGCCGCCGAGATTGTCAACGCCCTGCAGACCATCGTTTCGCGCGAAATCAGCCCATACGAGCCTGCCGTCATCACCGTTGGCGAGCTGCACGGCGGTACCGCGCGCAACGTTATCGCCGGCACGGCCTACCTCGCCGGCACGGTGCGCACCTACGGCGATTCGACCCACGAGGAAATGCCGGAGCTTATGCGCCGCATCGTGGAGCATACCGCGGCCGCCTTGGGCGCCGAGGCAGAGCTCACCGACTACACCATCGCCAACTACAAGGTCGAAAACGACGCGGCCTCGAGCGAGCGCTGCCGTCAGGCTGTAATTAAGTGTCTGGGCCCCGCCGGCCAAGGCCATTATCGCGGCACGCTCTCGGGCGAGGATTTTTCGGAGTACCTGCGCCGCGTACCGGGCGTGCTCGCCTTTGTAGGTACGCGCAACCCCAAGATTGGCGCCACGTACGCCCAACATTCCTGCTTTTACAAGATTGACGAGAGCGTGCTGGCCAAGGGCTCCATGGTTGCAGCCCAGTATGCCATCGACTTTTTGGCCGAGCCCACGCAAGAGGAGCTCGACGGCCCCGCGATTACCGCGGTCGCCGAAACCAACCCCGATCTGGCCGCCAAGTTGCGCTCTGCCAAGGCGACGACCGCCGAGGCTCGCGACGCCATCCATGATGCCCGAACGGCTCGCCATGCCGCGATCAAGGGCATCCACGACGCACGCGCTGCTGCACGCCGCGAGGAGAAGCACGACGAGTAGTCGTCACACCCATCCATAACAGCCTGGCTAAAGCAGAGCGGGGGCGGACGTATCGAAACGTCCGCCCCCGCTCATTCTTCAAGCGCTATTTCTACCATTTCTACCCCGTCCCCAAATAGCAGGCGGCGTGGCTACTCGTCCTGAGACTCCTCGTCGGAGCTTGGCTCGGACGCCGACTCAGGTGCAGGTGCCGGCTCAGGCTCAGGCTCAGGCGCAGGCTCGGGCTCAGATGCCGTCTCAGGCTCGGGCGCCGGTTCAGGCTCGGTCGCGGGAGCGGGTGCAGGTGCCGGCGAAGCATCCGGAGCACCGTAACCCGAAGGAGCGGACTTCTTCTCGAAGGGCAACACAAAAGTCAGGACGTCGTCCTTATCCTCATCGGCCCACTCGCTTGCATAGCGTGCGGCCCAATAGCCAACGGCACGGTGCTTGAGCATCTTGCCAAAGACCGTAAGAAATACGGTGACGAAAGCGACCAGCACCAAGAACAGCGCGAGCGTGACGCCACCGCCGGTAACAATTGCCTCAATACCCGTAGGACGATAGTAGTAGCTATACATACCGACAGAGGCAATGGCGCCAAAGACGACCGTCAAGATCCATGTGACAACGTTGGCGACCAGGCCCGTCAAAAACTCGGGAAGGAACGAAGCACAGAACAGCTTGGTCTTGTTGTGCTTAAACGCCGCCCAGACCTTATCGAGCGAAAACGCGCTCTCGACACGCCCGGTCACCGCAAAGTGCATCACGGCGATGTCGGCGAACATCTTAAAGAAGACACCCAGAATCGCCGAGGCAATTAGCGCCAGGACAAGCAGGCCAAGCGAGCCAAACAGCGCAGCCTCGAGCGCATAAGAGCCGTAATAAGAATACGAGCCCGCAGCGCCAATTACCACGCCCTCCACCAGCGAAAGCACTACACCGATAACGGGAATGGCAGCGATAACCTCGAGCACGACCGAAATAACGCTCGAAAAGACTCCGAGACCAAACGACGTGGAACGCATCAGCGGACGATCCATGCCGTCATCGACCTTGAGCGACAGATCGCGGCCCCACTCGATACCGAAGCCGGAACCGCACACACTCGCAATGCAAGCTGCCAAAAAGCCGATGGCAGCCGCAATGCCGCCAATAACGGGAATAAACAACACGAGCACCGACACAACGCAAATCAGCGCCGGCAAAAACGCGATTTGGCATACACGCTGAAGCACGCCCGGAGTCTTAGTCATATCTTGGAACGCCTGAGCCACACAGCCCTTTGGCGCATTCGCCACGGGCGGTTGCGGAACAAACTGCTGGGGCTGAGGCTGTCCCTGGGGAGCGGGGCCAGCGGCACCGGCATTAGGAGCACCACACACGCCGCAGAACTTGTCGTTATCGCCCATGGGGGCGCCGCACTGCGAGCAGAACATAGAATCATCCCTTCGTATCTTGAACGAATCACTTGGATCGCAAACGTTGTCTTTGGCATCATTATTGCCCAATGTGGGGTCAAATACTCAAAGATGACCGATTTGCAAGGTACACGGCGCCAGCAGGCGGTTCGTTGAATACGTCTGTGCTAGTTCGTTCCGCGGAAGCCCTTGCCGACAATCTCGGAGCTGTCGACGATCGTGATAAAGGCACCCGGATCGACCTCGCGCGCATAACGGCGCAGCTGCACGGCCTCGCGACGGCTCAGCACGCTCATGATCACCGTCACGCACTTGCCCGAGAAGGCACCGTAGCCGCGGCTGATGGTCGCTGTGCGGTTGAGATGCTTGACGATAAACTCCTCGACCTTAAGGGGTTCGGAGCAAATGACCGTGCAGACCTTACGAAGATGGATGCTCTCGATGGCCTTGTCGACCACAAGCGTCTTGGCAAACAGGCCGAGCACGCAATACAGACCGACACGCGGGCCATACAAAAAGGCCGCGATGGCCACGATGCCGATATCGACCAACAGCAGTGCGCGACCAATCTCGAGCGTGGTGCGGCGTTTGAGGATCATAGCGAGAATGTCCGTGCCACCCGTCGAGGCGCCGATGTCAAAGACAATAGCGCTGCCGAGCGCCGGCAAGATGACGGCAAAGCACAGGTCGAGCCACATATCACCCGTCAGAGAGACATCGGTCGGAATAAAGAGCTCAAACAGCGAAACATAGGCGGACAACGCAAACGAGGCGAAGACGCTCCACAGGATTGCCTTGCGCTCCAAAAAGATAAAGCCCAAGACGACGAGAACCGCGTTGATAATCCACATAAAGACGCCGACGGGCAGGGTCGGGAACAGCGTAGACAGAATGACCGACACGCCCGAGGTGCCGCCAAAAGCAAAGTGATTAGGGGTTTTAAACGCAACGATGGCGAAGGCCGTGAGGATCAGGCCCAAATTGAGCTCGGCAAAAAAGCGCGGGAAGCCCGGCTCCTGGCTGCGCTTGCGACCAGCGCGCTCGCCCCGCTCGATAACATCGCGATCGACCACGCGCTCCATCGGCACTACGGGAGGACGATGCACCTCCTCGGCAGCACGCGATGCCGCCTCTGCCGCGGCGGCCTCAATCGCCCATGCCTTGCTTTCTGTTTCGTGCTCGTCGGCCATTACGGCAACCCCTCGTTAACAATTTGGAAACAATGCGCCCATTAGGGTAACGCGGAACGCGATGATTGCAACCCCTAGTTAGACGAGCGGTATGCCTACATCGGGGGGCATACAAATAACGGCCGGCCACGCTTTTGCTTGCGCGGTCGGCCGTTTAACGTTTTCGCAGATAAAACCTGCCAAAACAAACCTGTCCCTTTTTGGAAGGTTACTCGTGCTGGCTGGTGCGGTGCTCGTACTCCTCGGGGGTGATGACGTCCTCGATGCGCAGGTTGACGCCCGCCACCTCAAGGCCGGTCATCGCGGCAAGGCGCTCGGTGACACGTGCCTTGACATCGTCGAAGATCGCGGGCGCATAGGCACCGTACTCGATAATGACGGAGATGTTGACGACCACGCGATTGTCATCGGTGACCTCGACCGTCACGCCCTTGGTCAGATTCTCGGCACCAAACTGCTCCTGCACAAAGTGCATGAGGTTACCCTTCATGCCCAGAACGTGCGGAACCTCGCGGGTGGCCATGGCAACGATCTTCTCGATCACGCCGTTGGAATAGGTCAGCGAGTCCTCGGACTCGTCCGCCTCCTCGTCGTCCTCATCAGCATCGGACTCGGCCTCGACGAGCGCCTCATCCTCGAGCGTCACATCCTCGGCTTCGGCGACGGCCGCCTCGTTCTCCACGAGCTCGGTATCGGCTACATCGACCTTCGTATTAAAAGCCATGGTTCCTCCTTATGCCTGCCGCGGATGCGACAGTCGAATACGTATTAGCGGCCGCTAAACAGACGGCCGAAGAAGTTGACGATCCCGTTCTCGCCATCACGAATCTGGCCAATTACGGCGCCTATCAGCACGAAGAATGCGATGACAAGCGTGTCCCAGAGGCCGAGCGTGAGCACCAACACGGCGAGGATAAAGCCAGCGACGGCACCGAGCGTGGTGTTGGGATGACGCACAGCATAGCTCCAGATGGCAGCGCCCGTACCCTTGATGAGACCCATAGCCTCGTCAAAATCCGCGGCTGCCGCGTCTTGCAACTCGGTTGCCTCTGCTTTGGAATCAACAGGTTCGCTCGCCGGCGTGGCGCTCTGGTCAATCGTCAGGCGCGGCGTACGAGCGGTCTTATCTTGATTGGTATCACTCACCGGAAACCTCCACGGTCTGGACGGTAGTCTTGGACGGCAAAAAACGGACGCGCGTGGTCGTACCCGGCGTGCCGAGCATGGTGTCGCAAGCTTCCTCGATGCGCTGCTGCATCGCGGTAGCCAGAGATGCCACGTCCTTATCGTCAAGCGCGATAGCCTCGACCTTAAATCGGACGTGCGAATCGTCGGGGCCTTGGACGCGGGCCTCAACATGCTCGACCATCACGCGGTCGTCGCGCTCGGCAGCAGCCCTAGCACACGAAGAAAGCGCCGCAAGGGTGACCTCGATATTGCGCTCCCCCGCCGGATGCACGCAGGACGGCTCGCGACGAGCAAACATCAGGCGGAAGAAGCTTACCAGCACGCCAATCGCCACAACTCCGCCGCATGCCGTCACGACAATGCGCGGCATGGGGTCGCGCATCAGCAGCATAAAGCGATACGTATACGGCCCCCAAAACTGGCAGACAAGCGTACCCAGCGCCACGATGGCGGCGGCAAGATACACGATCGCTAGGGCTCGTTTGAGTACGCGCACGTGGCGCTCCCTTCAAATCTCGGCTCTCAAAATGCAAAACGGTTCGCATCATTATAAAAGAGCCGGGTCCGGTGCTCTACGCACGCGGATCCGGCTCATCTATTCCACGAGGCTTGCATGCTCGCTTCATTATGCCCAGATATGCACGGCTTAACCCGTGCGGGCGCTACTCCTCCTCGAGGGCAGCGATGACCTCGTCGGTCATGTCCATGGTGCTGTAAACATCCTGGACGTCGTCGAGCTCCTCAAGACGGTCGATGAGGCGCTGAACCTTCTTGGCATCGGCACCGGAGACCTCGGTCGGGGTGGTCGGGACCATGGTGGTCTCGGAGCCCTTGACCTGGACGCCCTGCTCCTCGAGCGCCTTGGAGACAGCCATGACCTCGTTGGCAGTAGTCCAGACGATCCACTCCTCGCCGGCATCCTCGTAGTCCTCGCCACCGGCCTCGGCGATGGCCATCATGAACTCATCCTCGTCACCGGCAGCACCATTGGCGATCATGGTCTCCTTCTTGGCGTTCTCGTCCAGGATCTCCTTGGCGACGACGATCTGGCCCTTGCGCTCAAACTGGAAGGCGACGGAGCCGGAGGTGCCCAGGTTGCCACCGGCGTGGGAGAAGGCGGAACGGACATCAGCAGCGGTACGGTTGCGGTTGTCGGTCAGGCAGTCGACGTAGACGGCGACACCGGCGGGACCGTAGCCCTCGTACACGATGTTCTCGTAGACGGCAGCATCGGCACCCGAACCAAAAGCCTTGTCGATAGCGGACTTGATCTTGTCCTTAGGCATGGACTGAGCCTTGGCCTTGGCAACGGCAGCGGCGAGGCTGGCGTTGTTCTCGGGCAGCGGGTCACCGCCGAGACGGGCAGCAACGGTGATGTTGCGGCTGAGCTTGGAGAAGAGGGCGGAACGCTTGGCGTCCTGCGCGCCCTTACGATGCTTGGTTGTGGCCCACTTAGAGTGTCCGGACATACGTGTCTCCTATCGGTTTCGACCTAAAGCCCAGCGCAGATGCTCGGGCAATATAAACAAACGTCGTTATGATATACCTACTGGCCTGCGAGATAAACCCCAAAATGAAGGCGTCGTGATGATGCCCCCTTTGGTGCAAAGAAACCTGACCCCAATGCACCAAGTTAGGACCAGAGGAAGTCGCTGCGGGTGACGGTGGCGCCAATGGCGAAGGGCATGCAGGCGATGACCGGATACAGGTAGCGCATGTAAGTCGAGCCGTTGCACGGACCAATCAGGCACACGGCGAGCACGCCCAACAGCGGCACCCAGATCGCCAGCGCACGCCACGAATGGCGACGCAGCAGATAGACCACCACGGCGATCATGATCCACACATAGGTGGCCGAGCTCATGGTGAGCGAGATAAACGGGATGCGTTGTACTGCCACGCGATACAGGTTGATCAGGTGGTCGCACCAGCGCACAACCTTGCTATCGACCGGATGGAAGTCGAAGTACTTGAGATTATCGGGGCGTGCCATAATCTCGGCACTGCGCGCCGTGCTGTAGACCCAGGCATCGCGCGCGCTCGGATAAAAATAACCATAGTAGTTATTGATAAGCGCCGAGATATAGCACTCGGGATCCTTCTTAAACATCTGGGCCCATACCTCAAAATAGGCATCGATGTCCTCCTGCGAGGCGTACTCGTTAAAGCAATTCTTGACGGCATCGGACTTGTCGGGGTTGTAGCGGCGACCCAGGTTCTCGTACTTGAGCACGCGGTCGATCACGGCACGCTCCTCATCGGTCACCAAGCCGTCGCAAGGAGCCTCCACGATGGTGCCGTCCTCCTTAACCGCGGGGTTGACGCCCGAGTTGAGGCCGTCGTGCTTTTGGACGAAACGAGCCGTCTGCTGGAACGGAATCGAGAGGATTTCGCGCTTGGAACCAGGCGTGATATCGTGCGCCGGCATAAAGACCTTGGTGAAGTACATATTAGAGGCAAGGCAGAGCGCGAGCACCGCGAGAGTGCCAACCCAGCGGAAACGCGGGATGGCGCCCGAAGGCGCAGCACCAGTCTGCTTGGCTGCACGACGAGCCACATGCGCGTCCCATGCGCAAAACGCCGCCGCGATTACGCATGCCGCTAGGGGAAACACCAGGCCGCCGTTGCGCAGAAACGTGGAACCCATGGCGCCCAGAGCGAGCAGCAGCCAGTCGTGGCGAGCAAAGAGCACAGGGGCTTTCTCGCCCGCTCGCTCGACATTGGCATCACGACGGGGCAAGCCACATGCCACGAGCTTGACGGTCTGTACCAGCAGCACCAAGAACGCGTCGGCAAAGAGCACGTCTTTGGTGAGCAACGCCGCGTAGTTAGAAAACATCGGCATAAACGCGAAGAACAGCAGGATCGCACCGCGAACCGGCAGGCTCACGCCCAGTTTGCGCAGCGACGAAATGGAATAGGCCATGCAGGCGGCCGTGATGACGAACTGAGCACAGGTGTAGATGGCAAGACCTGCGTTGGCGCTGTTGAACAGTGAAAGCCCCAGCTGGACGCACGAACCGATGATAGCCGTGTGCACCACGGGGTGATGCCCGTTGAGCAACACATTGGGATTGAGCAGACGCAGGTAGTCACTCGTGCCGTTGGGGTAGTTGAACCACTGGCGAATCTGCGCACCCGTATCTCCCATAAAAAGGCCGGGCAGCGAAGCGATAAGCGTGGGCGCCCAGGCGATCATAAGCACCAGGAAGGGGCCGGCAAAGGGATGGACCGAGAGCACGGCGTGAGTCACACGCCATACGCGGCCAAAGTGCGCTTCGGAAAACGGAATGCGCCGAGAGCTCAGCCAATCCAGGCACTCAAAAGCCAGATAGAACGCCACGATCGCTAGGAGCATCCAGCCCGCGCCGCCAATCCAGGCGCAGATGATGCGGGCTTTGTCGCCAAGGACAATCTCGGCCGAATCGGTGAGATCGTAGCTGCGGCCGAACACCATGCAGATGGCGAAGAACAGCGACGGCAGAATGATCGATGGACGCCAGGTGTCGCCACGGCCAAAGAACACGTAGCGAAACGGCAAGGTGAGCAGGCAGGCAAGTGCAAGCAGCATGACCGCGTCGGTATGGCCGGCAAACGAGAGGAGCACCTCGTAGCACACGTACAGCATGCCCGAGGCTTTGGGGTCAATCGCCAAGACTGCGTTGCTCGACACCGGGGAGGGATCGATGGAAAACGCCGTGGTCGCCAACAGCGCGAGCAAAAATGCGATGAGCGTCTGCTTGGCGGGGTAGCGCTTAAACCAGACGATGCGGGCAGCGTCGCGCGCAGCCGTTGTGGAGAGATCGGAATCCTTCACAGTCCGAAAGCCTTTCTAGAAACCTGAAAAAAAGGGACAGGTTTATTTTGGCAGGTTTTATCTGGGGAAACGTTACGGTTCTGTCATCGTTGCCCAGCGAACCACCACAAAGGTTCCTGTCCCCTTTGTGGTGGTTTTGGTGGTTAGGCGTCGAGGTAGATGCGCTGGGGACGGTTGCGGCGGAGGGCAAAGATGATGAGCGCCAGGCCCGCAATCACGAGCGGCAGGCTCAGCAGCTGGCCCATGGTGATGACGCCGCCAAGCAGATAGCCCAGCTGGGCATCGGGCACGCGCACAAACTCAATGAGGAAGCGGACGATGCCGTAACCCATCACAAACACGCCCATAAACGTGCCTTGGGGCAGCAGCGGCTTTTTGCGGCTGAGCACCTGCAGAATGCAAAAGAGCACGATGCCCTCAAGAAATGCCTCGTAGAGCTGGGAGGGGTGACGCGGCATATCGCCCGCAGTCCCGCCAAAGACCACGCCCCATGGCAGATCGGTCGGCTTACCCCACAGCTCACCGTTCACGAAGTTGGCGCAACGTCCCAGGCACAGCGCCAGCGGAGCACCGATAACTGCAAGGTCGGCAATGGTCCATGCGTCGAGCTTGTACATGCGGCACACGAGCACGCCGCCGATGATGCCGCCCACCAGGCCGCCATGGAAACTCATGCCGCCTTCGTTGGTGGCAAAGATCTCGAGCGGATGCGCCCAGTAGTAGCCGTCGCCGTAAAAGATGACGTAGAACAGGCGGGCGCCAATGATAAGGCCAAAGACCACACCGACCACGACACTCGTCAGGTCGTCAATCGTGATGTTAAAGCCCCAGCGACGCTGCGTGCGGTGCATGACGACCGCCGTGAGCAGGGCGCCGACCACGTAGGCTAGGCCGTACCAGTAGATGGTGATGGGGCCCGCCGAGATCGCGACGGGATCAAGCATATGGTAGAGGTCGTTGAGCATATCGATCCCCTGCTCCCTACATACAAATGCGGCCGCGGGCCTTGAGCTCGCAGCCGCATATTTGGGCGTAACGTCTATGCGGAGTATGCCGTCCGCAGCTTTCGCATCTTAAAACGGCGCATACTCGTCGTACAGGTCGTCGGCCTCGCCGGAAGCATTGACCTGCTCGACACGGGTAACGCCGGGCACATGCTCCTTCAGGATACGCTCAATGCCCATGGACAGGGTCAGCGAGCTCATGGGGCAGCCGGCGCAAGCGCCCTGCAGCTCCAGTTTGACGACGCCCTCGTCGTCAACGCCCACATACTCCATATCGCCGCCATCGGCCTGCAGGTTGGGGCGAATCTCTTCAAGAACCTTCTTAAGCAGCTCTTCGTTAACAGCCACAGGGGCTCCTTTCTCACAATTACGCGGGCGCGCCCGCGGACAGAAGCTATGTTACTACAGCCGTGTACCCGCTCACGAGCCGTCCATGCGCGCAGACGCGACTTTCACGAGTAGTCAATTTGGGACGGGACTCTTTTAGCTGTTTTGTCGCCAGCTGGCGTTGGCACGCGCTACTGCTGAGCCCGCCCCTCGGTGCCGATATGAACATCGACGATAACCTGTCGGTAGCTGATGCCACAGGAGTCGAGGATGCGGCGGCTGATGCGTCCGTCATCGGTGTCGGCGTACTTGTTGTCCAGGTAGACGACCTCGCCCACGCCCACCTGAGCCAAAATCTTGGCGCAGTCGTGGCACGGGAACAGCGTGACGTAGACCGTGGAACCCTCGAGGTCCTTGAGCGAGCCACGGTAGTTGAGCACGGCGTTGGCCTCGGCATGGACCACGTAGTTGTGCTTGTCCTGCAGCGGGTCGTCGCTCGTACCCCACGGAAAAAAGTCGTCGTTGAGCGCCGAGGGCGTACCGTTGTAGCCCACCGAAAGGATGCGGTGGTTGGTGTTGGCGATGCACGCACCCACCTGCGTGTTGGGGTCCTTGCTGCGGCGCTGCGCGGCGATGGCCACGCTCATAAAGAACTCGTCCCAGCTAATGACGTCCAGGCGCTTGCCTGACGAAGTTTGATGAAGATCGTCCGACATGACAGACACCTCCGTAATCGCAATAGTTTGACCCATTGTAGCAGGTGAAAGGTGGAGGCGTTTGTCCCACCGGCGCCCTCACTTTTACACGCGGCGGGGCTTTTGGTTGATGCGGTAGAGCTCGGCCAGTCCCCGCAACGTCAGCGCGTCGTCGACCGTCAGACTGTGACCGACCAGCGACGCGAGTGCCTCGGCATCGTCGCCGGTAATGACGATGGGCACGTTGCCTTCCCCCGCGGCCTTGGTCGCGCGCATCTCGGCGAGCACCATGTCGAGCATGCCGTCGATGCGGGCTACCTCGCCCAAGACCACGCCCGAGCGCATGGCCTCGCGCGTGTTGCGGCCGATCACATGCGTGGGCGCCGAAGGCTCGACCTGCGGCAGACGCGCCGCAGCGGCCGAGAGCGAGCGGGCGCCGAGCGCCAGACCCGGCGCGATGACGCCGCCCACAAAGGTACCGCACGCGTCGATGACCTCGATATTGGTCGTCGTGCCCAGGTCGATCACGATGCACGGAGAGCCGTAGACGGCACGGGCCGCCACGGCATCGGCGATGCGGTCGGGGCCGATCTCGGCCGGGTCGTCGTAGTGCACGGGCATGCCGGTCTTGAGGCCCGGCCCCACGGTGAGCACGCGCCCCGTGCAGGTACGGGAAAGCGCCGCCTTCCACGGGCGCTCGAGCGCCGGCACCACGCAGCTCAGCACGGCCGCCGTGGGCACGAGCGCGCCGGGCATGCCCGCATCGGCCGCCAGCGCGGCCATGACTTGAGCGAGACGCATACGCGCTTCGTCGGCCGTAATGCTCGATGGCGTCGTGATCTCGCACGTCGCAAGCGGGCATTCCTGCGCCGCGGCCGAATCCTCTGCAAACAGGCCAAAGCGAATGAACGTGTTACCCACGTCGACCGTCAATATATATGCGCACCCATTAAGCATCGTCGGCGCTCCTTTCGTCTGCCCAGCAGTATATCGCCTACCTAAACCAGTCATCCCAAAATGACTAGGTTGCGGCTATACTGATGCGCGGTCGTTTGCGAGCTCACGCGACGGCCTTTGGTAACCCGACTTCCCGCGCCGCATCCGTAGCGGCGCTCCCGGGGGAAGCGGATATACGCAAAGGAGTTCAATATGAGCAATCCCTCGAACCGCGCCTCGATGCGCGGGCAACTCACGCTGCGTGGCGTCGTCATCGGCGTCCTTGGCTGCGTGATCATCACGGCAAGCTCGGCCTACACGGCCCTCAAGATGGGCGCCCTCCCCTGGCCAATCATTTTCGCTGCCGTCATCTCGCTGTTCTTCCTGAAGCTCATGGGCAACGCCAGTCTCAACGAGGCCAACGTCACCCACACCATCATGTCCGCGGGCGCCATGGTCGCCGGCGGCCTGGCGTTTACCATCCCGGGCGCCTGGATGCTGGGCTATGCCGACCAGATCAGCTGGCTCGACATGTTTATCGTGGCGCTCGCCGGCACCATCCTGGGCCTGCTGGCCACCGCGCTCATCCACCGTCACTTTATCGTGGACGCCGCGCTGGAGTTCCCCACCGGCAACGCCGCAGCTCAGACCCTACGCGCCACCGAGGCCGGCGGCAAGACCGGTAAGCAGCTCTTTGGCTCCATGGCCATCGCAGGCATCTACAGCGTGCTGCGCGACGCCCTGGGCGTGGTGCCCAGCATGCTGTGCACGCTCAACATCCCCGGCGTGACCTTTGCCATCTACAACTCGCCCATGCTGCTGTCCATCGGCTTCCTCGTGGGCTTCGCCCCGGTCGCTTTCTGGTTTGCCGGCGCCCTGTTGGGCAACTTTGGCATCATCGTGGGCGGCACCGCTGCCGGTCTGTTCGACGTTATGACTGCGCAAGGCATCGTCAAGTCCCTGGGCATGGGCCTCATGATGGGCTTTGGCGTCGCCGTCGTCCTCAAGGACATCCTGCCGCAGGTCGCCGGTATCGTCCGCGGTCTTGCCGCCGACAGCTCCACCGACACCGACGAGCAGTCGCTCATCTCGGGCTCCCTTAAACTCGACGCCGGCATCATCGGCCTGGGCGCTGCCGCCATCGCCGTGATCGTCGCCATCGCGCTCGACCTTGGTCCCGTCCCGGCCGTCATCGTGACGCTGTTCACCTTTGTCACCACCATCATGAGCGCACAGAGCTGCGGCCAGACGGGCATCGACCCCATGGAGATCTTTGGCCTCATCGTTATGCTCATCGTGGCTGCCTTCGCGCAGCTCGCGCAGGTTAAACTGTTCTTTATCGCCGGCATCGTGGCCGTAGCGTGCGGCCTTGCGGGCGACGTCATGAACGACTTTAAGGCCGGCGCCGTGCTGGGCACCAACCCGCGTGCACAGTGGGTCGGCCAGGCCATCGGCGGCATCGTGGGCGCCCTGGTCGCTGCCGCCGTCATGGTCGCGCTCGTAACCGCCTATGGTCCGGACGCCTTTGGACCCGACAAGAGCTTTGTGGCCGCGCAGGCAAGCGTCGTCGCCACCATGGTCTCGGGCATCCCGAGCGTGCCGTGGTTTGCGGGCGGCTTTATCGCCGGCATCGTCATGTACTGGCTCGGCATTCCGGCCATGATGATCGGCCTGGGCGTGTACCTGCCGTTCTACATGTCGCTCACGGCTTTCCTGGGCTCCTGCGTTAAGCTCGCCTACGACAAGTGGTCCGCCCACCGCGACGCCACCGCTGGTCTTTCTGACGAGGAGAGGGCTGCCAAGGATGCCGCCTTCCAGGAACAGGGCCTGGTTGTCGCCAGCGGCCTGCTCGGCGGCGAGTCCATCGTCGGCGTTATCCTGGCGTTTGTCTCCGTGGGCTTAAGCCTGCTGGGCTAAGCTGAGCAGCTGCTCGACAGCAACCATATTGCCTACGGCTTGCCCGGTCGGTAGCTTTTGCGGCTGCTGACCGGGCTTTTTGATATCGAAACAAAGAAAGGCCGGCGCGCTGCGTTTAACAGCGCGCCGGCCTTATCGTTTGGCTAACGAGACGGTCCCGTTATGAATTGAAGTTCGTTGCAGAAACTACGCTCGAAACGCTACATCTGCTTGCGACGACGATCGCTCAGCGTCACACCAGCGGCCACGAGGGTGATACCGCCGATGACGAACACCTCGCCCGCAAGAGCGGAATTGTCGCCAGTCTGGGCGAGCGCGGCAGGGGGCTGCTGCGCAAGAGCGGCACGGAGCCGCTGCTGCGCGTCATGGCCGAGGCCGAGACCGACGCCGAGTGTGAGGCCGCCGTGGACGAGATAATCGACGCCATGCGCACGAGCGGGCACCTTGTGAGGGTGAAATGATGTATAAAATAACCGATCTGCTCGACCTTGAGCACACGATAGCGGCAGATTTGTTCGAGGGCAAGACCTATGCCTGGGAAGTGCTGCCGGAGATAAAGGCCTTCATCCTGAAGCTCGGCCCCACGCTGCCGGAGGCGGAATTCGACCACCCGGCGCAGGACGTGTGGATAGCCAAGGACGCGAAGGTGTTCCCCTCGGCCTACATCGGCGGACCCTGCATCATCGACCACGAGGCTGAGGTGCGCCACTGCGCCTTCATCCGCGGCAGCGCCATAGTCGGCAAGGGCTGCGTCGTGGGCAACTCGGTGGAGCTCAAAAACGCCGTACTGTTCGATAAGGTGCAGACGCCGCACTACAACTACGTCGGCGACAGCGTGCTGGGCTACAAGGCGCACATGGGCGCGGGCAGCATCACCTCGAACGTCAAGAGCGACAAGACCCTGGTGGTCGTGAAGGGCGACGTGGAGATAGAGACGGGGCTCAAGAAGTTCGGCGCGATACTCGGCGACAACGTCGAGGTCGGCTGCAACAGCGTGCTGAACCCCGGCTGCGTGCTGGGCCGCCGCGTGAGCGTGTACCCGACCTCCTCAGTGCGCGGCGTAGTGCCCGAGGGCTGCATCTATAAGGCCGCGGGCGAGGTGGCGCTCAGAAAATAGCGCCCGCCCGGGCAGTCATAACCTCGGACCCGTCCTCATATCCTCTAACATGAGTTCACGGGAAAAGAGGGCGGAACATGACAAACACTTCCATTTATCAGGACATAGCCCAGCGCACGGGCGGGGACATATACCTCGGCCTGGTAGGGCCGGTGCGGACGGGGAAGTCCACCTTCATCCGCAGGTTCATGGAGACGCTGGTCATACCGAATATAGAGGACGTCTACGCGAAAGAGCGCGCGAAGGATGAGCTGCCGCAGTCCGGCTCGGGCCGCACGATAATGACGGCGGAGCCGAAGTTCGTGCCCGAGGACGCGGTGAACGTCACGCTCGAGGGCGGCGTCAGCTTTTCGGTGCGCGTCGTGGACTGTGTGGGCTACATGGTGGACGGTGCCTCCGGCCAGTTCGAGGACGGGGCCGAGCGCATGGTCGCCACGCCCTGGTTCGACGAGGAGGTCAGCATGAGCCGCGCCGCCGAGGAGGGCACCCGCCGGGTCATCGCCGAGCACTCGACCATAGGCATCGTCATGACCACGGACGGCACGATCTGCGGCATCCCGCGCGAGGGCTACGTCTCAGCAGAGGAGCGGGTGGTTGCCGAGCTCGAGGCCATCGGCAAGCCCTTCGTGCTGGTGCTCAACAGCGCGGAGCCGGCCTCGGAGCAGGCGCAGGCGCTCCGGCGCGAATTGCAGGAAAAGTACGGCCGCACCTGCGTGTGTGTGAACTGCCTCGAACTGGGCGCGGCGGACATCGACGAGATACTCCGCTTCGCGCTCTACGAATTCCCGATAGCCGAGCTGGGCATCTACCTTCCGCCCTGGCTCGACGCCCTGCCGCAGGATGCCGAGCTCAAGGCGGGCATCTTCCAGGGCATCGCCGAGGCCGTGCGCGACATGAGCCGCGTGCGCGACGCCTTCGGCATCATGGACGCCCTCGGCGCGCGCGAGGACGTCAGCGCGGCGGGCATACGCCAGGTGAACATGGGCACGGGCAAGGTCGAGGCCGAACTCGAGCTGCCGCGCAGCCTGTATTATGAGACGATCAGCGCCCAGTCGGGCTTCGACATCCGCGACGACGGCGACCTGATGACCCTGCTGACGCATGTGCGGGACATCAAGGCCGATTACGACCACATCAGCCAGGCCCTGCGCGACGTGCGCGAGAAGGGCTACGGCGTAGTCATGCCCCTGCCGGGCGAGCTGAGGCTCGAGGAACCGCAGATCGTGCGCAGCGGCGGCCGCTACAGCGTGAGGCTCAAGGCCTCGGCACCGTCCATACACATGATGATGACCAACATCGAGACCGAGGTCACGCCCGCGCTCGGCGGCGAGAAGGCCTCGGAGGAGATAATGGGCTTCCTGCTCCAGGGCTTTGACGGTGACGTGAGCCGCATCTGGGAATCGAACATCTTCGGCAAATCGCTCTACGACATCGCAGAGGAGGGCCTGGAGGCCAAAATAAAGCGCATGCCGCCCTCTGTGCAGGCCAAACTGCGCAGCACGATGCAGCGCATCGTGAACGAGGGCAGCGGCGGGCTCATCTGCATCATACTGTGACGAAAGCCGGACGGGTCTCCACCCGCCCGGCTCTTTTCATGTCCACAGCCGCGGCAGCCTCGGGCCAAGGCGGCTGAGTATCTCGTTCGTGATGGTGCCGGAGGCCTCCGCGAGCGCGGCGATATCCAGCTGTATGCAATCCCCGCTTTGCACCGGGCCGCAGTCCGTGACGTCTATGAACAGCTGGTCCATGCACACCCGGCCCACCACCGGCGCGCGCTTTCCGTTCACCAGCGCCCAGGCGCCCGCGCAGTCCCTCGGGCAGCCGTCGCCGTAGCCTATGGGCAGCACGGCAATCCGGCTCGGGCGCGGCGTCGTGTACGCCAGGCCGTAGCCCAGACCTGCGCCCTCGGGCAGCTCCCGCACCTGCGCCACGCGGGCCTTGAGGCTCAGCGCCGGCTTCAGCGGCGGCCACACCGCCGCGTCGTCGGCCTCCGCGCTCTTGAAGCCGTAGAGCGCTATGCCGGCCCGGACATAGGCACAGCGGGCGTCAGGGTAATTCAGCAGCCCGTAGCTCGCCTGCGTGTGCAGCCTGCCCACGTCGTGACCGCGCCGCCTCAGCTCCTCCGCCAGCGCGAAGAAGCGCTTGCTCTGCGCCCCGGTGAAGCTCCGGGCCTCGGGCGCGAGGCTGTCCGAGACGCACAGGTGCGTGTACATGCCCGTCACGCGCAGATGCGGCAGCTCGAAGATGCGCTCCGCCGCCGCGGCGTCTTCCGCGTCCAGGCCCAGCCGGTGCATGCCCGTGTCCACCTTGATGTGTACGTCCACGTCCCGCCCGAAGGCCGAGAGCGCCTCGGCATAGGGCAGCTCCGTCACCGTCTGCGTGAGCCCGTAGCGCGCGAGGCAGGGGAAGTTCTCCGGGGCCGTCCAGCCCAGGACGAGTATCGTGCCCCTTGCGCCCGCCCGGCGCAGTTCCACGCCCTCGGCGGCGCAGGCGACGGCGAAGGCGCGCACGCCGCATCCCTCTAGCACACGCGCGGACTTCACCGCCCCGTGGCCGTAGGCCCCGCACTTGAGCACCGGCATGAGCTCACAGCCGTCGGGCAGCAGGCCCATCAGGGCTTCCGCGTTCCGGCGCAGGGCGGATGCGTCCACCTCGACCCAGGCGCGGGCCTTGGGGTACGCCCGCACGGGCCTCAGCCGCCGCAGCAGCGGCAGCAGCGCCCACGCGGCCGCCGCAGACCAATCGGCTGGCA
>UQIC01000035.1 GCA_900540985.1 uncultured Collinsella sp.
GAATCGACTTCGGCGGCCTTTTCCAGGAACGCCTCGCCGAGGGGCGTGAGTTCGATGCCTTGATGGCTGCGATCGAACAAGTTCTCTCCGAATTCGGATTCGAGGTCTGCCATCGACTTCGACACTGCCTGCACGGAAATGCCGTGCTCGCGAGCGGCCGAGGACAGGCTGCCGCGATTCGCGACGCTGACGAAGTACTTGATCTGTTTGATGTTCAATGAAGCGTTCCCCTTCCGATGCCAAGCTCGGTGCTTGGTCTTAGCGTACCATGCATCGGAATGCGCACCCGAGTGCACGGCTCTCGAGTTGGAAAAAACGCTGCCGTTACCGGATATTCAAAAACTGGTAAGAAATATTCAAAAAGTGCTTGACCGAACTTAGTGATTCGACGTATAGTGATCAGGCACTTTTTTTGGGCCCGTAGCTCAGTTGGTTAGAGCGCACGCCTGATAAGCGTGAGGTCGCTGGTTCAAATCCATTCGGGCCCACCATTACTTTGCGATAAACGCTCCACCGTGAGCCGAGTTAGCCGGTGGAGCGTTTATTATATTTCGGGCCAGAATCGGCCGATTTTCTTTAAACTGACGAAATCCCGAACGAGCAAAGTGATGACTGCTAGTGCATGCCATGGGGCGTTAGCTCAGCTGGGAGAGCGCGGGCTTTGCAAGCCTGAGGTCAGGGGTTCGATCCCCCTAACCTCCACCATGATGGACCTGTAGCTCAGTTGGTTAGAGCGTCCGGCTGATAACCGGGAGGTCACAAGTTCGAATCTTGTCAGGTCCACCATCAAAACTGTGAAGAGCCCTGAGGCGTTGCCTCGGGGCTTTTTTCTTGTCTGCGATAAATCTCATTTTGGTTTTGTGTGCTGTGCGAAAGATTGGGTAGTATAGCTATTCAATGCGGCGGGCTGCCGCGTGTTAACCGCTACGTACCGGAGGTGTTCCATGGTTCGTGTCGACATAGAGACCATCGTCATGGCCGCCGGTCCCGTGCCATCGCTTATCGTGCTTCGCGAGCGCTGCAGCAAATCGGACTCGCCCGCGCCGCTGCGTTCCCTTTCCATTCAGACTGGTTCGTTTGAAGCTGCTGCCATTAGCCGCGGCATCGATAGCGGCCGCGCCGAGCGCCCGATTACCCATGACCTGTTGCTCGATACTGTTGGCGCCCTGGGCGCCAAGCTCGAGCGCATCGAGATCGTTCGCGCCGAGCCGCCGGTGTTCTACGCGACGATCGTCGTACTGGCCGATGGTGACGAGCGCAAGATCGACGCCCGCCCCAGTGATGCCATTGCCCTTGCCGTGCGCAGCAATGCCCCCATGTTTGTGGAGGACGACATCATGAATCGCCTGGGCACTGTTTCTACCCACGCCGAGGAAGTCGACGACGAGCAGGAGTTCGAGAAGTTCGACGAGTTCGTCCATACGCTCTCCCCCGATGACTTTTAAATGTCTGGCACGCGAGCGGAGAGGTCGCTGATGGGTACCCGCGTATCGGCTGAAGCGGCTGCAATCGCCCGCGAGGCCCAGATGCGCTCGGAGGCTTCTGAGGCGGCTCGCATTGCCTATGTGACGCAGGCCCGCACGCTTCGCGAACGCCGCGGCTCGTTTATCAAGATGGTTGTCATCTCCGCCCTTGTTGCGGCAATCTGCTCGCGCCTTCGTGGTACAGTTGGTGCGCTTGGGTTTTCGATCTCTACGGGCCTGGTGATCTGGGGCGTGGTCGATGCGGTAATGCTGACCAGTCAGATCAAGGTACTCGACAAGCGCGCGATGGATATGATGCGCGCCCGCGACGCTGCCGCCAAGATCGCTGCTGAGGCACAAGAATTGTAACGACGCCAGACTCGATGGGAAGGTCTAAAGATGGCACAGGATATGCAGGACGCCGGTAACGTCTCCGCCGAGCTCGACGCCATGGTGTGCGATCTGATCGGCGCGTTCTTGGACGACCTTGCCGCCGGTGAAAACCCTGGCGTGGTCGTGGCAATTGAGGACGCCGCTTCCAACCGTTATCTGGCGGCGCTCGATGAGGATGGCGAAGAGGCGTGCCTCGAGGCGGCCACCAACTTTATCTCCGAGCACAAGATGGGTCTTAAGGACGAGGGCCTGGGCCGTATCGCTCGCTATGCCATCGGCTACACCGGCTGCGTCGAGATTGACGGCGGCTATCACGATGCTCTGCTCGTGAGCTTCTTCGAAACCACGCTCGAGAGCGGTTTTTCGGCATATGTGCTGTATGAGGGCATGGGCGCCGGCGATGGTTTTATGTGGAGCGACCCTGAACCTGCAGGTGAGGAAACCCCTCTCATCTAAAATCGCTAAAATAAACGAGTTTTCGGTAAAAGGCTCAATATTCCCGCTGAGCGTTGTGCTGCTGGGCGGGTCGCATACGCGTGCCGTTTGTATATGGATAGAAGATAGGGGAACTACATGCGCGTAGACAATCTGAGGAACATCGCCATCATCGCCCACGTCGACCACGGCAAGACGACGATGGTCGACAAGCTCCTGCGTGCCACGGACGCCTTCCGTGCCAACCAGCAGGTCGAGGACCGCGTCCTGGATTCTAACGACCAGGAGCGCGAGCGCGGCATCACGATTCTCGCCAAGAACATCTCTATCGAGTACAAGGACGTTAAGATCAACGTCATCGACACCCCGGGCCACGCCGACTTCGGCGGCGAGGTCGAGCGCGTGCTGCGTATGGCCGACGGCGCCCTGCTGCTGGTCGACGCTTTTGAGGGCCCCATGCCCCAGACCCGCTTCGTGCTGCGTCACGCTATCGACACCGGCCTTAAGATCATGATCGTCATCAACAAGATCGACCGTCCGGGCGCCAACCCCGAGAAGGCCTACAACGACTGCCTGGACCTCATGGCCGACCTGGGTGCCACCGATGACCAGCTTGAGTTCGCCATGGAGCACGTGGTCTACGCCAGCGCCATGAACGGCTTTGCCCGCCTTGACCCCAACGACGGCAACATGGACATGTATCCGCTGCTCGATATGATTATCGACGACATGCCCGCGCCCGAGGTTGACGAGAACGCCCCGCTGGCCATGCAGTGCGTGACCATCGACCACTCCAACTTCGTTGGCCGTATCGGCATCGGCCGCGTGTACTCTGGCACCATTCACCAGGGCGATCAGATTCTAGTTGTCAAGAACGACGGCTCCAGCGCTACTGCTACCGTCAAGCAGCTCTTTACCTTCGACTACCTGGGCCGCACCGAGTGCCAGGAAGTCGGCGCCGGTGACATCGCCGCCGTCGTGGGCATCGATCGCACCGATATCGGCGATGTCTACACCGACCCCGAGAACCCCGTTGAACTCGAGCCCATCGAGATCGACCCGCCGACCCTGTCCATCGTCTTTGAAGCTTCGACCTCTCCGCTCGTCGGTCGCGACGGCGACATCGTGGGCGCCCGTCAGCTCAAGGAGCGCCTGTTCAACGAGGCCGAGAACAACGTGACCATGAAGATTGAGGAGCTCGAGGACAAGAGCGGCGTCGAGGTCTCGGGCCGCGGCATTCTGCACCTGTCCGTTCTGATGGAGTCCATGCGCCGCGAGGGCTTTGAGTTCCAGGTCGGCCGTCCCCGCGTTCTGTTTAAGAAGGATGAGAACGGCAACAAGATGGAGCCCGTCGAGCAGGCCGTCGTCGAGTGCCCGGACGAGTACTCAGGCAAGGTCGTTGAGGTCTTCGGCACCTCCGGCGGCATCATGACGAGCATGGACACCTCGGGCATCGTGACGCACCTCGAGTTTAAGATCCCGACGCGCGGCATCATGGGGCTTAAGAACCGCATCATGAACGTCACCCACGGCGAGGGCGTGTTCTACCACACCTTCCTGGAGTATGGTCCTTACGCCGGCGAGATCGGCAACCGTCAGAACGGCGCCATGATCTCCATGACCACCGAGAAGGCCGTTGCCTACGCTCTGGGTACGCTGCAGGAGCGCGGCCAGCTGTTTGTTGAGCCGGGCACCGAGTGCTATGAGGGCATGATCGTGGGCGAGCGCAGCAAGGCTGGCGACATGGTCGTCAACATCGCGCGTACCAAGAACCTGGGCAACCAGCGTTCCTCGACCTCCGATATCTCCGTCCAGCTGGTGCCGCCCCGCACCTTCTCGCTGGAGGAAGCGCTGGAGTACATCGCCGACGACGAGCTGGTCGAGATTACTCCCAAGAACATCCGCCTGCGCAAGCGTCTGCTCAACGCCACCGACCGCAAGAAGGCTGCCGTTCGCGCCGGCCAGGTCAACAAATAAGCGCTGGGCTTTATAGCGTCTAACGAGAAAGGGCGTCGACCGCGATGGTCGGCGCCCTTTTTGTGCACAGGGACTGAGTTGGTCTGCACCACCACAAAGGTGCCTGGACCCTTTATGGTGGTTGGCGGCTAAGCGGTGGGGAGTCCTGGCGTGTTAGCTGGCTGCTGCGGTTTGAGGTGGGCGTTGCGCCAGATGATTTGGATGATGTAGCCGAGTGTAAAGACGAAGGCCACGCCGCTGATGAAGTCACCTACGAGGGGAAGCCCCGTGAGGGCGCCTGCGATCACGCCGCCCACAGCCGCCATGGCGTAGCGGTTCTGGCTGTTTCCGACCATGCGCGCGATCGCGCACCCCGCAAAGGCGCTCGACACCAGTGCGATACCAATAACACCGCACAAGAGGGCTCCGGCAAGCGACAGACCAGCGATAGAGATAATTAGCAGTAGGACGGCTGGGACGATAGCAATCGTGCTCAGAAGACCGCTCACCCACAGGGGCATGGGGCGCTGGTGGAGCATGCCGGCGGCGCTGGCGGTCGCGCGCGGAAAGACGAGCTCGAGCAGCAGAGCGACAAAGCAGGTCGAGAGTGCCGCGGCGACGATACCGCCGATGACATCGTTAACGGTGGAAGTATCCTCGTTCTCGGTGCGGTCGATCTTGAGTGCGCCGACCTCGGCTCCCGCGGAGCGCTCGGGGTCCTCGGAGACGTGCGCGTTCACAGTGCCGGTGATGTGGGCGTTCTTGCCCAGGATGAGCTTGTCGGCCCAAACCTCGACATCGCCCTCGACGGTGCCATCGATGGTCACCGTGTTGCCCGCAAGCGCTGCCGACTTGGTAGAGCCGCGCAGGGCAACCGTCTCGCCTATCGCGTAAAAACAGTTGGCGGTGCTGTCGGAATTGAGCACAACGTGCTGACCGACGACCGTGACGCTGCCATCAACCGTGGTCTTGGCGATATCGATAGTGCGTGCCGCCAAGCGGACGGCGCCGCCCACCGTGCAGTCGCGGATAGAGAGGGTATCGCCCGCGGCGATGATATCGCGGTCAATGGACGCATCGTCCAAGTTGAGGGCCTGGCCGGCCCAGTACAAGTCACCCTCGACGCCAGACGGATCGACGTCATTGTCGGTCGCAAGTACGTTTCCTGCGGTGTCCGTGCCGGCGAACGACGCCGTGGGAAGTGCGGTGAGCGCGAGCGCGGTGAGCGCGAATGCCATAAGCAGGCAGCGACGCATCTTGTGTGACGGAGCCGCCGCGGTTTGATTGAAAGTCATGGTTGATCCTTTTGTTAGGAGTTCGGCATATACCTAACAGGGTACCCAACGCGCGGGCGCTCTAAAAGAACCTCTCGGTTGCATTTCGAAGGATGGGCCCGCGCCACCTATTTTTTGCGGTGCAAAAAGCGTGCGATGTCTTCTTCGGTGGGGCTTTTGATGTCAAAGCGCAGCGAGAGCCAGCGCAGACCCATGGTCACGACAACGCATACGACCAGCGCGGCGACATTGCTCATGATGCCGCTCATAACGAGACACACATAGCTTGTCGATCCGGCGATGGCGGCGATGGCATAAAAGTTAGTACGTTGGAAAATGCCCGGAACCACGCCCATAAAGCCGTCGCGCAACATGCCGCCGCCCACCGCGGTAAAAAAGCCCATCATGATGCACACCGCCGGTGCAAAGCCGTAGACAAGCGCCTTGTCCGCTCCGGTGGCGGCATAGATGCCGACCGAGATGATGTCGAGCAGGGGAATGAGTTTTTCGGGTTTGTCGACGATTGCCGGGAAAATGTAAATGATGGCTGCCGTGGCGATGGAAAGCGGGAGCGCCATCGGCTGGTTGAGGATGTAGACGTTGCCCACCTGCAGCGTCATGTCGCGCAAGAGACCGCCGCCCAGACCGCAGACCACCGCGAGCGCGACGGCGCCCACCAGGTCGAGCTTGTGCTCGCGCGCAACCAGCACACCCGAGATCGATGCAGCGACAACAGCGAACATCTCGAGCCAAAACGGAATAGCGACCATGGCATCCGAAGCATGTGAGGTAATGGTTATAGCGGCGACGACGGGCAAGATGGGGTCCTTTGGATTACGGATTTGGACAATGCCCGTACATAGTACATGTTCGGCGCCGATTGCGACCCTATTGCTCGGTAAACGGTTGGGACTGGGTAGGGGCGTAGGTACCATGTTTGGGGATCTGGGTTGATGCTGAACGCGATGGGGGCGCGGTTGAATAGGAGGGATGTCCAAATTTTGAGCTTTGCTCAAAATTTATCCGGTCGGCTTACGCCGACCGCGCTGCGCTAAAAACGCGCCACGGGCGCGTTTTCTTTACGCTCCGCGCCCTGGCGGGTTCGAATCCCTCCTCCTCCGCCGTATTTGTTTGTAAGGGACTCAAAAGAAAAAAGCTCCCGTTGTTGGGAGCTTTCTCAACCAAAATGGCGGAGGAGGAGGGATTCGAACCCTCGTGACCTTATACAGGCCAAACGGTTTTCGAGACCGCCGCATTCAACCACTCTGCCACCCCTCCGCGTGGGGTAAAAACAAAGCAGGCTCGAAGGCCTGCTTTGGAATTAACTGGCGGAGAGTCAGGGATTTGAACCCTGGAGACGCTTTTGACGCCTACACGATTTCCAATCGTGCTCCTTCGGCCACTCGGACAACTCTCCGTTAAATGCGAAAGTCAGTATACACGAGGAATCGCAAAGTGCAAACAGAAAAGTTGGCATTTTTTAAAACGCTTGGCCGCGCTTGGCGTTGCAGTGGGGTTTGAGGTGCCAAAAAACGGCTTCCGACCAGTGTGGTTGATCAACTCAATTGTTCAAAAGGGGTATTCATAAGCGACTTGGCAATGAATATAAAAATCTTTGGGTGGTGCTGTGGACCACCGGTATGCATTTTGCGACCACAGCCTTGTGCCCGTTGACCTGTGGCTTGGCTCAGCTTGTCTCCACGGCACCGTATCTTGTCCACAGATTCGTCAAGCTTTTGGTCAGCATTTGGTTGGAATGCGCATGAAACGTCGTGCGAGTATGGGCATATGTGGAGGTCATGAGGTTGTAGCTGCAAATTATTGCAGCCTAGGAGGTTGAAAGATATTATTACCAAGTCTTTTCCTGCTTCAGGCGCACCTTCACGACCTGAAGCCACATTTGCCCAGAGGAGGTGACAATATGAAGGCTTATGAACTGCTGTTCTTTGTTGACCCGTCGCTCGACCCCGAGACTCGTCTCGCTGTTATGAAGCGTATCGATACCACGATCGCTGAGGGCGCTGGCAAGGTCGACTCCGTTGACGAGTGGGGCAAGCGCAAGCTCGCCTACGAGATCAACGATCTCACCGATGGTGACTACACCCTCATCAACTTCCACGCAGATCCTACCCAGATCGCCGAGCTTGATCGCGTCCTGCGCATCACCGACGCTGTGGTTCGCCACATGATCGTCCGCCGCGACGACCAGGAGTAAGACTGTCGTTTTGGACTGGGCTTGTGCCCCAAGAGGAAGTAGTGAGTTATGAGCATCAATCGAGTGAACATCACCGGTAACCTCACCCGCGATCCCGAGCTGCGCGCCACCGCCGGCGGAACCCAGGTTCTGTCCTTTGGCGTCGCCGTGAACGATCGTCGCCGCAACGCGCAGACTGGCGAGTGGGAGGACTATCCCAACTTTGTCGACTGCACCATGTTTGGCACCCGCGCCGAGGCCGTGAGCCGTTTCCTGGCAAAGGGAAACAAGGTCGCGATCGAGGGCAAGCTGCGCTACAGCTCTTGGGAGCGCGACGGCCAGCGCCGGAGCAAGCTTGAGGTCATCGTCGATGAGATCGAGTTTATGAGCTCCCGTGGTGGCCAGGGTGGCTACGATCAGGGCGGTTACGCCCCCGCAGCTCCCGCGCCCGCAGCACGTCCTGCCGCATCGGTGGCTACGCCGCCCGCGGTCGACGTCTACGATGAGGACATCCCGTTCTAAGGGTTGTTCACCTATTTTTGAGTGAGAGGCGGCTTCGGTTCGCCGAAGTTGCCAAACGAAAGGTATTTTGACATGGCTAATGATTTTTCTGCACGTCAGCCGCGTCGTAAGTACTGCCAGTTCTGCAAGGAGAACACTGAGTTCATCGACTATAAGGACACTCAGCTTCTCCGTAAGTACATGACCGACCGTGGCAAGATCAAGCCCCGTCGCGTCACTGGCGCTTGCACGCAGCATCAGCATGACATCGCCAACGCCATCAAGCGCGCCCGCGAGATGGCTCTCCTGCCGTACACCGTCCCCGTGGTTTCCTCTCGTGGCAACCGCGACCGCGGCTAAGAAGGGAGACGCATCATGAAGGTTATTCTTCTCGATGAGATCAAGGGCAAGGGCGGCGAGGGTGACGTCGTAGAGGTCGCTCAGGGTTACGCTGAGAACTTCCTGTTCCCCAAGAAGCTCGCTGTTGCCGCCACCAAGGGCAACCTCAAGCAGCTTGACGAGCGTCGCAACAACATCGCCAAGCGCGAGGCCGTCCGTCTGGCTACCGCCAACGAGACCAAGGCTGCCTTCGAGGGCAAGACGGTCACCGTTGACGTCAAGGTCGGCGACGAGGGCATCCTCTTTGGCTCCGTTACCGCCGCTATGATCGCTGACGCCATCAAGGCTCAGCTCGGTATGGACATCGACCGCAAGCGCGTCGAGCTCGGTAAGCCCATCAAGGTTGCCGGTGCCCACACCGTTGCCATCTCGCTGTACCGCGAGATCAAGGCCGAGGTTGTCGTTCTCGTCGGCGTTACCGCCGAGGAGCTCGCTGCCGAGGCTGAGGTCGAGGAGGCCGCTGAGGTCGCCGAGGCCGAGACCGCCGAGGTCGAGACTGAGGCTGCTGCCGAGTAGCATTTGCTGCAACGCAACAATCTTGTTCTAAGAAGGGCGCTCTGGGAAACCAGGGCGCCCTTTTGTTTTTTGCGCTGAGTGAGTGTCATGGCGAACGTTGCGCCGAAGTCCTATATACAGGACCGTTCATCCGTTTGGTTCGGTGATGATTGGCGGCGCGCGGCGCGTTTTGGGACCATGGCTGATACTATGGATGCTCGCAAGCAATATGAATGAGGATGCTCATGGCATATGACGATAGGGAGACCGGGCTGACGGTTGAGGACCGCGGCTCAAAGTTGGGTCTTCCCCAAAACCAAGATGCAGAGGCCAATGTACTGGCCGCTATGCTGCTATCGCCCGAGGTGGTCGAGGAGGCCCAGGTCGAGCTGCAGCCCGATGACTTCTACCGGCCCATTCATAAGACCATCTATACCGCGATGGTCGATATGTACAACAGCCGCATTCCCATCGACTCCATCTCGCTGATCGATTACCTGCGAAGCATCAACAAGCTCGATGCCGTGGGCGGCGAGGCGTACATTTTGGAGCTGATGGGTCAGACCCTGTCGCTCGTCAACTGGCAGCACCATGCCGCCATCGTTCGCCGCGATTCGATGCTGCGCGAGCTGATCGGCGCCACCAACGAGATCAACGCACTGGCATATAACGCCCCCACCGACACCAAAGAGGTTGTCGAGCTGGCCGAGAGCAAGCTGCTCAAGGTCACGGCACGCGAGGTCAAGTCGAGCTACAAGACGCTGACCGAGTTTATGGTCGAGGCCTATAACGAGGCCGAGGAAGTGTGCCGGGCCGGTGGCCAGGCTGCGGGCGTGCCCACGGGCTTCCCGTCGCTCGACCGCATGCTCATGGGTTTTCGCGAAGGCCAGCTCATCATCATCGGTGCCCGTCCTGCCGTGGGTAAGACGTCGTTCGCTCTGAACCTGGCGCTCAACGCTGCCGCTGCTGGTTATACCGTCGGCTTCTTCTCGCTGGAGATGTCGGGCAAGGAAATTGCCCAGCGTCTGATTTGCGCCTATGCCATGATCTCGATCAGTGATTTCCGCATGGGCCGCATTAGCCCCGAGCAGTGGGCCAATATCAACGAGGCCACGCAGACCTTGTCCAAGCTGGATATTCTGATTGACGATACGCCCGGCACCACAGTGACCGAGATTCGCGCCAAGAGCCGCCGTATGCTCCATAACAAGGAGAAAGCCATCATCATCCTGGACTACCTGCAGCTGGTGAGTCCTCCGCCGGGACGCCGCTCCGAGAGCCGTACCGTCGAGGTTTCGGAGATGTCGCGTGGTCTGAAGATCATGGCCAAGGAGCTCAAGATTCCGCTCATCGCGTTGTCGCAGCTGTCACGTCAGGTCGAATCCCGTACCGGCAAGCGCCCACAGCTTTCCGACCTTCGTGAATCGGGCTCCATCGAGCAGGACGCCGATATCGTTATGTTCTTGGACCGCTCCGCCGACGAGGCCGAGGCCTCGCGCGACGATCGACCCGACGAGGGCGTTACGCGTATCGTCGTGGCCAAGAACCGTTCGGGCCCGATCGGCGACGTCGATCTGATGTTCCTGCCGGCATCCACCAAGTTCTATGAGCTTGATGGGGCACATGCCGAGGAGTAGGACAGGCGCCCGTTGCACGGGTATACTGGGAATGTTTTGTGCTTCTGCGTGCCGGCGTGGCGCGTAGACAGTCCATGAATGTAAGGAGTAAACATGCCGTCAACCGTTTTGGTCGGTGCCCAGTGGGGCGATGAGGGCAAAGGTAAGATTTGCGACCTGGTCGCCGGCGACTTCGATGCCGTCGTGCGCTACTCGGGAGGCAACAACGCCGGTCACACCATCGTCGTCAACGGCAAGAAGTACGGCCTGCACCAGGTGCCCTCCGGCATCATGTATTCCGACCACGTGTCGGTGATCGGTAACGGCTGCGTCGTCAACCCCAAGGTTGTCCTTGAGGAGATCGACATGTTCGAGGCCGACGGCATCACCACCAAGAATCTCAAGATCAGCGGCAACGCGCATGTCATCATGCCGTACCACATCGATCTGGATGGCGCCTTTGAGCAGAAGCTCGGCAAGAAGAACATCGGTACCACCAAGCGTGGCATCGGTCCGTGCTATCAGGACAAGATGGCCCGCATTGGCCTGCGCATGCAGGACATGCTGGACGAGGCGCTGTTCCGCGACAAGCTGGAGACCGCTCTCGCCCGCGTGAACCCCGAGCTCGAGCTCATCTACAACCTGCCCACCTACACCGTGGACCAGATTTGCGACGAGTACCTGCCGATGGCCGAGCGCCTGCGTCCCTACATCACCGAGACGAGTCTGCTGCTCAACAACATGATCGATGAGGGCAAGGACCTGCTGTTTGAGGGCGCCCAGGCGACGCTGCTCGATATCGACCACGGCACCTATCCGTACGTGACGTCTTCCAACTGCACCGCCGGCGGCGCCATCACCGGCTCCGGCGTCGGTATGAAGAATGTTGACCGCGTGCTGGGCGTCATGAAAGCCTATATCACCCGCGTCGGTTCGGGCCCCATGCCCACCGAGCTTTCCTATGAGTCCGAGGCCGGCCACACGCTGACCGAGGAGGGCTACGAGTACGGCGTGACCACCGGTCGCCGTCGTCGCTGCGGCTGGTTTGACGGCCCCATCGCCAACTACGCCTCGCGCGTCAACGGCCTCACCGATATCGCCATGACCAAGCTCGACGTGCTTTCGGCCTTCGACACCATTAAGGTGTGCGTTGCCTATGACGTCGATGGCGAGCGTTACACGAGCGTGCCCGAGCACCAGGTGCGCTTTGAGCATGCCAAGCCCATCTACGAGGAACTTCCTGGCTGGAAGTGCGATATCACCGGCTGCCGCAGCTTTGAGGAGCTGCCGCAGGAGGCTCAGGACTACGTGGCGTTTATCGAGGATCTGGCACACACCCGCGTGACGTTCATTGGCGTTGGCGCTGGTCGCGAGCAGATCATCAATCGATTCTGGAAGTAATCGGGACTATTTGGTTATTGCGATATACCCCTTTGCAGCCCGGACGGGCGGCCGAGGGGTATATTTGCTTGCAAAGGGCTCGCGCGGAGCGGGCCATTCATCCATAGAGGAGGCACCCTTGAAGGCGGACACTCAAACCATCGACATCCTGTTGTTGGGCAGCGGCGGCCGCGAGCATGCTTTGGCAGCTAAGCTCGCAGCATCACCGCGCGCCGGCAAGCTCTACATCGCGCCGGGTAACGGCGGCACCGCGAGCTGCGGCGAGAACGTTGTTCTCGACGACTGCGATCCTGCGGCCGTGGCGGCGTTTGCGCAGAGCCACGGATGCGGACTCGTGGTAATTGGCCCCGAGGCTCCGCTCGTGGCGGGCGTGGCCGACGCCGTGCGCGCGGCGGGTATTCCCTGCTTTGGCCCGGGTGCCGGGGGCGCCCAGATGGAGGGCTCCAAGCTGTTCTCCAAGCAGCTCATGGAGCGCGCCGGTATCCCGACGGCAGCCTACGGCTCGTTTACCGACGAGGCTTCGGCTCTTGCCTATGTGCGTGAGCAGGGCGCTCCGCTGGTCGTCAAGGCTGACGGCCTGGCCGCAGGCAAGGGCGTTATCGTGGCGACTGAGCTCGAGCAGGCCGAAGAGGCCGTGCGCGAGTGTTTTGGCGGTGCCTTTGGCGATGCCGGCAATACCGTGGTCATCGAGGAGATGCTCGTTGGTCCCGAGTGCTCGCTGCTGGCCTTTACCGACGGCAAGACCGTGCGCCCCATGGCTACCTCGCAGGACCACAAGCGCGCGCTCGAGGGCGACAAGGGCCCCAACACCGGCGGCATGGGCGTCTACAGCCCGGTTCCCATCGTGACCGATGAGGAGCACGCCACGATGGTGAAGGTCATGGAGCAGACCGTTGCCGAGCTTGCTGCCGAGGGCATCGACTACCGCGGCTGCCTGTATGGCGGCTTTATGCTCACCCCCGCCGGCCCCAAGGTGCTGGAGTTCAACGCCCGCTTTGGTGATCCCGAGACGCAGGTCGTGCTCCCGCGCCTTAAGAACGACCTGGTCGAGGTTATGCTCGCCTGCGCCAACTGCGAGCTTGATCAGATTGAGCTCGATTGGCGTGACGAGTGGGCCGTGGCCGTTGTCCTGACGAGCGCGGGCTACCCCGGCAGCTACGAGAAGGGCAAAGTCATCACCGGTATTGAGGATGCCGAGGCCATGGAGAACGTGACCGTGTACCACGCGGGCACTGCCGTGGTGGACGGCCAGCTCGTGACCAATGGTGGCCGCGTGCTTGCCGTGACCGCTCTGGGCGACACGTTCGAGAACGCTCGCAACCTTGCCTACGAGGCCTGCGAGAAGATTGATTTTGAGGGCAAGACCCTGCGTCACGACATCGGCCTGCGCGCACTGCGCGGCCGCGACGCCTGGGATGCCTAAAATCCGAGAGGAATGAGACGGATGGACGAGAAGAACGAAGAGCTCGTGGATGCGCAGATCGTCGAGGAGGACAGCCGCGTGTATGGGCACGCCGAGGGCGAGCCTGGTGGCGAGGTCGCTGACGAGCCGGCGCTGGTGCTGGGCGACGACGACCCGCACGATGCCGAGCTGCACGAGAAAATTCTTTCGGAGGAGTGCGCCTGGAAGGGCAAGATCCTCGACGTCCACCGTCTTGAGGTTGAGCTGCCCAACGGTCGCCGCAGCGCCCGCGATATCGTTCGCCATCCGGGTGCGGCGGCTGTTGTGGCACTGACCGAGAGCGGCAAGATCGTACTGGTGCGTCAGTACCGCACCGCCATCGACCGCGTGACGGTCGAGATTCCCGCCGGCAAGCTCGATCCAGGCGAGGACCCGCTCGATTGCGCCAAGCGCGAGCTGCATGAGGAGACGGGCTTTAGGGCTGGTCGCATTCGCTTTTTGACGTCGATTGTCACGTCCTGTGGCTTCTGTGACGAGATCATTCACATCTACCTGGCCACCAAGCTCGAGTTCGATGCACCCAACCCCGATGATGACGAGTTTGTCAACGTGGACCTCGTGCCGCTGCACGAGCTGATCGACGCCGTGCTCGACGGCAAGATCGAAGACGCCAAGACCGTCGTAGGCGCGCTTGCCTGCGACAGCATCGCACACCGCTTGGGTGGGGCCGATCTCTAGGTTACGCGGTTTTACCAAACCGCGTAACGAGCCGACGCTGCAAACGCCCCCAAGCGGCAATCTGCCTTTCAATCGTCGCTCGCGTACCGAAGTACGCGTCGCTCCTCTTTCAAGGCACCTTGCTCGCTTAGGGACGTTTTCGCTGACGCTGCCAGAACATCGGCGTTATGCTTGTTGGGACGCTTTGTTTTCAGCCTGACCGGTTCAACCGGATTTCTCACGCTATTTATTTACCCCCGAGGACTGCATGTTTAGAAGGTTTTTGTCTTATTACAAGCCCCAGATGGGGCTTTTTGTTGCTGATACTGTTTGTGCTCTGGTGCTTGCCGCCATTGACCTGGCGTTTCCTATTATTCTGCGCAATTTGACCGGTGGGCTATTTACTCAGGGTCAGGCTGCCATTATGCAGGCGCTCGGCATGATCGCGGTGGGCTTGGTGCTGATGTATGTCATCCGCTGCGCCTGCCGATACTTTGTGAGCTATTGGGGCCACGTGATGGGCGCGCGCATGGAGTCCAAAATGCGCGAGGACCTGTTTGACCAGTACGAGCGCTTTAGCTTTGCGTACTTCGACCGCAACAGCTCGGGCGACATGATGAGCCGCGTGGTCAACGACCTGTTCGATATCTGCGAGGCGGCGCATCACGTACCCGAGTGGATCATCATCTGCGGTATCGAGATTATCGGCTCGTTTGTGATCCTCTTTACCATCGCCCCGGTGCTGGCGCTCGCCATGGCCGTGGTGACGGCGGCGTTTGCGGTCATCATGTTTTGGCAGAACATGCGCATGCGCGAGGTCTTTAGCGACAACCGCAAGAAGATCAGCGGCATCAATGCGCAGCTGCAGGATTCGCTGGCGGGCATGTGCGTGGTCAAGAGTTTTGCCAATGAGGAGACCGAACGCTTCAAGTTCCGCGCCTCCAACAATCGCTATCTTTCGTCCAAGGAGAACATGTATCACGCCATGGGCGTCTATACCGCGACGTATGGCCTGCTCTCGGGTGTGCTCTATGTGATCGTGGTGCTGCTGGGCGGCTGGCTGGTCGCTCAGGGACAGCTGCAGGCGGTCGATATGGCGACCTTCGCACTCTATATTTCGCTGTTCTGCACGCCGCTCGAGACGCTCGTCAATTCGGCCGAAACGTATCAGAAAGCTATCGCCGGCTTTAAGCGTATGGACGAGGTGCTCTCGACCGCGCCGGATATCCAGGACAAGCCGGGCGCCACTGATCTGCAGGTGACTGCCGGCACCGTGGAGTATCACGACGTGTGCTTTAACTACGAGGACGTTGAGCTGGGCGAGGGCGATGCCGACGAGCGTCCCGTTATCGACCATATGAATCTGTCCATCAAGCCCGGGCAGACCATCGCTTTGGTTGGCCCTTCGGGCGGTGGCAAGTCCACGACCTGTTCGCTGCTGCCGCGCTTTTATGACGTGGCTGCCGGATCCATTAGCATTGACGGTCAGGACGTGCGCGATGTGACGCAGCAGAGCCTGCGCCGCGCCATCGGCCTGGTGCAGCAGGATGTCTACCTGTTTGACGGAACAATCGGCGAGAACATCGCCTACGGCAAGCCGGGCGCTACGGCGGAAGAGATCGCCGAGGCCGCCCGTCGCGCCAACATCGATGCCTTTATCGAGTCGCTTCCACAGGGCTATGACACGGTCGTGGGCGAGCGCGGCAGCCGTCTTTCGGGCGGACAGAAGCAGCGTGTTGCCATCGCGCGTGTGTTCCTCAAGAACCCCAAAATCTTGATCTTGGACGAGGCGACGAGTGCTTTGGATAACGAGAGCGAGGAGGCGGTGCAGGAGTCGCTCGAAGAGCTGGCACGCGGCCGCACCACGATTATCATCGCCCACCGTCTTTCGACCATTAAGCATGCCGATGAGATTGCGACCGTTGAGCATGGTCGCGTTGTGGAGCGTGGCACGCACGAGGAGCTTCTCGCCCGTGGCGGCACCTATGCCCGTTACTATCGAATGCAGTTCGAAGGTGCGCGTGCGCACGAGCTCGACTGATTGATATGACAGGAAGTTTATGGCTGACAAGAACCCTTTGACTCCGGAAGAAGTGACGGAGTTATTCTCCGAAATCGATGCATCCGGTGTCTTGGATCCCACGCTCGCCAAAAAGCGTACCGAGCGCATGCGTGAGAAGGAGGCTGCGGCCAAGCGCGGTGATAAAGCGGCGCTAGCGCAGCTGCGCAGCGAGGACCGCGCGAGCCAGGCAAAACATATCGACCCGCTGTCCGAGGACGATCCTTCGGGCTCGCAGGTGAGCCATACCATTACGAAGACCGCGATGGCCGTGGTCATCGGTATTTTGGTGCTGATCGTGGGCATGCAGATTGGCTACGGCGTGATGCGTCGTCTGAACACCGCCAACCTGTCCGAGAGCGTTTCGGTCGATACCGTTTCGACCGCGCTGAAGGGCGGCCTTGAGTGGGGTAACGGCTTTACGCAGTTCCCGCTCGATTTTACCGTCGATGAAGCCGATGAACGCACGGGCACGGTCGAGGTGACGGTGTTGGACACATCGTCTGCCAACGAGCTCGAGCTGCTGTCCAACGGGCAGATTCAGGCCGCGGCGCTTGCGACCAACGCGTTGCTCAATGATAAGATCGACCGCGTGGTGTATAACGTTCACGCCTATATCGACGAGAATAGCAACATTCAGCACGATTCCTTCTTTGGCATGTTCCCCGCGCGCGGCCACCAGAGCGCCATTTTGACGTTCGTGTGGACCAAGAGCTCATCCAACGCCACGAGTATCGACTGGAAGATGCGCATCGTGAGTATGGATGACACCATCGCCGAGCGCATTCAGAAGCAGGTGAACTCGGTGTCGTCGTTGATTGAGGACCCGGTGGTGAGCCAGACCAAGATTGACGAGGAAAAGGCCGAACGTGACCTGGAGCATCGTCTGCATGGCCGCGAGATTTTCCGCGGCGGCAAGCCCGATCGCACACCGTCCAAACTGCTGGAGCAGGATAAGAAAAAATAAGACGCCATCATCCCGCGTGAGCCACAAGCCCCGCGGGATGATTTTTCTGGGACGGGGATTAAAAAACATTATGCATAGAAAGTCATAATTATCATTTCGTAAACATTTCGATGAAATTAACGCCATGAGGCATGCTTGCGGTTACAATACCGCGAGGCCTAACTACACACCTTTAAGCCGGTCCTGTGAGACCGGGAAGGAGAATTATGGCGAACAACCATACCGCGGGCGCTGCCGCCCGCACCTTCGCGCCCAGCGAGCTTTGCCAGCGTATGCTGGCCAAAACCAGCAAGGGCACCTGCGGTCCCTGCATCCTGTATCTTGAGGATGGGACCATTTTTTATGGACGTGCATGCGGCGCCGAGGGCACCGCGACCGGCGAAGTTTGTTTCAACACCTCGCTCGAGGGCTACTTTGAGGTCATGACCGACCCGAGTTATGCCGGCCAAATCGTAACCATGACCTATCCGCAGATCGGCAACTACGGTATCGACGAGACCGACGTCCAGTCGGCCTTCCCCGGCGACGCCGTGCGCCCTGCGAGCGCTCCGGCCATGCGCGGCATGATCGTTCGCGACATGTGCGCCACGCCTTCTAACTGGCGCTCGGCCGTCAGCGTGCCGGAGTACCTGTGCGCTCACGGCATCGTCGCTATCGAGGGTGTCGACACTCGCGCCCTGGTGCGCCACCTGCGCGACAATGGTTCCAAGATGGGCATTATTTCGACCGAGATCTTCGACGTCGACGAGCTTGCCGAGCGTCTGGCCGCAGCGCCCACGCTGGTAGGCGAGAACCTGGTCAAGACCGTAAGTTGCCCCGTACCTCACGAGTTTGTGGCCGCCGACCTGCCTGCCACGCATGACTTTGCGCTTACGGCTGCCGCTCCTGCCCGTCACAAAGTGGTCGCCTACGACTGCGGTGTGAAGCGCGGCATTCTGGAGGGTCTGGTCCGCGCCGGCTGCGACCTTACCGTCGTGCCGTGGGATACGCCCGCGAGTGAGGTGCTCGACATGAATCCCGATGGCGTCTTTTTGTCCAATGGTCCCGGCGACCCCGACGCCGTGGTGGAGACCTACGAGCAGGTGCAGCAGCTGATCGGCAAGGTGCCGGTCTTTGGTATTTGTCTTGGTCACCAGATGATCAGCCTGGCCTGCGGCGCTCAGATGGAAAAGCTTAAGTTCGGTCACCGCGGTGGCAACCAGCCGGTCATGAACCTGGTAAGCCGTCGCGTGGAGATTACCGCGCAAAACCATGGCTTTGGTCTGCTGTTCCCCAGCTTGGGCAAGCTTGTCCCCGAGTTTTCCGGCGGCGAGACCGAGCATGCGGCCGATGGGGATCTGCGCGTCTGGGTGCGCCGCGGCATCGCGCCAGTCGTGATGAACGAGCGCTTCGGCCGCATTCGCCTGACGCATGTGAACCTCAACGACGGCACCGCCGAGGGCATCCAGCTGCTCGACGCGCCGTGCTTCTCGGTGCAGTACCACCCCGAGGCCTCGCCCGGACCCACCGATGCCCACTATCTCTTTACCGCCTTTACGCGACTCATGGACGGCGAGGAGAACTACCTGGACATCGACACCGCGAAGGACCGCCTGCAGGGCTGGAACTTTGCCGACAATGGTTCCGCTGCGACCGAGACCGAGGAGAACTAACATGCCTAAACGTACTGACATCAAGCGTATCCTCGTCATTGGTTCGGGCCCCATCGTTATCGGTCAGGCCTGTGAGTTTGACTACTCTGGTGCCCAGGCCTGCAAGGTGCTCAAGGAGGATGGCTTTGAGGTCATCCTGGTCAACTCCAACCCGGCGACCATCATGACCGATCCGGGTTTGGCCGACCGCACCTATGTCGAGCCCATCACCGCCGAATTTATCGAGCGCGTGATCAAGAAGGAGCGCCCGGACGCGCTGCTGCCCACGCTGGGCGGCCAGACCGGTCTGAACGCCGCCGTCGAGCTGGCGAAAGACGGTACGCTCGACAAGTACGGCGTCGAGATGATCGGCTGCGATCTGGACGCCATCGAGCGCGGCGAGGACCGCAAGCTCTTTAACGAGGCCATGGCCGAGATTGGCCTGGAGGTCGCGCGCTCGGGCTATGCCTACAGCGTGGCCGACGCCGAGGCTATCGCCGAGCGCGTGGGCTATCCCTGCGTACTGCGCCCGAGCTTTACCCTCGGCGGCGCCGGCGGCGGCATCGCTCACACCCACGAGGAGCTCGTCTCCATCGTGAGCCAGGGCCTGGAACTCTCGCCCGCCCACGAGGTGCTGGTCGAGGAGTCCATCGAGGGTTGGAAAGAGTACGAGATGGAGGTCATGCGTGACCACGCCGGCAACGGCATCATCGTGTGCTCCATCGAGAACCTCGACCCCATGGGCGTGCATACCGGCGACTCCATCACCGTGGCGCCGGCGCAGACGCTCTCCGACCTTGAGTATCAGCGCATGCGCGTGGCCTCGCTCGCCATTCTGGAGAAGATCGGCGTCGAGACCGGTGGCTCCAACGTGCAGTTTGCCGTGAACCCCAGCACCGGCCGCCTGATCGTCATCGAGATGAACCCGCGCGTGAGCCGCTCGTCCGCACTGGCCTCCAAGGCCACGGGTTTCCCCATCGCTAAGGCCGCCGCGCGCCTGGCCGTGGGCTATACGCTCGACGAGATCGTCAACGATATCACCAAGGCAACGCCCGCTTGCTTTGAGCCCACGATCGATTACTGCGTGGTAAAGGTGCCGCGCTTTGCCTTCGAGAAGTTCAAGGGCACCGACCCCACGCTCACCACGCGCATGAAGGCCGTGGGCGAGATCATGGCAATCGGCCGCACCTTTGAGGAGGCCTTTGGCAAAGCTATGCGCTCGCTGGAGGACGGCCACCAGGGCATTTGCGCCGGTGGCAAAGAGGGCGCCGATAAGCTGAGCGACGACGAGCTCGCTCAGGCCGTGGCAACTCCGACCGAGCATCGCATCTTCTTTGTGGTCGAGGCCCTGCGCCGTGGCTGGGACATCGCTCGCATCCATGCCACCTGCGGCATCGACCCGTGGTACCTCAACCGCATCAACGACATGGTGCAGGTCCAGGAGAGCATCCGCGGCCTGCGTGTGGAGGATATCGACGCCGACGCGATGCGCCTGCTCAAGCAGTACGGCACGAGCGACGCCGAGATCGCCGCGCTGACCGGCTCGGACGAGCGCTTTGTGCGCGCCTATCGCAAGGGCCTTGGCGTGGTTCCCAGCATGAAGACGGTCGATACCTGCGCTGCGGAGTTCTCGAGCGCCACGGAGTACCACTACAAGACGTACGAGAACATCTACCGCACGAGCCCGGATGCCAAGAAGTGCGTAGCTCCCGACGAGGCCACGCCGGCGGACAAGCCCAAGGCGATGATCCTGGGCGCCGGTCCCAACCGCATTGGCCAGGGTATCGAGTTCGATTACTGCTGCGTGCACGCGAGCTACGCGCTGGCGGCCCGCGGCTTTGAGACCATCATGGTCAACTGCAATCCCGAGACCGTTTCGACCGACTACGACACGTCCGACCGCCTTTACTTTGAGCCGCTCACCTACGAGGACGTCATGGACGTTATCGATGTTGAGCGCCCCGACGGCGTCGTGGTGACGCTCGGCGGCCAGACTCCGCTTAAGCTGGCGCGCATGCTCGAGGAGAGCGGCGTGAACATCATGGGTACCAAGCCCGACGCCATCGATTTTGCCGAGGACCGCGAGCGCTTTGCCGCCCTGCTCGACAAGCTGGGCATTATGTATCCGCCGGCGGGTCAGGCAACCTCGTTTGAGGAAGCCGAGGCCGTTGCCGTGCACATCGGCTACCCGCTGCTGGTGCGTCCGAGCTACGTGCTGGGCGGCCGCGGCATGATGATCGCCTACGATGCCGAGCATCTGCGCGATTACATGGTCGAGGCCGCGCGCATTAGCCCCGACTACCCGGTGTACCTGGACCGCTTCTTGGAGGGTGCGATCGAGTCCGATGTCGACGCCCTGTGCGATGGCGAAGAGGTCTACATCGGCGGCATTCTGGAGCATATCGAGGAGGCCGGTATTCACTCCGGCGACTCTGCGACCTGCATCCCGCCGTTCAGCTTTAGCGAGAGCCTGCAGGCAAAGCTTCGCGAGACCACGCGCCGCATCGCGATGGCGCTGGGCGTACGCGGCCTGGTCAACGTGCAGTACGCCATTAAGGGCGAGACCGTCTACGTGATCGAGGCCAACCCGCGTGCCAGCCGCACCGTGCCGTTTATCTCCAAGGCCACCGGCGTGCCGCTCGCCAAGTGTGCCGCACGTATCATGGCGGGCGATTCCATCTCGAGCTTGGGCCTGCCGAGCGACGAGCGTCAGCTGGACTGGTTCTGCATGAAGGAAGCCGTTATGCCCTGGGGTCGTTTCCCGGGCGCCGACGTTATCCTGGGTCCCGAGATGAAGTCGACGGGCGAGGTCATGGGTATCGCCAAGAGCTATCCCGAGGCATATGCCAAGACGCAGCTGGCGATTGACTACAAGCTGCCCGATCCGAGCTGCGGCAAGGTGTTCATCAGCGTGTGCGACCGCGACAAGCGTCATATCCTTTCGGTCGCTCGTATCCTGCGCTACCTGGGCTTTGATATCTGCTCCACCGAGGGTACGGCGCGCGTGCTGCGCGGAGGCAACGTGACGTGCGAAGTCGTGGAGAAGATCAGCGGCCCGCACGACGGCGAGCGTCCCAACATTGGTGACCTCATCGCCGATGGCAAGATTGCGGTAATCATCAATACGCCGTACGGCCCGGGCTCGCGTGGCGATGGCTACCTGCTACGCACCGAGGCCGTCCGTCGTGGCGTGACCTGCGTGACGGCGATGTCTGCGGCCAACACGTACGTGAGCGCCATCGAGGCCGTGCGCGAGGACGAGCAGGGTCACGGCAGCGCCAACGACATGGGCATGGACGTCATCGCCCTGCAGGACCTGCCGCAGTACGCGGTGTAGTGTGACCTGTCCGGCCGGAGCGGAGGGGGCCGAGTTTCCCCCTTCGCTCCGGCTGCAAGCAGAGTCGCTCAGTGGGAAACTCGGCCCCCTCCGTCCCGGCCCGCCGCAGGGGGTACAGTTCCCGGCGCTGGCCGGTGAGGGCGTCTATCTCGGCCTGGATAGCGTCATACTGCATGGAAAGCTGGCCCATCGTCTCAATGCGGTTTTTCATCAGGTATATAAATTGCTCCTGGTAGCGGTCAAACTTGATGACCT
>UQIC01000036.1 GCA_900540985.1 uncultured Collinsella sp.
AAACGTGGTTTACTCCCACATTATTCGATGGAAAAACGTGGTTTACTCCCACATTATTCGATGGAAAAACGTGGTTTACTCCCACATTATTCGATGGAAAAACGTGGTTTACTCCCACATTTTTCGACGGAAAGACCAAAGCGGTCTTATACTAACCATGATCGTTAGGAGGCAGTATGCAGCGACAGCTAATGGACGAACTCATCGCTTGGAAATCTAGGGCAAACCGCAAGCCCCTCCTGCTTAAGGGGGCCCGCCAGACGGGAAAAACCTGGCTTCTCAACGAATTCGCAGGCCAGCAGTATCAAAACGTCATCCGTTTTGACTTTATGCTCGAACCGGGCGCACGTTCGCTGTTCGACGGAAGCCTTGACCCCAAACGCATCATCTCCCAGATAGAGCTCCTGCGCGGCCAGACCATAACGCCGACAGACACGCTCATCATCTTCGACGAAATCCAAGAGGCACCGCGTGGCATCACCTCGCTCAAATACTTCAACGAACTGGCGCCGGAATACCATATCGTGGCAGCCGGCTCCTATATGGGGCTCGCGCTCCGACGCGAAAACGAGTCGTTCCCCGTCGGCAAGATCGACCAGCTCACCATGCGCCCCATGGGGTTTGTCGAGTTCATTCGTGCCGTCGATGGCGATCCGCTCGCAGATGCCATCCTTGCCGCAGACATTGACCTGCTGGCAAACGTTTCCGAAAAGCTCGAGCGCCTGCTCAAGGAATACCTCGTTGTCGGCGGCATGCCAGAAGTTGTCTCCGCTTTCGCCGCCTCCCACGATTTCATCGAAGCCCGCAGGCTTCAGCAGCAAATCATCGAAGCTTATGAATCCGATTTTGGCAAGCATGCGCCAGCCCGCATCGTCGAGCGCATGAGGCTGGTTTGGAAATCCCTTCCCGGCCAGCTCGCAAAGGAAAACAAGAAGTTCGTCTACGGCGCGCTTCGTCCCGGGGCGCGCGCACGCGATTTTGAGGAAAGCCTCCAGTGGCTCATGGACTATGGAATCGTTCATAAGGTACCACGTGTTTCCGCCCTAAGAGCACCGCTCACAAGCTACGAGGATCTCTCGGGCTTCAAGCTGTTCTGCATCGACACCGGCATCCTCGGAGCACTCTCCGGCCTCACGCCAGCCATTGTTCTGAACGGGCCCGCTGTTTTTACGGAGTTCAAAGGCTCGCTGACCGAGCAATACGTCGCACAGGAGCTTTTGCTCCAAGGCAAAACTCCCGCGTATTGGTCATCCTCCTCCGGCAATGCAGAGACTGACTTTGCCATCGACCATGCGGGGACCGTGCTTCCGCTCGAGGTCAAGGCGGCAGAGAATCTCAAAGCAAAGAGCCTGAGGATTGCCTGCGAGAAGTTCAAGCTCGAGCGCTGCGTGAGAACATCGTTAGCGGCATATAGAGACGAGGGCACGCTCGTCAACATTCCGCTCTGGGAGATTGGGCAAATCGACAAGCTGGCATAGGCGCTGTGGAGGGGGTGCCCCGTAAGGAATGTCCCAAACTGCCGGCAGAAAAGGAACGTCCCCATCTGCCGCAGTCATTTAAGAACGTCCCCAATGACCACGCCGATGTTTTGGCCACGACAGCGAAAGCCCGCCAAAGCGAGCAAGGTGCCTTGAAGCGAGGCGGCATTGACCTTCTGGTCATGCCGCCGAAGCTGAAAGGCAGATTGCCGCTCTGGCGGGCTTGCAGCGTCGGCTGGTTACGCGGTTTGGTAAAACCGCGTAACTCTAAAGCTCCGTTACTTCAACGCTGTTGTAGACCTCGTCCCAGCGGTCCATGACCAGGTGGCCGGTCTTGGGATCCATGGCGTTAAGCTTGCCGCAGGTATTGGCGGTCTTGAGCACCGTGACGTCGTCGGCGCCAGCAGCAATGGCATGTGCAAAGCCGGCGATGGTCGAGTCACCGGAACCCGTCGCGTTCACAGCCGCAATCGCAGGCGTCTTGGCGCGGAACGCGCGACCCTCATGGAAGCCCACCGAACCGGCAGCGCCCATCGAAACGACAACCCAGGGAATACCGGCAAAACGGTCATCGGCGGCAAGCGCCTCGCGCAGGGCATCGACATCATCGGTCGTAAAGGACGTACCCAGCAGTCCGTTAATCTCGGTCAGGTTGGGCTTTACGAGCTCAGGCTTAGCGTCGGACTCCAGCGCGGCCTCCAGCGATGCACCCGAGGTATCGAGCAGCACCTTGGCGCCCGCCTCCTCGGCGATCTTGACGAGCTCGGCATAGTAGCCGGCATCGACGCCACGCGGCAGCGAGCCCGAAAGCGTCACGACGTCCGCCTTCGCTGCAAGCTCGGCAAACTTGGCCGTAAAGGCCTCGAGCTCGGCCGGGGCGATCTGCGGGCCGCTCTCCAGCAGCTCGGTCTGATTACCCTCGTGCAGGATATTCAGGCAAATGCGCGTCTCACCGGCGATGGGCACAAAGTCGTTCTTGACGCCGTCGGCATCCATAAGCTCGGCCATATAGGCACCCATGTGGCCGCCGAGCAGGCCGGTCGCGAGCACGTCGTCACCCAGCTGCAGCAGCACGCGACTCACGTTGAGGCCCTTGCCGCCAGCGGTCTTTTCGGGTGTCACACGGTTAACATCGTCGATGATCAGCTTGTCGAGCTGATAGCGCGTATCAATCGACGGGTTCATGGTAACGGTCAGAATCATGTTGAACTCCTGTTCCGGGGCGGCATAACCCGCCCCAAACATACGATAGCTCGTTAAAGGATCTCGATCTCAAAGCCGCGGGTGACGGTCTCTCCCGGCTTGGCCACCAGGCAGCCGCGCTTGTGCTCCAGAATATCGTCCTCGTCGGAGCAGGTGGACAGGCCGCCCCACGGTTCCACGGCCACAAAGTCGCCCTCGGGCTTGCTCCACACAATCAGGTATGGCATATCGGGGAACGTCAGGCGCACGCCCTTGTCCTCGGTTTTCTTGGTAAGCGTAACCACGCGGCTCTCGAGCACGTCAAAGATGGTCTCTGCGAAGTCAAAGAGTTCGTGGGTCAGCGGCAGGTCATGGCCAACCATCGGGTTCTTGCTGCGATGCTCAACATCAATCAGGCCCGTCGAGGGAACGGCAGTACAGAGCTCGGCGGCCTCGCGCTGCTCAAAACGGAGCTCGTAGTCGTCGTAGGACTCGCCCTCGTCAAGCGGGCACTTAAAGCCAGGGTGACCGCCCACAAAGAACGGCATGTCCTCGGTGCCCTCATTGGTCACCTCGTACGACACGGCCACCTTCTCCGCATCGATCGTGTAACGAGCAACGATCTTAAACGGATACGGGTACTGCTCGAGCAACTCGGCATGGTCGGCAGAGCTTAAGCTCAGCACAACCATGTTGTCGCTCTGCTCCTCGAGCTTCCACTCCTGCTTGCGAGCAAAGCCGTGGCGGGCGAGCTTGACCTCGCGGCCGCCCATGGTCATTGCGCGACCGTCACGAAGGCCGCCGCAGATCGGGAAACAAATGGGTGCCTGGCCCGACCACACCGCCGGGTCGCCCTGCCACAGGTACTCACGGCCGTTGGCTTTAATCGAAGTGAACGATCCGCCAGCCGTGCTCAGTGCCACACGAATAGAACCGTTATCAAGAACAAACTCCATGGGAATCTTCTCCTTCACATATCATCTTGCACGATCCATTGCGAACGCCGTGCCTTTAGCACAAAGGTAATGAGGCAGCGCCGCACGCAAAAGAACAATGCACGCCAAGCCCGCCAAGCCAATTGGGCTGATAGAAAACTGGCCCGCGCCCCATTACAGAAACGCGAGCCGTCAATTGAAAAGCTGCAGAATGCCGAGTACCGCCAAGAGCGAAGCACACAAGCTCAGCAAGCAAACGTGTTATCGGAGCAGCTTACTGAACCAGAAAGCTTCGCAACAACAGCGGTAACCCCACAGGTACCCCCAACGTCAGCGAGAAGTCAGCTGGCGAGGCAAGGTGCCGTGAAGCGAGGCGGCATTGACCTTCTGGTCATGCCGCCGAAGCTGAACGGCAGATTGCCCGCCAGATGGCTTCGCAGCGTCGGCCGGTCCGGCGTTCGGTAGAACGCCGGAACCCCTTAGTCGTGGTACTCGCCGCGGTCCCACTTCTCGAGGAACTCGTCAAAGAAGTGCGGGTCAGCCTGAGCCTCGGCGTCGGCCTTATTGCAGGCGTCGATCTTGGCGATCAGGGCATCGTGCTCGGGGGTCTTCTCGTAGGGCTCCTCCAGGAAGGCAAGCATGATATCGGCCATCAGGAACTCGCCGGTAATCTTGCCGCCAAAGCCCACGATGTTGGCGTTGAGCTCGCGACGGGCATACAGGGCAGAGGTCATGTCGCGAACCAGGGCGCAGCGGGCGCCGGGAACCTTGTTGACGGCGTTGGTGATGCCGATGCCGGTGCCGCACAGGGCCACGCCAAAGTCGGCCTTGCCGCTGGCAACAGCCTCGCCCACGGCCTTACCGTAGATGGGATAGTGCGTACGGGTGTGGCTGTAGGTGCCGCAGTCGAGCACCTTGTAGCCAGCCTGCTCCAGGCGGTCGGCCAGATAGATCTTCTCGTCCGTAACGATATGGTCGCAACCGATTGCGATGGTCTTCTTCATCAGAACGTCCTTTCGTCTGAATTCACAAGTTGAGGTAGAAGTTCGAGTTCTCGGTGGCTCTCGTTAGGCCATCTTGTTGAGCATGTCGACACGGATCTGGTGACGGCCGCCGGCGTACTGGGCGCGCAGGAACTCGCGGGCGATCTTCTTGGCGACCTCGGTGCCCACAACGCCCGGGCCCATGGTGACCATGCGCGAGCCGTTGTGCTCGCGGGTCATGTAGGCGGAACGCTCGTCGGAAATGTTGGCGACGACCATGCCCTTAATCTTGACGGCGGCCATATAGGAGCCGACGCCGTACTTATCGAATGCGAAGCCCTGGGAATCCTTGTGCTCCAGCAGGTCCTTGGCAACGGCGGTCGCGGAATCGACAAAGTCCGCGGCAGGGGTCTCGGAATAGTCGACGACCTCGTGACCATCGGCGATGAGCATCTCCTTGATGGACTCCTTCATCGACATACCGTCGGCATCGGAAGCGATTACAACCCTCATGACATCCTCCTTGAGAGATACGCAGGTGCGTAGTTTCTGTTTGGAAGTGTTGAATCGCGTTCAGGTCCGGGCATCTGAATGTGCGGTTCTTCACTGTTCATGTTTATTTGAACACATTCGAACAATAACTGCAACAACTAATTGTTTATCTTTGTTCTTTTTTGAACAAATACCGTTCACGGATGATTACTGACCGTTTGAGCCGGGCGCGGACGTAGCGACCATGTGTTCAACAAACAAAAGGGCGGCCGAGAACGTGTCTCGGCCGCCCTTCTTACGGTTGGTTTTCCAAAGATCGCTTTGCCGCCTACTCAGACTGCCCACCCTTTTTGGCGTGCTTGGACGGAGCACTCAGAAAGCGGCCCGTCAAATAGTTCGCCGGGCCGGAAATATCGATCCCCAGCAGCACGTGTCCTAGCCATAGGAACGCCACGAGCACCAGTAGAGGAATCACACACGAGGTCACGATCATCACGATGACGCCTTCGATCAGATCGGTCACCTGATGCACGATCTCATCGGTCATCTGCTTGGCGCCGCTGGTCACCGACGTAACAAGGCTCGAGGCCCCGTCAGTCAACTGCTCGAGCACGTTTTTGGACTCCTTGGCCTCGGATTTTTTCTTGTTCGATTTTGAGCTGGTCTCGGCTGACTTGTCCGTGGTGTCGGCCACATCCGCAGCGTCCGCAGCCTTTTGCTCAGCTTGCTCAATACTTACGCGATACGTTTCATCGACCTTCTGCGACACCCATACGCTCGCGGGTACGAGCGCCATGCCGATCACGGCAACCACCAGCACGCGTGTCGCCACACGGCGCAGGACGGCGCTCGTACTCCAGCGCCCGTGAATGCCGAGCGACACCGCAAAGAGCACCAACGCAAACGGGATTAAGATGCCCAAGCCAACCGACCACAAAATCGTGAGCAAATATTTCTCTAGGTATAGCACGGCAAGCACGATACCAAGGTTGCCTGAAAGCTGCGCGAGCTGCTCGGCAACCGGCGTTCCCGTATCACCCGGCAGCGCCGTAATACCCGCAGATAGAGCAACGCACGAGGTCGTGAGCGCCAAAACGTTGCCTTTCTTTTGGTCGATAACCTCGATGGTGGAGTCCCAAGTTTTGGTATCGGCGAAATGCGGACGAGCTACAAAGCCCGACAGCAGCGCCAGCACCACGAGCACAACGATAAAGCCAATCTGCAGCTTTTTGTTTGCGCACACGACATCGGACAGGCTGGGCTGCAGCTCGGTTACCGTCGTGCGCTCGGTTATCTGAACAGGACGCCCATGAGCCATCTCGTGCGCGTCTCTTTTTTGTATTGACCCGTTATCCGGCATTTGGATACCTCCTCAGTCCGGCGTTTAATGCGAAAGAAAGTATACCCACCGAGCAAAAATCGAACGGGAGGACGAACGGAGCGCACCAAGACTGTCCCCAATGACTAGTCGTTTAAGAACGTCCCCAATGACTATCTCGGGATGAGTTGCGGGGAGGAGAACAGAAAAAGCCCTGCTGCGGGTAGCGGCAGGGCTTTTGGAAGGGGACTTGGTTGTGCGGGCTCGTTAGGCGAGCTTGGCCTCGAGCGCAGCGATGCGCTTGTAGGCGTCGATGGTAAAGCGGGTCTGCTTCTCCAGGATCATAGTGGTCATGAGGGTGTCCTGAGCGTGAGCCATGATGAAGGTCATCTCCATCTCGCCACCGCCGGCCTCCTGCGAAAGCAGCTTGGTCTGCGTGTCGTGGGCACCGATGAGCGCATCGCTGGCATCCTTGTGCAGCTGCTCGGCCTTCTCAAAGTCACCCTCGCGAGCAGCATCGAGCGCTGCAAGCAAATCGGTCTGGGCGTCACCTGCGTATGCGACAATCTCGAATCCAACCATCGAGATTTCTTCTTTGGTTGCCATATTGCGTTCCTTTCACATATGAACCAATGGAGAGCATCGCGTCCGGGCATACGCGCTGCGTTGTGTATGACAGAAACAATAACATTCAAACAAAAAAGAACAGCGCAAAACGTAATTTCGAGCTATGAACGGTCACTTTTCGCCCGTGAACGGTTTTTAAACCAATTTGAACAATATCGAACACAATTAGCGGCAACCCAAACAGATCCGCGCCCTAGCGTACATCGCGCACCGTATCGCCCTCGACGAGCACGCCCGGAAACAGCATGTGCTCCACACCGGGCGCAACGCCCTCGGCGCCGGCAATCTTGTCGACCGCCCACATGCCGACGCGCTTGTTGTCAAAGCGCACCGTAGTCAGGCGACAATCGGGCACGATGTCGCCCAGACTGTCATCAACACCCACCACGCTCACGTCCTGGGGCACGCACTTCCCGCGCGACTCGAGCCCACGGATGCAGCCATATGCCATGGCATCGTTGGAGGCATAGATGGCAGTACAGGTCGGATCATCCGCCAGAGCCTGACCGGCAGCATACCCGCTCTGTGCCGTCCAATCGCCGCGCACGAGCTGCGGGGGCTCAATGCCATGCGCACGTAATGTCTCGCGCCAGCCTTCCTCGCGCCGCATGCCCGAAAGCGAGCGCTCGGGACACGAGATAAAGTGCACGGTTTTGTGCCCCCGTCCCAGCAAGTACTCGACCACCTGGCGCGAACAATCGAACTGGTCGTTATCGACCGTTGAACAGAGCGGGTGCTCCAACATCGTAACGAGCACCGTCTGCATGCCGGGCAGCGGCTCGAAGGTGCCAAAGTCCGCCGGCATGCGGTTCATAATCACAACCATGCCATCCACCGGCAGTGCGCTCATGCGCGACGATGCGCTCTCGAGGGTATACGGATGCCCGTCTACTTTAGTGAGGGTGATGGCATAGCCATGTTTGTCGGCCGCGGCAGCAAAGCCCTCCATACGGTCGAGGTTGCCGGTACCGGTAATGTTGAACATGGCGACGCCGACGGTCTTAAACTTACCGCGGCGCAGCGATCGACCGGCAAAATTGGGGCGATACCCCAGCTCGCGCATGGCGGCACGCACGCGTTCCTTGGTCTCGGGGCGCACGCTGGGCGAATCGTGCACGGTGCGCGAGACCGTCTGCTCCGAGACGCCCGCGAGGCGCGCTACGTCTTTGACGGATACCGATTTTTTAACAGCGGCCATAGGTCGATCTTTCTATGTCAACGATGCCATTGGTGGCACCTTGCGCATTCAAATGAAACGTCTTCAAGTATATCCAACGCCTCCCCCACCATACGCTCACCACCCAAAACCTACCGTTCACCGACATTTTTGCTTCCCCGAACGGCTTTTGTCGACCAAATGTTAACGTTGCCATTGTGCAAACACAGAGCCACCGGGCGGCTCAAACGTTTACGCATAAGGAATCGACGGTTCGCAGGCACAGGAACCACCGGTTCGCGTCTTTTTTTGTGTCGCAAAATGGCAACGTCAACATTTTGGCAACCGAACGCCAAAAGCTACCATCGTTGCTAACCCACCGACTCTTAGGAGCATTGCATGGAGCAACTCATCGCCATCATCGAAAAGGGCCAGCCCTTTTTCAACGCGATCGCCCGCAACAAGTACCTCAAGGCGATCCGCGACGGCTTTATCTCCGTCATCCCCATCATCATCTTCTCGTCCATCTTCTGCCTGGTAGCCTCGGTCCCCAACATCTGGGGTTTCTACTGGCCCGATGACATCAACAACGCCCTGTGGAAGTGCTACAACTACTCCATGGGCATCCTGGCCATCGCCTGCGCCGCCACCACGGCCAAGCACTTCGCCGACGCTCAGAACCGCGACCTGCCCAAGAACAACCAGATCAACTTTATCTCATGCATGTGCGCGGCCATCATCGGCTTCTTGCTCCTTTCGAGCGACACGGTCGCCACGGACGCCGCCAGCGGCTTCAACACCACCTACCTTGGTTCCAAGGGCCTGCTGACCGCCTTCATCGCTGCGTTTGTGACCGGCATCATCTACAAGTTCTTTATCAAGCGCAACATCACTGTCAAGATGCCCGAGCAGGTTCCGCCCAACATCTCGCAGACCTTCAAGGACATCATCCCCTTCTCCGTCTGCATCACCGTCTTTTGGGTTTTTGACATCGTCTTCCGCGCTGCTTTTGGCTTCTGCTTTGCCCAGGGCGTCATCCAGGTGTTCCAGCCCCTGTTCACCGCTGCCGACGGCTATATCGGCCTCGCTGTGATTTACGGCGCCATGAGCCTCTTCTGGTTCGTCGGCGTCCACGGCCCCTCGATCGTCGAGCCCGCCATCGCCGCCGCTCTCGTTGCCAACATGACCGACAACCTAGCTGCGTTCCAGGCTGGCCAGCACGCTTCCGCTGTCCTGACCCAGGGTGCCCAGTACTTCGTCGTCTGCATGGGCGGCACCGGTGCCACACTCGTCCTGGTCTTTATGTTCTGCTTCCTAGCCAAGTCCCAGGAGATGCGCGCCGTCGGTAAGGCCGCTATCGTCCCCGTGTGCTTTGCCGTCAACGAGCCGCTGCTGTTCGCCGCACCCATCGTGCTCAATCCCGTCTTCTTTGTCCCGTTTGTCTTTGCCCCGATCGCCAACATCTGGATCCTCAAGATCTTTATCGACTTCTTGGGCATGAACGGCTTTATGTACACCCTGCCTTGGACCGTCCCCGGCCCCATTGGCACCATCATGGGCCTGGGCTTCCAGCCGCTCGCCTTTGTGATGCTCGCCCTTATCCTAGTCGTCGACTTTGTCCTGTACTATCCGTTCTTCCGTGCCTATGACGCCCAGAAGTGCGCCGAGGAGGCCGAGATTTCCGAGGAGGAGCTCGCCGCCAAGAACGCCGAGAAGGCCGCCAAGCTCAACGACGCCTTCCAGGGCAAGGCTGACGCCAAGAGCGTTGCCGCCGGTGCTGCTGCCGAGGCCGTGAAGTCCGACGTCGCTCCCGCCGCCACCGAGGCCACGGCCACCAGCGACCTCAACGGCAAGCGCGTGCTCGTGCTCTGCCAGGGTGGCGGTACCTCGGGCCTGCTCGCCAACGCGCTGGCCAAGGCCGCCAAGGAGCGCGGCATCAATCTTGAGACCGCTGCCGAGGCCTATGGCAACCACGTGGACATGCTCCCCGACTTCGATCTGGTCGTCCTGGCCCCGCAGGCCGCCAGCTACCTGGCCGACCTGCAGAAGGACTGCGAGCGCGTGGGCAACAAGTGCGTCGCCTGCCGCGGTAAGCAGTACATCGAGCTTTCCCAGAACGGCGATAAGTCTCTCGCCTTCGTAAGCGAGCAACTCTCGAAGTAAGTAACGCTCAGGGCCAGCCGACCATCCAAGACCGGCTGGCCCTTCGATTTAGACGATTGGATCATTATGTCCGTTAACCCTGCTAGCGTCACCAACCCGCCTGCGCAGTTTCCCGAGGACTTTGTCTTTGGCGGCGCTACCGCTGCCTACCAGGTAGAGGGCGAGACCCGCACCCACGGTAAAGGCAAAGTCGCCTGGGACGACTTCCTGGAGGCCCAGGAGCGCTTCTCCCCCGATCCCGCTTCGGACTTCTACAACCAGTACCCCGTCGATTTGGAGCTGTGCGAGGAGTTCGGCATCAACGGCATTCGCCTCTCCATCGCCTGGAGCCGCATCTTTCCCAACGGCACCGGTGAGATTAACCCCGAGGGCGTCCAGTTCTATCACGATCTCTTCGCCGAGTGCCATAAGCACCACGTTGAGCCGTTTGTCACGCTGCATCACTTTGACACGCCGCTGCCCCTCTTTGAGAAGGGCGATTTCCTCAACCGCGAGACCATCGACGCCTTTGTGGACTTTGCCACCTTCTGCTTTAAGGAGTACGCCGACCAGGTGACCTACTGGTTCACCTTTAACGAGATCTGGGCCGACGCCTCCAACACCTACATCGAGGGCACCTTCCCCGGTGGCGTCAAGGCGCATCTGGCCGAGGCTTTCCAGTGCGAGCACAACATGATGCTCGCCCACGCCAAGGCCGTGCTGGCCTTCCACAACGGCGGTTTTAAGGGTAAGATCGGCATCATTCAGTCTCTGGAGTTTAAGTATCCGCTCAACGAGAACGACCCCGCCGACATCAAAGCCGCCAACAACGAGCACGTGCTGCAGAACCAGTTTCTGCTCGACGCCACCTTCCGCGGCGACTATGCCCCCGACACCCTCGAGTGCGCCAACCGCCTGGCCGCCGTCTCGGGCGGCACCATCGAGATCCTGGACGAGGATCTGGAAATCATGCGCGAGGCCGCGCTCTACAACGACTACCTGGGCGTTAACAACTACCAGTGCCGTTTTTTGAAGGCTTACGATGGCGAGAACGACCTGCACCACAACGGTACGGGCGAGAAGGGCACCGGACGCTGGCGCGTTAAGGGTATTGGCGAGCATGTGAACAAGCCTGGTATCCCCACCACCGACTGGGACTGGATCATCTATCCCGAGGGCCTGTTCGATCTGCTCGTCTACATTAAGCAGCGCTACCCCAACTACAAGCAGATCTTCATCACCGAGAACGGCATGGGCTACAAGGACCCCTACAAGGACGGTTTTGTGGACGACCAGCCGCGCATCGACTACATCGAGCAGCACCTGCGCTGGTTGCTCAAGGCCATGGAGGTGGGTGTCAACGTGGGCGGCTACTTCCTGTGGAGCCTGCAGGATCAGTTCTCCTGGACCAATGGCTACAACAAGCGTTACGGCTTCTTCTACGTTGACTTTGAAACCCAGAAGCGCACGCCCAAGGCAAGCGCATACTGGTACAAGCACGTAGCGCAGACCCGTCGTCTGGACTAGCGGCTGGTGGGGTCGCCTGCCCACATAACCTGTCCCCATTTCTCAGCCGGGGGCGGCACGTCACACGGCGCGCCGCCCCCGGCCTTTTTGTTTTTGGGCTGGTCGGGAGCCGTTTGTCTCGATCTGTAACATCTAGCCGAGTTTTTTGGTCCTAGCTGTTACAGATTGAGACGAACAGGATTGCTCTTTCCGAAGAATCTAAATCTGTAACACGTAGCCCGCTTTTGACCGTCTACCTGTTACAAATCGAGACAAACGGAGTAGGACCTAACCCCGTATGTCCCTAACAGTCGAGCGTTCGACCAGCGTACTCGGCACATGAATCGCCTCGATAGACGAGCTCTCTCCAATCGCCGCCTCAAACGCAAGCTTACCGACACCGCGCAAATCAAATCGCAGCGTCGTCAGCCGATTGTGAGGAACAAGTCCCTCGAGTGCGTCGTCGATACCAACCACGCTCACGTCGTCGGGCACGGACAGGCCCGCGTTCTCGAGCGCGGCGATAACGCCCAGCGCCATCTGGTCATTTGCCGCAAGCACGGCAGTCGGCGCCTGCGACCCGCCGGCAAGCACCTCGGCCGCAATCCGCTCGCCCATGGCGTACCCACTGTCCGCACTCCAATCGCCACGCAGCATCGGAGCGGCATCGACATGAGCACGACCCAGCGTATCGCGCCAACCGGCCTCACGAAAACGCGAGGAAATCGAGTTTTCCGGACCCGCCACAAACCGCATATTCGAGTGACCATGTTCCAGCAGATAATTGGTCAACAGCTCGCACGAACCATACTGGTCGGAGTCGATCGTCGTGCAGCGCGGATGCGCATACATGGACAGGATGACCGTTCGCACTCCCGGCTGGGGAACAAACTCCTCAAAATCGGGAGCCATGCGGTTCATGTTGAGAATCATGCCGTCGACGGGTCGCTCGACCATGCGGCGCGAGGCATCGGCAAGTGTATAGGGCTTGTCGCCGCCCATCTCGATCATAGTGACGGCAAAATCGTGCTCGCGCGCCGCTTGCATGATACCCTCGAGCGTCGCCAGGTTACCGACACGTGTGATGTTGTACATGCACAGGCCAATAGAACGATACGACCCGCCGCGCAACGCCGCTCCAGCAAAATTGGGACGAAAGCCCAGCTCTTCCATGGCGGCCAGCACACGCTTGCGCGTCTTTTCCGTCACGTTGGGCATACCGTTGACCACGCGAGACACAGTCTGGCGGCTCACGCCAGCGAGCGCCGCAACCTCTGCCGCGCTCGCCGAATGACCATTCCTTGTCTGCTGAGCCATGCCTTCCACGCTAACCTGCTTCCCAACTATTCCCCGCGCCCATGGCGCATCGTACATACATCGATAACGTGCTCATGATACCCGAGCCATATACCACAACATGAAAACTTCTGTCAATCAAAACCGCTTACCGAACAAATACAACCGTTCGCGGCTGTTTGAAGTTGTTTTGTTTCTATACATCCCAGCCGGATGTTAACGTGCTCATTGTCAAATGTTCACGTGCTTATTTTGGTTCTAATCATTTTAAGATAGTGTTTATCGGGCTTTTTCACCGCTGAACGCTAACCAGGGAGCCTCCTGAGCGCAAACGCACAATATCGAACAGCGAGACGAGAGGGTGTATGCATATGTCTTTGCTAAACCGCGTACAGCAGCTGCCGAAGGGCTTTGTTTGGGGCGCCGCAACCGCCGCGTACCAAACGGAAGGTTCCACGAAGGTGGCAGGCAAGGGTAAGACCATGTGGGACGATTACCTTGTCGCCCAGGGTCGCTTTTTGCCCGACCCGGCCAGTGATTTCTACAACCGCTACGAGGAGGATATCCGCCTTTCTGCCGAGCATGGACTCAACGCCATCCGTGTGTCCATCGCCTGGACCCGCATCTTCCCCAACGGCGACGATGCCGAGCCCCTCGCCGAGGGCGTTAAGCACTACCACGAGCTGTTCGCCTGCTGCAAAAAGTATGGCGTCGAGCCCTATGTGTCCCTGCATCACTTTGACTCCCCCGCCGCCCTGTTCAACCAGGGCGACTGGCTCAACCGCAAGACCGTCGACGCCTATGTGCGCTATGCCGAGTTCTGCTTCCGCGAGTTCCGCGAGGTCAAGAATTGGTTCACCATCAACGAGCTCATCAGCCTCTCGCACTCCCAATACATCCAAGGCAACTTCCCGCCCAACCATCACTTTGATGTGACGAGCGGCATCCAGAGCCAGCACAACGAGCTCGTTGCCCACGCCCGCGCCGTCAACCTGTATAAGGATCTTGACGAGACCGAGCACCTGGGCGGACGCATTGGCATGGTCAACGTCCTGACGCCGGCATATCCTGCCACAGACTCGCCCGCCGACCAGCACGCCGCCGACCTGTACAACGCCTTCTACACCGACTTCATCATGGACGGCGCCTTCCTGGGTCACTACTCCGCGCGCACCCTCTCACTCATCAACGAGATTCTGCGTGCCAACAACGCCACGCTTACGGTTGAGGACAGCGACATGGAGGAGCTCGCCAAGGCGGCGCCCCGCAACGATATGTTCGGCCTCAACTACTATCAGTCGGCGTTTATCGCCGCCTACGATGGCGAGTCCACCAACAGCTTTAACGGCACCGGAGACAAGGGCACCTCGTGCTTTAAGTTTAAGGGCGTCGGGCAGCAGGTCGATATGCCGGGTATCCCCACCACCGACTGGGATTGGCTCATCTACCCGCAAGGCCTCTACGACACGCTCAAGCACATCAGCGCCACCTATCCCAACCTCCCCGTCATCTATATCACCGAAAACGGCCTGGGCCACAAGGACCCCGAGCCCGACGCAAACGGCATCGTCGCCGATCCCGAGCGCATCGACTTTGTCGACCAGCACATGGAGAAGGTGCTCCGGGCGCGCGCCGAGGGCGTCGACGTCCAGGGCTACTTTATCTGGAGCCTGCAGGACCAGTTCTCGTGGGCCAACGGCTATAACAAGCGCTACGGCCTGTTCTACATCGACTTCGACACGCAAAAACGCTACATCAAGCAGTCGGCACTCTGGTACAAGGAGCTCGCCGACACTATGGCGGACGCGCAGTAGCGCATCGCCTCGCTTTCCCCCGAGAGGGGAGCGGCCCTATGCGATACAAACCCAGCCGCTCCCCTCTCTCCCCCTGGGACCGACCCCGCCTGCACCCGGGCTTTTAGCAAGCGGGAGACCATATAGGTTTTCAACGTCCATGCCATTAAGATTTCATGCAAAGAGGAGCGTGAACTATGGAATCGATCGTTAAGTTCTTGGAGAAAGGTCAGCCGTACTTCGACAAGGTCTCTAAGAACATCTACCTTCAGGCCATTAAAGACGGCTTTTTGGCAGCAATGCCCATCATCCTGTCCTCTTCTGTCTTCCTGCTTATTTCGACCCTGCCGGGCGTTGTCGCCACGGTCGGCGGCTTTACGCTGCCCGACTGGTGGAACGTCGACGTCGTGAACTTCTGCAACAAGGTTTACAACTTCACGATGGGCGTCGTGGGCATCATGGTCGCCGGCACCACCGCAAGCGCGCTGACCGGCTCCAAGAACCGCCGCATGCCTGCCGGCAAGGCCATCAACGCCACGAGCACCATGGTCGCCGCCATGTGCGCTATGCTCATCTTGGCCGTTACCCAGACGAGTGCCAAGATCGACGGCGCCGATGTCTCGGTGTTCTTTACCGACAACATGGGCACCAAGGGCCTACTGAGCTCCTTTGTCGCCGCATTTGCCACGGTCAACATCTATGCCTTCTGCATTAAGCGAGACATCACCATCAAGCTGCCCAAAGAAGTCCCCGGCGCCATCGCCCAGAACTTCCGCGACATCTTCGCCTTCAGCTTCTCCATCCTGTTTGTCGCCGTCATCGACGTTATCTGCCGCACCTGCTTGGCCGTCCCGTTTGCCAACGTCATCTCCACGCTGGTGAGCCCGCTGTTCGCCGCTGCCGATTCCTACGCCGGCCTCGCCCTCATCTGGTTCATGATCCCGCTGTTCTGGTTCATGGGCATCCACGGCCCCTCGGTCGTTAAGCCTGCCCTCAACGCCGCGCTGTTTGGCAACATCACCACCAACCTCGCCACGCTGCAGGCCGGCGGTCACCCCGCCCTCGCCCTGACCGAGAACTTCGGTAACTACATCGGCGAACTCGGCGGCACCGGCGCCACGTTCATTGTCCCGATCATCTTCCTGCTCTTTATGCGCTCCAAGCAGCTCAAGGCCGTCGGCAAAGCCTCTGTCGTACCCGTGATGTTCGCCGTCAACGAACCGCTGCTGTTCGCCGCGCCCATCATCCTCAACCCGTACTTCCTGATCCCGTTCCTGTTTGCCCCCGTGGCCAACGTCCTCATTGGTAAGTTCTTCATCGACTTTTTGGGCATGAACGGCTTTATCTATGCCATGCCGTGGGCACTCCCCGGACCGATCGGCACCTTCATCGACACCAACTTCCAGCCGATCTCTCTGGTCCTGGTTGTCGTCCTGCTGGTCGTTGACTTCTTAATCTACTACCCGTTCTGCAAGGCCTACGACAACGTCCTGTGCAAGCAGGAGGCCGAGACCCTGGCCGAAGAAGAGGCCGAGGAGACCAAGGCCGTCAAGACCGCTGCCGCCCCCGCCGTTGAGGCTCCTGTTGTCGAGACCGCTTCTGCCACTGAGGCCTCCGCAGCTCCGTCCGCCCTTAAGGGCAAGGATCTGAGGGTTCTGGTTCTGTGCGCTGGCGCCGGCACCTCTGCACTGCTCGCCAACGCGCTTAAGGAAGGCGCCGACGAGCTGGGCATCGACATTACCGCCAACGCCGGTGCCTACGGCAGCCACTACGCCATCATGGACCAGTACAACGTCATCGTCCTGGCTCCGCAGGTTCGCACCTATTACAACGAGATGAAGGCCGACACCGACCGCCTGGGCATCACGCTGCTGTCGCCCAAGGGCAAACAGTACATCGACCTCACTAAGGATCCCAAGGGTGCCGTCGCCTGGATCGAGGAAAACCTCGAGGCATAAAACGCTGACGCCACCTGCCGCTCGCAGAAAAAAAATGGCCCGTGCATCGATGCGTGATGCGCGGGCCATTTTGTTTAGACCGCACCCGTCCTCCTGTTCATCTTAATCTGTAACATCTAGCCGAGTTTTTGGGTCCCAGCTGTTACAGATCGAGGTGAACGCACAGGCCAAGCCAAAAATCTCAATCTGTAACATGTAGACCGCTTTTGACCGCTTAGATGTTACAGATCGAGACAAACAGATGGGTCAATCCAATCAATCTAGATCTGTAACACCTGGCTGGTCATTTCACTCCTAACTGTTACAGATCGAGACAAAGATGATGGCTGGGTAGACAAAATCTCAATCTATAACACCTAGTCGAGTTTTCGGGTCCCACCTGTTACAGATTTAGACGAGCAGGCCGAGCACGTCTACGCCCGCAGATCCCTTACGCTGGAACGCTCGACCAACACGCCCGAGACGAGCGTACGGCTTCTGGAGCTCGGGGCTTCCAGACCTGAGACGACCTCGTTGAGCGCACGGACGCCCAGCTCGCGGTGACGGAATTTCACCGACGTCAGAATCGAATTAGGTATCGTCTTGTAAAGCTCGTCATCAAAGCCGATCACGGACACGTCGTCGGGCACACTGAGCCCTTTGTCACGCAGGGCCATCATCACGCCGTTTGCCATGCAGTCGTTAGCAGCGAGGACCGCCGTGCAATCGGGTTTATCGGCAAGCACAAGGCCCGCGGCATAGCCACTATCCGCATTCCAATCGCCTTGCAGAGGCTCGGGCGGCTCAATGCCACGCGCCTCGAGTGCCGCACGCCAACCTTTCATACGACACTGGCTCGACAGCGCCTCTTTCTTACCAGAGACGAAGTATACGTTCTTGTGCCCACGATTTAAGAAGTACTCGCACGCCATGCGCGCGCCGCCCTCTTGGTCGTCACTAACGGTGGAGCAGGTAGGATGTTCCATTGATGTGATAATCACCGTCTTGAGGTCTTTCGGCGCCTCAAAAGTATCAAAGTCATCGACCATCTGACGCAGGTTGAAGATCATGCCATCAACAGGCAGCTGCGACATCCTGCGCGCCGCATCGGCAAGGGTCATCTTCTCCCCTGCCCGCTTTTTGATCATCGTGAGCGCAAAGCCGCGTTCTTCGGCGGCATCGGCGATACCGTCAATCATGTCCACGGCACCGCCTGACAAGTGAAACAGCACAACGCCGATGCACCCGTAACGGCCCAACTTGAGCGAACGAGCGGCAAAGTTGGTTCGAAATCCGAGCGCCTCCATTGCCGAATGGACCTTATCGCGTGTCGACTCTCGCACGCTATCGGGCTCGTTGATCGCGCGCGACACCGTCTTGAGAGAAACACCCGCGGCAATCGCCACGTCGTTCATCGAAACGTTTTTCTTGTCCATCGTTGTCACTGCTTCTCCACTCGGTTCTCTATCGCTTGTTTTTTGCGTTCTAGCATACACCACCTGCCTGACTGATAAATCAACCGTTTACCGAACAATATCGACCACTCACCCGTATATCCTTGTTGCTCTTCCAAAAATGTCTTACGTTGTCATTAACGAAATGACAACGTTGTCATTTCGCAATGCCTTCCTTAAGCAGGAAGGTTTCCGGGCAGTCCTGACCATCCATCGACGACCAGTTCCATCCACATGCATCGCGCATCAAGTAGCAAAGGAGCTCTATGGACGCCATCGTAAAGATGCTCGAAAAGCATCAACCGTTCTTTGAGAAGATCTCGAGGAACATCTACCTCCAGGCCATCAAAGACGGATTCCTTGGGTGCATGCCCATCGTCCTTACCTCTTCGATCTTTCTGTTGATTGCCACCCTTCCTGGCGTAGTTGGCATCACGCTGCCCCAGCCGCTCATCGACTGGTGCAACAAGCTGTACAACTTCACCATGGGCGTCATGGGCATCATGGTTGCCGGCACCACCGCCAAGAACTTTACGGCTTCCATGAACCGTCGCATGCCCGCCGGCAAAGTGCTCAACGACGGCTCCACCATGGTGGCCGCCCAGTGCAGCATGCTGCTGCTCGCCGTTACGCAGTTCACCACCAAGTTCAACGGCTCCGAGCTTTCGGTCTTCGACTGCACCAGCATGGGCACGCGCGGTCTGTTCTCGGCCTATATCGCCGCGTTCATCACCGTGTGGGTCTACAAATTCTGCGTCTCGCGCGATCTGACCATTAAGCTGCCCAAGGAGGTCCCGGGCGCCATCGCTCAGAACTTCCGCGACATCATCCCCTTTGGCGGCGCCGTCATCATCTGCGGCATCATCGATGTGGCTGTGCGCAACCTCATGGGCGTTCCGTTCTCCGAGCTGCTCATCAAGCTGCTCTCCCCGCTCTTCACTGCGGCAGAGACCTATCCTGGCCTTATCCTTATCCAGGCAGCCACCGCGTTCTTCTGGTTCATCGGCGTCCACGGCCCCTCGATCGTCCAGCCGGGCATCGACCCCATCCGTCTTGCCAACCAGGCCGAGAACCTGCAGGTTCTGCTGGCCGGTGGTCACCCCGCCCACTCCCTCACCTTTAACATGTCGCTCGTGGGTGAGTTCGGCGGCACCGGCGCCACGTTCATCGTGCCGCTTCTGCTGATTCTCTTTATGAAGTCCAAGCAGCTCAAAGCCGTCGGTAAGGCCTCGATTGTTCCTGTTGCCTTTGCTGTCAACGAGCCGCTGCTCTTTGGCGCGCCGATGATCCTTAACCCCTACATGCTCATCCCCTTTGTTTCCGCCGGCTGCGTCAACGTGAGTGTTGCCAAGTTCTTTATCGATAACGTGGGCATGAACGGCTTCTCCTTCGTGGTGCCTTGGGCTACCCCTGCCCCCATCGGCATCTTCATCACCACGAACTTCCAGCTTATCGCCCTGGTGTTTGTCGCAATCATCATCTTGCTGGACGCCATCATCTACCTGCCGTTCTTGAAGGCGTACGATAAGCTGCTTTGCGACCAGGAGGCCGAGCGCGCCGCCGAGCTGGGTCTCGAGTCCGATGGTGCTGCCACCATCGCCGCCAGCACCTCTGCGCCCGCTGTCGAGCCGACCGCCGCTTCCGTCGAGCCGACCGCCGCTGCCGCCGACAGCAAGCCTGTCGCCGATCAGCCCGAGCCCGCCGCCGACGCATCCGCTAAGAAGGATGTCGACGGTCTGAAGGTCCTCGTCCTGTGCGCCGGCGCCGGCACCTCCGCCATGCTTGCCAACGCCATCAAGGAAGGTGCTGCGCAGACCGGAGAGAACATCGCTTCCTCCGCAGGCGCCTATGGCCAGCACACTGCCATCATGGATCAGTACGACGTTATCGTGCTTGCCCCGCAGGTTCGTAGCTACTACAACGACATGAAGGCCGACACCGATCGCTTGGGCATTAAGCTGCTCGCCCCGCGCGGTAAGGAATATATCGACCTTACTCGCGACCCCGCTGGCGCCATCAAGTGGCTCCGCGAGAACCTCGACTAGGTTCCTCCCTCTGTTGGTGCCCGGATCCCCAGTTCGGGCACCTCTCCCTATTCGTATCCCACAGAAAGGATGACTCATGACCAACCCCATGCAGTTCCCCGACGGCTTTGTGTTTGGCGGCGCCACCGCTGCTTACCAGGTTGAGGGCGAGACCCGTACGCACGGCAAGGGCAAAGTGCCCTGGGACGATTTCCTGGCAGCCCAGGGTCGCTTCTCCCCCGATCCCGCAAGCGACTTCTACAACAAATATCCGGTCGATATCGACCTGTGCCAGCGCTTCGGCATCAACGGTATCCGCGTCTCCATCGCTTGGAGCCGCATCTTCCCCAGTGGCACCGGCGAGATTAACCCCGAGGGTGTTGCCTTCTATCACGAGCTTTTCGCCACCTGCAATAAAGCCGGCGTTATCCCCTATGTCACGCTCGATCACTTTGATACGCCCGAGGCCTTTTACCAGAACGGCGGCGAGGGTTTCCTGACGCGCACGACGATCGACGCCTTTGTCGAGTACGCCAAGTTCTGCTTTGCCGAGTTCACCGAGGTCAAGCACTGGTTTACCTTCAACGAGATTCCCGCGACCGCCGAGGGCAGCTTTATCGTTGGCAACTGGCCGCACGGCGAGAAGTATCGCCTGGACAAGGCTTTCCAGCTCATGCACAACATGATGGTGGCCCACGCCAAGGCCGTCGTCGCCTTCCATGAGGGCGGCTTTGAGGGCGAGATCGGCATTGTCCAGAACCTGGAGCCCAAGTATCCCCTCGACCCCAACAACGCCGCCGACTGCGAGGCGGCTCGCATGGCCGACGTCATCAACAACCGCTGGGTACTCGACGCCACCTTCCGCGGCCACTATGCAGCCGATACCATGGAGGCTGCGACCAAGCTGGCTCATATCGCCGGCGGCGAGCTCGACGTCCGCGACGAGGACATCGCCGCGCTGACCGCCGCGCTCCCCTACAACGATTGCCTGGGCGTCAACACCTACAAGTGCCAGTTCCTGCGTGCCGCCGAGGGCGAAAACGACATCAACCACAATGGCACCGGCGACAAGGGATCTTCGCGCTGGTTCCTCAAGGGCGTGGGCGAGTCATGCGTGCGCGAAGGCGTACCCACTACCGATTGGGACTGGATCATCTATCCCGAGGGCCTGTACGACCTGCTGCTGCGCATTAAGAACGATTACCCCAACTACAAGAAGATCTATATCACCGAGAACGGCATGGGCTATAAGGACGACTTCGAGGATGGCTTTATCGATGACGCCCCTCGCATCGACTACATGCGTCAGCATCTCGCGTGGATCCTCAAGGCAATCGACGGCGGCGTGAACGTCGACGGTTACTTCGTGTGGTCGCTGCAGGACCAGTTCTCCTGGACCAACGGCTATAACAAGCGCTATGGCCTGTTCTACATCGACTTTGAGACCCAGAAGCGCTATCCCAAGGCGAGCGCGTACTGGTACAAGAACGTCGCGGAGACCGGCCTGCTTATGGCCTAACTTTTGCCGCATACCCCCCTGTCGGCCGCATGCGAATCCCTCACGGGATCGCATGCGGCCGATTTTTTGGCTCGGCCCGAGCAGGCCGTTTGTCTCGATCTGTAACATCTAGTCGAGTATTTCGGCCCTAGCTGTTACAGATCAAGACAAACAGAACGCCCGAGCAGAAATATCTCAATCTGTAACACGTAGCCCACTTTTAACCGTCTAACTGTTACAGATCAAGACAATAAGATAGTCAAATCCGAACTTTCCAAGCAGTTATGAGGCATGGTTTCTAGTTTTCGGTATCACGAACATACTTTCGGTATCATTTGATACCGATACGATACCGAAAACATATCCGGTCCCGCTGGAGGACTTCGTACGCTACCCAACCAAGTTGCAGGTTCACGAACTCCGTCGATCTTCCGGGCGCCCACGAATTCCTATTTGCGCGTCAAATCGCGTCTCGTTGACACGTAAAATGACGCGCAAATTTTTAGGCTCTGTTAGACCAAATTTGACACGATCGGCTGTTCGTCGAAGCGGAAAATAAT
>UQIC01000037.1 GCA_900540985.1 uncultured Collinsella sp.
GAGCGGCAATCTGCCTTTCAGCTTCGGCGGCATGACCAGAAGGTCAATGCCGCCTTGCTTCAAGGCACCTTGCTCGCTCTGACGGGTTTTCGCTGACTTCGCCAAAACATCGGCGTTGCCCTTGTTGGGATAGTCGTTGGGGACGCTCTTGTTGAGTGATCCGTGGGGGACGGAGGAAAACGAATCATTTTGGGCTGCGGTGACACCCTTTCGAAGTTGCTTTGTCCAAAACTATGCCGGATTACTACGATGAATTCGAAATATCAGACCTCGGCATTGTTTTTCGTAAAATCACAAGCTGTCTACCTGCGGTTTTGCCGGAGTGCAATTCGTTGTGGTTGGAGGCTAACGGTTTATCGTAGTAATCCGGCATAGTTTTGGAGTGGTAGTAAATAGATGGCAGCTACTGTGCCGCTACCGCCGCGATTTTGCCTCCCATTTCCGTAACCTTTCCGCAACAATGTGCCCTCCTCGGCGCCTGCGCCCGCTTGCAACGCCCCCTGCGCTACACTTAGTCGCACTATGGCGCCGTCGCGTCGCACCAGACCCAAGGGGGACACTCATGAAGAACACTCAGCTGCTGCTGATCAACGATATGTGCGGCTACGGTAAGGTCGCGCTTTCTGCCATGCTGCCGGTGCTGTCGCACATGGGTTACCGTATCCACAACCTGCCGACGGCCCTCGTTTCCGATACGCTCAACTACCCCAAGTTTTACATCCACGACACCACGGAGTACGTGCGTCAGAGTCTTGCCATCTGGGAGGAGCTCGGCTTTGAGTTCGACGCCATCTCCACCGGCTTTATCGTGACCGAGGAAGAGACGCGCATCATTTCGGATTTCTGCCACCGTCGCGCGCAAAAGGGCACCAAGGTGTTCGTCGACCCCATCATGGGCGACAACGGCAAGCTCTATGCCGGCGTGCCCGAGTCCACGATCGGTCTCATGCGCAGCCTGCTCGAGTGCGCCGACTATGCGGTGCCAAACTACACCGAGGCCTGCCTGCTCACCGATACGCCCATTGCCGAGCAAATCACGCCCGATGAGGGCCGCGCTCTTGTGGATGCCGTGCGTGTCCTGGGCGCCAAGTCGGTGGTCATTACGAGCGCTGTGGTCGACGGTGCGAATGTCGTCATCGGTTACGACCATGTGGCGGGGGAGTACTTCACGATTCCCTTCGAGCTGATTCCGGTCTACTTTCCGGGCACGGGCGACACGTTCTCGGCGGTGCTTATCGGCCGCGTTATGGCCGGTTGGAGCCTGCAGCGCGCGACGAGCGATGCCATGCGTGTGGTAGCGGAGCTCATCGAGCGCAATGCCGACCAGGAGGATAAGTCCGCCGGCCTTCCCATCGAGGCCTGCCTGGATGTGATTGACCATGAGTAACGCCGACGAGAGCAGCACCGAGGCGGCGGGCGAGAACAAACCGCTCGGCGCGCCGCGTGGCAAGCGTCCGCGTATCCGCGTGAGCTGCGTGGACCAGCTGGGCACATGCCGCTGCCATCACGGGCACAAGCCGGGTGACGTCTTTGACTTCGACCGAGATCGCGGCAAGATGTGCGCTATGGCCTGCCATGTGGGCTTTCCCTATATCGATATCTTGCGCTATGGCGGAACCGTGCCCGGCAACGAGCCTGGTACGGCAAAGTTCTGCTGTCCCGAGGTCGATACGCTGAACGTCTGGCTTGCCGAGGTCGTCGACGAGTGGTCGAGCGCAATGTGACAAAGGGACAGTTCTTTTGTCACATTCGCCGGTGGTGCCCCTTCTATTATGCTTGTAATCTCAAATCTCTGCATTTCATCCGATTTTAGGTTCTAAAAATTCTGCGTTTCATCGATAATCAAGCGTATAAAACTTTGCATTTCATTTGATGACACTGAGGGGAGAGCCTATGCTGCGCAGGAAAATAGCTGCAGAGCTGGAGCGCTGGCTGAAGTCTGCCGAGCAAAAGGCCTTATTCATTACGGGTTCTCGCCAGATTGGCAAAAGCTATTCGATTCGCGCATTTGGCAAAGCCAACCATGCAACCTACATCGAGCTTAACCTCATGGAAAATCGCCAGGCAAAAGATGCTCTTCTCGAGGCGCGGGATGCCGATGATTTCATCAGCAGGGTGACGCTTCTTTCGGGAAAGTCGATTGCACCAGGCAAAACGCTCGTGTTTATCGATGAGGTCCAAGAGGCCCCCGACATCATGACGATGGCAAAGTTCCTTGTTGAGGACGGGAGGTGCCGCTGGGCGTTTTCGGGGTCAATGCTCGGGACTCAGTTCAAGGGCGTCAGGTCCTATCCCGTGGGGTATGTCCACGAGCTTAGGATGTTCCCGCTCGATTTTGAGGAGTTTTGCTGGGCAATCGGGGTGAGCGAAGGGGCTCGCCAAACGATACGCGACGCGTGCATCAACGAGAAGCCCATTCCTGGTTACATTCATGACGCGATGATGGCAAACTTCAGGACCTATACCGTTGTCGGCGGAATGCCAGAGGTCGTGCAGCGTTTCCTTGACACGCGGGGCGACCTTGCCTCTGTTCGTCAGCTGCAGTCAGAGCTCAACGAACAGTACCGACGGGATATCTCCAAGTATGCAAGCGGGCGAGCCCTTCAGGTGCAGAGCATCTACGATCAGCTCCCTATTATGCTCGAGGGCGAAAACAAGCGCTTCGTGCTCAATTCCATTGACCCCAAGGCTCACTACGAGAAGTATCAGCGAGATTTTGTATGGCTTGTCGATGCCGGCGTTGCCCTCAAAGCCGATATCGTAACCGAGCCAAAATCGCCCCTGCTCAAGACGGCACGGCCATCGCAGTTCAAGCTATATCAATCGGATACGGGCATGTTGATGGCGCGCTACCCCGTTGGAGTCGCCCAAGCGGCGTATCTTGATAGCAAGGAGCCCAATCTGGGCGGCATTTACGAAAACGTGGTGGCCCAGCAGCTGGCTGCCCAAAATCGCCAGCTTTACTACTATCAGACAAAAAAGCGCGGTGAAGTGGACTTTGTGGTCGATGGACCGGATGGGACGGCTGTTCCGATCGAGGTTAAATCGGGCTCCTATTACCACGCGCACGCTGCGCTCGGTCATGTGCTTGATACGGCTGAATATGGCGTAAGGCTCGGGATTGTTTTCTCGAGAGGCAACGTTGAGCGCAACGGAGCGGTTCTCTATTTGCCGCTATATGCGACCTGGGCCCTTTCGGATGTTTTGGGCGACTCCTGTGTCGAGGGGATAAAGCTGGAGGTCAAGCCGGTCTAGGGCCAGTTCCGGATGTGGCAAAGGGGCAGTCCCTTTGTCACATTCATGAGCGTGGATTTTCTCCCGTTTAGAGCGCACTCGAACGCTCAAAGTGGGAGAAAATCCACGCTCGTTTTATGCCGATGGCGTGGCCCGTGTGCCCGCGCCGCCCGAGCGCCTACAGTTGCTCGAGCATAGCGGTGCAACCGGCGAGCACGTCGCGGTACGTGGCATCGAAATTGCCGGTGTACCAGGGATCGGCCACGTCGCCGGGACACTCGGTCCAATCGAGCAAGCGCGTAATCTTTCCGTCGGGGCCTGCGTCGCCAAAGATGCGACGCAGGCCCCGCGCGTTCTCAGCATCCATATAGACAATGTGATCCCAGTCGCCATACTCCGCGCGACGCACCTGGCGGGCACGGTGCGCAACGACGGGAATCCCGACTTCGCGCAGTTTGGCAACGGTACCGTGGTGTGGCGGGTTGCCGATCTCCTCGGTCGAGGTCGCAGCGGAATCAATGACAAACTCGCCCGCGCGCCCGGCGCGCCGCACCAGCTCGGTAAACACCGACTCAGCCATCGTCGAGCGGCAGATGTTTCCATAGCAGATAAACAGTACACGTTGCATATGCGGTTTCCTTTCGATCGCCATTATCGAGCTCGAGTATCGCATCTACGCCTGCGCCATCGCCCTCTTGCGTTCCCAGCGAGCCAACTTAATCGTCACCAGCGTGAGTGCCCAGGCCACAAGCGAGAACGCGGCGCCCACTGCGCCCACGTACGCAATGCCAACGCTGCTTACCACGGCGCCGCCCACTGCGGTGCCAAACGAAATGCCGACGTTAAACGCCATGGGCTCAACCGAACTTGCGAGTACCATCGACTTGGGATGGCGGCTGCGTGCCACGTCCATAAAGTGCGTGATGCACGACACCGAGAACAGGTACATGAGCATCGCCAGGCTAAAGACAAAGACAAGTGCGAGCGGCATGGCAGCGCCCACGGCAAACAGCCCAAACAATGCCGCTGCCTGCAGCACAAACGTAACCAGCAGTGCCTTCATGCCAAAGCGCGCGTCAATCCATCCGCCCAGGATGTTCGAAACCAGGCAGAACACGCCGTAGGCCATGAGCGTGGTGCTGGCTTCGACCGTGCCCATACCCAACACCTGCTCCAGATAGGGCGTCACGTAGCCGTAGAACACATAGACCGACCCCACGCCAAACAAGAAGATGAGCATACCGGTGATGATGCTCGGCTCGCGTAGCAGCCCCGCCTGCTCGCGAAAGGTGGCGGGCTCGTCGGTTTGCCCAGCGCGCGGCATAAACGCCACGAGCGCTCCGCAGATCAGAACGGCAAAGGTTAGTGTGCCGTACATGGCCACGTGCCAGTCGAGCGTGTCGGCCACAAACTTGCCGATCGAAGTGACAAAGACCATTGCCACGGAAAACGCGCCGTACACCACCGAGATGGCGAGTGAGGTCTGCTGCGGGGACAGCAGCTCGGGGATATACGTCACGCCCACGGCGAGCAGTGCACCCGAGACGGAGCCCAAGATGATGCGCGAGGCGAACAGCACTTGAAAGTTGGGTGCCAGCGCCATGACCAGATTGCCGAGCACAAAGACGATGCTATAGCACACGAGCAGTTGGTAACGACGGAAGCGCCCCGTGCTGAGCGCGAGCACTGGCGTCGCGATAGCGTAGACAAGCGCAAACACGCTGATGAGCTGGCCCGCGGTGGCAAGCGAGATGCCGAGCTCCGTCGCCAGGTCGCTCTCGATGCCAATGACCACGAACTCCGAGCAGCCGAGCGAAAAGCCTAACAACACGAGCAGCGCCAGGCAAAGATTGGTGCGCGCAGGGGAGAGCGCGGCGGCGGTTGACTTACTTTTAGGCGTGGTTGCGGCGGTCAAGGTTGTCACTCCAATGTCGCATTAATAAGCGGGATTCAGTCCCTGCAACTCTAACAGAATGTGAAAAGGGACAGTCCCTTTGTCACATTGCGCTGCCGGCCAGTCGCCCAAACCGTCACAACATTCGTTGAAAAACTTAAAAACGAGGAAAACCGTCGAATGTTGTGATGGTTTTCCTATCTGTGCCGGCGAGCTGCCGTGCCGTCTGAGGGTATAAGGCTAGCGAGTGTTTATTTGCGAGGCCTAAGGGGCGCCCCGTATGGATATCGATAACTTTGAATGGTGGTATAGCGAGGGTGAGGCTCCGGACGAGGGGTGGGACGAGCCCGCGCCGCGTGACGTGTCGAGCGACGAGGACGAGACCGGCAACGACGTAGCCGCCGACTCGGACGCCGCCCTCGACCCCGTCGAGCCCCTGACCTTCGAACAAGCCTGGGCCCAGGCCGAGGCAGACGAGGCCAAGGCCGACGCTACGGCCACGCTCGGCGAGCCAGCCGACATATCGATCTCGCCGGCAAAGACCCCACAGCTGCGTCACACCATCGATCCCGACAGCACGGCATCCTTCAGTATTCTCGACGTGCCCTCGCAGGGTGCCCAGGCGCCCGCGCCCACACGTCGCCCCAATCTGTCTCGCGAGGAAGATGCAGGACGTCGCTCTCCGCTCGGCCCCATCCTTATCGCCTTCATGGCCGGCGTTATCGCATGCTCGGCAATTGGAAACGTCTGGAGCCATGTCGAGCAGCAGCGAAAAGACGCCGCCAAGGTCGAGATGTCTGTCGAGCAATCGCTCGGCCGCACGCGCTCGGTACATGTGTCGGTCGAGGTCAAGGACGGCGCGACGTGGTACACCGCGCGCGGCGACAGCCAAATGCTCATCCACATCGTGGGGCGCACGCTCAAAGGGCAGACGATTGACGAGTATCAATACGTCAATTCCGCTGGTGACGGCATCGAACTTAAGCCCGGCGACTACGAGCTCACCGTCGATGAACCGCCCGTCGCCACCGACGGCACGCGCTTCCGCGTCTCAAAGCGCATGGTTCCCGTGAGCTTTAACTCACAGGCGCCCGACACGGTCGACACTACACCGCAGGGCGGGTTCGACCTTTACGTGGATACCCAGTAGGCGCTCGCTACTCATTCCGCTATGACTACTCAATAATCGCCTGCCGTCCCGTCCCGCCGCCAAGAGTGGGACAATAGCCCTCGACACTATTGTTTACTTTTGGAGGAAGTAGCATGTCTACCGTCACTACCATCAAGCGCGGCGGCCTCACTGCGGCCATCGATTCCATGGGTGCCCAGCTCACGAGCCTTGCCCTCAACGGCAACGAGTATCTGTGGCAGGGCGATCCCGCCTTTTGGGGCAAGCACGCGCCCATCCTGTTCCCCATTGTGGGTTCGCTGCGCAACAACACGGCGACGTCTGCGGCTGGCACTTGCGAGATGCCGCGCCACGGCCTCGCACGCATCGTCGAGCACAAGCTGGTCGAGGTTTCGGAGGACGGCTCCTCGGTAACGTACGAGATCACCGACACGCCCGAGTCGCTCAAGGCCTTTCCGTTCCACTTTAAGCTCAACATGACCTATGCCCTGACCGGCGACGCCACCCTCACGCAGACCTTTGCCGTCACCAACACCGGCGACGTGGACCTGCCGTTCTCGGTGGGCGGCCACCCCGCGTTTAACGTACCGGCTCCCGGTGCCGAGGACGAGGCATTCGAGGATTACGAGCTGGCATTTACCGAGGCTTGGACCAACGAGGCCCCCATCATCACGCCCGATGGCCTCATGACGTTCGAGGGCAGCTACAAGGCTCCCGATAACTCGGACGTGCTACCCATTACGCACCGCAGCTTCGATAACGACGCCATCATGTTCACCGATACCCCGGGCTCCACGCTCACGCTGCGCGGCCGCAAGTCGGGCCACGGCGTCAAGATCGACTTTGAGGGCTTTAAGTATATTGGCGTGTGGTCTGCCGCCAACGACGCTCCGTTTGTGGCGCTCGAGCCCTGGACCGGTCACACCACCATGGACACCGAGGACGACGTCTTTGAGCACAAGGTCAACACCATTACGCTGGCGCCGGGCGCTACCGATAAACGTAGCTTTAGCGTCACCTTGTTCTAGAGGTTCCGCCGTTCTAACGAACGGCGGACCGGTCGACGCTGCGCGCCACCCAGAGCGACAATTTGTCATTCAAAAGGCATGGCATGACCAGAAGGTCTATGCCGTGCCTTTTTCATGCCAACTTGTTCGCTCTGGGCGGCGCTCGCTGGCATTGCCAAAACATCGACGCTCCCAATGACTACCGTGTGTCTATTAATTTTTCGAGCTTGTGCTGCGCTGCTGGTCGCTGGCGTATATCCTGTTAAGTCGTCAGCATACGATTCAACAGGGAAGGCAGATTATGCATTCTCCCCAACAGTGCGATGCGCAGACCCAGCCGGTATGCAGCCGTCGCATCTTTTTGGGTAGCGCTCTCGCTGCGAGCGCTTCTGTCGTCGCCGGCGCACTTGCCGGTTGCCAGCGCCCCTCCACGCTGGAAGTAGTTCAGCCCACGACGGACGGCGGTCGCGACGACCTGTCCGATTCCGTTATCGGCAAGGACAAGATCCGCATTGGCATGGAGGCGGCCTACGCCCCGTACAACTGGCAGGTTTCCGAAGCCAGTGAGTACACCATCCCCATCGACAACGTGCAGGGCGCCTATGCCGATGGCTACGACGTACAGATCGCCAAGATCGTCTGCAAGGCCCTCGGTGGCGAGCCCGTTGCCGTCAAGCAGAGCTTCTCGGGCCTTATCGATTCGCTCAACAACGGCCAGATCGACCTCATCATCGCCGGCATGAGCGCCACGCCCGAGCGCGAGGAGTCTGTCGGCTTTTCCGACCCGTACTTCATTGGCTACTTTGGCCTGTTCGTAAAAGAGGGCTCTCCCTACCAAAACGCCACCAAGCTTAGCGACTTTAGCGGTGCCACGGTACTCGGCCAAAAGGACACCATGCTCGACACCGTCATCGACGAGATCCCGGGCGTTGTGCACAAGAACCCGGTCGACTCCGTCCCCACGGTGTTCTCGAACCTGCTGCAGGGCACGTGCGACGCCGTGACCTACAACACCGAGAACGAGAAGGGCTATATGGCCCAAAATCCGGGCATTGTCCCTATTCATTTTGCCGAGGGCGAGGGCTTTAAGCAGGAGGTCGCGGCAAATGTCGGTTGCCGCAAGGGCTCGGACAAACTGCTTAAGCTCATCGACAAGACACTCAAGGGCATTAGCCAGGAGGAGCGCGACCAGATGTGGGACGCGTGCCTCGATCGTCAGCCGGCATAGGGAGGCAGCATGAAAACCATCAATCGTCTGGCCTCCTTTATCAAGGCCGACCATCGTTATGTGTACCTGGGCACGAGCGTCATCGCGGCGCTCGGTCTGGTGTTTAGCCAGCGCAACCCCACGCCGCTGAGCTTCTTGGCCCCCACGGGCGTGTTCCAAGACTGCCTTTGGGCGATTCTTTGGGCCTGGCTCGTCGTGTCGGCGGCGGCGCTCGTCACCAAACTCATGCACTGGAGCGACTATCGCGAGGCGTCGCCGTTTGCTTCCGAGCGCTTCCGTCGCGGCGCGCGCCTGGGCAGCTACGTCGTGGTCGCCATCGCGGCAATCTTTTTCGTGGACCGCTGCGTCATGTCGTTTATCGACCTGGTGCAGGTGAGCATTGTCTCGGATTCCAACCCCAGCGACTTTTTGTCGAGCCTGGTCTACATGACCTATAAGAGCGAGGACTTCTTTATCCGCGGTATCGAGATCACCATCGCGCTTGCCACCTTCGGCACCGTTATTGCCTTCTTCCTGGCGCTGCTCTTTGTGTTCCTGCGTATTCAGACCTTCGATCGCGTAGACAACGACCTGGTGCGCTTCTTTAAGAGCATCGGCCGCGGCTTTGCGGCCGTCTACTCCACCATCGTGCGCGGCACGCCCATGATGGTCCAGGGTCTGCTCATCTATTACGCGGGCTTCACCGTTTTGCGCGGCATGGGCTTCGAGACCGCCCAGGCCAACCAGATCTGGAGCACCTTCACCGCTGGCCTCGTCACCATCTCGCTCAACTCCACCGCCTACATGATGGAGGTCCTGCGCGGCGGCATCGAGTCCATCGATTCCGGCCAGGCCGAGGCGGCGCGCTCGCTGGGCCTGTCGCAGTGGCAGGCTATGCGCAAGGTCGTGTTCCCCCAGGGCATTAAAAACGCGATTCCGGCGCTCACCAACGAGCTCATCATCAACATCAAGGATTCGTCGGTGCTTTCGGTTATCGGCGTGTTCGACCTCATGTACGCCACCACCACCGTCGCTGGCGTGTACTACCGCCAGATGGAGGTCTACTGCGTGGCGCTCGTGGTCTACCTGATCCTGACGCTCGTGGCGAGCCGCCTGCTCGAGGCCTTTGGCAAAAAGCTCGGCGCCGAGGCCCCGGCAACGCTGCCCAGCTCCAACTAGGCTCAAGACGAGGAGAATCATCATGGCAGATACCGCCACTACCGGCACCGCGGCCGCCGCACAGACCAATGAGCTGCTCATCCGCGTCGAGGGCCTGCGCAAGAGCTTCGGCTCGCTCGAGGTGCTCAAGGGCATCGACCTGTCCGTTAACCCCGGCGAGGTCGTCACCATTATCGGCGCCTCGGGCTCGGGCAAGTCGACCTTCCTGCGCTGCCTCAACCTGCTCGAGACCCCGGACGCGGGCCACATCTGGTTCCACGGTCAGGACCTCACGGCCGAACGCTGCAACATTAACAAGCTGCGCGAGGACATCGGTATGGTGTTCCAGGGCTTTAACCTGTTCAGCAACATGGACGTGCTCGACAACTGCACGCTCGCGCCCGTCACGCTCAAAAAGATGAGCAAGGCCGAGGCTGAAAAAATTGCGATGGAGCATCTGACGAGCGTGGGGCTCGAGAAGTTCGCGCACGCCGCCGTGGGTCGCCTGTCCGGTGGTCAAAAACAGCGCGTGGCCATCGCGCGCGCCCTGTGCATGAATCCGCAGATCATGCTGTTCGACGAGCCGACCTCCGCACTCGACCCCGAGATCGTGGGCGAGGTGCTCGAGGTCATGCGCAAGCTCGCGGCCGACGGCATGACCATGGTGGTCGTCACACACGAGATGGCCTTTGCCCGCACGGTGTCCGACCGCGTGGTCTTTATGGACAAGGGCGTAGTGCTCGAGGATGCCGCGCCGGCCGAGCTCTTCGGCAACCCTAAACACCAACGTACCCGCGAGTTCCTCTCGCGTTATCTCGAGGACAAGTAACCGACCGCAAACGCTTATGTAGCAGGGCCGCTCCGGTGGGGCGGCCCTTGTCGTCACAATCGAAAGGATGCCATGGCCGAGGTTTGGCGCTTTTTTGCGCATGAGGATGATTTTGCCGATATAGACGAGGCTGGTGCGTGCGAGCGCCTGGGCCGTGTGCTGTCGTTTCCGACCATCTCGAGTATGGATGCCGAGGCGGTGGACTGGCAGCCGTTCGACGACCTGCGCGCGTATATGCAGCAGGCTTGGCCGCATGTATTTACGGCGGGTAAGGTCGAGCTCATCGATCATTCGTTGCTGGTGACGCTTTCCGGCTCCGACCCCGCACTCAAGCCCGTTGTGCTCATGGGTCACATGGACGTGGTCCCCGTGGTGCCGGGTACCGAGGACGACTGGACGCATGCCCCCTTTAGCGGACATGTGGACGACACCTACATTTGGGGTCGCGGCGCCATCGATATGAAAGACCAGGTCGCAGGCATTCTCGAGGCGGTTGAGTATGCGCTGGCGCACGGTTGGCAGCACGAGCGCACGCTGCTCCTGGCCTTTGGCCAGGACGAGGAAACCACGCAGTACGGCGCGGGGGCGATCGGTCGTGTGCTCGAGGAGCGTGGCATTGAGCTTGAGTACCTGATCGACGAGGGCGACTACCGTATTGTTTCGGCTGCCGAGTATGGCGCGGGCGAGGGCTGGCTTATGCATGCCGACCTCGCGGAGAAGGGCTATGCCGATATCATGCTCAAGACGAAGAGCGAGGGCGGGCATTCCTCCAACCCCTACGGTGGTACGTCGCTCGAAGTGCTCAGCCGCGCTATTGCCGCGATTTGCGATATCGAGTGGCCGGCGCGTGTGACCGATCTGCTTGCCGCGCAGCTCGTCGAGCTGGGGCTTTATACCGCAGACGAGATTGCTGCCAGCAAGGATGCCATCGTGCGCGACTGCCTTGCCAGCAAAAAGCTGTACCCGCTTGTGACCACCACCTGTGCGCCCACGCAAATCGAGGGCGGCAGTACCGGTGCCAACGTAATGCCGCAAGATATGTGGGTCAATATCAACTTCCGCATGCTCGAGGGTACGAGCGTGGCCGATGTCGTGGCCTGCTGCCGCGAGGCCGTTGCCACCGCTGGGCTCGCCGGCCGAGTCGAGGTCGAGCTGGGCCCCGGCAGCTCCGAGCCCTCGCCGTCCCCGCGCGTGGGCGGTCCGGGGCTCGAGGCCGTCCGCGCCATCGCCGCCCGCTATTTCCGTGATCCCAAGCCGACGGAGGAAAACGGATCGTCTGCGGTGGGCCAAGAGCCGATGAGCATCGTGCCCTCGACCGTGATTGGTGCAACCGATGCCGCCAACTACCAGCGCATTTGCCACGAGTGCATCCGCTTCTCCGCCTTTGTGGTCGACGATGACGAATGCGACCGCGGCGTCCACGGCACCAACGAGCGCATCACCCGTCGCGCCTACCTCCAAGGCATCCGCTTCCTCATCGCCCTGCTCCACACGCTCTAGCATGCGACAAAGGGACTGAGCCGATTTCATCGGTAATGAGACAAAAACTGTTATAGAGTAAGACTAAGATATCTTAAGAGACATATGCTGGGGTTGGTATTTCTTGAACGACTGCGGGCATGTGCCAGACTGCCTCGGCCCCCGGGGAGCGCCCGGGCAGGTCGCCGTGTGACTGGGGAGGAAATTATGCAGGAGCTCAGAGAGACGACGTCTCTACTCGTGAATAATGTTATCGGGGGGGGTCCCAGCAGGGAACATCCTGGTAGACACCGGCCGCGCGAGCGGTGGTCCGTCATGTCTTATGGCCGTCGTCGCGGGCTGTGCCCGGTCTCGCCATATGCGATTGTTCTGGCCCTCGCCGTCGCGCTGACGGTGGGTTTCTTCCTGCCGACCCGTGCGGAAGCAGCGTTTTCGGACCACACGGTCACGACGACTTCGCCCTCGGGGACGACGATCAACCTGTTTGATTACTGGGTGAATCCCGATGACCATCTGTCGGTTTCCGGCAACGGCGGCATCAACGCAAGCCACCGGTTCCAGTTTAACGATGGCCAGGGTGATGCACCGCTCAACCATTGGACGGGCAACACGAACCCGCAGCCCGGCATTGTCAGCAACACGCTTTCAGACGGCTACCCGCAGCTTTCCGGTACCTATGGCGGCGACTCCCTCCGCTATCTGTTCGATTCCTCTGCCCAGACCGGCAAGACGTCCCATTTTGGCGTGACGGGCCTCCTCAAGGTTCAGGACGGCTACTACGTCTATGACAGCTCCGAAAACTACGCAGCCTACAACGCTGACAAGAATGCCTTCGACGTCTATGACACCTGGGGCATTGACAGAGTGGGCGATTCGTCCCATCGGGGTCAGTTCTTCCCGTTCGATGCGGCAGACAAGGTGTTCAAGGAGGAAAGCGGCCGGCTCGTCCAAAATGGCATCACGGCAGACAACGCCGGTAACCACGTCAACCACCACTTCGGCCTCTCAATGTCCACGCGATTCGTGCAGCCCAACGGCGGCCTGACGAACGATAAGAAGGACATGACCTTCGAGTTCGCCGGCGATGATGACGTCTGGGTGTTCATCGATGATGTCCTCGTGGGTGATATCGGCGGTATTCACAGCCGTGCGAGTCTGAGTATCAACTTTCATACGGGCAACATTAAGGTGAACGACAAAAGCGACGGCACGCTGCTGAGCAAGTACCAGGCGGCGAAAAAGGGCACTTCGGGCTTCGACGGCAACACCTTCAAAGACGGCACCAACCACACCCTCAAGTTCTTCTACCTGGAGCGCGGCGCCACCGACTCCAACATGGAGCTCAAGTTCAACCTCGTGACGGTGCCCGAGTCCGACATCATCAAGTTCGACCAGGATGGCGGTCCGGTGGAGGGTGCTCAGTTCGCGCTGTACAAGACAGACGAGAACTTCACTGACACGACCGCTAATCAAAATAACCTACTTGGCTCCGGCACCACGAACGCGAATGGACAACTGACGCTCACAAATGACGTGGACAACGGCGTTATCAACTTCGATGACCTTTATAAAGAGTATCATTACCAGCACTACCTCCTGAAGGAAACAAAAGCGCCCAACGGTTACCGCTCGAGCCTCACGGCAACGGACGGTAACATGCAGCTCGAGTACGTGCCCGCAAGCGACAAGAAGGACGCGGGCGGCGTCATCATCAACCGCGGCGGTATGGACGCGGACAGCGTCGTGTGGAAGACCGGTGCGTTCGCCGCTGCGAAGGAGACCATCACCGCGCCGTCGACCGTGTACAAGGCAAATGATAACCTGACGAAGTCCGACAAGATCGACGACCTGGAGTCCGGCATACTGTTCGCTGTGGTGCTCAAGCGCGATAAAAGCGCAAACGCAGATATCAAAGATCAGAACAATTGGTACGCCGTGTCGGGCGACCCATTGACGGGAGCGGGGTACACCCTCGCCGAGAAGTCGAGCAAGGCCGGCGCTATCGAGGCGGCGAAGAAGGACCTGCACGCCTTCACGCTCAACACGAGCGGCCAGTACCAGGTAGAGATTCAAAATCTGCCCGGTGACATCTCCAAGTACTACTACCTGCTGAGCGGTGATGCCCGCAAGGATGCCGAGTACACGGTGGCCATCTACTACACAGCGGCGAGCTCCATCGCCGAGGCGGATATGGACAACACGGTCCACGTGTTCAGCGATGACCTCCCCGACGGCAAGGAGAATTTCCGGCGGCAGTTCGCCACGCGCCTGCTCGTCTCGAACATCCAGAATCGCCTGTTCGTGCAGAAGACCGATACCGCGGGTAAGCCCGTTGAGGGGGCGAAGTTCGGCCTGTACACGGCCGATCAGGTGACAACAGACGCAAACGGCAAGGTCGTGCTCAAGGGCGAGCAGACCCCCTACGACACCCTGACGACGGGGTCGGTCGGCAACCCGGTCTCGCTCGAAGGTGCGGGCATATTCCCGAATACGAGCAAGGAGCACAAGCCGCTTACGAAACGCACCTACTACCTGAAGGAAATCTCAGCGCCGAGCGGTTTCCTGCTCAACGACACGCTCACCAAAGTGATTGTGGACGATTACGGCGTCCATGCCGATGCCGGTACGCGCGATGACGGCGTTTCGACGTTTGTGGGCCCGGGCGCGCTGATGAAGAGCCTGGGCCAGTTTGGCGCAGAGGGCGACATCGACAACACGCTCACGTGGATCAAGGGTGTGCGGCAGACCTCGAATGGTGTGACCGATACTGACGGTAATCTGTCGTGGAGCAATGTCGATCCCGCCGGTGCCGGCGACACGGTGCACCTCAAGTACGGTGCCAACGGACGTGTCTACCAGTATGGGCCCACCGAGGAGGGCAAACCCTACCGCCTGGAGACCGAGACGGGCTGGATACGTATGGGTATCACCCAGGATAAGCCTGGTGTCGCTAATGCGAAGGGCGCCCGCGCCGATCTGGGCGACATGAACCTGAATGCCCTGTTCACGGGCGCCACCTGCGTGCGCGTGGCTAACAAGCGCGAGGCGAGCCTCGAGGTGACGAAGAAGGTTGACGTGCCCGATGGACTGACGGGCAATAAGGATGCGGAGTTCACCTTCAAGTTCACCGTGCCCAAGGGGAAGACGTATAAGGCTGCAGTCTTCGAGAAGGCGGGCGCGGCCGATGAGAAGCAGGTCGGCGATATGTTCAACCTGACGAACGGACGCGAGCAGACCATCACGGCCGGCCAGACGATTCGCGTGTACGGTCTCGCCGAGGGTGACAAGTATACGGTTCAGGAGCTGACCCGCGCGGGCAAGATGCCGGCCGGCTTCACGCTGACCAAGCGCGAGCAGGGCGGCAACGCCCTGGGCGGCGAGGGCGACAGCATCTCCGGCACGATCGCGAAACAGAATCCCGACGGCACGTTGGCCGAAGCCAACAAGCTGGTGTTCACAAACACCTACAGCGTAAAGTCGCCGGTGACGCTCACCAATGCGTTCTGGGCGCAGAAGGTGCTCCAGGGCCGTGACTGGAAAGATGGCGATAGCTTCAAGATTTACCTGCGCGCGGACAAGGGCACGCCGATGCCCGACGGTGCCGAGGATGCGCCCGTGAGTGATATGAAGCAGGTTGTGAAGACCGTCGAGAACGGGGGCAAGTTCGACTTCGGTAAGATTGAGTACGCCAAGCCCGGCACCTACACCTATCTCATTGCCGAGGCCACGCCGTCTCAAAACGACGCTGACTGGCTGCCCGGATTCGGGTATTCGAGCGCTTCCTACCGCGTCACGGTGACGGTGAGGGATAACGGCGACGGCACGCTGTCGCAGCCGGAAGTCAAGATGGAGCAGACCTACACCGACGACGGCGTGAGCCATGAGGATAACCCGATCAAGGTCGCTGACAAAATCGCCAAGATCACGAACACGTACCGACCGAAGGGGACCTCGGTAACGCTCAAGGCGAAGAAGCGCTTCGCAGGTGGTGAGCTCGCAGGGAACGACTTCACGTTCCAGCTGCTCGACAACGACGGCAAAGAGCTCCAGGCTGTCCAAAACGACAAGGACGGCAAGGTCGCCTTTGCAGCCATCGACTACGCTACGCCGGGCGATCACGACTACGCCATCAAGGAGGTTGCCGGCAACGACTCGACCATCGTCTACGACGCGAAGGACGTGAAGGTCCACGTCAAGGTCACCGACGAGAAGGGCGAGCTGAAGGCGACCGCCACCTACGACGGCGAGAAGGCCGTGCCGACCTTCACCAACTCGAAGCCGACGGCGGACGTCACCGTTGAGGCCACGAAAGTTCTCGCGGGCAAGGACCTGACGGCCGATGCGTTCACCTTCGGCCTGTACGACCAGGACGGCAACGAGGTCGCCAAGGGCACCAACGACCGGGGCGGCAAGGTCGAGCTGGCCGTCAAGAACCTGAACCTGGGCGAGTACGACTACACGCTCAAGGAGGAGAAAGCCGGCCAGACCGTCGACGGCGTGGCCTACGACGCCAAGGAAGTCAAGGTCCACGTCAAGGTAGAGCAGAACCAGGGCGACAACAACAAGACGAAGGTGACCGTCACCTATGACGGTGCCGCTACGGCTCCCACCTTCAACAACACCTACGACGCAAAGGGTTCCGTAATCCTGACGGCGACCAAGACCATCAAGGTTGCGGACGGCTTCGACCACACGACGAAGCCCGCGGACGGCGAGTTCACCTTCGACCTGAAGGACGCTGCCGGCAACGTGCTCGACACCGCGAAGAACGATGCAAACGGCAAGGTCAGCTTCACGCGCGAGTTCCAGCTCTCCGACTTGGACGGCGCCGCGAGCAAGGACTTCACCTACACCATCGTGGAGCAGCCGGGCGCGGAGCCGGGCATGGTCTATGACAGCCATCCCCTCACCTATACGGTGACGGTCACGGACGGCGGGAACGGAGCACTGAATGCGAAGGCGATCGTGACGAGCGCATCCGGCTCGGATACCTTCACTAACACCTACCAGCCGGCCGCGACCGGCCTGGCCCTCGGTGCGCAGAAGAGCTATGTGAAGAAGGACGACAACACGCCGATCGTCCCCAAGTGCGGCGAGTTCACCTTCGATGTGTACGAGGGCAACCTGACGGCTGAGCAGCTTGCCGGGGCCAAGCCCGTCCGGACCGCGACCAACGGCGCGGACGGAAGTGTTAACTTCGACGCCTTCTCCTACGCGAAGCCGGGCACGCACGAGTACACCATCGTGGAGCGGAAGGGTGATCTGGCCTACGTGACCTACGACGCCGCGGTGCACCATGCCGTGGTGACGGTTGCGGACAATGCCGGCACGCTGCAGGCGAGCGTCGCCTACGACGGCACGAATGTCACGAAGCCCAGCTTCACCAACACCTACGAGGCACAGGCGACGGACTCCGGCGCGATCGCCCTCACCAAGAGCGTTGACGTGCACGACGGCAGCTATCAGCTAAAGGCGGGAGACTTCGCCTTCGAGCTGGTGGGGTCTGACGGCTCGGTAATCCAGACCCAGAAGAACGATGCGCACGGCAAGGTTGCCTTCGACAAGCTGACCTTCGACCATGCGGGCACCTTTACCTACACGGTCCGCGAGGTGCAGCCGACGGGGGACGCGCCGGGCGTGCCGGGCGTGACCTACACCGGCAAGACGTACACCCTGACCTACGTGGTGAAGGACAACAACGACGGCAAGCTGGTGGTAGAGAACTCCACGGTGAAGCCGAGCGAGGGCACCGAGAACGGCGTCACCCCCAACACCATGACGTTTGCGAACAGCTACCAGCCGGGTCAGACCTCCTACCAGATCTCTGGCACCAAGGTGCTTGAGAATGCCGACCCGGCCACCACGCGGACGCCCGCCGATGGCGAGTTCACATTCGCGCTGATTGACGTGGCCACCGGGCAGGAGATCGACCGGACCACGAACGTGGGTAAAGCGTTTACCTTCAAGGCCATCTCGTACACCGCAACTGGTTCGCATGCGTACCAGGTGAAGGAGGTTGCGGGCCAAGATGGCACCATCACTTACAGCGATGCGGTGCTGGACGTAACGGTGAACGTGACCGATGACGGCAGCGGCCAGCTGACCGCGACGGCGAACAAGACGGCTGCGGATCTGACCTTCACCAACACCTACACGCCGACGGCAACGACGGCGACGATTACCGGAACGAAGGCTTTGACCGGCCGCGACCTGGCCGAGGGTGAGTTCTTCTTCGACCTGAAGGACGCCGACGGTAACGTGGTGCAGACGGTGCAGAACGGCGCCGACGGCACGTTCGGCTTCGCGCCGCTGCAGCTGGACAAGGTGGGGACGTACGTCTACACCGTGTCCGAGCGGGCAGGGGCGACGGCGAACGGCGTCACCTACGACACGACGGTCTTTACCGCGACGGTGACGGTGACGGAGAATGCGGAGACGCACGCGCTGGAGGCGCAGGTTGCCTACAGCAAGGGCGGCAAGGCTGCGGATGCGGTGGCGTTCAGCAACAGTTACGCGCCGGCCGCGACTGAGGTGAAGCTGGGGGCCTCCAAGGTGCTGAGCGGCGAGGACCTGAAGGAAGGGCAGTTCTCCTTCCAGCTGAAGGATGCCGACGGCAAGGTGCTGCAGACCGCAAAGAACGCGGCGGACGGCACGGTGGGCTTCGAGGCGATCTCGTACGACAAGCCCGGAACGTACGCCTACAGCATCTCCGAGGTGGACGACGGTCAGAAGAACGTGACGTACGACGCGGCCGAGCACCGGGTAACGGTGACGGTGACGGACGACGGTGCGGGCCATCTGGTGGCGACGGTAACCTATGACGGCGCCGTGGCGCCGGTGTTCAAGAACACGTACACGCCGCCGACCACCCCGCCGACGGAGCCGCCCACCAATCCGCCGAGCAAGTCACCGGTGCCGAAGGAGGAGAAGCCGGGTCTGCCGTATACGGGCGATACCAGCTTGTCGCCGATGGCCCTGGGTGGCATCGCGGGCGGCGCGGTGGTGCTGATCGCCGCAGGCGTTATCCTGCGGCGCCGGAACCGGTAGCTACGGCGGCCGAGAAGGGCTTTGATTGAGGGCGGGTGGTCGCAGGGCGCGGCCGCTCGCCCTTTTTGGTGAAAGGCTATGTTAACCCGCCGTTTGCACGTCCGGCTCCAGATGGAACTCGTACTCCGGCTCCATCATCTTCTTCCGGATCTTTTCGTAGCGCCCGTCGTCGAGCTGCTCGCGCATGAGCGACGTCCTGTCCCCGACGCGTGCGGCCTCGCGCAGCCATCTGAACCACATCAGGCAGCTGTGGAGCCTGCGGGTCGATACGCCCTTGAACCTCTCGAGGAAGTGGCCGAGCGAACCCTGCGCTTCAGCATCCTCTGGACCGTGTCCCGCTCGTACCCGGTGAGCCTGCCGTGGGTCCTCGGGACCGCCCTCGCGGCGCCCTTCCCGCCCTTTCCGGACATGGCGTCCTCCGATCTCCCGGGGCCGGCCGATCCGGCCCTCAGGGTATCGGATTCCCAAATTTATCCGTATATGTGCGGATGAATGCGGGAGGCGTTCGGATGAAGTTGTATTCAAGGAAAGAGACTGACCCTTTGTCGCATTCCGTGCGGGTTATATGCAGGTATGCCTGCGCACGCTATCATGTATGGGTTAGACCGCAACTATGTACCTCATACGCGAAGGGATGCGCATGTATCTGAAGATCGACATGTTCTAGCTGGGCTTACCCCCGCAGTGGCGCCGCGCGCCCCATCAACTCTGCCGATTTTCGCCTTCACGCACATAAAGGAGTCCCGCCATGCGCGACAAGCTCGAAAAGATCATCAAGGCCTACGAGGAGCTCGAGAAGAAGCTCTCCGACCCGGCCGTCGCCTCCGATATTAAGGAGTTCACGCGTCTCAACAAGGAGTACGCGCACCAGTCTGACCTCATCGCCGCCTCGCGCGAGTACATCGGCGCGCTCGATGACATCGAGGCTGCCAAGGAAATGCTGCACGATACCACCGATGCCGATGAGAAGGAGATGCTCCAGATGGACATCTCCGAAAACGAGGCCAAGCTCCCCCAGCTCGAGGAAGACATCAAGTACATGCTCATCCCGAGCGACCCCAACGACGACAAGAACACCATCGTCGAGATCCGCTCCGCCGCAGGTGGCGACGAGGCGGCCATCTTTGCCGGCGACCTGTACAAGATGTACCAGCGCTTCTGCGAGTCGCGCGGCTGGAAGACCACCGTGCTCGACTCCAGCCCCAGCGAGGCCGGCGGCTTTAAGTCCATTGAGTTCAAGGTCGAGGGCGACCGCGTCTACTCCGTCATGAAGTACGAGTCCGGCGTGCACCGCGTCCAGCGCGTCCCCAAGACCGAGTCCCAGGGCCGCATTCAGACCTCCACGGCTACCGTCGCCGTGCTTCCCGAGGCCGAGGAGATCGACGTCCAGATCAACCAGTCCGACCTGCGCATCGACACCTACTGCGCCTCCGGCCCTGGCGGTCAGTGCGTTAACACCACCTACTCCGCCGTGCGCATTACCCACCTGCCCACCAACACCGTGGTGCAGTCGCAGGAGCAGCGCTCCCAGATCCAGAACCGCGAGGTCTGCATGCAGATGCTGCGTGCCCGTCTGTACGAGATGGAGCTCGAGAAGCAGCAGGCCGAGCTCGGTGCCGAGCGCCAGAGCCAGATCGGCCATGGCAACCGTTCCGAGAAGATCCGTACCTACAACCAGCCCCAGGACCGCGTGACCGATCACCGCATCGGCTTCAACTCCACCTACAACGGCGTCCTTCTGGGCGATCAGCTCGGCACCGTGATCGAGGCACTCGCCGCCGCCGAGCGAGCCGAGAAGCTGGCGCAGGCCGTTTAAGTTACGGCGTTTTACCAAACGCCGTAACTGCTCGACGCTGCGCGCCGCCCAGAGCGACAATTTGTCATTCAAAAGGCAAGGCATGAC
>UQIC01000038.1 GCA_900540985.1 uncultured Collinsella sp.
CTGCACGAACGCGTACATCGCGCGTTCGTGCAGGCCGGGGCCGTCCCTCCATCTTCTATGGTGTTGTAACTAAAAGCGCAGGCCAGCGATGCGCTAACGATGTGCCAACGGGTGAGCCGCCAGGTAAACCTCGGTCAGCTGCGTGCGATCGACATGTGTGTAGACCTGCGTGGTCGATATATCGGCATGCCCCAAGATTTCCTGCAGCACGCGCAGGTCGGCACCTCCCGCGAGCATGTGGGTGGCAAAGGAATGGCGCAACGTATGGGGATGGAGTCCCACCAACCCCACCTGGCGCCCATAGCGCTCGCATATAACGTGAACGCCTTGGCGCGACAGGCGCCTGCCGTTCTTATTTAGAAAGACCGCCGGTGTCTCTGCCCCGCGAGCATGGGCCGCCAAGTAAGAACGTCCATTACATATATAGTGTGTTAGAGCACGTGCCGCGCTTCCCACCAACGGGGCCAGACGCTCCTTGGAGCCCTTACCGCGAACCAGCACAAAGCCGTCATCGACATGGATATCGCTCACATCGAGCCCCACCAGTTCGCTCACGCGCAAGCCGCACCCGTAGAGCACTTCCAAAATGGCGTGGTCGCGCAGCCCCATCTCGCCCTCGGGAAAGTCTTGATCGAGCAACGCCGAGACATCGTCAACCGATAGGTACTCCGGTAAGCGCTCGGCCTTTTTGGGCAGCCGCAACGCTGCCGTCGGATTTTGGGCAACGGCCCCATCTCGCACCAAAAAGGCATGCAGGCCCTTCACGGCCGCAAGCGCACGCTCCACCGAGGCGTCAGAATAGCCCCCGTCGCGGCGCTCGGCGACAAAGTCCTCCACGACCTGACGGGTAACCTCTTCAAAAGACGCAATGCCTGCCCGTTCCAAATAAGCACAGTACGTCGTCAAGTCGCGACGATAGGCCGCAATCGTGTTGCGCGCCAAGCCCCGCTCGACCGCGAGATAATCGAGATACTCCCCCGCCGCCACTGCGAGCGACGAGGGAGTAGCTTCGACATATTCCGTATTCGCCGGCACCTTTAGTCCGTAGCCATGTTCAGGGGCGTCACCATCAGGCGGTCAACACCCTCGTGCAGGCCAATCGAGGCGCGCACGAATTCACGGAACAGCGGCTGCGGGTTGGTCGGACGACTCTTGAACTCGGGGTGAGCCTGGGTAGCCACATACCACGGATGCACGTCGCGCGGCAGCTCGACCATCTCGACCAGACGTTCGTCGGGCGAAAGACCCGAGATAACCAAACCGGCGTCCTCGAGCTGGTCGCGGAAGGCGTTGTTGAACTCAAAGCGATGACGGTGACGCTCATAGACAAGCTCCTCCCCATACGCCTCGCGAGCGAGGGTATCGGCGGCGAGCTTGCACGGATAGGCGCCCAGGCGCATGGTGCCGCCCTTCTCGGTCACGTCCTCCTGCGAGCTCATCAGGTCGATGACGCTATACGGACCGTCCGGATCGAACTCGGAGGAGCTGGCACCGGCAAGGCCGACGACATTGCGGGCGAACTCGCACACGGCGACCTGCATACCCAGGCAAATGCCCAGATACGGAATCTTGTGCTCGCGGGCGAACTCGGCTGCGAGGATCTTGCCCTCCAGAGCGCGCTTACCAAAGCCACCGGGAACCAAGATGCCCGAGGCATCGCCCAGCACCTCGGACACGTTCTGCTCGTCGAGGCTCTCGCCATCGACCAGCTGCACGTCCACGTGACGATCGTAGAACACGCCCGCATGGTGCAGAGCCTCGATAACCGACAGGTAGGCATCGGGCAGCTGCGTGTACTTGCCCACGACGGCGATCTTGACCTTGTCGGCGTGATGGTTGGCATGGTTCTGCTTACGCAGGAACTCATTCCACTCGCTCATGTCGCGCTCACGCGGGTCCAAACCCAAACGCTCGCAAATGCGCAGGTCAAAATCTTGCTCGGCAAGTAGCTGCGGCACGTCGTAGATACTCGCGCAGTCCTCGTTGGTAAAGACACAGTCGGTGTCGACGTCGCAGAAGCTTGCGATCTTGCCGCGAATGGCGTCGTCAATATGGTGGTCGGAGCGCAGCACGATGATATCGGGCTGGATGCCAAAGCTGCGAAGCTCCTTAACAGAGTGCTGCGTCGGCTTGGTCTTGACCTCGTGAGCAGCGGCGATATAGGGAACGAGTGAAACGTGGATGTAGCAAACGTTCTCGGGACCGGCCTCCTTGCGGTACTGGCGGATAGCCTCCACAAACGGCTGCGACTCGATGTCGCCGATCGTGCCGCCCAGCTCGGTGATGACCACGTCGGATCCAGTTTGCTCCTCGATGCGACGGAACTTGTCCTTAATGGCGTTGGTGACGTGCGGGATCACCTGCACGGTGCCACCCAAAAAGTCACCGCGGCGCTCGCGGGCGATCAGGCTCTTATAGATAGCGCCGGTCGTAAAGTTGGAATCGCGGGTCAGGTTCTCGTCAATAAAGCGCTCATAGTGGCCCAGGTCCAGGTCGGACTCGTAGCCGTCCTCGGTCACGAAGACCTCACCATGCTGGAACGGGCTCATGGTGCCGGGGTCGACGTTCAGATACGGGTCGGCCTTTTGCATCGTTACCTTGTAGCCGCGTGACTTGAGCAGACGGCCCAGCGAGGCCGCGGTAATACCCTTGCCCAGGGACGAAACCACGCCACCGGTTACGAACACATGCTTGGTCATATTGAGTTACCTGCGCTTCCCGTAGAAGTTGTCCATACACATCTTACGGGTCTTCATTGTAATACTCGGACCGCAAGCCGTTCGCATTTTTTCTCGCGGGCGCTCGCATTTCTCAATCTCGAAACAAAACGCCGCCCGTGCGGCCGGACGGCGTTGATTTGACTGAGACTGTACACTGCTATCGATCGGCGTCAACGTCCTGCAGCATGCCCTGAACGAGCATACCGTCGCGGACGCCCTTGAGGTACCACTCGCCGTGCGGCGTAAGGCAAATGCCATTTGCAAGCTGGCCACCATCATCGTTGTAGCGCGAAACGACCTCGATCATATCCTCGGATTCCAGGCGCTCGATTGCCGCGCGGGCGCGATACGGCGACACCCCCACGCGCTCGGCAAGCGTTTTGCGCGAGAAGCCATAGAATCCGCCGGCATCTTTGGACTGCTGCGCGATCTCCATCAGCACCAGCACCTCGACACGCTTCATATCGTTGACACTCGCACGACCCTTGCCCGCCATGGCAGCCTCCTCAAACCGAGCACGGGCACCGCCTGCACCGTGCGCGACCGGCACACCCCACGATGGCCGGCGACATCCATCATGCGGCATCCCCCGCAAAGGATGAAACAGTTAGCGTTATTGTATACCGCACAAATCTCTTATAGGCAGGTAAACGGGCTGATTTTAGATTTAACGAAGGCCTCGTTGATAAAAGGAGCGCAGCAGATGTATACCCGCTGCGCTCCTTTCAGACCAATTATTTCGATTAGCGGTGGAAGAACCCACGGCGCTCGAACTTGGGCTCGCAGCACACATTGATACCCAGCTTGCGCAGCACCGTCTCGTCCGTCGGAGAGATGATCACGCTAAAGAAGGCATCGCAGCCGCGCAGCTGCTCCAGGCCCGAAAGGACGCGGGCAGCCGTCTCGCTTGTAGCCGAGGTGATCGAGAGCGCCATAAGCGTCTCGTCGGTATGCAGGCGCGGGTTTTTGCTGCCCAGGAAATGCGTCTTGAGCTTGCTGATGGGCTCAATCGCCTCGTCGCTGATGACCTCGAGCTCAAGGTCGACGCCCGAAACATGCTTAAGCGCATTCATGATGAGCGAACTTGCGGCGCCCAGGCGCGTGGAGGTCTTACCGGTCACCACGGAGCCATCGGGCATAACCATGGCACCCACGGGACCACCCGTCAGCTGCTCCCTGGTAAGGGCGGCCGAGCGCGCCGGCGAGTAGTTCTTATCGATGCCGGCTTTCTTCATAATAATCTTGAGACGGTCAACTTGCTCATCGCCCGCGCCGGTACGGCGCACATTTTCGACCGCGGTAAAGTAGCGGCGGACGATCTCCATCTTGGAAGCGTCGCGGCAAGCATCGTCATCGGTGATGGCAAAGCCGACCATATTGACGCCCATGTCCGTGGGGCTCTGGTAGGGGCTCTTGCCCAGGATCTTTTCCATCAGGGCACGGACCACCGGGAAGGCCTCGACGTCGCGGTTGTAGTTGACCGTGGTCTTGTTATAGGCCTCAAGGTGGAACGAATCAATGATATTGGCATCGTCGAGGTCTGCCGTGGCGGCCTCATAGGCAATATTGACCGGATGCGTCAGAGGAAGATTCCAGACCGGAAATGTCTCGAACTTGGCATAGCCAGCGGCGGTACCGTGCTTATGCTCGTGATACAGCTGCGAGAGGCAGGTGGCGAGCTTGCCCGAGCCAGGGCCGGGTGCCGTTACGACAACGAGCGGACGCGTGGTCTCGACAAACTCGTTCTTGCCGTAGCCGTCGTCGGACACGATCAGATCGACGTCGTGGGGATAGCCCTCGATGGGATAGTGCAGCTTGGCGGGAATGCCGAGCGCGTTTAGGCGATTACGGAAGACGTCAGCGGCGGGCTGGCCAGCGTACTGGGTGATGACCACGGCCGCGACAGCAAAACCATTGCCGCGGAACAGGTCGACCAGGCGCAAAACGTCCTCGTCATAGGTAATGCCCAGGTCGCCACGGGCCTTATTCTTCTCGATGTGGTTTGCGTTGATCGCGATGATGACCTCAACGTCATCGGAAATGCTCTTGAGCATGCGGAATTTACTGTCCGGTTCAAAACCCGGCAGCACGCGACTCGCGTGATAGTCGTCAAACAGTTTGCCGCCAAACTCCAAATAGAGCTTGCCGCCAAACTGCGAGATGCGCTCCTTAATATGAGCGGCCTGCAGCTCGATATACTTCGCGTTGTCGAAACCCTGGCGCATGTATGGCTCCCGTCCCGTTTCCATTTAATGTCCTAGGCGATTATAACGGAGCCCGCCCTCCCCGATACCCAGACCATCAACAGGCACCAACCAAACATCCGTCAAACCTCTTGTCGGACATATTTGGTGCAAACTAACCTGACCCCATTGCACCGCCCCATAACACCAACAATGGCAGCGCCGCAGGTGGAGCAAAAGTCAGCGAAAGCCCGCCAGAGCGAGCAAGGTGACGTGAAAGAGGAGGGCATAGGCCTTTTGGCCATGCCCGACGATTGAACGTCAGATTGCCGCTCTGGCGGGCTTGCAGCGTCGAGTGGTTCCGGCGTTTGGTAAAACGCCGGAACACAAGAGCGCCCCCTCCCGCGCACGGAACGGGAGGGGGCTAAAGGTAGGAGTCTACCGGTGGGTTGACCCCACCGGACAGACGATGACCAGGTGATCCTCTACAGGATCGTCAAGGTTTCCGTGGGGTACCCGTTGGGTACTTAGAGCATCACGCAGGCGACGGTCAGGATAATGGCGCAGACGACGGAGAGCGCGACGATGAGCTTAAGGGCAAACTTGAGCCAGGTCGTCCACTCGATCTTGGCCAGGGCGAGACCGCCCATGATGGCGCCGGAGGTCGGGGTGAACAGGTTCACGACACCGATGGCAGAGGAGAAGATCATGACCATGACCTCAGGCGAGAAGCCGAGCTTAACAGCCAGCGGTCCCATGATGGGCATGGAAACGGTGGCCATACCGGAGGTCGAGGGGATCAGGAAGGACAGACCAAAGTAGACCAGGAAGCTCATGGGAGCGAAGATCACGCCGGACAGGCCAGCCAGGGCCTTGGCGGCAGCGTCAAGGACGTAGACGTCGAGGCCGGTGTTAGCCATGAGAACGGAGATACCACGAGCAAGGGCGATGACGAGAACAACGGACATCATGTCGGCAGCGCCGGTGATGAAGGTGTTAACGATCTGCTTCTCGGAAAGGCCACCGATGATACCGATCAGGACGGCCATGAGGAAGAACCAGGTGGAAGCCTCGTCGAAGTACCACTGGCCAATGGGCAGGCCGGTGATCAGGGCAGACCAGCCCTGGACGACGGCGTTACCGTCGGCATCGTAGACAGCGCCAGCGTCAAAGAAGTTGGCGACGCCCTCGTTGAGGTCAGCCAGCGGAATGAAGCCGACAATCATGACGACGAAGGTGAAGGCAAAGGCGATCAGAACACCCTTCTGACGACCGGTGAGCTTGACCTCCTTGTGGACCTCGGAAGCAGCCTTGCCGTGAGCCTCTTCGGCGTCCTTGAGCTCCTGCATCGAGAGGATGGTGGAGCCCTTGTCGGCCTTGACCTTCTTGGCATAGTTCATCACGAAGACGATGGACATGACGGTGGTAACAATCCACAGGACGGCACCGAGGCCGATGATGATGGACTGATTCACGGCAATGTCAACGCCGGTCAGAGCGTCGACGGCAGCGCCGACGGCGAACGGGTTAACCGTGGAACCAAGGCAGCCGCAGCCAGCGCCGAGCAGGACGGTAGCGGCGCCGACCATCGGGTCGAAGCCGGCAGCCATCATAGTAGCGGCGAGCAGGGCGTAGAAGGGAACGGTCTCCTCGCACATACCATAGGTGGTACCACCGAGGGAGAAGATGAGCATCAGCACGGGAATGAGCATGATCTCGTTGCCCTTAAGCTTCTGCACCAGAACAGCAATGCCGTTGTCCAGGGCGCCGGTCTCGGTCATCATGCCGAGGAAGCCGCCGAGGATCATAACGAAGAGACAGACGGGCAGAGCGTCAGCGAAGCCCAGAATCGGGGCGGTGCAGAAATCGCTCAGACGGGCGGCAGTAACCTCGCCGCCGGACGTGCCGGAGACGATAACAGTAATCACTGCAACAATTGCCAGCAGAGCAAGAAGAATGGTGAACGATGAAGGCATACCGCGCTTTTTCTTAGCGGTCTCAGTCATAGTTCTCATCCCCCCTTCATAAATCATTTACTGATCTCGCCCGAAGCGGCTCTTCCGTGCCGTGCCTGCCGCTTGATGCGAGATTATTACCAGATAAAACCGCTCGGGGTGTGCAGCAATACACCCCGAGCGAGATGCTAGATGCTCTTACTTGAGCGTGGCGTACATGACAGCCTTGATGGTGTGCATGCGGTTCTCGGCCTCGTCGAAGACCTTGGAAGCGGGGCTCTCGAAGACCTCGTCGGTGACCTCCTGCTCGGTGATGCCGAACTGCTCGCACTTCTCGGCGCCAATGGTGGTGTTGGTGTCGTGGAAGCTGGGCAGGCAGTGCAGGAAGATAGCACCCGGGTTGGCCATGGCCATGACCTCGGAAGTGACACGATACGGGGTGAGCTGAGCGATGCGCTCGGCCCAGACCTCGTCGGGCTCGCCCATGGAGACCCACACGTCGGTGTAGATAACGTCGGCACCGGTGACGCCGTCCTTGACGTCGGTGGTCAGCTTGATGGTGCAGCCGTTGGCCTCGGCGATGGGCTTGCAGGCCTCGATGACGTCGTCAGCGGGCATGCACTCCTCGGGGCCGCAGGCCACGAAGTTCATGCCGAGCTTGGAGCATACAACCATAAGGGAGCGAGCGACGTTGTTCTTGCAGTCGCCCATGAAGACGAGGGTCTTGCCCTTGATGTCGTAGTTGAAGTTCTCCTGGACGGTCAGGATATCGGCGAGCATCTGGGTGGGGTGCCACTCGGTGGTCAGGCCGTTCCACACGGGCACGCCGGACTTAGCGGCGAGCTCCTCGACGTCGTCCTGGGCAAAGCCACGGAACTCGATGCCGTCATACATGCGGCCGAGAACGCGGGCGGTGTCCTCGATGGACTCCTTCTTGCCCATCTGGGACGAACCGGGATCGAGGTAGGTGACGCCCATGCCCAGATCCATGCCGCCGACCTCGAAGGCGCAGCGGGTACGAGTGGAGGTCTTCTGGAAGAGCAGAACGATGTTCTTGCCCTCGAGATAGCGGTGCGGAACGCCAGCGCGCTTCATGTCCTTGAAGTTCTTGGAGAGCTTGAGCAGGTACTCGATCTCCTCGGTGGTGAGGTCGAGGAGCTTGAGGAAGCTACGGCCGGAGAGGTTAACACCCATGGTTCGTTTCCTTTCGAAGAAATGAATTACGTAAGTAATTAGTGTTGCCCGTTTGACGGGCGAAACCGGTGCGGTTGTAGGGGGACCGCACCGGAAACGGAAAACCTTAGAGGTCCTCGCGCCAGAAGGGCATGCTCATGCAGCGCGGGCCGCCGCGGCCGCGGGAGAGCTCGGCGGAGGGCACGACGAGAAGGTCCAGGCCCTCCTTGTACAGCACGTCGTTGGTGACGGTGTTGCGGGCGTAGACGCAGATCTTGCCGGGCTCGACGCACAGGGTGTTGGAGCCGTCGTTCCACTGCTCGCGGGAGGCCGCGATCGGGTCGCCGCCGCCGCAGGGGATCAGCTTGACCTGGTCGACGCCGGTGGCGTCCTCCAGGACGTGCTCGAGGGTGTCCTCGATCAGGCGGATGTTCACGTCGCCCGGGTTCTTGCCGGCGGTCAGCTCGTAGACGCGCAGGGTGCCCATGATGGCGGGGTGGATCGTGAACTTATCGACGTCGATCTGGGTGAAGACCGTGTCGAGGTGCATGAAGGCGCGCGAGACCGGGATGTCGAAGGCAAGGATGCGCTCGACCTTGGAGTCGGAGTTCCAGAAGATGTTCTGGGCCATGACGTCGATCGCGGCGGCCTGGGTGCGCTGGGAGATGCCGACGGCGAGGGTCTTCTCGTTGATGTTCAGCACGTCGCCGCCCTCGGTGTGGAACTGGCAGTCGCGGCGGAAGTACAGCGAGACGTCCTTGTAGTCGGGGTGGTACTTGAAGACGTACTTGCCGTACAGGGTCTCGCGGTTGCGGGTGACCGAGTACATGCGGTTGAGGTTGACGCCCTCGCCGACGACCGCGAACGGGTCGCGGGTGAAGTAGAGGTTGGGCATCGGGTCGATGATCAGGTCGGACTCGGACTCGGAGTTGACCAGGGAGTCGAGGGTCGTGGACGCCGTGAGGGGCATGTCGATCTCGGACTTGGTCATGCCGGCCATGGTCTTCTTGACGAACTCGAGGTTGTCCTCGATGGAGTCCAGCTTCTCGCGGACGATCTGCGGCATGTGCTGGCCGCGGATGCCGGCCTCGGCGATGTACTGGTCGGTGAACTCGGCGCGGGCGCCGGGGACCTGGTCGAACACCTCGGCGACGAGGTTCTCGAGATAGAGGACCTCCACGCCCTGGTCCCTCAGGATCTGGGCGAAGGTGTCGTGCTCCTGCTGCGCGACCTCCAGGAACGGGACGTCGTCGAACAGGAGTCGCTCGAGCTCGTCGGGCGGCAGGTTGAGGAGCTCGTCGCCGGGACGGTGCAGGCAGACCTTCCTGAGCTTGCCGATCTCGGAAGGCACGTGCAGACCTTTCGTCATGGCCTCCTACCTTTCTTTCGGGCCTTTCGGCCGAATCTCTCAGCGCCCTTCCATAGCGGACGCTGCTTGCTGACAGCTCTAGTTATATCCAAATTCCACCCGCAATTCCACCTCGCCCCCGAACGGTCAACAAAGTGCGATAAACGGTATATCGCATATGATTTCCCATGATGCACTTCAGTTTCGTAAAGCAGATTTCCTAGGTAAACGTTATTTTTCTAGGAAATCAAGCTTGAACACTCAAAGTTATCCATGATTCAAAATTGCATAGTGAAAACGGTTTTCTGCATATAAATGACGCTTGCCCTCGATTCGACCTACATTCGATTATATTCAGCTTGCTATCATTCTTATTCATACATTCTCACCAGTTGAGTGAGGATATAGATCGCTTGCTCAAAGCACCGGACGTTAGTGCTTCGGCTTGTCAGCGTAAGAAGTAGGTAAAGATACCGTTCACGCGATACGTCCGTGCCAGCGGTCGACTAAATTGAGACAATAGTGAATTAGAGTTAGGCTACCGTCCCCTGCGGGGACTGAACGGACAGATGCATATGCCGAGCAAAATCGAAAAGAAACAAAAGGCCGCTAAGCTGCGCAAGCCGCCGCGCGACTTCTCGTACACGCAAAACCGAGAGCTTAGCTGGCTGCGCTTTGACAACCGCGTGCTTGACGAAGCCTTCGACGAGACCGTTCCGCTGTTCGAGCGTCTAAAGTTCGTGTCGATTTTCGAGTCTAACCTCGACGAGTTTCTCATGGTGCGTGTGGGCGGCCTGTCCGATCTTGCAGAGCTCAAAAAACAGCCTGTCGACAACAAGAGCAATATGACCGCCTCCGAACAGGTCGATGCTGTCATGGCAGAGCTGCCCGGGCTCCTTACCCGTTGGGAGTCCATCTTTAAGAGCATCGAGGACAAGCTCGACGCTCTGGGCGTTCACCGCGCCCGCATCGATTCGCTTACGCCCGAGGAGCGCACCTTCGTAACCCGCTACTTCCAAGCCTACGTGTCGCCGGTCATCTCGCCGTTGGTCATTGACCCGCGCCATCCCTTCCCCAACCTGCGCAACGGCGCACTCTATCTGGCTTGTGGCCTGGACGGCGTCACCGACGAGGAGAGCCTGCTGGGCCTTATCGAGATTCCCACCTCGATGAACCGCGTGGTCGAGATCCCCTCGCCCACCGGCACCTACTCCTACATCTTGCTCGAGGACGTCATCCTCGCCTGCCTGGACAGTTGCTTTGGCTCCTATAAGCCGCTGGACCGCGCGCTGATCCGCGTCACCCGCAATGCCGATATCGACCCGGACGGCGAAGGCGTCGAGGAGGAAGAGGATTACCGCCAGCACATGAAGCGCATCCTCAAGAAGCGCCTGCGCCTGCAGCCGGTGGTGCTCGCCGTATCGGGCTCGCTCGAGAAGGCAACGCTCAAGACCATCCGCAAGGCGCTCGAGCTTTCTCGCCGCTCGGTCTTTACCTGCGATATCCCCCTTGACCTTGGCTACGTCTTTGGCATTGAGGGTAAGATTCCCGAGCACCTGCGCAATGAGCTCCTCTTTACGCCGTTTAAGCCGCAGCCCAATCCCACCATCGATATGGCCCGCTCCATCCGCGAGCAGGTGCTGCAGCACGACAAGCTGCTCTTTTACCCTTACGAGGCCATGAACCCGTTCTTGGACCTGGTGCACGAAGCAGCCTATGACCCCGAGTGTATCTCGCTGCGCATCACGCTCTACCGTGTGGCAAAGCAGAGCCGTCTGTGCGAGTCGCTCATCGATGCTGCCGAAAACGGCAAAGAGGTCACGGTGCTCATGGAGCTTCGTGCCCGCTTTGACGAGCAAAACAACATCGAATGGGCCGAGCGCCTGGAAGAGGCCGGCTGCACCGTTATCTACGGCTCCGAGGGCTTTAAGTGCCACTCAAAGATCTGCCAGCTCACCTATCGCGAGGGCATGGCGCTTACCCGCCTGACGCTTTTGGGTACCGGCAACTTTAACGAGAAGACGGCCAAGCTCTACAGCGACTTTATGCTCATGACCGCGCATCCCGGCATCGGCGAGGACGCCAACCTGTTCTTCCGCAACCTGTCGCTGGGCAACCTGCGCGGCGACTACCGCTTCCTGGGCGTGGCGCCCGTGGGCCTCAAGCCGCTCATCATGCGCGGCCTGGACCGCGAGATTCAGCGCGCCCTTGTCGGCGAGCCCGCCCGCGTGTTCTTTAAGCTCAACTCGCTTACCGACCGCGAGGTCATCGACAAGATTGCCGAGGCATCGTGTGCCGGCGTGCGCGTGGACATGATCATTCGCGGCATCTCGTGCCTCAAGCCCGGTGTTCCGGGCAAGACCGAGAACGTGCACGTGCGATCCATCGTCGGACGTTTTTTGGAGCATGCGCGCGTCTATGCCTTTGGCGTGGACTCGGACATGATCTACCTGAGCTCGGCAGACATGATGACGCGCAACACCGAGCACCGCGTGGAGATCGCCTTCCCCGTGCTCGACCCCACCTGCCGCGCCCTGGTGCACGAGTACATGGGCATGCAGCTGCGCGACAACGTGAAGGCACGCAGCCTGACGAGTGACGGCACCTGGGTTCCGGTGGAGCGCAAAGAGGACGAGAAACCCTTCAACTCGCAGGAAGCTCTGCTGGAGCGCGCGTATCGCAACGCCGAGGCCGACACCGAGGCAGAACCCGCGCTCGCATCCCAGCCTGAGCCCGAGCCGCAGCCGGCCGCTCCCGAGGTCCAGAAGGTCCAAGCGACCGTTATCGAGCCCGAACCTGCTCCCGCAGCCCAACCTCAGGCACCCACAACAACCCCCGAGAGCAACGCGCGTCACAAGAAGCCCGCTGGCAAAGCCAAGGCCATCGAGCGCCATCGCCCCGGCCGCGTGCGCATGGGCTTGGGCCTGATCGGCCTAGGCCTTAAGACGCTCATTACCGGCAAGACGAAATAGACGTTTGTAGAAGCGCCCCGTATTTGAGGAATGCCCCAGATACGGGGCGCTTTTCCCTGCTACCATGGTTGCGGACAATACCGCGAATGACAGGCAGGAACATGAAGCTCACCATAGAATCGATGACGTACGGCACCGACGGTCTGGCACATGCCGACAACGGCAAGGCCACATTTGTGCAAGGCGCCGTGGCGGGCGACACCGTCGAAGCCGAGGTCGTGCAGGACGGCAAGTCGTTTATGCGCGCCCGCACGACCGAGATTCTGGAGCCAAGCCCCGATCGCATTCAGCCCCCCTGCCCCTTCGTGGGCATCTGCGGCGGTTGTTCGTGGGGCAATCTCTCGCGCACTGCTCAGCTTGCCGCCAAAGAGCAAAACCTGCGCTCCACGCTCGAGCGCATTGGCAAGTTCACCCCCGACCAGGTCAACGAACTTGTCCAGCCTATCCGCCACACCAAGGACGACTGGGGCTACCGCAATAAAATTGAGTTGGAGCCCGCCCTCGTTAACGGACGTGTGCGCCTTGGCATGCACGGCGTCGATCCCAGTAAGATCGTGACTGTCGATGCATGCCCGCTGTTCGATAAGCGTTTTCCCAAGGCACTCAAATCGGTCGTCGGCGCGCTCAACTATCTGAGCGGCAGCCACGACCTGGGTCTGGAGCGCGTGGGCATTCGCGCTTCGCGTCGCACCAAGGCGCTCGAGATCGCGCTTTGGACGCCCACAGGCTCCTTCCCGCGCTCACAGGTCTCGCGCGTGCTGGCAGACGCCGCACACCCCACGAGCGTCGTGCGCGTCATGAGCAAGGGCGAGAAGAAGGCCCGCCGCGTTTCCAAGGTGGAGATGCTCGCCGGTGAGGGCTCGTGGACCGAGAACATCGCTGACGGCCAGATGCGCTTGTCCGCCCCATCGTTTTTCCAGGTCAACACCAAGGGTGCCGAGATTTTGATCGAGCTCGTTATGGACGCACTCGATCCGCAGGAAGACGAGCTTGCCGTGGACCTGTACTGCGGCGCCGGCACCTTTACCCTGCCGCTCGCCCACCGCTGCGACTTTGTTGCCGCCGTCGAGGCCTACGGTCCGGCCGTGCGCGACCTGCGCCGTAACCTCGAGATCAACAAGCTCGACAACGTCGACGTCATCGGCGGCGATGCCGTGCGCGAGTTCCCCGACCAGGACGCCGACGTCCTGGTAGTCGACCCGCCGCGTGCAGGTCTGGCGCCCGAGGCTATCGACCTCATCGCCAGCACAAGCGCTCGCGATGTCGCCTATGTGAGCTGCGATCCGGCCACCCTGGCGCGCGATCTTAAGCGCTTTGTCGAGGAAGGCACCTTCTCCCCCGTCAAGATCACGCCGGTCGACCTATTCCCGCAAACCTTCCACTGCGAAACGGTCGTCCACCTCAAGCGCAACTAGACTGTTTGCCCAAGACCGCGCCCGATGATTTTTCTAGGACGGGGACTAAATAATCAATTTATACCGAATGATTATTTAGTCCCCGTCCCTTTTTAAACATTGGGAAATCGAGCGTGGCAAGCGTATGTCTTCGGGGTATAAGACGGCTAATTGTATGCCGCCTTACGAAAGGAACTCACATGCCCAGCGTTGCCGTTCTCGCCGCCGATGGCTTTGAAACTATTGAATGCCTGACCATGGTCGACGTCATGCGTCGCGGCGGCGTGCGCGCCACGCTCGTCTCGATTATGCCCACACGCGAGGTCGTGAGCTCGTTGCAGATTCCCGTGACCTGCGACGCGCTCTTTGACGAGATCAACTTTGACGAGTATGACTGCGTCGTGCTGCCCGGCGGCCTGCCCGGTGCCACCAACCTGCGCGCCGACCAGCGCGTCTGCGACGTAGTTTGCGATTTCGCCGCGACCAAGCACGTTGCCGCCATCTGCGCTGCCCCGTTTATCCTGGGCGAGCTTGGTCTACTCGAGGGACGCCATGCCACGTGCTTCCCTGGCTTTGAGAAAAGCTTCCCCGAGGGTGTTTATACCGGCGAGAAGGTCACGCAAGACGGCAACATCATCACTGCCAGCGGCATGGCACAGTCACTCCCCTTTGCCTTGGAGCTGCTGCGCACGCTCGCCGGCGAGAAGGCCGTCGAGAAGGTCGCCGAGGGCATCCAGCTATGATCTTGGCTTCGCAATCGCCGCGCCGCATAGAGCTGATGCGCGAGGCGGGCTATAACATTCGCGTAATTCCCGCAGACATCGATGAAACGCCTTTTGATGGCGAAGCTCCGCTTACGCTCGTCGAGCGCTTGGCGCGTGCCAAAGCTGCTGCCGTCGCGGCCGAGCATGCCGAGCCCAACGAACTGACCGTCGCGGCCGATACCATCGTCACCTTCGATGGCATGATTTTGGGTAAGCCGGCAAACGAGAACGAGGCGCGCACCATGCTCCGCGAGCTTTCGGGCCGCACGCACCAGGTGGCGACCGGCGTCTGCATCGTTAAAGCCGGCGACGCTACAGCTCCGCATGCCGCCGAGAGCCTGTCGTTTGTCGATGTGACCGACGTGACGTTCTATGAGCTTACCGAAGAGCAGATCGAGCGCTATGTTGCCTCCGGCGAACCCATGGACAAGGCCGGAGCCTACGGCATCCAGGGCACAGGCGGCCGCATGCTCGTGCACGACATTTCGGGTGACTTCTACAACGTGGTGGGCTTGCCCATCGCCCGCGTCGCGCGCGCGATTCAAAAACTCTCGTAATTGCATCTGGCGCTGGGTATTCCCCAGCGCCTACAATTTTGGCGTACCGTACGGATCCCGACCGGGCACAAGGCGCGGCGGAAAACCGATAGGAGTTAAACATGGATACACTGCTCGAGGCCATTGACGTCTGCGATGTCGATGGCTTTTGCTATGGCAACTATACGGACGAGGAGGCCGGCACCGGTTGCACCGTAATCGTGGCACCCGAGGGCGCCACCGGCGGCGTTGACGTTCGCGGCGGTGCTCCAGCATCGCGCGAAACCGACCTGCTGCGTCCCGAGAACACCGTCGACAAGGTCCACGCCGTCTGCATTTCGGGTGGATCGGCCTTTGGCCTCGAGGCAGCAAGCGGCGTCGCTCGCGAGCTTGAGAGCCGCGGCATCGGCCTTCCCGTCGGCCCCACGCAGGTGCCTATCGTGTGCTCCAGCTGTATCTTCGACCTCGCCTTTGGCGATCCCACCGTGCGCCCCGACATAGAGGCCGGCATCGCCGCCGTGCGTGAGGCACTCGACAACACCCCCACCACGCTCGAGCAGGGCAATGTAGGTGCCGGCACGGGTGCCACCGTCGGAAAGCTCATGGGGCCTGCCACCTGCATGAAAGCCGGCCTCGGAGCTGCCGCCGTGGCGCTCGGCCCCGTCAAGGTGGGCGCCGTGGTCTCGGTCAACGCCTGCGGCAACGTCGTCGACCCGACCACTGGCGAATGGGTCGCCGGCATGCGTGCCGCAGCCGATAGCGACCAGATCGTCGACATGGAGCTCGCCGCCTTTGCCGCCGCAGGCTCTATGCAGATGCCGCTCGACCGCACCAACACCACCATCAGCTGTATCGTCACCAACGTGGAGCTCACCAAGGCCCAGGCCACCAAAGTCTCTCAGATGGCCGCAGACGCCTACGCGCACGCCATCCGCCCCACACACACCACCAACGACGGCGACACCATCTACACCCTCGCCAGCGGCAAACTGGGTGCCCAGGCAAGCGCCGCCGTTCCCCTAGACCTGCTGGGCATGCTCGCAGTAAGGGCCCTAGAAGCTGCCATCGTAAACGGAGCCAAAACCGCCAAAACCTCCCACGGCATCCTCGGTGCCGCGAAGTAATCTCACTCGACCATCGGTCGGAGGCGGGCGGGCATTACGTTTGCTGCTCTACAGTCCTATGCAAGACGAAGGCCACATTAAGTGGCCTTCTTTGCATGCGGAACTCGCGACAAACGTAATGCCCGCCCGTCTCCGACCGACTTCCAACCTAATTCTTTTCAGCCCAGGCCCCTGTGTACCGCGCGTCTAAGATCTTCAAAATTCAGCTGCCTGACAATCGATTCTTATAGCAGAGGCCCCTTGGCCTTTAGTTTGATACAAGTTCCACACGAGCCGGAAAGCACTTAATGTGCTTTCCGTGCGAGCAGGACTGTTCGCAGTAGCAAACTAAAGGCCAAGGGGCCCAGTCAACCTATCAGCAGCGATTACTCAGCAGCTAGTTGAATTTGAAGATCTTTGAGGCAAGACGGTATAGGCCGAGTGTGGTTTTGTCTCCGGCCCGACCACGCAGGTTGGTGAAGAAGCCGACCACACCGTAGCGTGCACGACGATACATACGCTCGTCATAGGCTTTCAGATCACTCCACAACGTCTTCAGGCGCTCATCGGCACAATCCTCGTCGGAAAGCTTAGTAAGCACCGAGCAGATTGCCATCATCATGGTGAAATAGCCCATCATGTACGAGCGCAGACGCGATGACTCGACATCGCCGTACAGATGGAACGACTCCATCATGATGCGCGTCACGCGGAACTGCTGGTCCAGACGCTTGACCATCGTGGCCTCGTTGACGCTTTGGCCCTCACGGCCGATAAAGTAGCGATAGAGGTCAATGTCGGCGTAGTACATGGTCTTACAACGCGGCAGCGGCACGTAGGCGTAGATGTTGTCTACGTAGAACGTGTGCGGCGGCATGGGCAGATTGGACGCGCGCAGCACATCCGTGCGATAGCACAGGCTGTGCATAAGCAGATTCTGGTCCAGACGGAAATGACCAATCTGGTCCCAGGTAAAAATCTTTTTTCGCGGCAGGGCAAACTTGTAGCCAATAGCGGTATGCGTGCCCTCGTAAACCTTCTCGTACACATAGTTCGAGATAAAGAGGTCGACGCGCTGGTCGCGCTCCTCAAAACCGCGCAGGATCGAAAGCATAGTCGATAGGGCTGCGCCATCGAGCCAGTCGTCCGAGTCGACGACCTTGTAGTAGGTACCCTGCGCCTCGCGCAAGCCCGAGAGGACGGCAATGCCGTGGCCGCCGTTCTCCTGATGCACCGCGCGGATGATGCCGGGATAACGTGTCTCCCACTCGTCGGCCTTGGCTGCCGTCTCGTCCTTGGAACCGTCATCGACGATGATGATCTCGATATCGGTGGCGTAATTGCTCCCCTCCAGAATGGAGGTGATGCAATGGTCCATGTCCTTGGCAGCGTTATACGAGGGAATACCAAATGATATGACTTTATGCATGGCAGGCGATAATCTCATCCGAAAGATCGAGGGCAGAGTTGGTCACGGCATCCATATCGTAGTAACGATACTCGGCCAGGCGACCCACCGGGTGGAAGTTCGTCAGGTTCTGGACACGCTCAAGATAGCGCTCGTAGAGCTCGCGGTTCTCGGGCTCCAGAATGGCGTAATAGGGCGTCTCGCCCGAGCCAGGCGTATAGGCCTTGGAATACTCCTTCATGATGGTGGTCTTGCCGGGCAGGACCTGACCAGTCATGTTCTTGAACTCGGTGATGCGCGTGTAATCCTCGCTCGTGGTGTAGTTGACGGTGCCCACGGGCTGGAACTGGTCCATATCGAGCGTCTCGAACTTCATGTCGAGCGTACGGTACGGCAGAGCGCCCAGGTCGAGGTTGAACAGCTCGTCGAGCGGACCGGTGTAGACGATCTCGCCGCCATAGACCTTGCCGTCGATCTTGACGGTGGTCTCGTCGATCTCGAAGAGGTCGCGGGCGTCCACGTCGCAGAACACATCAATCAGATCGTGGTCGAGCATGTGCTCGAACAGCGCGGTATAGCCGTCCTGCGGCATGCCCTGGAAGGGAGCCTGCGGGAAGTAGCGGTCATCGTCGCCCACAAAGACGGGAACGCGGCCGGTTATCGAAGGATCGATCTGGTCGGGCGTCTGGCCCCACTGCTTCATGGTGTAATGCAAAAAGACGTTCTCGTAGACGTAATCGGCGACCTCGGCAAGATCCGGGTCGTTCTTCTTGCGCAGCTCCATGATGGGCACCTTGACGTCCTTGCCAAAGGTCTCCACGAGCTTCTGATACAGCTCCTCGCCACGCTCATCGCCAAAGGCGAGCTTGAGGCTCGCGTGGTTAAAGGGCACGGGCATAAGGGTGCCGTTGATATTGGCAAGCACCTTGTGCTGGTAGTCCGTCCACTTGGTAAAGCGCGACAGGAAATTGTGGACGCGCTCATTAAAGGTATGGTAGATGTGTGGACCATACTCGTGGACCAGGATCCCGGCCTCATCAGCGCAGTCGTAGGCGTTGCCCGCAATGTGGCTACGGCGCTCCAGAACGGCAACGCGATAGCCGATGGTCTCGGCGAGACGGCGGGCACAAACGGCACCGGCATATCCGGCACCGACGACAATCATGTCGTATGCGCCGGCGTTAAAGCCTTCAGGCAGGCCTGAGGTAATCTGCATCGATACTCCTTGTCAAAAGCCACGGGCTCGTTAGCTGGGCTTTTCTCGAACATTCTTCGAGACATATTTATCAGAGCGATTATAGCGCTAATGCGTCCTATAATGAGCTTGCCACACAAGGAAAGCTCAAGCACCGCGGCGTACATAATTGAAAGGTAAACCCGCTAGCAGCGGGTTTATTCGTGAGCAGCCGGGCGCCTGGAGCTTAGCGAAACGCTTGTAAGGAGTAACATGAGTGATTTCCTAAACCGTATGAAGTCTGCCGCCAAGGCCGACCTTAAGACGATCGTCCTGCCCGAGGGCGAGGATCCGCGCACCATCGTCGCGGCCACCAAGATCATCGAGGAGGGCCTGGCAAAGATCGTCATCCTGGGTAACCCCGACGAGATCGACGTTCCCGGCGCTACCGTCATCGATCCGCGCAATGCCGAGAAGCACGAGGAGTACGCGCAGAAGTTTGCCGAGCTCCGCGCCAAGAAGGGCGTCACCATCGAGCAGGCGCGCGCCCAGGTGATGGACGCTACCTACTTTGGCACCATGATGGTCAAGATGGGCGACGCCGACGGGCTGGTCTCCGGCGCCTGCCACTCCACCGCCGACACGCTGCGCCCCGCGCTGCAGATCCTCAAGACCGCCCCGGGCACCAAGCTGGTCTCGGCCTTCTTCGTGATGTGCACCGACACCCCGCAGTTCGGCACCGACGGCACGCTGATCTTCGCCGACTGCGGTCTCAACATCAACCCGTCCTCCGATGAGCTCTCCGAGATCGCCATCGCCTCCGCTCACTCCTGGTCCACCTTCATGGGCAACGTCGAGCCGCACGTGGCCATGCTCTCCTACTCCACCATGGGCTCCGCCGGCGGCGAGGTCGCCAAGAAGGTCCAGGAGGCCGTGAAGTTCTGCAAGGAGAAGGCTCCCGAGCTCGCCATCGATGGCGACCTGCAGCTCGACGCCGCCATCGTTCCCACCGTCGCCCAGCTCAAGGCTCCCGGCTCCTCCGTTGCCGGCAAGGCCAACGTGCTCGTGTTCCCCGACCTCGAGGCCGGCAACATCGGCTACAAGCTGGTCCAGCGCTTCGCCGGCGCCGACGCTTACGGCCCCATCCTGCAGGGCATCGCCAAGCCGGTTAACGACCTTTCGCGCGGTTGCTCTGCCGACGACATCGTGGGTGTCGTGGCCATCACCGCCGTCCAGGCTCAGATGGCTGAGTAGCGGACATATCCCCTCGGGACCCTACAGGGTAAAGCTCTGAAAACGTCCTCGGACATGTCGGAAGCCCCCGCTGCGCACTACGTGCGGCGGGGGCTTCCTCCGTCCTGACGCTCCTATTTGGCAAGGTGTTTTTTAGAATCCATTTTGCGCTCGGC
>UQIC01000039.1 GCA_900540985.1 uncultured Collinsella sp.
GCGTAGCGCTGGGCTACAGGGGGGGCCGGGGGAGCCGCATCGGCTCGCCGTCGAGCGCACGGCCGAGGTGCTCGGCCGCGGCGGCCTGGCCTTGATCCCGACCGAGACCGTCTACGGTGTCGCCGTGGCAGTCAACGCCTTCTCGGACGCCATGCCCCAAGATACAAGCGAATTTCCATCGTGGCCGCGCGATCCGCAGGCTGTCGTCAATGGCGCCGCGGTCCCTGCGCTCGGTACCGGCTACCGCCGCATCTTTACCCTCAAGCAGCGCAAGCTCACCCAAACGGTCGCCTGGCTGGTTGATAATGCCGAAGCACTCGACCGCTATGGCGTGGATATCCCCGAAGAGGCTCGCGTACTCGCGCGACGATGCTGGCCGGGAGCCCTGACTATCGTGGTCAAGGCGGCCCCCTGCGTGCCGACCTTTATGCGTGCCGCCGACGACACGGTGGCTCTTCGCGCGTCGGCCTCGCCTGTGGTCCAAGCGCTCATCCGCGCCTGCGGCAGTCCCCTTGCCTGTACGAGCGCCAACACGCACGGCGCGCCCTCGCCGGCAAGCTTTGCCGCCGTCGAGGGTCGCATCCTGGAGGGGGTCGATGTTGCCGTCGACGCCGGTGAGACCCCGTGTCGCGACGCCTCGACCATCGTGTCGTTCCAGCACGGCGGGCTCCAGATCATGCGCCAAGGCGCACTTCCCGCATCAGAGATCGAGCGGGTCCTGTCCGACCCGATGCAATAGAAAGGTGTAAGCGATGTCGTTGAATCTGGGCAGCCTGGGCATGGAAGATGCCTCGTTTGACTTTGGCGGTTCCTACATCATGGCGCTCGACTGCGGCACCACCTCGGTACTTGCGACCATCGTCGACGAGTACGGATGCATCGTCGCGCAGGCACGTCGTAGCGTCAAAACCAGCTTCCCACGTCCCGGTTGGGTAGAGCAAGACCCCATGACGGTCCTTGCCAGCCAGATCGCCGTCATGATGGAAGTCCAGTTTAAGAGCGGTATCCACTCCGACCGCATTGCCGCCATCGGCATCTCCAACCAGCGCGAGACCACGGTGGTCTGGGACCGCGTGAGCGGTCAGCCCATCTATAACGCCATCGTATGGCAGTGCCGCCGTACCGCGCCGGCAATCGACGCGTTGGTTGAACAGGGTTGCGAGGAGCTGGTGCGCTCCCGCACAGGACTCACGCTCGATCCGTATTTTTCGGCTTCCAAGGTGCAGTGGATCCTCGACAACGTCGACGGTGCGCGTGAGAGCGCGGCGGCGGGCGACCTCATGTTCGGCACCATCGACACCTGGCTCATCTACAACCTCACCGGCAGTCAGGTCTTTGCCACCGACTACACCAATGCCAGCCGCACGGCACTCTTTAATATCCATACGCTCGATTGGGACGACGACCTGCTGGCGCTCTTTGACGTTCCACGTTCCATGATGCCCGAGGTTCGTTGGAGCTCGGGCGACTACGGCCGCGTCGCGAGCGATATCATGACCAACATGCCACCCATCATGGGCGTGGCGGGCGACCAGCAGGCGTCGCTGTTTGGCCACTGCTGCTTCCATCCCGGCCAGACCAAAAACACCTATGGCACGGGTTGCTTTATGCTCATGAACACCGGCGACGAGATCGTCGAATCCAAGAATGGCCTGGTCTCCACGATCGGTATCGCCGCGGACGGCAAGATCAGCTATGCACTCGAGGGCTCCATCTTTGCTGCCGGTTCCACCATGAACTGGCTGCGCAACAACATGGGCATCATCTCGAGTGTGAGCGAGTCGGCACAACTCGCCGCTTCGATCAACGACAATGAGGGCTGCTACTTCGTCCCCGCCTTTGCGGGTCTGGGCGCTCCCTGGTGGGACCCGCATGCCCGCGGTATCGTGTGCGGTCTGACCGGCGCCTCGAGCCGTGCGACCATCGTACGTGCCGCCTGCGAATCCATGGCATATCAGAGCTACGACGTGCTGCGCGCCATGGAGCAGGACGTGGGGCTTTCGATTGAGCGCCTGTCTGTCGATGGCGGTGCCTCGCGCAACGAGTTCATCATGCAATTCCAGGCTGACCTGCTGGATATCCCCGTGCTGCAATGCGAGACGGTGGAGACCACGGCAATCGGTGCCGCGTACTTGGCGGGTCTTGCCGTCGGCTATTGGGAAGATCTGGAAGAGCTGGAGCAAAATGCCCAGATCGTTAGGACCTTCCTTCCCCACATGTCCGCCGAGCGCCGCGAGCAAAACCTTGTGGGCTGGCGTGATGCAGTCAGGCGCTCGCTCAGCACCTCACAGTAGGGCTGCGATGGGCTGCTCGATACAACAAACCGTTTAACTTATGCACGGCGCGCGGCAACAACATCGCCATGCGCCTTGTCAGCAAGGCCATCTTCCGGCCGCAACGAAAGGGGCAATCAACCCATGACCGTCACCTACGATACGTCCCGTGTGACCCTTGTCGATCACCCGCTCGTCCAGCATAAGCTGTCAATTCTGCGCGACAAAAACACCGGCACCAACCAGTTCCGCCAGCTCGTGCGCGAACTCGCACTTTTTGACGGCTACGAGGCCATGCGCGACCTGCCCATGGAAGACGTCGAAGTCGAGACCCCCATCACCACCGCAACGTTTAAGCAGCTCGCCGGCAAAAAGCTCGCCATCGTTCCCATTCTGCGTGCGGGCCTTGGCATGGTCGATGGCATCCTCGACTTGGTACCCTCCGCTCGCGTGGGCCACATCGGTATGGAGCGCGACGAGGTTACCCACGAGCCGCATGAGTATTACTGCAAGATGCCCAAGGATATCGACCAGCGCATCTGCCTGGTCGTCGACCCCATGCTCGCCACGGGCGGTTCGGCCGAGATGGCCATCAGCTACCTGCGCGAGCGCGGTGTCAAGGACATCCGCATGCTGTGCATCGTCGCGGCCCCCGAGGGCCTCAAGTCGCTGACTGAGAAGGACCCCGATGTGCATATCTATGCCTGCGCCATCGACGACCATCTCAACGAAGCTGCCTACATCGTTCCCGGCCTGGGCGACGCCGGCGACCGCATCTACGGCACGCTGTAATCTCTGGGCCATACCGGCTAACGTCGAAAATACGAAGAAATGGTGCGCGCGGGCGAGCAAAAGACGACCGCGCGCACTCCTGTTAACGGACGTTTTGCCCTGCAGGGTTCGAGAAAAACGTATTACCGTACCTGCGGCATAAAGAAGGTCTTAAGAAAACGAACAGGTGCGTATTAACCGATGCTTTTTCGGTTGTACTTTAGCGATTGGCTCGTACAATAGTCACCAATGTTTGGCGGGAACTGTCCTGTGAGGCGATAAAAAAGAAAGTGAGGACGCCAGTGTTTCAGATAGCCGATCTGCTCGCTATCGTTGCAGGTGCCATCGCGGGCGCGATTGCCTTCCTTCCCTTTGTCTTTACGCTCAAGCCGGTTCTTGACGATAAGCAGAATGCGGACATGCTCAAGGGTATGGTGAGTCTCGCGGTCTCGGCAATCGCGTTGCTTGTCTTTACCTTGGTTGTGTTTGTATTGTTCGGAGAGGCATTTCGCATGTTCCTCCTGGGCGAGGCGATCGGCTTCGTGGCCTTTATGGCCGCCTGCGCGGTTCGCGTCGCCAAGGCGCTGCGAGATCCTCATGAGGTCGAAAGGTAAGTCGTGGAAATTTTTGAAAAGCTGCCTGATGAGATTAATCATCTGGTCAGCGAGTTCAGCTCCACCCCTGTCGTGGGCGATCTGAGCTGCGGCATCACGCAGTACTCGTTTTGGCTGATCGTCTCCACGATCGTGCTCCTGATCGTCCTGGCCGTGTTCAAGAAGAAGCAGACCCTGGTTCCCAAGGGCTTCTTCGTCAACGGTTTCGAGTACATCATCGAGTACGTCGAGAACGATATCGGCAAGGGTGTCGTGGGTGAGAACTGGAAGAAGCACTTCCCGTTCCTGTGCTCGCTTTTCCTGTTCATCCTGATCAATAACATGATCGGCCTGATCCCGGGAATGAAGCCCGGCACCGGCGCAATCGGCTCCACCGCCGCACTCGCCATTTTCGCCTTCGTGTACTTCATCTACTACGGATGCAAGGCTCACGGCGTGATCGGCTACATCAAGAGCCTCGCCCCGCAGGGCGTGAGCTTCCCGATGAACGTGCTCGTGTGGGTCGTCGAGCTTTTCTCGACCTTCCTGCGCCTCATCACGCTTGCCGTCCGTCTGTTCTGCAACATGTTCGCAGGACACGTGGTCATGGGCTCGTTCGCCATCATGGCGAGCATGTTCATGCAGCCGCTGCTTCAGCAGGTTTCCGCGGCCCACGCCGTCGGCGCCCTGCCTTCGCTGGCCTGGCTTGCCATCCTCATCCTGATCTATGCGATCGAGCTTGTGGTCGGCGCCATCCAGGCTTACGTCTTCACGGTCCTTACCGCCGTGTATGTCTCCGAGGCAGAGGAGGTCGCGGAGGAGGAGTAGTCTTCCGTTCGTGCCTTAAAGGTAAGGCAATTCGTTAAACCGCCGGTGCCCGTACCCATGGAGCCCGGCAGTTATAAAAAGGTTATCCTGCGTGAAATAAGACACGCACGACAAAGGAGGAATCGTGGGAGTTATCGGTTACGGTCTCGGTGTTATCGGCGCTGGTCTTGCTATCGGCCTGTCTGCTCTGGGTGCTACGGGTGCTATGGCCCGTCAGCCTGAGGTCCAGGGCCGCGTGTTCACCGTCTTCATCATGGGCTCCGCTTTCGGCGAGGCTCTGGCTCTGATCGGCTTCGTTGTCGCGCTGATCGTTAAATAGCACGGAGCGTCAAGTATGAATCTTTCATCCCAGAAGAGCGCGATCGCACTCTCCGCGTCCGCGGCCGCGCTGCTCATGCCGGTTTCCGCGTTCGCCGAGGACGGCGCCGCCGGTGCGGACATCCTCATCCCTAAGATGGCGGAGTTCATCCCGGCGCTTATCGCCTTCCTGATTATCTGGATCGTGCTGGCCAAGGTCGCCCTGCCGGGCATCATGAAAACCATGGAGGAGCGCGGCAAGAAGATCGAGGAGAGCCTCGACGAGGCCGAGAAGACCAAGCAGGAGGCTATCGCCAAGCGCGCTGAGTCCGACTCGATCGTCACCGACGCCCGTCGTCAGGCTGCCGACATCGTTCTCGAGGCCCGTAAGGACGCCGAGTCCGAGCGTGCCCGTATCATCGAGGCTGCTCACAAGGAGGCCGAGGAGATCATCGCCAAGGCCCATACGACCGTCGAGGACGAGCGCAAGTCCATCTACGCCGGTGCCGCGAGCTCCATCGCCGACCTGTCCGTTGCCGTCGCCACCAAGATCGTGGGCGAGGCACTCGAGGACGATGCCGAGCAGAAGAAGCTCATCGAGCGCTACATCCAGGAAGCAGGTAGCCTGAATGCCGACTAGCCGCTATCAGGACAAGGTGCTCGAGACCTACGCGCGTTCCCTTTTGGAAGCCGCCAAGGCCGAGAACCATGTGTTCGAGGACCTCGAGATGGTCGAGCGCTTGGCTTCTGCCAGCCCCGAGATCATCGCCGTGCTCGACACCATGTCCAAGCGCGACCAGCTCGACCTTCTTCCCAAGGTGGCAGCTGCCTTTAAGTATGTTGCCGAGGAAGACGAGGATGTAGTGGGCGTGACCGTCACCACGGCGATCCCGCTCGACGACGAGCTGCGTCAAACCATCACTAAGAAATGCGAGCAGGACTTCGGCCGCAAGGTATTCCTTATCGAGCAGGTCGACCCGTCTATCGTGGGCGGCCTGGTGCTCGAGGCCCGCGGCGAGCGTCGTGACATTTCCGTCAAGACGCAGCTGCGCATCGCGCAGGAGACCCTCGCAAACTCTGCTAATTCGTACGGAGGTGAAGCCTAATGTCCGAAACCCTCAATGCCCAGGATATCGCCAAGAAACTGCAGGAGCAGCTCACGAGCCTCTCCGCGACGGTCGATACGCATGAGGTTTCAACGGTCGACGAGGTAGGCGACGGCATCGCGCGCGTCTCCGGCCTCAAGAGCGCCATGGCAGGCGAGCTTCTGGAGTTCAAGAGCTCCGATACCGGTGAGACCGTCTTCGGCCTTGCCCAGAACCTTGACCGTGACGAGGTCGGCGCCGTTCTGTTTGGTGCCGTCGACTCCATCAAGGAAGGCGACGAGTGCCGCACCACTGGCCGCATTATGGATATCCCCGTGAGCCGTGCCATGCTCGGCCGCGTCGTCAATCCGCTCGGCCAGCCCATCGACGGCCTGGGCGACATCGTCGCCACGCACCGTCGCCCCATCGAGTTCAAGGCTCCCGGCGTCATCGATCGTACCCCGGTGTGCGAGCCGGTTCAGACCGGTCTGCTCGCTATCGACTCCATGGTGCCTATTGGCCGCGGTCAGCGTGAGCTCATCATCGGTGACCGTAAGACCGGTAAGACCGCCATCGCCATCGACGCTATCCTCAACCAGCGCGGCAAGGGCATGGTCTGCATCTATGTCGCCATCGGCCAGAAGGCCTCCACGGTTGCCAACATCCGCGAGACCCTCGCTCAGCACGGTGCGCTCGACTACACCATCATCGTTTCGGCCACCGCTGCCGATTCCGCCCCTATGCAGTACATCGCGCCTATGGCCGGTGCCGCTATTGGCGAGTTCTTTATGTACAACGGCGAGGACGGCAAGCCCGCCAGCGAGACCAACCCCGGCGGCCACGTGCTCGTCATCTACGATGACCTGTCCAAGCAGGCTGTGGCCTACCGTCAGATGTCGCTGACGCTGCATCGTCCGCCCGGACGCGAGGCCTATCCTGGCGACATCTTCTACCTGCACTCTCGTCTGCTCGAGCGTGCCGTCAAGATGTCCAAGAAGAACGGTTACGGCTCCATGACGGCACTGCCGATCATCGAGACCCAGGACGGCGACGTCTCGGCCTACATTCCGACCAACGTCATTTCCATTACCGATGGTCAGATCTACCTGCAGTCCGAGCTCTTCTTCCAGGGTCAGCGCCCGGCAGTCGACGTGGGTATCTCCGTGTCCCGCGTCGGTGGCGATGCGCAGACCAAGGCCATGAAGCAGGTCGCCGGCAACCTCCGTCTGGACCTCGCTTCCTATCAGGAGCTCGCTGGCTTTACGCAGTTCGGCTCCGACCTCGACGAGGCTACTCAGAAGCAGCTGACCCACGGTGCTCGCATGACCGAGCTCCTGAAGCAGCCGCGTTACAAGCCGTTTGAGGTTGGCGAGCAGATCGTTACGCTGTTCGCTGGCAACGAGGGCTTCCTGGATGACCTGGAGATCGCCGACGTGCTGCCTTTCCGTGCCGAGCTCATCGAGTACATGGACAATGGCTTTGGTTCGCTGCTCGACAAGGTTCGCGCCAAGAAGATCGATGATGACACCAAGGCTGAGCTCTTGCGCGTCATCGGCGACTTCAAGCAGCAGTTCATGGCCAAGCACCATTCGGATGTTTCTGGATCAGAGGAGAACTAAGCCCCATGGCCAACCTTCGCGACATTAAGAAGCGAATCTCCTCGGTTACCACGACCAAGCAGATCACGCGCACGATGGAGATGGTCTCTACGGCCAAGATTCGTCGTGCCCTCGATCGCTCCAAGCAGGCCGAGCCCTATAAGGAGGCGCTGACCGACGTCATGTTGACGGTCGCCGGCGACGCCTCCTGTTCGGGCACCGATCCCATGCTGCAGAAGCATGAGAGCGTCAAGCATGGCCTGATTGTCGTTATTGCCTCGGACCGCGGCCTTGCCGGCGGTTTCAATACGACGGTGGAGCGCACGGCCGAAAAGCTCGCCGCTTCTTGGGCGAACGACGGCATCGAATGCGAGATCATCACGTGCGGGCGTAAGCCGGCCACGTATTTCCGTGACCGCGCAAACGTTGTCATGCACTTTGAGGGCAACTCCTCTGAGCCCGATTTCAATCAGGCCCGCATGATCTCCTCTCATATCTGCGATGCGTATCGTGCCGGTGAGCTTGACCGTGTCGAGCTTGTCTACCACCACGCCAAGAACCGCGTGGATCAGGAGCTTCGCGTCGAGCATCTGTTGCCGCTCGACCCCGAGATGATCGCTATGGCCCACGGTCCGCGTAAGAACGAGACCGACGCCCCTAAGCGCATCTCGTCCACGTTCGAGTTCGTGCCCTCTCCCGAGCATGTTCTCGGCAAGCTTGTGCCGTCTTATATCCTGACGGTCATCTACCAGGCCCTGATCGATTCGGCGGCTGCCGAGCAGGGTGCACGCCGCAAGGCCATGCACTCCGCGACGGAAAACGCCACCGCGATCATCTCGACCCTTACCCGCACGTATAGTCGCGTGCGCCAGGCTTCGATCACGACCGAGATTAACGAGATCGTCGGCGGAGCCTCAGCATTGGAGGAACAGTAATGGCTAATAACACCGTAAAGCTTGCGGTCGAGGAAGCCACCAAGAAGACGACTGCCGGTGATGGTCGCATCGTGCGAATCATCGGCCCTGTCGTCGACGTCAAGTTTGACGGCGCGGTGCCCCCGATCTACAACGCGCTCACGGTCGAGGCCGAGACCCCGATCGGTCATCTGAGCACGATCCTCGAGGTCGAGAGCCAGCTTCCGGGCGGCGTCGTCCGCACGGTCGCCATGTCCTCGACCGACGGCCTGCAGCGCGGCCTCATCGCCACCGATACCGGTGAGCCCATGAAGATGCCCGTTGGTCCCAAGACGCTCGGCCGCATTTGGAACGTCATGGGCAAGCCCGTCGACGGCAAGCCCATGCCCGAGGTGGAGGAGTTCTACCCCATCCACCATGCAGCGCCCCGTTTCGACGAGCTCACCACCAAGACCGAGATCTTCGAGACCGGCATCAAGGCCGTCGACCTGCTCGAGCCCTACATCCGTGGCGGCAAGACGGGCCTGTTCGGCGGCGCCGGCGTCGGCAAGACCGTTCTGATTCAGGAGCTCATCAACAACCTCGCCCAGGAGCACGGCGGCACCTCGGTGTTCACCGGCGTCGGCGAGCGTACCCGCGAGGGCACCGACCTGTTCCTCGAGATGAGCGAGTCTGGCGTTATCGACAAGACCTGCTTGGTCTATGGTCAGATGAACGAGCCGCCCGGAGCGCGTCTGCGCATCGGTCTGGCCGGCCTTACCACCGCTGAGTACTTCCGCGATCGCGGCCAGGACGTTCTGCTGTTCATCGACAACATCTTCCGCTTCTCCCAGGCAGGTTCCGAGGTTTCCGCACTGCTGGGCCGTATGCCGTCCGCCGTCGGTTACCAGCCCACGCTGGCAACCGAGATGGGCGACCTCCAGGAGCGCATTACCTCGACCAAGACGGGCTCCATTACCTCCGTCCAGGCTGTCTACGTCCCCGCAGACGACCTGACCGACCCGGCGCCTGCCACGACGTTTACGCACCTCGATGCCACCACGGTTCTTTCGCGTAGCATTTCGTCGCTCGGCCTGTTCCCGGCTATCGACCCGCTCGCGTCTTCCTCCGACGCTCTCGATCCCTCGATCGTCGGCGAGGAGCACTACCGTGTCGCTGTCAAGGTCCAGGAGCTCCTGCAGGAGTACTCCGACCTTCAGGACATCATCGCCATTCTGGGTATGGACGAGCTGTCCGAGGAGCAGCGCCTTACGGTCAACCGTGCCCGTAAGATTCAGCAGTTCCTCTCGCAGTCCTTCCACGTCGCCGAGAAGTTCACCGGCAACCCCGGTGTCTACGTCCGCGTCGAGGATACCGTCCGCTCGTTCGCCGAGATTGTCGATGGCAAGGCCGATGACCTGCCCGAGCAGGCTTTCCGCTATGCTTCCACGATTGAGGACGTGCGCGAGCGCGCCCGCAAGATGGGGGAGAAGTAGGTTATGCGTATCCGCATCGTGTGCCCCGTGAGCTGCGCCTATGAGGGCGACGCTGCGTTTGTGTCGATTCCGTCCACGGATGGCGAGTTTGGCGTCCTGCCTGCTCACTCCAGCGAGATCTGCACGATCGACCGCGGTTACGTTCGCGTTTCCGATAAGGCCATGGGCACTGTCGACCACACGTTTGCCGTGGCCGGCGGCTATGCCCAGGTTGCGGACGATGTCGTGACCGTTCTCGCCGAGCGCGCTTGCGATTTGGCGACCGTCGATGCCGACAAGCTTAAAGCTGATATTCAAGGTTTTGAAGAGAAGCTGGGTAATTTGTCGGAGGATGATGCACGCCGCGCCTACCTCTATAATGAAATCGCATGGTGTAAGCTCAAGCTTGCCCAATAGTCAAACGATTTAGCGTTCGACCATTTGCGAACACATCATGCCCGGGATGGCCCAGCCACCCCGGGCATGCTTTTTGAAAGGGTAGACCTTGGATATTATCCGCGTTGAGGGTGGCCACGCCATCGGAGGCTCCGTGCCCGTCTCGGGCGCCAAGAACTCCGCGCTCAAACTCATGGCGGCAACGCTTCTGGCGCCGGGCAAGACGACGCTGCAGAACGTGCCCGATATTTCCGATGTCCACGTGATGGGCAAGGTGCTCAAGGGCATGGGCGCTACGATCGATGTTCTCGACGAGCACACGCTCGAGATTGATACCTCTCAGGTCGATTCTTGGGAGGCCCCCTACGAGCTCGTTGCCAAGATGCGTGCTTCCACCGCCGTCATGGGACCCCTGCTGGGCCGCTTCCATCGCGCCAAGATTGCCATGCCGGGCGGCTGCAACCTGGGTGCTCGCAAGATCGATATGCACATTCTTGGTCTTGAGGCCCTGGGCGTTGAGTTCGATACCGCCCACGGTTACATCAACGCTAATGCGCCCCAAGGTCTGCGCGGTACCACCGTCACGCTCGAGTTCGCCAGCGTCGGTGCGACCGAGAACCTCATCATGGCCTCTGTGCGCGCACAGGGCACCACGGTTATCGATAATGCCGCCCGCGAGCCCGAGATCGTCGATCTCGCTAACATGCTCAACGAGATGGGCGCCAAGATTGTTGGCGCCGGTACGCCCGTCGTGACTATCGAAGGCGTGGAAGAGCTCCATCCCGTTACCCATCGCGTGGTGGGCGACCGCATCGAGGCCGGTACCTTTATCGTTGCCGGTGCGTTGATGGCCGACGATCGCGGTGTCGACGTCACGGGTTTTTGCCCCATTCACTTGGGCATGGTGCTCAAGAAGATGGAGCTCATGGGTATCGACTGCGAGCGCGTCGAGGATGGCGTCCATGTGAACCGTGCCGAGCGTATCAAGCCGGTCGACATCCAGACGCTTCCGTTCCCCGGCTTCCCAACGGACATGCAGGCACAGATTATGGTACTCTCCGCCCTTGCCGATGGCAGTTCCGTTATTACCGAAAACATCTTCGAGAATCGCTTTATGTTTGCCTCTGAGCTGGTGCGCATGGGTGCCGACATTCGTATCGAGAGCCATCATGCCATGATTCATGGCGTCAAGGGCTTCTCGGGTGCACAGGTTACCTCGCCCGATCTGCGTGGCGGAGCGGCCCTCGTCGTAGCGGGCTTGATCGCCGACGGGACGACCGAGGTTTCGGCCATCCATCACATCAAGCGCGGCTACGAGCAGTTTGTCGAAAAGCTGCAGGCGCTCGGCGCGCATGTCGAGCATGCTACCGTCCCCGATCCCGTCATCTACTAATACAGGTTGCCTATGTTTAATAAAAAGCCCCTCGCGGATACCACCGCCCGAAGACCCTCAACTGGTGCGCAGGCCAAGATCTACAGTCGCGATAACGTGGCTCGCTATTCCGAGCGCGCTCGCCAACGTCGTCGTAGCCACACGATTCGTCACGTCGCGCTCATTGTCGTGCTTGGCGTGCTGCTGAGTGCCACTACCGCTGCCGGCCTGTGGTTTGCCACCATTATGGGCAAGCTCGGCGATTCTAATGTCATTACCGACAATCTGCGTCGGGTTCTGGTTGACACCGATGAGGCAAAGGATCCGTTTTACGTGCTGCTTCTTGGCACCGACGGCCGTCCGGGCGAGGATACGTACCGTGCCGACTCGATTATCCTGGCACGCATTGATCCCACGCAAAAGCAGGCGACGCTCATTTCCGTTCCGCGCGACACCAAGGTCGAGTACAAGGGCGAGACCATGAAGATCAACGCCTGCCATACCGTTGGCGGCGCCGAGGCCATGGTCGAGGCTGTCAACGAGCTGTGCGGTGTTCAGATTTCCCACTATGCCGAGGTCAGCTTCGACGGTATGCAGGCGCTGATTGATTCGGTTGGCGGTATCGACATTAACGCAACCGATGATGTTGACGACCCCGAGCACCTGGATATTAAGATTACCGCTGGCCAGCAGCATATGGACGGTGCCACCGCCCTTACCTATGCCCGCTGCCGCTACACCTATGCCGACGGCGATTACACGCGCATGCGCCACCAGCGTCAGGTGCTTGGCGCCCTTGCCAACCAGATTCTCAATAACTTCGATGCCACGAAGATCTTTGGCCTGGTTAATTCGCTGTCCGATATGCTCGTAACCGATATGAGCGTTCAGGATATCGTGGCTACGGTCAACGCCACGCGCGGTATGGATGTCGACGGTATCTACTCGGCCAACCTGCCCTCGTACGCCGACGACAGCACCATGATTGACGGTGTGAGCTACGTCTTTGTCTACGAGGACGAGCTCAAGGAAATGATGGAGCGCGTCGATGCCGGCAAGGATCCCAAGGGTCCCAACACCATGGGTCTTTCCGACGGTTCCAGCTCTACGATCGGCGACCTGAACAACAACACGTCTGACGACTACGCAAACGGTACCGCAACCTCATCGGTCAGCTCTGACGATTCCGATGACTCAAGCGATTCAAGCGATTCGGACTACTACGAAGAGCCCACCGGCGACGGCAACGGCTACGAAGCCAATTATTAGGGTTACGCGGTTTTACCAAACCGCGTAACCGCTTGACGCTGCAAACCCGCCAGAGCGGCAATCTGCCTTTCAACTTCGGCGGCATGACCAGAAGGTCAATGCCGCCTTGTTTCAAGGCACCTTGCTCGCTCTGGCGGGTTTTCGCTCATATGACCCAATCCGCTGTCAAGAGCCACAATGGCCCCGCCGACCGCTTGCAATCGGTCGGCGGGGCCTGCCGTTAACCCGTCCCGGTCCGCCCCCGGCATGTCATCGACGCCTTCGGCTCAGTCTCATATCCGCGGATACCGTTCTGTCGGCCCGCACTCCATTCCTTCGGCGGGGTTCCCCAAGTCTGTCGAGGCGCATGCGGAGGGCTCCGCGCGCACAGCGAAATAGGGGGTATCCCCGAAGGCCGCCCGGCTCGCCGGGACGGGGGCTATGTCTATTCCGCGCCCTCCCGGCACATCATGCCGAGGGCCCAGAGCCACCTCACGAGCTCGGCCGCGGTGGCCGCGTTGGCCTTCGCCGCGGGCATGCCGCGGGCGAGCATCTCCTCGCGCCGCCGCAGGAGCCGCTCGGACCCCTTCCTCCCGTGCATCCTTATCTCGAGGGGCACGCCCGTGTCCCTCGGCATGAGCTTCGGCTGGTGCCGTGCCGCGGCGTAGCACCATGAACCCTCAACGGCCAGCTTCCTCACGAGCGCGTTGCCCGCACCGCTGATGCCTCCGAGCCGCACGGAGTCGCCACTCGACCTCTGACTCGGCGCGAGGCCGAAATAGGCCGTGACCTGCCTTCCGGAACGGAACCTCGTGAAGTCGCCGACCTCGGCCGAGAAGGCTGCGGCCAGCGCGAAGGCGCAGCCCTTGATCGACTGGAGGGCGGCCACCTCCGCGGCGATCGGGCTGGCATCCACGGCGGCCCTGTACTCGGAGAGCAGGTCCGCCCGGGCCTCCGCTGCGGCCTCGACCTCGTTCCTCAGGGCGGCGAGCGTCCGAACCCCGCCATCGTCCTCCGGCCTGACCTTGTCGAGCCACCTCAGGAAGTCGTAGGTCCAGTACTTCCTCGGGTTGCCGGCGGGCGTGGTGCCGCCGTAGACGAACCCTCGCTTTGCGAGGAAGGCGAGCAGCCGCTGCTTGGCGGTCGCCAGGCGCGCGGTCGCCCCGTCGTAGGCGCCGGCGAGGTCCCTGATGCCTTCGACCTCGGGGGAGGGGATCCATACGGGGGAGATGTCGTGGGCGAGTATCGCCTTGGCCATCCTGGCGGCGTCGTTCCTGTCGTTCTTGGAGGCCGAGTCGGCGGCCGACCTGGGGATCTTCGAGACCGCGGCGACGACGCACTCGACGCCGAGCCCGGCGAGCTCCCTTTGCGGGGCGAAGCCGAGGTAGCCGCTCTCGTAGGCCGCGAGCGACGGCCCGGGGAACCCATCCATCCACCCGGCGATCTCGCCCCAGGGGTTGCCGGGGAACCTCCTCGTCACGGCCTCGCCGGTGTCCGCGTCGAGGGCGCAGACGGTGGTCGACCTCAGGTGGACGTCCATCCCGAACGCGGTAGAATACTTTGGCATGGGAGCCTCCCAACCTCGTTGCGGCGCGGCTGCGCCTATGGCACTTCAACATCATTGTCGCAGCCCCGATCCGCGGTCACGAACGGGGGCTCCTATCTTTTTAGTGCCCTCGGATTGGGTCATAGTGTCTGTCCGCGCCAAAACATTGGCGTTGCCGGAACACTTGGCACTTGGGGACGTTCCTTTTGTGCCGGCAGTTTGGGACACTCCTTGCGTTAAGAGGCTGGCGTGCGTCAACCTGTTCTCATTGCAGCAAAAAAATCGCCCCGTTCTCGGTTGAGGACGGGGCGATTCGTCTTTTGGACTTGTGCAGCCAGGCTTATGCAAAGCGGGCGACGAGCTCCTGGAGCACGTCGGTCATCTTGACGAGCGAACTGACCGGGACGAACTCGTTGACGCCGTGGTAGCAATAGCCGCCGGTGGAAAGGTTGGGGCAGGGCAGACCGCGGAACGACAGCTGCGCGCCGTCGGTGCCGCCGCGAATCGGCAGCACTTGGGGCTCAACGCCGCAGGCAAGGTAGGCTTCCTTGGCAACATCAATAAGCTCGGGATAGTCACGAACGATCTCGGCCATATTTCGATACTGCTGCTTAATCTCGACTGTCACGCGCTCCTCACCCAGACGCTGGTTGAGCATCGAGGCGGCGGCATCAATAAGGTCGAGTTTCTGCTGGAACTTGGCGGCGTCATGGTCGCGGACGATATAGCGCGCTGTGGCGTGATCGACGGTCGCAGATACACCCTCAAGGTGATAAAAGCCCTCGTAGCCTTCCGTATACTCCGGGCGCTGCACGTAGGGGAGCAACGCGTTGAAGTCGCAGAACAGATTGCCTGCGTTGACCATACGGCCCTTAGCGTCGCCCGGGTGGATGGACTGGCCCTCAAAGCGGACGGTCGCCTCGGCGGCGTTAAAGCACTCCCACTCCAGCTCGCCGATGGGGCCGCCGTCGACCGTGTAGGCGTACTTGCAGCCAAAGGTATCGATATCCAACAGCTCGGCTCCGTGGCCGATCTCCTCGTCAGGGCAGAAGCAAATGCCGAGTGCGGGATGGGGCAGAGAAGGGTCCTGAGCGATACGCGCGACAAGCGACATGATCTCGGCGACGCCTGCCTTGTCGTCCGCGCCCAGCAGCGTGGTGCCATCGCTGCAGACCAGGTCCTCACCCGCGAGGTCATTCAGGGCGGGAAGCTTGGCGGTACTCATGGCAACGGGCTTACCGTCAACCGTGCCGCAGACCAGGTCGCCGCCTTCGTAGTGTACGATGTGCGGCTTCACGCCGGCGCCCGGTGCAACTTCGGTGGTGTCGAGATGGGCGATCAGGCCCAGGGCGGGCTTGTCCTCAGCGCCCGCACTTGCGGGGATATGCGCGCAGACATAGGCGTGCTCGGTCACGTGGGCATCTTCCGCACCAAGCTCGCGCAGCTCTTCAGCCAGCACGTTGGCAAGGTCAAACTGAACGGCGCTCGAGGGTACCTGGTCGCAGTTTGCATCCTCGGACTGCGTGTTGATCTGGACGTAGCGCAAAAAGCGTTCGAGGACATCGGGGCTCGTGGTGGTGTTTTCCATAAAGACCGCTCCAATCTTGGTCGTCGTGTGCAACAAGAACTCTAGCACGGTATGCCACGGCATACCACGACGCTTGGATGGGGTAGAATCAGCCATTGAATGCAGAAGGGACGGAAGATCATGGATACGACAAATAGCTCGCGCGAACTACATCTGACGGTGGCGAACGAAGACTACTTGGAGTGCATGGTTCGCATTGAAAGCGAAGAGGGGGAAACCAACGGCGTGCGATCGGTCGACATCGCGCAGCGCCTTGGCGTCTCCAAGGCATCGGTCAATAAAGCGGTTTCGGCGCTCAAGGCATCCGAGCTTGTCGAGCAATCGCACTACGGCAAGGTAATCCTGACCGATCGCGGTCGCGAGGTTGGCACGGCTATCTGGTACCGTCATCGCCTCATCCGCACGTTTTTGGTTCAGGAGCTCGGTGTCGAATTTGAGCGAGCCGATTCCGAGGCCTGCATGATGGAGCATGCGCTTTCCGAGGACACGATGAACCGCTGGCTCGCCTATCTCGAAAAGCAGGGAATCAGCGTCGAGGAATAGCGGGATATATATGGATACGAGTTATTACAACCGCTTTGGTGCCGAGGAACTTACGCGCCGCTTGTCGAGCGGGACCTTGTTGGCGCAGGGTCCCATGGGCAGTGTTCTGTTGAGTGAGTACGATGCCGCCGACATTCCACCGGCGTTTTGGAATCTGGCAGAGCCGCAGACCGTTTCTCGTGTCCATCGCTTGTATGTCGCCGCCGGCGCGCAGGTGCTCATTACCAACACCTTTCAGGCATCGAGCTATGCCCTCAAGCACGACCAGATTGCGCCGTCCGTGGCGGAGGTCAATCGCGGGGCCGTCGACGATGCCCGCCAGGCGCACCCTCAGCTGCTGGTGGGCTCGATGGGCCCGATCGGTATTGAGTGGTTTGCCGAGGACTCTGCCGAGTATCGTGAAATCCGAGGCATTGCGCGCGAACAGGCGCACGCCTTGCTCAACGCTGGCGTTGACGGTCTGCTGATCGAGACGGTGACGTCTATCCGTAATTTGCAGCCCATGCTTGCCGGCGCCCTAGATGCCGCCGACGGCATGCCTGTTCTGGTGAGTTTTGTCGTTGACGATAAAGGCGACCTGTTGGGCGATGGCCTCAACATCGAGGCAGCCGTTTTGTACGCCGAAAAACACGGCGCAAACTCGGTTGGTGTTAATTGCTGTTCGCTTGCGGCCGCGAACGCGGCGGTGCCCAGGATGGTTGCATCGGCGACTACTCCCGTCACGGTGCGTCCCAACGTGGGCGATCCGGTCCAGACTCAGGATGGCCCCGTATGGCACGAGAACCCCGAAGCTTTCGCGCGCGCATGCATCGAATGGAGACATGCCGGTGCCGCAATGGTGGGCAGTTGCTGTGGAACCACGGCAATCACTACGGCAGCGATGGCCGAGGCGCTCGATATATAAAGGGCAAAACCGCTCCATACGGGGCGGTTTTTTATTGCTTGCATGTCCTCGGCAGCATTTGCCCAAATGGTGAATGCTGGTGCCGGCAGGTTGCCGAGCGCATGTTGCGGGTATACCCCATGCGTACCATGATCCAAACACTGTGAGGTGTCTGCGCGTGTGCGCGATAATTCATTTTGGAACTGACGGTTGGCGCGCTCGCGTCGATGAGGACTTCACTGCCGATAACGTTGCCCGTATCGCCGATGCCGTCGGCGAGTTGTGGCAAAAGACCAATCCGGGCAAAACGGTATATATAGGGTTCGACACCCGGCCCCTGGCGCGCGAGTTCGCTGAGCTTGCGGCGGGTGTGCTAGCAGCGCACGGGCTAGACGCCGTGCTCGCTTCGCGACCTGTCCCGACCCCTGCCCTTACGTGGGCGGCGGCTTATGACGGTGAAGCGTGCGGCGCGCTCATGGTGACGGGGTCCCATCATCCGCAGGGCTATCTGTGCCTCAAGATTCGCATGGGTGACGGCTCGACCGCCAACCAGGATGTCATCGAAGAGCTCGAAGAGACTATGGCTCCCGAGCCAATGGGGATCGAGGGGCAATATCGCACCGCGGATATCATTCCTGACTATATGCAGGCGGTGGCATCGTTTGTCGATGCCGAAGCCATTCGCGCCGCGCACTTGCGCGTGGTTGTCGATCCCATGGGCGGCGCAGCCCAGGGCTATCTAGCCGACTTACTGCGCGAGCTTGGCGTTGAGGTGCACGAGATTCACGCCGGGCAGGCGTCTGATCAAGAAGATATCTGCCCCGACCCCGTTGAGCCGTGGGTGGACGCTTGCGAGCGCACGGTTATCGAGGACGGAGCTTGCGCTGGCCTGGTGACCGACGGCGACGCCGACCGTATCGGCGCGGTTGACGAGCGCGGCAGATATATACATCCGCATCAGATCATGGCGCTCGTTTTGGGCGACTTGGTTCAATTTCGTAATTTGGAGGGGCGCGTCGTCGTCAATCTTTCGTGCTCGACGCTCGTGCGTCGCATTGCCGAGGCGCTTGGCTGCCGCGTGACCGTCAAACCAGTCGGTTTCAAATATATAGCGGCAGAGATGAAGAAGGGCGGCGTCCTCATAGGCGGCGAAGAAGCTGGTGGTATCGGCATCGCCGCGCATATGCCCGAGCGCGATGGAATCCTCGCCTGTCTGATTCTGTGTGAGCTTATGGCAAAGACGGGCGCGCCTTTGGGCGTTCTGGTCGACCAACTCGAGGATAGTTTTGGTAAGACGAGTTACGGTCGACGCGATTTGCGCCTTGAGGCCGAAGATGCCGAAACGTTACGAACCCTGCTGCCGGGCGTAAACCCCAAGTCGATTTGTGGCAAGGTGCCGCAAAACGTTAGTCATATGGATGGCTTGCGTTTGGCATTCGAGGATGACACGTGGCTGCTGGTCCGTCCTAGCGGGACCGAACCAGTGGTGCGCGTCTACGCCGAGGGGTTCTCGGTGGAAGAACGTGACGAGTTGCTCGATGCTGGCTGTGCTTTAGCTAGAGGAACGTATCCGCTTTAACCATGAGGCTGCCTTATATAAAGAGATGCTCGGCGAGCGGTAGTTAACGGCTGGCAAACGTTAGTTAGATCTTACATTGTGTAGGAAATGTGTACGACCAGATTCCCGCCCCCGGGGCCCCTCCGGTCTGGCAATATATCTCCTTGCCGCGCGGCCCGGTCGGACCGGATCAGCCGCGAAGGCGTGCACCTTGAGAACCGGATACTGCGAGGATGGACACACCAGATGTGTCGCA
>UQIC01000040.1 GCA_900540985.1 uncultured Collinsella sp.
GCGAGGGCATGGCCTCGGGAATGAGCACCTTGCGAATGATCTGAAACGTGGTCGAGCCCATCGACTGCGCCGCCTCGATGATGCCGCCGTCTACCTCGTTAAAGCTGCCTTCGACCATGCGCGCCACATACGGAAACGCGCTCACCGTAAGCGGAAAGATGATCGAAGTGGTGCCGATGGCCCTGCCCATCACCACGCGCGTGACGGGAAAGAGCATCGCCAGCAGAATGATGAAGGGAATCGAGCGCAAAAAGTTGACGATCGCGCCCGCCACGGCGTTGAACGTGGGCATGGGGCAAATGCCGCCGCGCCGGGTGATGACCAGCGCCACGCCCAGCGGAAGGCCGATGACATAGGCAATCAGCGTAGACGGCAGCGTCATTTGCAGCGTTTCGCCCAGAGCGACCCAGAGTTGATCCCAGTTCATTGCGGCCACACCTCCTTAACCGTCAGCCCCTCGCCGTTGAGGAAGCGAATGATCTTTTCCCGCGCCGCCGCGTCGGCGGGCATTTCGATGAGCATTTGCCCATAGGGCTTATCGTTGATCCGGCGAATGTTTGCCGAGAGGATATTTACATCTACATCGCACTTGCGCACCAGCTCTGCAATGATGGGCTGGTTCTCGCGCCCGCCGTCAAAGACGATGCGCAGCGCCGGCACGGGCGGGCGGTCTTCCGTCCACAGCGGCGTCAGAAAATCCTCGTCACGCAGGCAGATGCCCTTTTCCTCAAAAGCGCCGCGCAGCGTCTTCACCATGGCGGCGCTGACGCAAAGCCCGTCTGCGGCCAGCACGCCGCCCTGCGAGCAGCCGCAGCCGGTGATCTTGGACATGAGCGGGCTGCCGCCGTGGGACTTGGCCACCGTCGTGCCGTCGGTGATCAGGTCGACTTCGCCCGAGACCACTACGGCGCCGCCGGTGTAGCGGGCGAGCGCCACGGCGGCGTCGCGGGCGGCATCGACCGTGTCGGTGGTATCGACACCGCGCACGCGGCTCAGATCGGCCGCCTCGCCCTCAAGACCCCACAGGCCGGCGAGCGCGATAATCTCGGAGGCGTTGCCGCGCACGATGGCGGGCTTGTACTGCTTGAGCTCGTTTACCAGCTGGGTGCGCAGGCTACCGATGCCCAGACCCACCGGATCGAGCACCCAGGGCTTGCCGGCGTCGTGTGCCGCCTTCGCCGCGCGGGGAATCGTCTGCTCGTAGATGGGGAAGAGCGTGCCCATGTTGAGATAGATGGCGCCGCCGCCGGCAACGAGCGCTTCGCCCTCGTCGGGCAGATAGACCATGGCGGCCGAACCGCCCACGGCGAGCTGCGCATTGGCGACAAAGTCGATCGTCACCGTGTTGGTGATGGAGCCGGCCATCGGATTGGTGGCGCGAATCTCCTCCACGGCCTTGACCATATGTTGCTTAAGCTGTTCCGAATCAATCACTGCACATGCCTCCTTGGCATAGAAAAGGGGCGCTGTGCATAGACAGCGCCCCTGTAAAGGCGGCATGCTCCCTACGCCAGCATTAACTGACAGGTTCAAAGGATTGGGCCCCATGCCCTCTCAGCCTTGTGGTTTGCACCGCCGGCACTCCCGCATCGAATCTGTTGTTCCCTATACTAGCGCACCTGCCAAAAAGGGACAGGTTTATTTTGGCAGGTCGTTACAATAGGTAGGACCGATACGAATGGGGGCCTTATGATTAAACTTGTGCTGACCGATATGGACGATACGCTGATTCCAGCCGGGCATGACGGAGCCAGCGACTACGCCATCGAGGGTATTCATGCCATGCAGGCGGCGGGTCTGCACTTTGGTCCGGTTTCGGGTCGTCAGCCGTCCGCGATGGGCTGGATGTTCAAAAACCGTTCCGAGTGTTTTTCGACCGGTGCGTTTTGTAACGGCCAGGTGATGTTTGTCGACGGCGAGGTTGTTGCCTCCCGTGCGAGCGACAACGGTGCCCTCATGCGTCTTGCCGACTATCTTGAGCAAGAGACCGACGATACCTATCTGAAGGTCTATAGCCTGGGCGATGACTTTTGGGGCAACGATGCCTACTGCGTGACGAGTGATCCCGAGCGCGTTCGTCGCGCCATGGAGTCGGGCGGCAACGCATGGCTCAAAGGCGAAGAGGCCCCGTGCCGTCCCGTCGTCGATGACGCGCCGGTGTTCAAGGCGAATATCTGGAGTGCCCGTTCGCGTGAGGAGCTCGCGGAGCTACGCGAGCGCGTTGCCGCTGAGGTGCCGGAACTCTCGCTTGTGTTTCCCAACAACCGAGTGCGCCTGTTTGACATCCTTCCGGCCGGTTGGGACAAGGGCTGCGCTGCGCTGGAGTTGGCGCGCGCTTTGGGCCTGACGCCCGACGAGGTGGCCGTATTCGGCGATTCCGATAACGACCTGCCCATGATCGATGCCGTTCCCAACTCCGTTGCAGTCGCCAATGCCAACGAGGCCGTCACGGCTGCCGCGCGCTGGCATATCGGCGCTGCGGCAGACGATGCGGTCGCCGGGGCTCTGCACCAGATTGCCGCCTGCGCCGCGACGGGGGAGATGCCGCCGTTTATGCGCCAGATGGACGCGGCGGGTCTTGGCATCATGAACGTCTAGGGAGAAGGCTATGAAGCTCCAGCAGCTCAGATATGTCGTCAAAGTTGCCGAATGCGGCAGCATCACCGAGGCCTCGCGCCGGCTCTTTGTATCGCAGCCTTCGATTACCGCGTCGATCCGCGATCTCGAAAACGAGATGGGCGTGCACATCTTTGAGCGCACCAACAAGGGCGTCATTGTGTCCGAGGAAGGCGAGACCTTCTTGGGCTACGCGCGCCAGGTGCTCGACCAGGCCGATCTGCTCGAAGGCAAGTACAAGGGCGCGTCCGAGCAGGTGCCGCACTTTAGTGTGAGCTGCCAGCATTATTCCTTTGCCGTTAATGCGTTTGTCGATGTGATCCGTGAGTTCGATGCCGCACGCTACGACTTTACCCTGCGCGAGGAGCAGACCCACGAGATTATCGAGGACGTCGCACATATGAAAAGCGAGCTGGGCATCCTGTACTTATCCGAGCATAACCGCGAGGTTATCGAGCGTATGCTCGCCGCCAACGAGCTCGTATTCGAGGGGCTCTTCTGCGCCGCGCCGCATGTCTTTGTATGTGCCGACCATCCACTGGCGGACCACGCCAGCGTGACACTCGAGGATCTCGAGGACTATCCGTTTTTGTCCTACGAGCAGGGCAGCTATAACTCGTTCTACTATTCCGAGGAACTGACCTCGACCTTTGAGCGCCGCAAGAATATCCGCGTGCGTGACCGTGCGACACTGTTCAACCTGGCTATGGGACTTAACGGTTACACGGTGTGTTCGGGTGTGATCAGCCATGAACTTAACGGCCCCGGTATTATCTCGATTCCGCTCGATGTGGACGAGTACATGGAGATCGGCATCATTACGCGCAAGAACACGACGCTCACGCGCTACGGCCAAGCCTATATCGACGCGATTCGTCAGCATATTTAGTCGCTGTATTCTGCACGGGTTAAATCTCTTTATGGCAGTCCCAACTGATATAGGAAGCATCTATATCAAACTGATATAAACGTATATTTTACGATGGCCGTATGAGCGCTCATACTCTGTCCCAGTAAAGCAACCAATGCAAAGGGAGATATCTATGAGCACTTCGATTCAACCGAACGCGCCGTTTCGCGCCGATATCGTCGGCAGTTTTCTTCGTCCCCAGGCCGTGAAGGACGCCCGTGCCGCCTACGCCGCGGGCACGCTTGATGCCGAGGGGCTTAAGGCCGTCGAGGACGATGCCATTCGCGATTTGGTGGCAAAGCAGAAGGCCGCCGGCCTGCAGGTCATCACCGATGGTGAGTTTCGCCGCAGCTACTGGCACCTCGATTTTATGTGGGGCCTTAACGGCATTGAGCGCCGTACCTCGCGTACGGGTTATATGTTCCATGATGAGGAGACGACGGCCGATACCGCCGTGGTGACCGGCCCCATCAGCGGCGAGAACCACCCCTTCGTCGAGCACTTCAAATTTGTCAAGGCGCTCGAGGGCGAGGGCCAGGTCGCGCGCCAGACCATCCCGGCGCCTATCCAGACGTTTTCTGAGGTCACGCTCGACCGCTGCGATGGCCAGCAGGAGAGCTTGCGTGCTGTCTATAAGACCGACGAGGAACTTGCCGACGCCATTGCGGCCGCTTATCGCACGGTGATCACCGACCTGTACGCAGCAGGCTGCCGCAACATCCAGTTTGATGACTGCACCTGGGGCATCTATTGCGATACCGACTTTGTGTCCAAGACCGGCATGAGCCCGGTCGACCTGCAAAAGGTAAGCGAGCTGGGCGTGGCGCTCAACAACGCCGCCATCGAGGGCAAGCCCGACGATCTGGTTATCAACACGCACGTGTGCCGCGGCAACTACCATTCCACCTATGCCTTTGAGGGCGGCTACGACCCCATCGCGCCGTACCTGTTCGCACATGAGAATGTCGATGCGTTCTATCTGGAGTTCGACACACCCCGCGCCGGCGGCTTTGAGCCGCTCAAGTACGTTGCCCCCGGCAAGAAGGTGGTGCTGGGACTGGTCACTACAAAGGCGGCTGAGCTTGAGGACGAAGACGTTATCGTCGAACGTATCCACGAGGCCACAAAGTATGTGCCGCTCGAGAATCTGTACCTGTCGCCCCAGTGCGGCTTTGCCAGCTGCGAGATTGGCAACAAGCTGACCGAGGACGAGCAGTGGGCGAAGATCGCGCTGGTCAAGCGCATTGCCGAGCGCGTTTGGAAGTAACGCTACCGTTTGCAGGTGACGGCGCGTGCGAGACATGGCGTATCACGTACAATGGTTCGGATTGTATCGATCGGGCAGGTTATCCGATATGCCTGATCGCCCTTCCATCATGAAAGGACTTCCATGTCCCAATCCTCGGCGCCCGCCGTATCTAAACTCGAGGAGACTGTCGAATAGTAGTTGTGTTCAGCTAAATCAAAAAATGGCGTCCATGCGCATGTACGCGTGGACGCCATTTTTAATGCGTCAGTATCCAGTGGATGCCGCGCGCCATGCGCAGGTCAGTTTGGGCAAAATGATTGCCGGGGTTGAGCTCCAGCGTTGTTGGGATGTCGCGCTCGATAAACAGCTCTTCCATCGCGCGCGTATCGTCGAGTACGTGCCGCATCATGCGGTTGGGCGTCTTGGTTTCCTTTTTACCGAGCGACAGATAGGCGGCATCGGGCGTAGCCGTCATCGTGCGCTCGCGCGCGTAGTCGATAAAGCCGGGGAACCACAGCGACCCCGATGCACTCGCTGCGCGCTCAAAGACATCTGTTTGCCAAAGTGCCCACAGTGCAAAAAGACCCGCCAACGAGTAGCCGGCAACGCCGCGCCAGGCAGGCGGTTGCGGGAGCGATGATTCGGCCTGGGGGATTATCTGCTTCAACAACTCGTCAAGAAAACCAGCAGCCTGTCCGCCAAAGGGCTCGCTATCGCGTACGGTACCATCGTATGCCCAGGGGCTCAGCTCGCGATTCCAATCGAGCCCTCCAATGGCGACAAGGGTGAACGGCGGGCAGTCGAGCTCTCGGCAGCGCTCGTAGACTTCACTACCGTCGCCCATAACCACGGGGAGATAGATGACGGGCGCGCCTTCCGCACGCTCTGAATAAACGGTTATCTGCTTATGATGCGCTTCCAAGGCAGGCTTCTCTCGGTGTTGTGATATTGACAGCCTCAATTGTCGCACGCTGGCACGGGGGCAGACGCTAAAAGAAAGGCGCGGAGCCGCTCGATGCGATTCCGCGCCTTGTTGTTTTGCTTTAGCAGACTATGCCGTTACGCCACGAAGAAGTAGACGAGGAAGGCGAGGGCTGCGATCCACATGAGCGGCTTGATCTTGGAGGCCTCGCCCTTAAAGAGTGCGACGATCACGTAGGTGATAAAGCCCAGGCCAATGCCGGCAGAGATGGAGTAGGTGAAGGGCACGCCGGCGACAATCATGAACGCCGGGAAACCCTGCGACACGTCGGACCAGTCGATCTCGGAGGCCTCGCTCATCATGAGGTAGCCGACGTAGACCAGAGCACCACAGGTGGCGGCGCTGGAAACGATGGTGACGATGGGGGAGAAGAACGCGGCGAGAATGAACAGCACGCCGGTGGTGACGGAGGTGAGGCCCGTGCGGCCACCGTCGGCAGCGCCAGAGGTGGACTCGACGAAGGTGGTGATGGAGGAGACGCCCATGAAACCGCCCACAGCAGCGGCGGCGGAGTCGACGATCAGGATCTCCTTGATATTCTCGACGTTGCCGTCGTCGGTGAGGAACTCGCCCTGCTTGGCCACGGCCATCGCGGTGCCCATGGTGTCGAAGAAGTCACTCATGAGCAGCGAGAACGAGATGACGAGGAGCGCGGGGTCGGTAAGGACCTTGACGATGGCAGGCACGCCGCCGGCGTCGGCGATGGGGCCACCGATGCTCGAGAAGTCGAGCGGGGCGATGATACCGGTCGGAGCCTGGGTCACACCTAGGGGGATACCGGCGATGACGGCGACGACGATGCCGATGAGCAGCGAGCCGGGGACGTTGCGGCAGGCGAGGGCGACTGTCACCAGGATGGAGATGATGCCGACGATGAAGGTGGGGGAGGTGATGTCGCCCAGACCGACGAGTGTACCGGCGCCAGCGGTGATAATGCCGGCATCGCACAGGCCAATCATGGCGATGAACAGGCCCAGACCCACCGAGATGGCGTGACGCAGGACAACCGGGATGGCGTCCATGATGGCCTCGCGCAGGCCACAAAGCACGAGCAGCAAGATGACGACGCCCTCAAGGAAGATGACGCTCATGGCCACGTGCCAGTCACCGCCGCAGACGGTGGTGGTGATTCCGGCGATCATCGCGTTGACGCCTAAGCCCGACGCGCAGGCGAGCGGGCGGTTGGCGAAGATGCCCATGCAGATGGTCATGATGCCGGCGCCCAGGCAGGTGGCGCAGGCGAGCGCTCCCGCATCGATGCCAGCGCCCGAGAGCACCGCGGGGTTGACGGCGATGATGTAGGCCATCGCCAGGAATGTTGTCAGTCCAGCGCGGAGTTCGGTCCCGATTGTGGACTTGCGCTCGCTGACGTGAAATAGTTCGTCCATGCATACCCTTTCCTTGTTCGGCCCCGAGTTTAGGCCGATTGACACGAACTCACCCACTATAGCCCCTTTACGACGCTGTTGTTCCTCGCATGTTGATGTTCGGCGCTTTGTAGCAGACGGACGGTATTTTTCGCATGAAAATGTGTGGGTACCGTATACTTAAGCGGATACAACGACCCCTATGGAGGAACGTATGATTAAAGAGCTTTGCCACGACGAGGCTATCCTGTCCCAGCGTTGCGAGGTTGCGACCGTCGAGGACGAGTCGGTTGCTCAGGACCTGATCGATACCATCAAGTCGCTCGACGATGCCGGCTGCCTTGCCGCTAACCAGATTGGCGTTACCAAGAAGGTTTGCGTCTACCTGGACGATGCCGGCGAGCCCCACGTGCTCTACAACCCCCGTCTGGTGTTTGGCCTGGGCGCCAGCAAGATGGAGGAGAGCTGCCTGACGCACGAGGAGGTCACCAAGTCCACGCGCTATATCAAGTGCAAGGTTGCTTATGACGTGATCGTCGACGGCAAGATGCGCGAGCGCAAGCAGGACTTCGTCGGCTTCGAGGCGCAGATGGTCCAGCATATGATCGACCACTGTCTTGGAAAGTTGGTCTAAGGGGACCAAAGCACCGCACTTCGCCTCTTTTGGCCCGGGCATGACATTGTTGTCATGTCCGGGCTTTTGTGTTTAGCGCCTTTTTGTTTGGAGACAATGAAATTAGCAAGAACGTAAAGCTAGGAGGCGCTATGTGTACGAGTATTCGATTTACCGATAATTCTGGCCACATGTATCTGGGCCGCAATCTCGACTGGAGCTTTGACTACGGCCAACAGGTTCGCGTGATGCCGCGCGGGTTTCACATTCCGTATTCGTTTATCGACGACGCGACAGCGGCGCACGCGGTGATCGGTATGTGCATCGATTACAAGAACTACCCTATGTTCTTCGACTGCGGCAACGATGCGGGCCTTGCCGTGGCAGGTCTCAATTTCCCGGGTTATGCCGAGTATGCCGAGGGCCCTGTCGACGGCAAGAACAATATTGCGGCCTATGAGTTCCCCCTGTGGGTGGCAGCGACGTTCTCGACGGTCGATGAGGTCGAGGCCGCGCTGCGCGACACGGTGATTGTCGCCAAATCTGCCGGAGAGGGGCTGGGCGTGTCGCTGCTCCATTGGATTATCGGCGACAGCCAGCGCAGCATCGTGGTCGAGATGATGGCTGACGGCCTGCATGTATACGACGATCCGGTCGACACCCTTGCCAACCAGCCGACCTTCCCGTGGCACATGGAAAACCTGCGCACCTATATCACCGCCACAAGCGATTTTCCGCAGACGGCGACATGGCGTGGCGCCGAGCTCAAGCCCTATGGAGCCGGTGCCGGCATGCGCGGCATTCCGGGCGATTGCTATTCGCCGAGCCGTTTTGTAAAGGCGGCGTACCTCAATGCCAATTACCCGCAAAAGGAGAGCGAGACCGAAAACGTCGTTCGCATGTTCCGCTCGCTCGAGGGCGTGGTGATGATCGAGGGAGCGTCCAGGATGGGCGATGGCAAGTTCGAGAAGACTATCTACACCGGATGCTTTAGCGCGCGCACGGGCAATTATTACTACGCGATGTATGGGGATCCGTCGATTCGCTACGTGAGCCTGATGGATGCCGAGGGTGCGAGCCCCGATAGGCTCGTGGTTCCCGAGCCGCGCCGTTCGTAGCCGCTAGCTTTACTGCAATGCAAAGCGGCCCTGCATCTCCCGTGAGGTGCAGGGCCGCTGTCGTTGATTTATGGCGCCGCTAGAAGTTGGCGTCGTTGAGTTGTTCGTTCTCGAGGCCGTCGAGCTGTTGCAGTTCGGGCGTATCGGCGACGCTCTCGAGCAGCTCGGTGGGATCGATGTTCATGTCCTTACCGGCCTCGTTGCCGTTGACCAAGTCGTCCGAGAAGATGTCGACTTCCATTTCCTCGGCCTCTTCAATCTGAACCTCGAGCGGCACCTGGGTGCGCACGAGCTTAACGGCCGGGCGCATGCGGGCAAACAGCGGCACGTACTCGATGATGATGGCAGAGTTCTCGAGACCGTACCAGCGCGCCGGGCTTCCGCAAGCGCGGCGGACGGCGTACTTGATGGCCATCACGCGGTGGTCATTGCGGTTGATGTCCGTTTCGGGGGCGAGCATCTTGCGCAGCATGCAAAAACGGAAGTCGCCCACGTTGCCGCGCGTCTCGTAGATGGAGTAGGTGTGGTGCTGCGGCGGCAGCTCGCCCGAAGCCATCAGGTCGCCGACGATCTGACGCAGATAGGCGTTGATGCGCTGGTTGACCTTAAAGCCCAGGTCCAGGCGAACGCGGAAGAGGAAGTCCGTGCCAAAGGTCTCGACGGAATACTCGTGCGTATAGGGCTCGTCGGTAACGTGTACGTTGATGAACCAATATGCCTTGGCGCGCTTGGGATGTTTATCCAGGATGGAATAGAGCACGTCGCGGTCGAGTGTGAGCGGATCGGGGCTGTTGGTGAGGAACACCAGGTTGTCGGCGAGCACGGGATAGGTCTCGTCGTTGCGCAGGCGGTTGAGCTGATCGATGTACTTGGAGACGGGCAGCAGAATCGTCTGCGTGCGCTCGATGGCGGTGCCACGGCGCCACACGTACATAAGGCCAAACAGCAGTGCGGCCAGGAAGATCATCACATAGCCGCCGTCAAAGAACATGGTGAGGCACGAAGCGAAGAAGCACAGCTCAATGGCACCAAAGAGCAGGGCAAAGATGCAGGCGCCCAGCTTGTGCTTGAGGATGCCGGCGATATAGCTCGTCAAAAGCGTCGTGGTCATGAGCATGGTCACGGTGATGGCGAGGCCATAGGCGCTCTCCATGCGCTCGGAGTTCTGGAACAGCAGCACGATGAAGATGCAGCCGACCCACATGATGTTGTTGACGAGCGGAATATAGAGCTGGCCCTTGGTGTCGCTGGGGTAGTGGATGCGCAGATGCGGCATAAGGTTGAGGCGCGTGGCCTCGGATACCAGCGAGAACGAGCCGGTGATGAGCGCCTGCGAGGCAATGATGGCCGCCACGGCCGAAAGCACGATGGCAAAGGGGCGCAGGGGCTCGGGAAGCATCATATAGAACGGGTTGACGATATCCATTGCGAGCATCTGGGGGTTGGAGTTATTGGCGAGTAGCCAAGCTCCCTGACCCAGATAGTTGAGGATAAGGGCCGCCTTAACAAATGGCCAGGATGCATAGATGTTTGCCTTGCCCACGTGGCCCATGTCCGAGTAGAGTGCCTCGGCACCGGTTGTCGACAGGAAGACAAAGCCGAGCACCATAATGCCCGAATGGTTGATGGGCGAGAACAGGAACATAATGCCGCGGATGGGGTTGAGCGCGCGCAAGATGGACAGGTTGCCGAGCATGTTGAACAGACCGGCGCCTGCCAGGAACAGGAACCACAGCGTCATGAGCGGGCCGAAGAGCTTGCCGATTGACGAGGTGCCGGCGCGCTGCATGGCAAATAGGCCGCAGATAATGATGATTGTGATGATGATGACGTTGGTCTGGCCGTCGCCCAGCAGCGCATGGCCCCATTCGATGGTGCGCAGACCCTCGATGGCTGTGGTGACCGTGACGGCGGGGGTGAGGATGCCGTCGGCAAGCAGTGCCGCACCGCCGATCATGGCGGGCAGAATCAGCCATGGTGCCACCTTGCGTACGAGGCTGAACAGGGCGAAGATACCGCCTTCGTTGTGGTTGTCGGCCTTCATGGCGATTACCACGTACTTGACCGTGGTCACGAGCGTCATGGTCCAGATGACGAGCGAAAGCGCGCCCAGGATCATGTCCTCGCTGACGGTACCGATGCCGCCGTTGTTGGCGACGATTGATTTCATGGTGTACATGGGGCTCGTGCCGATGTCACCATAGACGACGCCGAGCGTTACGAGCAACATGCCAGCGGAGAGGGGGATGGCGCCATGCCCGCCCTGACTATGCTGGTCTTGGAGGCTTGCCTCCAGCTTGTTGTGTGCCACGTGGACTCCCTTAGACATCCGGTCTCTGCCAAGAGCAGTAGACCTTTATGCCATCTTTATACATATAAGAGCAGTTTGGCACATCGGGGTATTTTAGACAATAATCCCCATCTGGGGATTATTCATATACGCAGGTAGCATTTCAGAGCAGGGCTATTAAGCACGCGCTGTCTGGGCGATGCCAGCCTTGGCGCTTGCACGTTTGCCGGCGAGTTCGCAAAAAATCGCGCCGCCGATGATAAGCGCGGCACCCATCAGGCGGACCGGTGTTATGGCTTCGCCCAAAAGGACGGCCGAGAACACGACCGCCGAAAGCGGCTCGAGGTAGCCGACGACGGCGACGGTCTGCACGGGCAGTTTGGCGACGGCGCTAAAGTAGAGCAGGCAACCGATGCCGGTGTTGACAATGCCGAGCATGGCAACGGCGCGCCAATCAATACTGGCGGCGACACCGGTGGACAGGAATGAGGGAGCGCTCTGCGTGATGAGCGTGAGGACCAGCGCGGTCACAAAGGCGGCGCTCACCTGGAGCGTGGAGTTTTCGAGGCCTTCGATGTGTGGTGCACCCTTGCTAGCGATGACCATCAGCGCATAGCAAAATGCCGAGGCGATGCCGCAGACGATACCCGCAATGGGCATATTGCCGCCTAGACCTTGCGCTGCAATGAGAAAGGCACCGCAAGCAACGGCGATAAAGCCGGCGATTTTGCCGCCGGTCAGCTTTTCGCCAAAGATGAGCGGGGAGAGCGCCATGACAATGATGGGGCCGCAGTAGTACAGCAGCGAGGATACGCCGACGCCGATCGTCTGGTAGGCGCGGAACAGAAAAATCCAGCTGGCGCCCAGCGCGGCTCCCGAGAGGAGGAGGGCCGCGGCTTCGCGGGGACGAGATGGCGCCTGCAACTTATGGCGTTGGGTGATGGCGAGGATGGTGACAAGCGAGAGTGCGCCCAAAAACGTGCGCAGGAGCACGATATCGGAGCTCGGCAGCGCGATGGCAGCGGCGATGATGCCGTTGGAGCCAAACAATAGCAATGCTGCTAAGTACGTAAACAGTCCGTTGTTCATGCGCTGACATCCCCTCTATATCCGAGCATGTTCACTATGGGTGAACTGGCTTTAGAAGAAAAGCGAATATAATGCATGGCAAACATGATAAAAACTCATGCAAAGATGGAGGGGTGCCGTGGAAACGAATATTCAAAAGATGCAGGTGCTGCTCGAGACCGTGCACGCCGGCAGTTTTACGCGCGCCGCCGAGCGGCTGAGCTATTCGCAGTCGGGCGTGAGCCGTATGGTGGCCGATCTTGAGGCCGATTGGGGCTTTAAGGTGCTCGACCGCAGTCGCGAGGGCGTAGTGCTTTCTGCTGACGGGCGGCAAGTTATGCCGGCGGTCGAGGCGTTATGCGAGGAATTTGTTCGTTTGCAGCGACGGGTGGATGAGATGCGTGGGCTCATGCGCGGCAAAATCTGCATCGGTACGTTTTCGAGTGTGGCGACCCACGTGCTGCCGCCGGTGATTGCGCGCTTTCGCGCCGATCACCCGGACGTCGATTATGAGTTGCTGATGGGTGATTACTCAGAGATTGAACAATGGGTGGCGGAAGGGCGCTGCGATCTGGGCTTTATCCCGCGTGAGCCCCGAGAAAACGGCATGACATCGCGGTCTTTGGTGCGCGACGAGTTGATGGCGGTAGTGCCGGCAGATTCTTTGCTTGCCACGGCGGAGGTCGTTTCTCTTGCCGATTTAGCCAACGAGCAGTTTATTCTGCTAGAACGCGGCACCGATGACGAGATTACGCCGCTGTTCCGTCGGGCGGGGCTGACGGTGTGCTCCAAGCTGTCGACCTGGGATGATTATGCGATTATGGCTATGGTCGAGGACGGCCTGGGCGTGAGCATTCTTCCCGCGCTCATCTTGCGCCGTTGTCAGTTCGATGTTGCCGTGCGTTCGCTCGAGGGACATCCCCATCGGCAGATCAATGCCATATATCGAACGGCCGATGTTTCGCTTGCCGCCGCCCGTTTCCTCGAATACCTCTAAACGCGTACACGCTATTGTCCGCTTTGGGCAAATCTCGGAGTCCGGTACATTTTCTTATGAAATTGAACTATCGAATGAGGTACGGCGCTATACTGCTTGCTAAATTGAACCTTGGTTCAATTCGTGTTCTATAAATTGAACTTTGCCAGCAAGGAGGTTCCTGTGGCCCAAGAGACGTTTTGCGATCGCCTGCGACAGACTATGTCCAATCGCGACGTTCGCCAGTCGGACGTAATCCGCGCATCGGAGATGCTCGGCAAAAAACTCGGCAAGAGTCAGATGAGCCAATATGTGAGCGGCAAGACGATCCCGCGGCGCGATGTGGCTGAGCTGCTCGCCCGTATTTTGGAGGTCGATGTTACCTGGCTGCTTGCCGGCGACGCCGATCAAGGCGAGGCATCATCACCCCGCAACGATTCCAAGCCCGAACCCCATCCCTCAGCTCAAATTGCAAGGAGCACCACCATGCGTACTTTTTCTAAATCCACCAAACTCGACAACGTCCTGTATGACGTGCGCGGTCCCGTCGTCGACGAGGCCGCCCGTATGGAGGACGAGGGCGAGCGCATCCTCAAGCTCAATATCGGCAACCCGGCGCCCTTCGGTTTCCGCACACCCGATGAGGTCATCAAGGACATGCGCCAGCAGCTGCCCGACTGCGAAGGCTATTCCAACTCGCGTGGCCTGTTCTCCGCGCGCAAGGCGATCATGCAGTATTCGCAGATCAAGGGCCTGCCCAATGTTCAGATGGAGCACATCTACACGGGCAACGGCGTGTCCGAGCTCATTCAGCTTTCGATGAACGCGCTGCTCGACAACGGCGACGAGATTCTGATTCCCAGCCCCGACTATCCGCTCTGGACGGCGTGCGCAACCCTTGCCGGCGGTCATCCCGTACATTATCTGTGTGATGAGCAGGCGGATTGGTATCCCGACCTGGAGGATATGGAGTCCAAGATCACGAGCGCGACCAAAGCCCTCGTCATCATCAACCCCAACAACCCCACGGGTTCCGTCTATCCGCGCGAGGTGCTCGAGGGCATCGTCGAGATTGCGCGCAGGCATCAGCTGATGATCTTTGCCGATGAGATCTACGACCGCCTGTGCATGGACGGCTACGAGCACGTCTCGATTGCCTCGCTCGCTCCCGATCTGCCCTGCGTCACCTTTAGCGGCCTTTCCAAGTCGCACATGATCGCGGGCTATCGTATTGGCTGGATGGTGCTTTCGGGCAACCAGCGCTGCATGAGCGACTTCATCATGGGCGTCAACATGCTCTCGAACATGCGCCTGTGCTCCAACGTGCCGGCTCAGTCGATCGTTCAGACGGCACTCGGTGGCCATCAGTCCGTTAACGACTACATCCGTCCCGGCGGCCGTGTCTACGAGCAGCGCAACTTTGTGTATGAGGCGCTCAACAAGATTGACGGCATCTCGGTGGTTAAGCCGCGTGCAGCGTTCTACATCTTCCCCAAGATGGATGTGAAGAAGTTCAACATCACCGATGACGAGCAATTCGCCCTTGACCTGCTGCACGAGAAGAAGATCCTGATTACGCGCGGCGGCGGCTTTAACTGGGGCGAGCCCGACCACTTCCGCATCGTGTACCTGCCGCGCATGGAAGTACTCAAAGAGTCCCTCGAAGACCTCGCCGACTTCTTCGATCATTACCGCCAAAGCTAGTGGGATAGAAGCTCCGCACTATGAAAAGCTCCCTGCAGTTGTTTTGCTGCAGGGAGCTTTCTTGAATCGGCGGAACTAGATCACTATCCCAGTGCAGTGGTCGATTTCGTGCTGGATGATCTCGGCGGTGTAGCCCGAGAAGTTTTTGATGCGGTGGACAAAGTTCTCGTCCAAATACTCAACCTTAATGCGGCGATAGCGGGTGCAGGGACGCTCGCCGATCAGCGAGAGGCATCCTTCGCTCGTCTGATAGGCATTGACCTGTTCAAGAATTTGAGGGTTGTACATCAGGAGTGTCCTGTTGCCGTCCTTTACGCAGATGATGCGTTTGCGCACACCGATCATGTTGGCGGCGAGCCCCACGCACTCGTGCTCATGCTCGTGGAGTGTATCCAGGAGGTCCTGCCCGGTCGCGGCATCGTCGGGCCCCGCGTCTTCGGAAGGCAGGCGCAAAAAGAACTCGGATTTCATGATGGGCTTAATCATGGCGGGCTCCTCATGTCTTATGCTTTCGTGGACTTTTAATAATAGCGCGGAAGGAAAGCTGCGCGTCCGCGTTACAATCTTTTGACGTTGGACCATGTTGTCAGATTCGTCGTGTACGGCGTCTGGCGTAAGTCTAGGGCTCATTTTTCGCCCTGGACTGTTCCTCTGGGGCGATGCGACTGTCGTTCCAAGAGGAAGGAAATGCATGGGGAGCAAATCTCAGCAACAAGTTCAAGTAACGCCATCGGCCACTGCGGCGCTTCTCGTCGTTATGTATATTGCAGCCTTTGTTGCCGCGTTTAACGAGAACATCATTAACGTGGCGTTGCACGACATTATGGCAGCCTTTTCGGTGAGTGCCACCACGGCGCAGTGGCTCGTTTCGGGCTACATGATCGTGACGTCGATCTTTACGGCCATCATGGCCTTCCTGTCCGGCCGTTTCTCGACGCGCAAGCTGTTGTTTTTCGCATGCGGATGTATGGTCGCCGGCGAAGTCCTGTGTCTGATCGCTCCGTCGTTTAGCGTTTTGCTGCCAAGTCGTATTTTGCAGGCTGCGGGATCGGGCATCTTGTTCCCGCTCATGATGAACGTGGTGCTGTCTTGCGCCCCGCGCGAGAAGCTCGGTCTGTATCTTAGCCTGGGCGGTGCCTGCATTACGCTAGGGCCGGCGTTTGGACCCGTAATCAGCGGTCTTATGTGCACGTTGTTCGGCTGGAGGGCGGTGTTCGTGGTGTCGCTGGTGGGCGGCATTGTGGTCGCTGCGGCGGGCGTTAAGCTTGTTCAGAATGTCGGAGAGCGCTCGAGCACCACGCTTGATATTCTGTCGGTTGTTTTGCTCGCCGCCGGCATTACGGCATTCGTGTATTCCGTAGGCGAGTTCTCGACCAATCCGATTGCCGGCATCGTGGCGCTTTTCGCCGCCATTGTGCTGCTCGGCCTGTTTGCGGCCCGTCAGCTCAAGCTCGAGCATCCGGTGCTTAACGTGCGTCCCATGGCGAGCGTTCGTTTTTGGCCTGCGTGCCTGCTTGTGGTGGTGTCGATGATGACGACGTTCTCGATGAGCGTTTTGTTGCCGCTCTATTTTGAGGGCGCATACGGCATGACCGCACTTGTTGCGGGCCTGCTCATTTTGCCGGCGATTGCCTGCAACGCCGTGACCTCGATTGTGGGCGGACGCGTGATGGATGCTCGCGGCGCATGGCCGCTGCTGCCGGTCGGCTTTGCCCTGATTGCCGTGGGGCAGATTGCCATCTCGATGACGGCGGCGAGTATGAACATCGGCGTCGTTGTGGCGCTGACCGTTGTGGTGTATGCCGGAGTCGGTTTGGTGCTGAGCCCCTCGCAAACGGCCGGATTGGAGACGCTGCCTGCCGCTGAACATCCTCACGGAACGGCATTGCTTAACACGTGGAACATGATTGCCGCATCGTTTGGCCCGTCCCTGTTTATCGGCCTGCTCTCGAGTTCTGCAGCGACTGCCGGCGCGGCTGGCGCTGCGACCGACGTTGCCCAGGCGATTGGATTTGCAACTGCCGTGCGCGTGGCGGCCGTGATTGCCGTGGTCGGGTTTGTGGCGTCGCTGGTGTACGCTCGTCGCGAGTCACACATGTCGCATTAATGTGTGCACATAGATTCTGCAGCTAGATTAGATGGCGACACCATAAACTAATGGACGTTTTGCCGAGAGGCATGAATGTTTAAAGCGCAAAGAGTGCGCGACGGGCCCCGCGAATGGGGCGATGATGCCCGAGAGGGCCAAGAAGGAGTCTCATGTCCGAGAACGAAGAGATCATGAACGAGACCGAGAACGAGACCATGACTGCCGAGGTCGAGGCAGTCGAGACCGTGGAGACCGAAGCTGCCGAGGTTGAGGCTGCTGACGAGGTTTCCGCCGAGGAGGAGGCCGAGGTTGTCGAGGCCGCCGTTGATTACGATGACGAAGAGCTGATGGACAAGATGCAGAAGGCCGCCCGTCTGCTGCGTAGCCGTCGCTTTGCTATTTCCAAGGAGGAGGAGGCCAAGGCCGAGCGCATGGCGAACATCGAGCGCGCCATCAAGCTTCTTGACCTCAAGCCCAAGATGGAGCAGAAGGAAATGTCCGACCTGCTGGGCATGCGCCTTCGTGAGCTCGATGGCCTGATGGCCGAGGCCGAGGCCGCCGATCTGGTCGGCCGCATCGACGACGCCGAGGGCGATATGCGCAAGATTGTTGTCTTCGCCGCCGAAGATGCCGCTGAGGGCCTGGTCGAGCTTGCCAACAAGAAGGAGAAGCTCCTGCCCGAGCTTTCTTACGAGGAGGCCACCGAGCTGATGGCCGCTCTCGATAAGGTTATCGCTCCGCTCGTCGCCATGGGCCTGGACGAGGATCGCGGTCCTCGCGGCGGCCGTGACGACCGTGGTGGTCGTGGCGGCGACCGTGGCGGTCGCGGCGGCTTTGGCGATCGTGGCGGCCGTGGTGGCGACCGCGGCGGTCGCGGTGGCGATCGTGGCGGCCGTGGCGGCTTTGGTGACCGTGGCGGCGACCGTGGCGGTCGCGGCGGCTTTGGCGGCAACCGTGGTGGCTATGGCGATCGCGGTGGCAACCGTGGCGGCTTTGGCGGCAACCGTGGTAACGACCGCGGCGGTCGCGGTGGCGATCGTGGCGGCCGCAACGGCGGCGGCTTCCG
>UQIC01000041.1 GCA_900540985.1 uncultured Collinsella sp.
CTTCATTTTGAGGCTTGGGGCGAGTGCGGCCCGTCGACACCCGCGTCACCAATTTCCCCGCGGGGGGAGTTTTCGAATCCGCCCGGGGGCACCAGAGGAATATCGAGCCCGGTACCGTTACGGTGCCGGGCTCTTTTGGTTTAAGGCATGCCGTAGTATTCGCTGCTTCAGATAAAGAAAGCGCCCGCTTGCTGGGGAAGCAAGCGGGCGCCTGTGAGCGAATATGTTTGCGGCGAGAGCCGTGATGAGCGGTAGGGTGGCGGCTAGTTGGTCGTACCGGAATCGTCACCCGTGCCCGAGCCAGAGCCCGAACCCGAGCCAGAAAGTGCGACCGTCAGCGTAATCGTGCTGTCGGTGGACTGCTTGCCGGTGGGGGAGACGCCCGTAACGGTGGCATCCTCGTTACCGCTTACGGGATTGCCGTTCTGGTCACAGAAGCCAATGTTATAGAAACCGGCGTTGTTGAGCGCGGTAACAGCGGCGGAAATGCTCTTACCGTACAGGTTGCCCGGGACGGTGGCCTTGCCGGACTTCTTGGCAATGACGACGGTAATCGTGGCGCCGGGCTTCTGCTTGCCGCTGGGGTTCCAGCTGATCACGGTGCCCTCGGTAACCGAGTCGTTCTCCTGGTAGCTAACGTCGACGCCAAAGCCTGCCATATCGAGGGCGTTGCGCGCCTGGGCCTCGGTCATGTCGGTCAGATCGGGGACGGACGTGGTATCCGGGCCGCTCGAGACCTTGTACGAGATGGTCGTGCCCTTCGCGACTTCCTTACCGGCTTCGGTGCTCTGCTCAAAGACCTGGCCCTCATCGGCCTCGTTGGCCTCCTCGGAGGCGTTGCCCTTCAGGCCAACGCTTGCCAGCGCGGCTTCTGCCTGGTCCTTGGTCAGGCCGACAAGCCGGGGAACCTCAACCTTCTCGGAGGGCTTGGGGCCCTTGGAGATTACCAGGTTCACCTTGGTGCCCTTGGCCTTCTTGGTGTTGCCGTTGGGCGTCTGCTCGGCGACCTTGCCCTCGTCGACATCGTCATTGTAGCTTTGGTCGATGGTGCCGACCTCGAGGCCGGCTTCCTTGATCAGCTCGACGGCAGTCTGCTGGTCCTTGCCCAGCACATCGGGCACGGTGACCTGCTCGCCGCCAAAGAGTCCTGTGGCAAAGGCCACCACGATGCCGATGACGGCAACGGCTGCCACCACGGCGGCGATGATCTTGTTCTTGTTGGATTTGGGCTTTTCGACCTCGTAGGAGCCGGTGGAGCCCGAAACCGAGCTACGGGCGGTATTTTGGCCGCTCACGCCCGAGACGGGACGCACCATGGCGCGCGTCTGATCGGAAAGCTCGCGAGTCTTGGTGGCGCCCAGCTCACCGGGGGCACCGATGATGCGCGTGGGCTCCGAGACGTTGACGGCACGGCCCGACAGGTAGCTGTTGAGCACCTGACGCAGCTCGTCGGCGGTCTGGAAGCGGTTTGCCGGGTCCTTCTCCATGCACTTGAGGATGATGCGCTCAAGGTCGGCGTCGACACCGGAGTTGATCTGGCTCGGCGGAATAGGCAGCTCGTTGACCTGCTTGAGTGCGACCGAGATAGCGTCGTCACCGTCAAAGGGGACGCGGCCGGTGGCGCACTCGTACATCACGACGCCCAGCGAGTAGATATCCGAGGTGGGGCCGAGGTCCTGACCACGGGTCTGCTCGGGGCTGACGTAGTGGGCGGTTCCCAGCACGTTGTTGTCTTGCGTGAGGTGGCTGTTCTTGGCGCGCGCGATGCCAAAGTCCATCACCTTGATGTTGCCGTCGGGCAGCACCATGATGTTCTGCGGCTTAATGTCGCGGTGGATGATCTCGTGCTTGTGGGCGACCGAAAGCGCGGAGCTGATCTGCGAGCCGATCTGGGCGACCTTCTTGGGGTCGAGGGCGCCGTGGCTCTTGATGCCGCTCTTAAGGTCGGTGCCGCGCAGGTACTCCATGACGATGTAATAGGTGTCGCCGTCCTTGCCCCAATCGTAGACGCCCACGATATAGGGTGAGGAGAGACCGGCTGCTGCCTGGGCCTCCTGCTTAAAGCGTGCGGCGAAGGTTGCGTCGCCAGCATACTGCGGCAGCATAATCTTGACGGCTACCGTGCGGTCGAGGACCTGGTCCTGTGCACGGTAGACGGTCGCCATGCCGCCTGTTCCCACCTTATCCTTGAGGAGGTATCTTCCCCCGAGGACCCTCTGTTCCATTCCTGCTCCTAACATAACTATTCGCTCAACGATGTGTGTAGTACCTACGATGTGGCCGCTGGGGCCGTTTGGCGCGTTGAGGCTAACTCTTCGGCCGCGGCGCGCCTCGGGTGTCCGATTCGATCATGGGCATCACGCTCCCTGTGCGGCAAGCGCCGCGGTCAGGACGATACCGGCGATCTTGGCGGCCTTGACGTCATGCTTGTCGAAATCCTCCAAGGCCACCGAGATAGCGACCGTGGGTGAATCGTAAGGTGCAAAGCCAACGAACATCGAGTTGACGTTGGTGCCGCCGGTCTCGGCCGAACCGGTTTTGCCGGCGACCTTGACGCCCGGAATCTGGGCATCGGTACCGGTACCGGACTGGACAACCGCGAGCATAGCCTGCTTGACCTGGTCGGCCGTGGCGGAGCTGACGGCCTGCCCCAGCGAGCGGGACTGCGTGGTCTTGACCACGGTTCCGTCCGGAGCGAGTACCTGGGCTACAAAGTACGGGTCCATGACCACGCCACTGTTAGCGATGGCGGCGGCAATCACGGCGTTTTGCATGACGGTGGTCTGCGGGCCGGGCGTATGGTCCATGCCGACAGGCTGGCCGGCGCCGGCCCAGGCGGTCTCCCATTCGGTCATGAGCGACGGGTCGGCCATGATGGAGGCCGCGGAGGTCAGGTCTTGGCCGAGCTTTTGGCCGTAGCCAAAGGCGTTGGCAAACTGTACGAGCGTGTTTGCGCCAACTTCGTTTGCCACCTGGCCAAAGACGACGTTGGAGGACACGGCAAAGGCCTGCTGCAGGCTGATGGTGCCGTAGCTCTCGTTGGCATAGTTGGTGACCGGTGCGTTGCCGATATCCATGGAGCCGGGCGCCTGGTAGGTGCTGGTCAGGCTGGCGGTACCGGTCTCGAGTGCCGCGGAAAGCGTAACGACCTTAAACGTGGAGCCCGGCGTGTACAGCGCGTCCATGGCGCGATTGTACATGGAGCCGTCCTCGCCGCCGCCCGTCTGCAGCAGGGCATCGATGTTGGTGTTGTCGTAGGTGGGCGAGCTGGCACATGCGAGCACCGCGCCGGTACGCGGGTCGATGACCACTACAGCGCCCTTAAAGCCCTTGAGTGCCTGCTCGGCCGCCGTCTGGATACGCGAGTCGATGGTGAGCTTGGCGGTGTTGCCCGGCTGGGTCTGGCCCGCGAGCGACGCGATGGCATTGTTCCAGCTGGAGTAGTCCTTAGAACCGGTGAGCGTGTCGTTCATGACGCTCTCGATGGCGGTGGTGCCATACTGCTGGCTCACGTAGCCAACCACGTGCGCTGCCAGGTTACCGTTGGGGTAGGAGCGTACGTAGGTGCCGTCCTCCTGCTGCAGCGACTCGGCCAGCGTCACGCCGTCGGACGTGATGATGGAGCCGCGCTGGATGTACTTGGAGCGGGCGATGGTGTGGTTGTTGGTCGGCATGTCCTGATAGTCCTTGGCCTTAATGACCTGGACATAGGTGAGGTTGCCGATAAGGATGGCGAACAGCGCCGTAAAGGCGAGCACCGCGCGGGTTAGACGGTTGGCGAGTGCAACGCGGCCGAGCACACCGGATTCAGGCGTGTCGAGCAGGCGACGTCGCATGCGCGAGCCGACGGAATGGCTGGCCGAGGGGCGCGGGGCCGGGGGGGCGCCGCCGGAATGCCTGCCGCTGCCGTAGGAAGACGAGGTGGCAAAGCGCGTGCCCGTCGGGGCGGCGGCAGATGCGACCTGATCATCGGTGATGGCGGCCATGGTGCCGGTGCCGGTAAGCTCGGCCTCGCGTCCGGTAGCCTCGTCACCGGCGCGCAGCAGGAGCGCGACGATGATAAAGCTCGCCAGCAGCGAGGAGCCGCCCTGGCTCATAAAGGGCAGAGTGACGCCGGTCAGCGGGATCAGGCGGGTGACGCCGCCCACGATCAAAAAGGCCTGGAAGCTGATGGCTGCCGTAAGACCGGTGGCGCTAAAGGCGGCGAGGTCGGATTTAGCGCGGGCAGCTGTGGTGAGGCCACGCACGGCAAAGAGCATAAACAGGATGAGCACGGCGCCGCCGCCCAAAAGACCCATCTCCTCGCCGATGGCCGAGAAGATAAAGTCGGACTCGACGACGGGGATGTTGTTGGCCATCCCGTTGCCGATGCCAACGCCGACCAGACCGCCGTCGGCAAGCGAGAAGAGCGACTGGACAATCTGGTAGCCCTGGCCCTGGGCGTCCTTAAACGGATCGACCCAAACCTGGAAACGCACCTGAACGTGCGACAGGAACTTGTAGGCGCCCACGGCTCCAACGGCTAAGAGCGCAAGGCCGATAACGACATACGAAAAGCGCCCCGTGGCAACGTAGAGCATCAGCAAGAAGATGGTGTAGAACAGCACGGCCGAACCCAGGTCGCGTTCGAAGACGACGACGAGCAGGCACACACCCCACACGGCAAACAGCGGCAGCAGCAGTCGCAGACGAGGGATCTTAAAGCCCAGGATCTTGCGGTTGGAGATGGAGAGCAGCTCGCGGTTCTCGGCTAGGTAGCCGGCCAGGAACAGGACGATAAAGACCTTGGCGAACTCGCCAGGCTGGATGGTAAAGCCCGCGATGCGAATCCACAGCTTGGAGCCCGAGATCGTGGTGCCGATAAAGATGGGCAGCATCAGCAGGATGATGCCGATAATGCCAAAGGTGTACTTGTAGCGCATGACCACGTCGAGGTTCTTAACCAACGCGAGCGTTCCCACCATGAGCGCCACCGAGACAAACAGGATGATGAGCTGTGAGATGGCGAGAGCGGGGGCGAGACGCGTCACGAACGTGATGCCGATGCCCGAAAGTATAAATACGATGGGCAGGATGGCGGGGTCGGCACCGGGCGCCAAGATGCGCACGGCAATGTGGGCCGCGGCAAAGGCGGCAAAGAGGCCGATCGGTACGGCGAGCGTCTCAAAGGAGATGGCAGCGCCCGCGGTGAGGACGTACATCGCATACAGCAGGATGACGGGGAACGCCGAGGCGATGAGCAAGAGCAGCTCGGTGTTGCGGCGACTCATAAGCGGCACTCCCTTTCTAATTCTTATCGGAGGCTTCGGCCTCGGCGGACTGTTCGGCGGTTTTCTCGGAATCTGATTCGGAGGCCGATCCCTGATTGGTGTTGTCGCGAATCGTTTGCGCGTCGATCACCTGGCGGGTCTGCTCCTCGTCGATCTGGTGGCGGTACTTGGATATCGTGTCCTGCGCATCGTCGACACTTGTTTGCGGAATGCCCGCCTTGAGGCGGTTTTGCGTGTCTTCGGGCAGGTCGGACAGCTTGATGCTGGTTTCGCTTTCGAGCCAGTGGAGCTTGAGTCCGAGTGGCTTGCCGGGCAGGCCGCGCCAGACGGCGACATTGCCCTGGTAGGTACCCAGGTAGTACGAGCCGGTGACACCCGTGTAGGCCCAGATGCCAGCTGCCAGCATAAAGACGAGGGCCAGGATGGCGGCGATAGTAACGTTGCGGCGACGCACGCGTTGCGCCTCGCGCATGACGCCATCGTCAACCAGGTCAACGACTACTACGGTCACGTTGTCGTGGCCGCCGGCGGCAAGCGCCGCGTCCACTAGGTTGTCGACGCAGATTTGCGCGGTTGAGGACTGCGTGGCGATGTTCTCGATATCGCTATCGGGAATCATGCTCGAGAGGCCGTCGGAGCACAGGATCAGGCGGTCGCCTTCCTCGATATGCAGAGTGAAGTGGTCGGCATACATGGCGGGGTCCGAGCCCAGTGCGCGGGTGATGACCGAACGGTTGGGGTGGACGCGAGCCTCGTCTGCCGTGATCTCGCCAGCGTCCACGAGCTCCTCCACGTAGGAGTGGTCGCGGGTCACGCGGATGAGCGTGCCCTCGTGGAGCAGGTAGGCGCGAGAGTCGCCCACGTGGGCGATGGCGAGCGTGTCGTTTTCGATATAGGCGCAGGTGGCTGTGCAGCCCATGCCGGGCTTGCCCAGGCCGTTCAGGGCCGCCTCGATTACGGCGGCGTTGGCTGCCTCGACGGCTGCGGCCAGGCGCGCTGCGTCGGCGGACTGCGGGGCCGTCTTGGCAATAGTCTCGACGGCGATGGAAGAGGCTACCTCGCCGGCGGCGTGACCGCCCATGCCGTCGCATACGCAAAAGAGCGGCGACTGCACCAGGTAGGAATCCTCATTGTGCGGGCGCACGCAGCCAACGTCGGAGCGGGCGCCCCACATGAGTTGCGTGGTGGTACCGGCATCATAGGTCGAGTCGGTCTCGATGCGCTCCTCGGTCAGGGGCTCAAAGCTCATGGTCGAGCCGGGGTCTTTGAGCTTGGCCTCAACGGCGGCAACGTCGATTTCGGCGGTGTCACCGGGAGAGACGGTGTCGGTCACGGCGTTTGATTCGGAATCGCCGGTGTTCGGGGAGTCGGGCTCCTCGGAAACGCGGGCGGTCGACTCGTCGTCTTGCGGGCTGACGTCTATAGGCTCGGGCGCCGGCGTAGACGCGGGCGCAACCTCGGATGCCGGGGCTATGGGAAACGCCGGCGCGGCGGGCTCGGGTGCCGCAAACACCGCAGCGCTCTCGTTGATTGCCGCGGCGACGGGCTCTGCAAAGTGAGCCGGCGCCGGGGTTGCTTCGGGCTGTTCCGCAGCATGTGCGCCGATGGGCGCCGCTACGGCATCCTCTTCGTCCTCGTTATCGGCTAGATCCGAAATATCATGCGTTACATGCGAAAGAGGCAGGGAGAACACGGTGTCCTCGGGTTCCACGGGTGCGGAGCCCGCCGGAGCGGCGTGGGCCGGTGCAGCTGCGGCGGCAGCCGGTGCCTCGGTCATGGTTGCGGACTTGTTCTCCTCGTCGATCATCGACGGTTCACCTTCATGACCACGTCGCCAATCTGGACTTCGTCGCCCTCACGCAGCGTCGCGGGCTCCACGAGCTGGCGGCCATTGACGAGCGTGCCGTTAAGTGAGTTGAGGTCCTCGATGATGAGCGCCGGGCCCTGCAGCGAAAAGCGCGCGTGCGAGGCCGAGACAAACGGCTCGTTGATGCAGATGTCCGAAGATGGCGAGCGACCGACGATAACGGGGCCGAGCATGTCTACGTGAATGCCGCGGATGCCGCGCGGACCCTTGTCCACATCGATCGTCCAGATAGCCGAGTCGCGGCGCTGTCCGCGCACGAGTCCCACGCCGGTCTTCATGACGGCGAACAGGAAGATATAGAGCAGGGCGACCAGGACGATGCGGCCTGCAAAAAGGACGATATCGATGTTCATAAGCGACTATCCCCTAAATTCAAAGGTGCTCAGGCCAAACGTCAGCAGATCGCCGTTGCGCAGCGGGCAGCGCGTAATGCGGCGGTTGTTGACGAGCGTGCCGTTGGTGGAATTGAGGTCCTCGATCGACCAATCCGAGCCCGTAAAGGTGAGCTGGGCGTGGCGGCGCGACACGTTGGGGTCGCGCAGGGCAATGTCGGAAACTGAGCGCTCGCGACCGATGGTCACCTGTGCGGAGGTGATGCTATGGCTCTCGCCGCTCACGACGTCGACGAGCTGGGCGAGCGGGCGCTGCGGGGCGCGAGTGCTCGCCATGTTGGAGGCGATGCCGGCTGCGGCGCCTAGGCCCACGGCGGCACCGGTCGCGGCGGCTCCGCCCATGCCGGCAAGCGCGTCGCGCGAGACGGTCTGCGGCACCGGGATGGGTGCGGCGGCGGGGTCGGGGACGCTAGGCGCGAAGGGGTCTGCCACGGCAAGCGGGTCGGGAGCGGCGGCGCGAGGCGTCGGCTGCTGCTGGGGCATGGCGGCGGGGCGCTGCTGCTGCGGGGCAGCAAACTGCTGCTGGCCGGCGCGCGGGGCGCTGGCGGCACGGCTTGCCGCGGAGTTGTTCTGGCCCAGGCCGTTTTGATAGGCGCGCTCTTCCTCGTACAGGCGGCCGAGTGTGGGGGCATCGACGTTCTCGGCAAAGACCGAGAACTTGCCGGCGCGCAGCTGCGGATCGATCATAAAGCGCACGAGGGGCTCGCCGACAAAGACATAGCGGCGCTTTTCGGCCTGCGCCTTCACAAACTCGCGGACCTCGCGCGAAAGCTCGGGGTAGAACGGGGCGAGCATGGGATCGTCGTCGGCGGCGATAAGGATGGTATAGAGTGCCGGCGCCGTGTTGACGCCGTTGATCACCAGAGTCTGATCCTCCATGTCGCGAGCGGCCTGCTTGGCAAGCTTCTTAAAGGAGAACGGGGCACGGGTGGCACCGAAGATGCCGGCCACGTGGTCCTCGAAGATGTTCAGGAAGTTCACGAAAGATCACTCTCCGTATAGGTTCTTTGGTATCCGAGCAAATATAGGCATATTCCAACGATTATAGAGGATAGGGTCCCCACAACCGCCGCCTTGGCGACGACCGCGGCTGCAAGGCTGGCAATTTCCATATGGTGTGCAAGACAGGACGCCGCTGCGCAGCCGATGCCGGTGACAGCGATGGCGGCGATTGCGGCAAGGTTTGAGCCCTGATCGGCACGCTTGGCATGGGCATTGAGCAGCGCAGATGACGCCGCGGCAGTTGCCGCGGCCAGCCCAAAGGCAGCCCAAAGGAGTGGGTCTCCCAGCGCTGCGGCAACGTTACCGAGCCCCAGCACGCCTCCGGCTGAAAGCGCGACCGTGGCCAGACGGGCAAAAAGCGCGCCCATGCCCGTTGCCGCAGCGGCGCTTGTCGGGCCGAGCCAAAATGACGCGACGCCGGCGGCGACCCCAGCTGCCAGGAAGGTATTGCCGGTCAGACAGCCAAGCGCGAGTGCACAGGTGAGCGCGGCGCTCGCGGCAGCCTCGGTACGACCCCAGGCGATCCACCAACCGGACATGGCGGCGGCAAAGATCACCGCGACGGGCAGCATCGACAGGATGCCCTGTGCCTGCATGGTGGCGTTGGCCATGAGCACCAAAAAGCCCACAGCCGAGATGGCCGAGCCGATCTGGGGGGCCAGGCCAGCCGCCGCGCCGATCGCGATGGCCGCAATGACCAGGCCGGGAAGCGCCGCGACCCCGGCCGTTTGCATCAGCAAAAAGCTAAAGGTGCCACACGTTAGCGCCGAGATAGCGCGCATGGTGTAGTCGCGCGCATGGCTCCAGCGCGTGCCCGCCCAGCCGAGTGCGGGGTCGACCTCGATGGCGTCGTCCTCGTAGTGCGACGGCTCGATACCGTCGAGCTCCTGCTCGTCATCCGAAAGCTCGCCGACCATTTGCTCCAGGCTGCGACGGCCCTCGCGCACGCTGCCTAGACCGGCAAGGAGCTGGTCGCAAAATGCCTCGATGCTGTTGGGGCGGTCCTGCGGCATGGGGGAGAGCGCGCTCATGAGCGCGCTCTCGGCTCCCGGGGGAAAGTGTGGTATCAGCTCGCTGGGATAGGTGGCGCCGCCGATGATGCGGTCGAGCGAGTCGGCGGGCGTGGCCGCCATAAAGGGAGCGCTGCCGCACAGGCCTTCATAGATTACACAGGCGAGGGCAAAGACATCGGCGCGCTCATCGACCGTGCCGGTCTCGATATCGAGCTGCTCGGGCGGCATGTAGCCGATGGTGCCGCCGCGTGAGCCGCCAAAGCCACCGGCAGACGACAGTCGCGCCATGCCAAAGTCGGTGAGCTTTACATTGCCCGAGTGGTCGATGAGCACGTTGGCGGGCTTAATGTCCAGGTGGAGTACGCCGTTACTGTGGGCGAAGGTGAGCGCCTGGCCCAGGGCATCGGCAATGGCCGCGGCCTCGTCACAGGTAAGTGAGTGGCCGTCCGCGCGGTGCAAAAACTCGGCCAGCGACATGCCATCGACATATTCCATAACCAGGTAGGCATAGGCTGTGTCGTGCGTAAAGTCGATGACCTGCACGATATTGGGATGTTGAAGCATGGCGGCGGTGTGCGCCTCGCGCAGGACATCCATGATGTCGCTGGCGGGCATGCCGGCACCGTTGATAAGGGGGATGCGCTTAATGGCGACGCGGCGGCGCAGGTGCGTGTCGCGGCAGATCTCGATGGAGCCAAAACCGCCGGTCGCAAGTGTCTCGAGCGGCTGGTACCGCTTGAGCAGCTCGCGAGAGCTGGTGCCCTCCAAGGGAACGTCCGGCGAGAACCGGGCGGTATGTTGCGAGAAAAGCGGCATGGCCAACCCTCGTGCGTTTAAAGTTCGTTTGCGAGTGGCGGGCGCGGAGCCGAGCCGTTCGCGGTGGCATAGATGCTGCTAGTGTAGCACGCGCAGGTGGGCGACATTCAATTTAAGCTCCGTCTGGGGTCTGGACCCTGCGTCCGGCCTAGCGCTTCTTCTTGTTCTTCTTCTGCTTGCGCTGCTTGCCCTTGGTCTCCTGGGGCTTGTCGCCCTGCTTGGCCTCGGCGGCGGCCTTCTCGGCCTTCATTTTCTTCTTCTTGGTCTCGATGCGGAGTTTTTTGTTGATGCGCGCCTTGAGGAAGGGACCGAACTGCTCGGCATCGCCACGGATGAAGGTGTCCTTGGGGATCGTCACGCCCTGGTCGGCGAACATGGCCACAAAGATGCGCTCGCCGTCGAGCACGTGGTCGAGCTTGTCAAACGGGAAGAACTGCGACTTGCCGCTCTTGCCCCAAACCATCAGACCGTCCTCGTTAACGGCGACGCGGCGATAGCGGCCGCCCATGGACTCGTCGGCCTCGACGGCGTCGATAAAGTCGCGGGCGAGCGTGTGGTGCAGGTTCTTGCTCCACCAGGCCAAAAAGGCGCCGAATACGATCAGCACGACGCCAAACTTGATCCAGTTGCCGCCGGCCACCAGCATGCCGATGCCGATGAGCGCGGCAATTGCCGCGGCGACATACAGCGAGCCGCGACGCCTGGGCGAGGCGACCAGACGGGCGAAGTCGGTGACTAGGTCGTTTTCGTACTGGTATTCGTTGAGGTACAGGATGCCGTCATCGGCTGCGGCCTGCTCCTCGAGCGCGACCTCGACCTGGTCGGCTGCTTCGGAGGGAACGAGGTTGCTCTCTGCGTCTGCCATGCTCTTTGGACTCCTATCGCGGCGGGCTCGCCGTACGGGTTATTATGAATGCAGTATGCCGTGCGACCGCATGGCCGTCGCGGCAACAAGTCTCAGTATACCCGGGGGAGCACCCATGGAATCGTTGTACCGAAAGTATCGCCCGCTCACCTTCGACTCCGTGGTGGGCCAGCAGCATATCGTCTCGACGCTCGAACACGCCATCACCGAGGGGCGCCTGTCCCACGCCTACCTGTTCTGCGGACCGCGCGGCACGGGCAAGACCACTATGGCGCGCATTCTGGCCAAGGCGCTGCTGTGCCGCAATGCCGAGGCGGCGCGCGCCGAGGGTGCAAGCGGCTGCATGCCCGACGGTACTTGCGAGGAGTGCGAGCTCATCGCCGAGGGCAACCACCCCGATGTCTACGAGCTCGATGCCGCAAGCCGTACCGGCGTGGACAATGTGCGCGAGGAAATCATCAACTCCGTCAACTTTGCCCCGGTGCGCGGCAAGTACAAGATCTATATCATCGACGAGGTCCACATGCTCACGACGGCGGCGTTCAACGCGCTGCTCAAGACGCTCGAGGAGCCGCCGGCACACGTGATCTTTGTGCTGTGCACCACCGACCCGCAAAAGATTCTGGAGACCATCCTCTCGCGCTGCCAGCGTTTCGATTTCCATCGCATCGGCAACGAGGATATCGAGCATCGCCTGGCATACGTGTGCGAGCAGGAGGGCTTCGATTACGACGATGAGGCGCTGGCTATCGTGGCGCGCCATGCCAAGGGCGGCATGCGCGACGCGCTGTCCACGCTGGAGCAGCTGAGCGTCTTTGGCAACGGTTCTGTGCATGCGGACGACGCCCGCTCGCTTTTGGGCGAGGTTTCGGACCAGATCCTGGGCGAGTTTTCCCGCGCCATCGCCGAGCGTGATATTGCTGAGCTCTATGGACTGATCCGTGCGCAGGTCGAGGAAGGAAACGACCTGCTGGAGCTGACGCGCGACCTGGTGGCGCATGTGCGTGACGTGTACGTTGCCTGCGTTGCCGGTGCCCGTGCCGAGCTGTTTGAGGGCGGCTCGGAGCAGGCCGAGGCGCTTGCTGCCGAGGCCGCTGCCTTTGGCGAGCATCCTGCCGACCGCCTGGCCCGTGTGCTGACGGTGCTCGACGATGCCGCGTTGGAGATGAGGGGCGCGAGCGACGTGCGCCTGGTGCTCGAGATTGCCTGCACGCGCCTGGCACGTCCCGAGGCCGATCTGACCATTGAGGCCCTGGCCGAGCGCGTGGCACGCCTGGAGGCCATGGTTGCCAACGGCGCCGTGCCGGCGAGCGTGGCTGCTGCTCAGGCCGCCGCGCCTGCCGCATCCGTATCCGCTGCTGCCCAACAGCCGACGCTAATTTCGGGCGCCCGCGCTGCCGCCCCGGCGGCATCCGCTGCCCCCGCTGCTGCGTCCGCGCGCCAGGGCGGTATGCCTTGGGACCGTGGTGCTGCCGCTCCGGCGGCTCAGCCTGCGTCCCGTTCTGCGTCCGTGTCAGCTTCCAAGCCTGCAGCGCCTGCACCTCAGCCTGCGCCGGCTCCGACGCCTCAGCCCGTTGCGGCCCCTGCGCCTGCCACCGCTCCGGCGCCTAAGCCCCAGTCCAACAATGCCGCCCAGGTTGCCGCCGCCGGTGCTGCCGAGACGCCCGCGGTCGAGGATGCCGGAGAGCTGCAGCGCAAATGGGCCGAGGTCGTCGAGCGTGTCAAGGCGCGTCAGGCTTCCTACGCAGGGCTTTTGCTCAACGCCCGCGCCACGGCCGACGACGGCTCCAAGCTCACCGTCTCGTTCCCTGCGGGCTCGACCTTTGCCATCAAGATGCTCGGCCGCGCTGACACGCAATCGGTGGTCCTGCCGACGGTCTGCGCGGTCTTCGGTCGTCGTACCGTCGACTATGTCCTGGATGGGGGTGGCACGCCGGCTCCTCAACATGAGGAGCATTCTCCATCTGCACGGGCTGCGGCATCTGCGGACCCGCAACCCGTGTCCTCGGCGGCCCCTGTATCCTCGAGCGCCAGCGCGCCGCAGCAGCAGGCGGCGCCGGTAGCGGCATCGACCCCGTCGGCGCCTAAGCCCGCAGCGCCCAAACCGGCTGCTCCGACACCCGCGCCCAAGCCCGTCTCACCCGCGCCCAAGTCGTCTGACCTGGGCAAAGCCCCCTGGCTACGCTCCGACAACCCCGCCGGCGCTCCTGCCACGGGTAAGCTCCCGACCGAGCCCGCACCCCGAGCGCCCGAGCGCGCGTCCGCTCCCAAGGCTCAGCCTGTCGCGCCGTGGGAATCCGAGCAGGTGCCCTACGACGACGCTATGGTCGGCGGCTTCGCCGGCGATGCGAGCGGGGACGATCTGCCTCCGTTCGACGTGCCGGGTGCGGCGTCCGCGCCCAAGTCCGCTGCAACTGCCCCCAAAGAGGAGGACGCTCCTGCAGCTCCTTGGGAGTCCAACCCCGGTGCGGGCAGCCCCTTCGGCCATCAGGGTGCAGCCCCGAGCATTCCGCAGACCGAGGACGAGGCCAAAGACCTCATCCGCAGCGTCTTCGGTCAGGCCACCATCTTCAAGCCGGTGGAGTAACCGTGCGGGCGGGTACGCTACTCAAGAAGAGATCTCTTTGTCCGGGCGCATCTGTATTTCGGACATGTGTAGTGTGGTGCCGCTTATATCGCATTCGAGCAGACAGGTACGCGACGGTCGTCCTAGGGTGCTGAGGTCGACACGATACGTCGCACGACTGTCTGTGTACTCGACTTGCATGCCGTTGGCAACTGCTCCGATTGTCAAAAAAGAGCCTGGCTCGGCATCAACAATCTTGGAATCTTTTATCTTGACCTTGAGCTCTTGGTAAAGGGACGGGCTGTTGTAGTAAACGGTCCGGGTCCCGTCGGTGCACTCATCGGTCGCTTCCCATTTGACGACGGGCTGGTCCGAGCTGGCTATCAGTAGTTCTGCTCCAAAGGCTATAGCATGGGTGATGATAACCAGTAATGCCCAGCCGACAAAGAGATAGAGAACCACATATGCAACGGGGTGTTTTGAGCGGATGTTTTGGAGCACGTCGGGGGCATTCATGGGGCACCTCCAAATTGCTGTCTGTGACAATCAAATTATACCCTGCCATCATGAGCGCCGCCTCGAGCTGCGGTTCGGCATTTTGTTATCTAGCTGGATGCAGAAAATGCCGGATTCCGGCTCTACAAGATTTAGCTTTCAATATTATGCAGATGCGAATTATTCAACTTTGCATAATCTTTGGGCGCGGCTTGCACTCCAGGACATGTATATCGACTGAGGTAGTGTGTCCGCCCCGCTCGCTGGCCTCGCGCCGTGGTACGATTTTTGAGTTTGAAAGTCCCGCCGTGCTCCGGCTGCCCTTGCAGCTTGTCGCGCGGCCGCACGTAAAGGAGCCATCATGGCCGGTGTGAACATGCAGCAGATGATGAAGCAGGCCCGCAAGATGCAGGAGCAGCTTGCCGCCGCGCAGGAGAACCTCAAGTCCCAGACCGTCGACGCCTCTGCCGGCGGCGGCATGGTCAAGGTGACCGTTAACGGCGAGATGGAGCTCGTCAACCTCACCATCGATCCCGATGCGCTCGATCCCGAGGACGTCGATATGCTGCAGGACATGATCATGGCTGCCGTCAACGAGGCCGTCCGCGGCGTCAACGAGCTCGCCAACAAGCAGATGGGCGCCATCACCGGTGGCCTCAACATCCCGGGCATGCCGTTCTAAGACACGCATATATATGAGTGCGAATCACAGTCTGCAAAAACTGCTCGATGAGCTGGGTCGTCTGCCGGGCATTGGTCCCAAGTCGGCCCAGCGCATCGCCTATTACCTGCTCGAGGCCGATGCCGAGGAGGCCCGCCGCCTGGCCGAGGCCATCCTGGAGGTCAAGCAGGAGGTCCACTTTTGCAGCCGTTGCTTTAACTACGCCACGGCCGACGAGTGCTCCATCTGCCAGGACCCGATGCGCGATACCACTCGTATTTGCGTGGTGGGCGAGCCGCGCGACGTCCAGGCAATCGAGCGCACGGGCAGCTACCATGGCCTGTACCATGTGCTGGGCGGCGTGATCAGCCCCATGGACAAGATTGGTCCCGAGCAGTTGCACATCCGTGAGCTGCTGGCGCGTCTGGGTCACGAGGATATCCATGAGGTCATCATCGCCACCAACCCCAATATTGAGGGCGAGACCACGGCGAGCTACCTGGCCCGCACTATCAAGCCGTTGGGCGTCGAGGTGTCGCGTCTGGCAAGCGGCCTTCCCGTGGGCGGCGACCTGGAGTATGCCGACGAGCTTACGCTTGGCCGCGCCATCGAGGCCCGTCGCGCGATTTAGATGGCGAGCCTGCTCCTGCCGTATGTTTTCCTCGCGACGCACGGGGTAGTCATAATTTCCCCGTGCGACTGTGAGTTTGTTGTGCAACAAAGATGCTTCGTATCCGCTTATCGCATGGATGCTTCCGCTCGCATCCTTAATTTGCCCATTCGTTGCGCAACCTTTTTGGTTCGCTGATACACTCAAATATGGATTCGAATGAATGCGCCGCTCCCGAGCGGCGTGTTTTTGTTGGAGGAGAACGCATGCGGCCCGGTGGCACTCAGACAAAGCGCGGCGCCGCGGTGCGCATGCGACGCCGACTGGGCTTGGCGCCGCGGGCGTACGCACTGCTGTCTTGCTCGCTGGTGCTGGTCATAGCTGGTGTTTCTGCCTATGGCATGACCGTTCCGTCCATGATGCAGGCGCATGCCGCACGCGAACCGCGCGTGGGGCATGAGGTCAAAAGTGATCTGGGTACCACGACTGGATATGCTTGGGCAAGTGTGGTCGCGCATATTGTGTTTGGCACCGACGGTGCGGACGGCGCCGAGGCCCCGGACAACGAAGTCACGCTTGCCAATGGCAAAACCATCGTGCTCACCAACACCAAGATCATCGATCGGTTGTCCAACAATAGCGTGGCGGCAACGGTGAATAAGGTCGAGCAGCAGAAGGAGCAGGACGCCCAGCAGTCCGGAAAGCCCGGTAGCTCGGATACTTCTGGCTCCGGCTCGGATTCATCGAGTTCGGGCGGCGGCTCTGGGTCGGGCTCCTCTGCCGGAGGATCTGGAAACGGCGGCTCGACGGGTGGCAACACTGACAACGATGCAAACTCCGGTGGCCTTTCCGCTGCCGAGGAAGAGAGCATTCACAGTTGGCTTGTGACCAAGTACAACATGCTCGACGGCTATGTTTCCCGTGCCAATGACGTGGTCTCGACCTATAACTCTACGGGAGATCCCAGGCCGTGCGACAGCCTGGTCGGGGAGATGTTTGTCATTCGAGCCGAGTTCGGTCGTCAGACATTCTCGCCCCGGTCAAAGTGGTATCAGCAGTATGCCAATCTGTGGGGCTGTTACACCAACCTATGTCAATGGGTCGGCCATTACGGCGATGATGACGTCGCGCTCGGTAACTTCAACAATAACGTGGCGGCGCTTGCCCTATGATGACCGATCTTGCATCCACCACACCACAATCGCTCGGTCGCGATCCCATGGTCGGCCTGCGCCTGGCGCGTGTCGACGGGTTTGAGCCGGCCATTGCGCTCGGCCAGGACGAACTGCCTGCCTATCTGCGTCGTTTTACGATGCTGTTTGCCGACGATGCCACCATGCGCCGTGGCGGTATCGGCCGCGTGACGCGTGCCGTCAACGCCCAAGGCGAGGCCGTGGCACTCAAGCAACTCATCTTGCCGACGCGCGATGAGTTTGATGACGATGCCGCTCACGAGGCGCTGGTCGCCAAGTTCAAGGCGGCGTTTCGCGAGGAATACGAATGCCATCGCGCCCTTTCGGGCCTTAAGGGCTTTCCCCGCCTCTATGGCTGGGGCGAGGTCGACGGTGTGCCTGCAATTGTCATGGAATGGGTCGAGGGCGAGACGCTTGCCCGCTTGCGTTCGCGACTTGCCGTGGACGATGCCGGACGCCTGTCGCCGCTTGTGGCGGCGCGTCTGGGTCGCGACCTGTTCGATCTGCTCTGCCGTATGAGCCTGGTGGGTGAGGGCTTTGTCCATCGCGATATCTCGCCCGCTAATATTATGGTGCGTGCGGCGCGTCTGCCGCTTGACCGGCAGCTTGCCGAGGGCACCTTTGACCTGTGCCTGATCGACTTTGGCTCGTCGCTGGCGCTCGAGCCCCCCGCCGGGCGCGTCCTT
>UQIC01000042.1 GCA_900540985.1 uncultured Collinsella sp.
AAGGACAAATATGGCAGCTGCACAGCCGCTTAAGATTCGCATGGTTGCCGGGCTTGGCAACCCGGGCGAGGAATATGCCGAGACCCGTCACAACGCTGGTTTCAAAGCAATCGACGAGCTGGCCCGTCAGGCCGGCGTCACGTACTGGAAAAACCAAGCAGGCGCCGAGGTCGCGCTCATCAACATCAACGATCCCGAGGAAGAGGGCGGTAAGCGCCAGATCGTGCTGGTCAAGCCGCAGTCGTACATGAACACCTCGGGCGGGCCCATCTCCAAGCTCTGCCGCGAGTACAAGATCAAGGCCGAGGAGCTGCTCGTGATTCACGACGAGCTCGATATTCCCGCCGGCGACGTGCGTGTTAAGGTGGGCGGCGGCCACGCCGGTCACAACGGCCTGCGCTCCATCATCGACAAGATGGGCAGCCGCGACTTCAGCCGCATCCGCACCGGCATCGGCAACCCTCCCGGCAAGATGGCTGTCGCCGACTACGTGCTTAAGCAGCTGCGCGCCCGCGAGGCCGAGGATTTCCAGGACACCTGTGCCCGCGCCGCCGACGCCGCCGGTCTGGCCATCGTCCACGGCGTAATCTACGCCCGCGATCACGTAAACGGCGCCGCCTCCGCCAACGGCAAGCACTAAAACCTATCATTTAGGAACAGGTTTATTTTGGCAGGTTTTACCTGCGGAAACGCCCCAGTTGCGGCATCGCAATCAACCGCGCGCCGACATACATGCATAGCACCCCAAAGGGGGCCGGCCTCATCACAACCCGAGGCCGGCCCCATTTGCCGTTTTACCTGATAAAACCGACCAAAATAAACCTCTCCCCCTTTGGTAGGCCAAAGTGGATAAACCCTGCTCCCAACAGCCGAAGACACACGTAAGTGACATGTCCATGAGGGTATAATTTGCACCGTATGTCTGCACAACGCCTGTGCGCGTACGGTTTTATTCGGGCTACCGTCCATTTCCGTGGAGGCACGGTTCGGCGGCCCTAACAAGAGAGGGGTTCTATGTATAAGATCCTGGAGAAGACGCAGTTCTCGGAGAAGGTGTTCAAGTTCCGCATCGAGGCGCCTGCAATCGCCAAGCATGCGCACGCTGGACAGTTCCTCATGGTTCGCGCCAACGAGACGGGCGAGCGCGTCCCGTTTACCCTAGCTGGCTGGAACGGTGACGAGGGCTGGGTCGAGTTCATCTTCATGGTGATCGGCAAGACCACCGAGATGCTTTCCACTTACGAGGCCGGCGAGTCGCTGCGCGACGTCGTGGGCCCGCTGGGCGTTCCCACCGAGATGGCCGAGGGCCCCTGCGCCGTCATTGGCGGCGGCGTCGGCCTGGCAATTGCCTTCCCGGTCGCCAAGCACCTGGTCGAGACCGGCCACGAGGTCCACGCCATCATGGGCGCCCGCACCAAGGACCTCCTGCTCATGGAGGACCAGTTCCGCGAGCTCCTCGACGAGGACCACATCCATATCACCACCGATGACGGCTCCTACGGCGAGCAGGGCGTTGTCACCGCTCCGCTGGAGCGCCTGCTGCAGGACAAGGCCGTGAGCCAGGTCTTCTGCGTCGGTCCCGTTCCGATGATGAAGTTCTCGACCCTCACCGCCCAGAAGTACGACACCCCCATCACCGCGTCGCTCAACCCCATCATGGTTGACGGCACCGGTATGTGCGGCTGCTGCCGCGTCGAGGTGGGCGGCGTGACCAAGTTCGCTTGCGTCGACGGCCCCGACTTCGATGCCACCCTGGTCGACTGGGATGACCTTCGTGCCCGCCAGGCCGCTTACCGTTCCGAAGAGGGCGAGTCCCTCAAGGCCTATGAGGAAAAGAGCTGCGCATGCCACTAGTTAACGGTCGTTTCGTTGCCGATATGAAGTCGCCCCGCACCCCCGATAACGAGGAGCCGGCTGCCGAGCGCGCCTGCGACTTCCGCCCCGTCGACAAGGGCTTCACCGAGGAGATGGCGCTGGCCGAGGCCGAGCGCTGCCTCAACTGCAAGAAGCCGTTCTGTGTTGAGGGCTGCCCTGTCAACATCAACATCCCCCGCTTTATCGAGCAGATCCGCGAGAAGGACTTCGGCGGCGCTCTCGATACCATCCGCGAGGACTCCATGCTTCCCGCCATCTGCGGCCGCGTCTGCCCGCAGGAGAACCAGTGCGAGGGCAAGTGCATCCGTGGCAAGAAGTCCGAGCCCGTGGCCATCGGCCAGCTCGAGCGCTTCCTGGGTGATCGCCCCGAGCTCGCCTCCACGCCCAAGATGGCTCCCAAGAACGGCAAGAAGGTCGCCGTCGTCGGCTCCGGCCCGTCCGGCATCACCTGCGCCGGCGAGCTCGCCCGTAACGGCTTTGACGTTACCGTCTTTGAGGCCTTCTTCACCGGCGGCGGCGTGCTGGTCTACGGCATCCCCGAGTTCCGTCTGCCCAAGGCAGTCGTCAAGCGCGAGATCGACGGCCTGGAGGACATGGGCGTCAAGTTTGAGTACAACTCCGTCGTGGGCAACATGGCCACGGCCGAGGAGCTGTTCGAGCAGGGCTTCGACGCCATCTACGTGGCGACCGGCGCTGGCCTGCCCAAGTTCCTCAACGTCCCCGGCGAGAACCTGCCCAACGTCTTCTTCGCAAACGAGTACCTCACCCGCGTGAATCTGATGAAGGCCAACAAGTTCCCCGAGTACGACACCCCCACCAAGCACGGCAAGAACGTCGTCGTCTTTGGTGGCGGCAACGTGGCTATGGACGCCGTCCGTACCGCCAAGCGCCTGGGCGCCGAGCACGCCATCATCGCCTATCGTCGTACCGAGGACGAGATGCCCTGCCGTCGCGCCGAGCTGCACCATGCCAAGGCCGAGGGCGTCGAGGTTCTGCCGCTCGTTTCCCCGCTCGAGTTTGTCGCTGGCGAGGACGGCTCCGTGTGCGCCGTCAAGGTCCAGAAGATGGAGCTCGGCGAGCCCGACGAGTCCGGCCGTCGTCGCCCGTTGCCCATCGAGGGCGCCATCGAGGAGATTCCCTGCGACGTCGCAATCTCGGCTATCGGTACCAACGCCAACCCCTTCGCAAAGAAGATCGGCGGCAAGATGGAGCTCAACAAGTGGGGCTACATCATCGCCGACGAGGAGACCGGCCAGACCACCGATCCCCGCATCTGGGCCGGCGGCGACATCGTCACCGGTGCCGCTACGGTCATTCTGGCGATGGGCGCCGGCAAGAAGGCCGCCGCTTCCATCACCAAGAGCCTGCTGGGCGAGTAATCACCCTCAACGCTAGCCATCAAACGGCAAAGTCCCCGTCGAGCACACGCCCGGCGGGGACTTTTTCTATGCCGATCGCCCGACCACCACGATGGGGACAGGCACCTTTGTGATGGTTTTGGTCGGTTAGCCTTCGAGCTGCGCCACCTTGTAGCGGTAGGCAGCGGCGATAACGTCTTTACAACCCTCGCGGCCCAGCTTGGCGCGGTTGACGACGATGTCCTTGCCGCTCGTCATCTTCCACTTTCCGGCACTGTAGCGCTTATAGAACGCCTCGCGCGCCTTCTGCTGCTGCTTGACCAGCTTGGCGCCCTTCTTTTTGTTGAGGCCGCGCTTTTTGCGCACGATCTCGACGCGGTCCTCAAAGGGTGCGGTCACCAGCACGGCAATGTGATTGGGGTTGCTGCGCAGCAGGTAATCGGACAGACGGCCTTCGATAATGCAGCTCTCGGTCTCGCCCAGATCCAAAATCACCTGGCTCATCTTTTGGAACAACTTGTCCGAGTACGAACGCGCATCGTAGCGGTCGGGCAGAAACGCCATATTCTCCACGGCCAGGCGCTCGTCGTAGGCAGCCATCTTGTCGAGCGACTCGCCCGCGCGCAGCGACGCACGCACCAGCAGCTCGTTATCGTACAGCGGAATCCCCAGCTCATCGGCAAGGATACGGCCAATCTCGTGGCCCTCGGCACCAAAGTCGCGCGCGATGGTAATGACCACAGGACTCTTCTTGTTCTCCAGATCGCTCATCGCGATTCCTTTCTAACAGATGAGAAAAAGGCTGTCTATCGCCTTTTCTCACGATAGCGTACCAGGGAAAGCCAGGCTATGCGGCCACGATGCGACGTTGATATGCCCTCACCAGCAGCGAGATACCAAAGTTGAGCACAAAGTACATCGCAAACACCAGGCCGTAGAGCATAAGCACCTGCGACAGGTCGATCGCGTGGGCCATCACGACATTTGCCGTGTACATGAGCTCGGCCACGTTAATACCCGAAAGATACGAGCTGTCCTTGATGACGGTCGTGCACTGGCTAAACAGCGCCGGAATGATCGTCTTAAACGTCTGCGGCAGAATGATGTAGCGCATGGTGGCAAAGAAGCCGAAGCCCTGGCTCTGCGCTGCCTCAAACTGGCCGCGCGGAATCGAGTTGAGGCCGCCGCGCACAATCTCGGCCATAACAGCGCTGGTAAACAGCGTAAAGGCAATGGTCGAAATCACAATGTCCAAACCCTGCACCGTAAAGTAGATAAACAGGATCCACAGCAGGTTCGGCGTGCAGCGGAACAGCTCGATATAGGCGCTCACCAAAATACGGAACGGGCGGGGCGCATAGCTTTTAACGAGCGCCAGCACCGTGCCAAAGATGAGCGAGAAAAAGATCGACAGCGCCGAGATCTCGATCGTCTTAACAAAGCCGCCCCAAATGTAGAGCAGGTTGGTCGCGTTGAAGATTTCCATGCGCTAGGCCTCCTCTACGTTGTCGAGCCCCAGCTCGGCCAGGCTCACGCCGCGCGGACGCTCCTTTGAGCGGCGCTCGAGCCACTGCACCAGCATGGCGAGCGGAAAGCAGATGATGAAGTACATAAGGCAGCAGACGATGTATCCCTGCAGGTAACCGTACAGACTCACAAAGTTGTCGGAACGGTACATAAGGTCGCCGCCGGCCACAAGCGCCAGCACCGACGTGTTCTTGACCAGGTTGAGCGCCTGGTTACACAGCGGCGGCAAAATGATCTTGAACGTCTGGGGCAGCACGATGTACCAGTATGCCTGCGCACGGGTGAAGCCCTGGCTTTGGGCCGCCTCCATCTGACCGCGCGGGACCGCCTCGATACCGGTGCGGATGACCTCCGAAATGTAGGCCGCATGATACAGGCCCACGCCCAAGAAGCCCAGCACGAACGGCGCGATGCGCACCGGCTGGTCGGCACCGGTTATGGCCTGCAAAAACTGCGGTCCGGCCATATACATAAAGAGCACCTGCACGGGCAACGGGGTGTTCTGGTAAAACTCCACGTACACGCGGCTTATGGCACGCAGCACACGCGAACGGGTGGTAGAGAACACACCCAGCAGCGTGCCCAGTACCAGAGACAGCAACAGGCCGGCAACGACCACCTGCAGCGTCACGCCAAAGCCCTCCCAGAAGGGCCCCATGTTTTGAAATGTCGTCGACCAACGGTCGGCGTCAAATAATCCTTCGAGCATTTGATTCCTTCCTTGGACGATGCGCCTATACAAGGCCCCAGGTCTTGACCTCTTGGTCGAGCCAGCCGTCGGCCAGGCGATCGCAAATCACCTGATCGACCACGGCCGAAAGGTCGCAGCCCTTCTTGGTCGCCACGCCGTAGCCCTGCTCGCCAAACTTGACCTCGGGCTGCAGCAACTCAACGGTCTCGTTCATATAGCCGGCCAGCGTGGAGCGGTCCATGGCAAAGACGTCGATATTGCCGGCGTCGAGCGAACTCTTGATGATGGGGTAGCCGCTAAAGGCCCTAAACTCGGGCTTGCAGCTAAAGCCGTTGTCCTTGATCATCTGCTCGATCAGGCCCTGCGTGGTAGCACCCTGACTCACGCCGATGACCTTACCGTCCAGGTCCTCAATCGAGGTAAAGCCCGAACGCTTCTTGACCATGAGTCCCACGTAGTCGGTGCGATACGGCGTCGAGAAATCCCAGCTCTTCTTGCGCTCGTCGGTGATGGTGTAGGTCGCCGCGACTACATCGAGTTGGCCGTTATCGATCAGCGGGCCGCGCGTCTTGGGCGTTACGTCGGTAAACTCGACAAGCTCCTGGGCGCGGGCCTCCTTGTAGCTCACGCCAAAGACGGCAGCGGCGATCTGGTAGCACAAATCGACTTCCATGCCCTCAAAGCTGCCCTTGGCGGTGTCGTAGTAGCCGTAGCCGGGAACGTCCTTCTTAACGCCGGCATTCAGATGGCCACGCGACTTAATGGCCGCAAGCTTGGACCCCTTGTCGGAACCCTCGCCGCTGGTGGAGTTGCCGCAACCGGTAAGCGCGGCCCCCGTCAGCGCGAGCATGCCGGCGCCCGCCAGCTGCAAAAAGTGACGGCGCGACACGGCCGCCCTCGTCATATCCGTCATGTCCATCACCGCGCCTAGTGCAGAATCTTGGACAGGAACTCGCGGCAGCGCGGGTTCTCGGGGTTATCGAAGAAGTGCTCGGGCGTGCCCTCCTCCAGGATGCGGCCGTCCTCCATAAAGATGACGCGGTCGGCCACCTGGCGCGCAAAGCCCATCTCGTGCGTCACGCAGATCATGGTGATGTCCTCCTGCGCGAGCTCAATCATAACGTCCAGAACCTCCTGGACCATCTCGGGGTCGAGCGCCGAGGTCGGCTCGTCAAACAGGATGATGGGCTGCTTGGTGCACAGGGCACGGGCGATGGCGATGCGCTGCTGCTGACCGCCCGAGAGATTCTGCGGATACTCGCCGGCCTTATGAGCCATACCGACGCGCTTGAGCGCGGCGATGGCGATCTCGGTCGCCTCCTCCTTGCTCTTCTTTTGCAGCTTGATGGGCGCGAGCGTCAGGTTGCCGAGCACCGTCATGTTGGGATACAGGTTGAACTGCTGAAACACCATGGAACTATACTTGCGAGCCATCTCCAGGTGATTCTTTTTGGTGAGCGGCGTACCGTCGATGACGACCTCGCCCGACGTGGGCTCCTCAAGATAATCGACGCAACGGATGAGCGTCGATTTACCCGAGCCGGAAGGCCCGATCATTACGAGCTTCTCGCCGCGCTTGACGGTGAGATTGATATCTTTGAGCACATGCAGGTCGCCAAAGTACTTGTTGAGATGCTTGATCTCGATCATGTCTGCCATGAATGTCCCTTCCCTGCGTTTACACGAGTTGAACTATTGTACGGAAAGAACCGCGTTTCCGCAGCCCACACTACATTCCCGTAAAGAACCCGCAACCTTTAACCCTCTCATTGGGGACAGACTTAAATGAGTACCTGCTCATTGGGCACTCATTTAAGTCTGTCCCCAATGAGCGCCTAGCCCAGCAAAAAGGGGCGCGACCATGACGGCCACGCCCCCCTCAACATCAACTATGTACCGCTCGGCCCTTACGCAAGCTTTGCGCCAACAATCTTGGCAGCCGCAGGCTTATCGAAGTTGCCGCCGGTGGCCTTGCCGAGTGCACCCATGACCTGGCCCATCTGCTTCTTGGACGTGGCGCCCAGCTCGGCGATGACCTGCTCGATCAGGGCCTCGAGTTCCTCACCCGAAACCTGCGCGGGCAGCAGGCTCTCCAGAATCTTGACCTGCTCGGTCAGGTTGTCGGTACGCTCCTGGTCGGTACCGGCCTTAATGGACATCTCCAGCGTCTCGCTCGTCTGCTTAATCAGACGCTTGATCATGTTGTTGACGTCTTCCTCGGTCACATCGCGACGCTCGTTGACCTCGATATTCTTTACCTCGGCCTTAACCTGGCGAATGATAGACAGGCGAACCTTGTCCTTGGCCTTCATGGCCGCAATCATTTCCTTCTGCAGCTCTTCGTTGGTCATCTGCATATCCTCCTCAATAGCGTGGGCGGTACTCACGCGGGCACCGCCCCATGATTACTTAGTCGTCGACGAATCGTCGGTCGAACTCTTGGTGACGCCCTTCAGGCTGACGTTGTACGGCACGTCCTTGGGCATGGGGTTAACGGTGATGTCGGCGTCCTTCTTGTACTGCTCCAGCCACTCGCTGTACGCAGTGCTTGCCGCCTGCGTCTTCACCACGTTGGAGACGTACTTCTTGATGTCCTTGGGCACCTGCTTAATGTCATCGACCTGATTATCGACATGGAAGTAGTCGGTGCACTTGATGATGTGGTAACCATAGGTCGACTCGACGACGTCGCTCACATCGCCCTTGTTGAGCCCCTCGAGCGCCGCCTGGTAGCTGTCGACGAAGGTAGTGAGCTTGTCCCAGCCAACATCGCCCTTCTTGTCCTTGGAGCCGGTGTCATCGGAGTACTGCTCAACGGCGTCCTCGAAGCTCAGCTCACCGGAGTTGATCTTGTCCAGGCACTCCTGCGCCTTGGCCTTAGCGGCAGTCTTGTCCTCGTCGGAAGCGTCGGAATCAACCTTGATCAGGATGTTCGACGAGCGGCGGGCGTCGTTGTAGCTGGACAGGTTTTCGTTGATGTAATCGACAATCTCGCTGTCCTTGGGCTTGCTCGTGGGCGCCACGGCATCCTTGAGTTTCTGCTGCGCCAGACTCTCCTTGAGCGAGTCCTTGTAGGTGTCCTCGGTATAGCCGTAGGTCTTGAGGGTCTTCTTAAAGGCCTTGGCACCGCCCGCGCTCTTGCACGCGTCCTTCCAAGCCTTCTCGACCTCCTCGTCCGACACCGTCACGCCGTTCTCCTTCTGTGCCTGTTGAAGCAGAATCTGCTGCGTGTAGGAGTCGATGAGCTGCTTGCGGTACTTCTTGGGCGTGAGGTCGTTGTCAACCAGATACTGCGCCCAATCCTCATCCTTGGTGTAGCCGTAGGACGTGCGCATGCTCATGATCTGCTTGGTCACGGTGTCCTCGGTGAGGTTGGTGCCGTTGATAGTTGCAGCAACACCGCCGGTCAGCTTGTAGCCCGAGGTGTCCTCGGCCTGCGACATAAGGCCGGAGCACGCCATCGCCGAGACGGAAAGCAGCATCGCCAGCACGCCGATGACCACCAGGACGATCTTGACGGTCTTAGACACGTACGTCTTGCGCTGCTTCTTGCGAGAGCTGGAGGCAGCGCGGGCCTGCTGCTCGGGCGTCGGCGCGGTCTCGGAGTTCTTTTTCTTATTTGCCATAGTTGGCCTTTCGCATAACGAATCGAACAAAGGCCATTGTGTCACAACGCAGCCCCCGCGGCACACTTGGTGCGTTGGGGACAGGTTAATCTGCACCATTTTGGTGCAAAGGGGACAGCTCTGGCAGCCGGCAGTTAGGGACAGTCCCCAAGTGCCGGCTTCCCAAGTGCCGGCTCAGCCCCACCTTAGAAGTGACGGCGGATGGCGTCGACCATGCCCTGGGACGTGGTCTGGCCGAGCACGTCGGCTGCGGCATCGGCGTCCATAAAGATATTCATGAGCGCCTGCAGGGCCTCGACCTGGCCGCCCGGCTCGGCGATGCCCAGATTAATGACGATCTGCGCCGACACCGGAGCGCCCATGCCAGCCATAGCGTTAAATGTCACGGGCGCGGCGGGCTTCACCACCGCGATATAGGGCTTGGCCACAAACCCCGGATCGGTATGCGGAATGGCAATGTTTGCCGCCGGCATGGCAAGACCCGTGGGATAGGCATCCTCGCGCGTGCGGACGGCATCGAGCCAACCGGATGCAATGTAGCCACGTGGTGCAAGCTCGCCCTCAAGCCGCGCGAACACCTCATCCGGCGTCGCACACTCCCAATCAAAAAACACCAACTCAGGCGTAAACAGCGCTTCGCTATCCGCCATGCGCTCACCTCTCTCACCTAGTCACCTGGGACGTTCTTAAACGACTAGTCATTCAAGAACGTCCCCAATGACCAGTCGTTTAAGAACGTCCCCAATGACTACCTAAAACAAAAGGTGGCCACTTGCGCCTTGGCGCCAATGACCACCCTGACTACTCGGCTAAATTGTACTGTGCGCCGCTAGCCGCGAGGCGCGTCAATTGCGACCTTGCCGCTCTCCAGCACGTGGACGCGGCCGTCGGCGAGCATCTGCACGACCTCGGGATACAGCACATGCTCAATCGCATGGATGTGCTCCTCGAGCGTGTCGACATCCCAGCCCTCCTCGACAGCCAGCGCGCGCTGGGCGATGATGGGGCCGTTGTCGTAAATCTCGTTGGCAAAGTGCACGGTCACGCCGGTCACCTTGACGCCGCGCGCAAAGGCATCGTCAATCGCATGCGCACCGGTAAAGCTCGGCAGCAGCGCCGGATGCAGATTGACCACGCGGTTGGGAAACGCCGCCAGCAGAGGCGTGTGCACCATGCGCATGTAGCCGGCCATGACCACATACTCGCAGCCGCGCTCGAGAAGCTCGTGCGAGATGATCTCGTCAGCGGCGATGGGGTCGGCGTAGACATCCTTGGACAGCGTGAGCGTCTGGATGCCCGCGCGCTCAGCGCGCTGCAAACCCTTAGCCGAAGGACGGCTCGACACCACAAGCTCAATCGAAGCGTTGAGCTTGCCGGCGGCGATCAGGTCGATCAGCGCCTGCAGGTTGGTACCCGAACCGCTGATGAGCACACCGATCTTGAGCGGCTCGGCCGTATCGGTGCCGGTCGGGCGGGTGTAGGGCACAAAGTCCAGGCCCTCGGCGGCAGCCATCTGCTCGTTAGCGCTCATCGGAGTACACGACCTTACCGGAACCCTCGACGCACTCGCCCACGCGGAACGGCTTCTCGCCCAGCGCGACCAGGGCCTCGGTCACGGCAGCCTCGTCCTCGGGGGCGACGATCAGGCACAGGCCAACGCCCATGTTGAAGGTCTTGCATGCCTCGTTGGGCGCGAGCTCGGCCTGGCGCGACACGTAGGTGATGACGGGCGGAACGTCCCAACCCATCTCGGCGCCGTTGCGGGTGACCACGGCGTCGACGTCGTCGGCAAGCGCGCGGTTGAGATTCTCGGTAATACCGCCGCCAGTGATGTGGGCGATAGCGTGCACGCTGGCGCCGCCGCGCAGCAGCTCCAGAATCGGCTTGACGTAGATGCGCGTGGGAGCCAGCAGGGCGTCTGCCAGCGATGCGCCGCCGAGTTCCTCGAGCGGACGGCTCAGCTCCTCGGCCTTAGCGGCGGCCTCGGGCGTGCCCGGCTTAATGCCGTCGACGCCAATGACCTTGCGCACGAGCGAGTAGCCGTTGGAGTGCACGCCAGTGGAAGGCAGGCCCAGGATCACGTCGCCGGGGCGGACGTTCGCGGGGTCGAGCATCTTGGGACGGTCGACGACGCCCACGGTAAATCCGGCAAGGTCGTAGTCGGCAGGAGCCATAACGCCCGGGTGTTCGGCCATCTCGCCGCCCACGAGCGCGCAGCCCGCGAGCTTGCAGCCGTCGGCCACACCCTTGATGATCTTTGCCATGTGCTCGGCCTCGATGTGACCGATGGCAACGTAGTCCAGGAAGAACAGCGGCTCGGCGCCCGAAGCCAAAATGTCGTTGACGCACATAGCAACCAGGTCCTGGCCCACCGTCTCATGACGGTCCATAATCTGGGCGAGCACGAGCTTGGTGCCCACGCCGTCGGTACCGCTAATCAGAATCGGGTCTTCCATATCCTTAAGCGCGGCGGCCGAGAACAGGCCACCAAAGCCACCGATGCCGCCGATGACCTCGGGACGGTTGGTGTCCTTAACCATTTGCTTAATAGCGTCGACGGCGCGGCCGCCCTCGGCGGTATCGACGCCGGCATCCTCATACGTCACATGTTTGCTGTCGCTCATCTGAGCCTTCCTCTCCCACTACCGTGGCGCCGCCCGGGCGCCAAACGGTGCTCATAGTTGCGTTCATATCGGCGCACACCGCAGCGGCGCGCGCCGTAGTATCAACAAAACAGCAGATAAAACCTGCCAAAATAAACCTGTCCCTACATGGCAGGTTTTAGGCCTCGCCGTGCTCCTCTTCCCAGCTGCGGTCGTCGTATTTCTCGACCACGGCGTCGTCATCAACGTGCAGCGGTTTGTCCAGGTTGCGAGGCTTAAAGCCCTCCATGAACTTGTCGCGGCCAAAGCTCTCGGGAATCGCCACGGGGTAGCGGCCGGTAAAGCACGCATCGCAGTAGCCGCCCTTGGGCATGACCTTCAGCAGGCCCTCGACCGAAAGGAAGGCCAGCGAATCGGCGCCGATGTACTCGCAAATCTCGTCGACCGTCTTGTTGGCGCTGATAAGCTGCGACTGCACGTCGGTATCGATACCGTAGAAGCACGGCCAGATGACCTCGGGTGAGTTGATGCGGATATGAATCTCCTTGGCGCCAGCGTTGCGCAGCATCTTGACGAGCTGCACCATGGTGGTGCCGCGCACGATGGAGTCGTCGATGACGACCAGGCGCTTGCCCTCGATGTTGTCGCGCAGCGGGTTGAGTTTCATACGCACGCCCATGGCGCGCAGCTCCTGCGTGGGCTCGATAAACGTACGGCCCACGTAGCGGTTCTTGATAAGGCCCTCGCCAAAGGGAATACCGCTCTCGTGCGAATACCCCTCCGCGGGCGGCAGGCCGGAGTCGGGCACGCCGATGACCAGATCGGCCTCGACGGGCTCCTCGTGTGCCAGCTGACGACCCATGTCGTAACGGCAGGCATAGACGCTCTTGCCGTTCATGATGGAGTCGGGGCGGGCAAAGTAGACCTGCTCAAAGATGCAGTTTGCGGGCTCTTCGGCTGCAGGCACGCCCTGCTCGGATACCAGACCCTCGGCGCTGATGCGCAAGATCTCGCCGGGGCGGACATCACGGACATACTCGGCGCCCACGATATCGAGTGCGCACGTCTCGGAAGCAACGACCCAGCCGCCGGCGCGCGTGACATGGACGGCGGAGTCGACCGTCGAGGCTCCGTCTTGCGAGGGCAGCTGCGAAACAGAAGCGGCGTCGGCCTGGTCCAGGCCCTCGTCCACCAGCTTGCCCAGCACGAGCGGGCGAATGCCGTGCGGATCGCGGAATGCGTAGAGCGCCTGCTCGTTGATGAGCGTCATGGCGTAGCCGCCGCGCACGAGCTCCATGGTCTTACGAATGCCCTCGCGAAGATGACCCGTACGCTGGGTAAAGTAGCCGATAAGCTTGGTCGCGACCTCGGAATCCGAATTGGAGAGGAACGGCACGCCCAGCTCGATCAGCTGGCGGCGCAGCTCGTCGGTGTTGACGAGGGTACCGTTGTGCGCAAGCGCGATAATGACGCTATTGATGGTAGAGAGGTGCGGCTGCGAGGCCTCCCAGCTCTTGGCGCCGGCGGTGCCATAGCGCACGTGGCCCACGGCCAGCTGGCCGGAAAGCGTCGACAGGTCGGCGTTGGAGAACACGCGATCGAGCAGCCCCAGGTCTTTGCGAACCATAACCGTGCCGCCATCACCCACGGCGATTCCCGCCGATTCCTGGCCGCGATGCTGTAGCGCGCGCAGACCAAAGTACGTCAGTCGAGCCACATCGCGATCGGGTGCCCACACACCAAAAATGCCGCATTCCTCATGCAGCTGGTCGGAGTCCGGATCATACGTCGACATGGTCTTCACCTGTCCCGCGGCACGCTCGGCCGCGCGGATGGTTTCTTGAGACATGGCATCCCCTCAGAGCCTCGTTATTTGGCGTTACCTGCCCTATTATACGCACGGCAAGACAAGCACTCCCGCGCATGAACAGCGCTTTTTAAAAGCCCACCGAGCTTATAATCCGTTTTGCAGCCAAACATTTTATTGGGCAACCGCCTCGGGGCCGACGATCCCGCATGCTTCCGTCGCGACGCGTCTCGTCCACCGCTAGGGCTTACATTGCTGCAATTGGGTCGTTTGTCCTGTCTTTTAGCAGGTCGGCGGCGTATCCTTGTACCTACAGCAAAACGAGAAAGGTTATGTATGGATCGAAACGAACTCGACCCCAGCGTCCCCAGCGCCACGGAGGTCAAGAAGATCCCCCTCATCATTAAGGTGTACGCCGTCCTATGCATCCTGTCCGGCGTGGGCACGCTCCCGTCGGTCGGCGCCTTTATGTGGCAGGTCATCACCGCGCTCATCAACGGCAACGCCGCCGCCAAGCTCGGCGACAACACGCTCGTCGCGGTCGGACTGATTGTCGCCGGCATCATGCTCTCGGCTGCCAGTGCCGTCATCTTGATCATCTTTGGCCTTGACCTCATCAAGAACCAGCGCCGCAATGCCGCCCGTCTGTCCTATATCCTTATCGCATTGACCGTCGTCGAGCTTTTGGTTGACGTGATGCTCCAGGGCATCGGGCCTTTCTTGCTGCGCCCCGCCATCCAGCTCGGCATCCTCGTCGCACTTTCGACCACCGTCGACCCCACGCTGCGCCAGGAGCGCGAGCTGCAACGCCGCCTGCAGGAAATGCTCGATCGCGACGCCGCCGCCGAGGGCATGCTCGGGCGCGATGAAACCGGCGAAGGCTACATCAAGCTCAACTACTTCAACCTGTTCTGGGTATTCTTTGTCTGCTGCATACTCGGCCTGATCGCCGAGGACATCTGGCACATGACGGTCGACGACCCCGGCGTCTACCAGAACCGCGCCGGCATGCTGTTTGGCCCCTTCAGCCCCATCTATGGATTTGGCGCCGTACTCATGACCATGGTGCTCAACCGCTTCTACAAAAAGAACCCCATCATTATCTTTTTGGTGAGCGCGCTGCTCGGCGCGAGCTTTGAGGTGTTCGTGGGCTGGTTTATGCAGACCTCGTTTGGAGTGGTCTCGTGGAGCTACTCGCACATGAAGCTGTTCGGCATGCCCGACCCGCTCGCCGTCCTTACGGGCGGACGCACCTGCACGGGCTTTGCCTGCCTGTGGGGCCTGGGCGGGCTCATCTGGATCAAGCTGCTGCTGCCGAGGCTGCTCAAGCTCATCAATATGATTCCCTGGAAGAGCCGCTACTCCGCTACCGTCATCTTCACCATCATTATGCTGGTCGACGGCGTCATGACGCTGCAGTCGCTCGACTACTGGTACCAGCGCGTCAACGGCACGGAACCGGATATTCCCGTTGCGCAGTTCTACGGCAAGTACTTCGATAATGACTTTATGGAGAATCGCTTCCAGAGCATGACCATGAGTCCCAAGGATGCGACGCGCGTGTAGCGCCCACCGCGCCCAAAACGCAAAATGCCCGCCGGTATCACACGTACCGGCGGGCATTTTTATAAACGAGCCTTCTATCGACGCAAGCCTCTACGCCTCACGCTCGACCTCGCTCACACACTCATTTTTGATGGTACCGACGAGCGCCTGCAGCGCATCGACCACGTGCGGGCGAATGTCCCCGCCGATGAGCACGAGCATGATGTCGTCACCCACGGCGAGTTCGCCGCTTGCCAGCCACACGCGCACATAGCCGATACCCGACATCGCGCTCGTGGCCTCGATAGCAGCCTGCACTTTCTGAGCATCGAAGCCGAACACCATGCCGCCCACCCTGCGTCCGGGAGCTACGCCATCGGTTTCGATCCCGCGGACCTCGGACTTGGGCGTCGCGCGCACCACGCCGTTATGCGTCAGATACATACCGCACGCAGGTGCCGACGAATCGGCCTTGGCCTCGCGCAGCCAAGCATCAACCGAAGGCATCGTTTTGCCATTCTCGAGCATCATTTCTCCCTTACCGTCCCAAATTAGCTACTCTCGGACAATTTATTCATCAACGGGCGTGAGCACCATGACGGCACGCGTGTTGCTCAGCGATAACGAACGACAGGTCACAAGCGTTACGACCTTGGTTGCCGAAGCGGCACGATCGGTGGCATCGCTCGCCACGGCAGAGGCACCGTCGAGCATCTCGGACAGGTAGTTCTTGAGCCCGTCGTCGCCCTCAAAATTGGGTGTGCGCGCCTTGGCATACGTGTCCTCGACAACTTTGGTCGCCAGTGGTCGCAGTTTATAGGTGGCGTCGCGCGTGATGTAATACACGTACTCTATGCTGTCGAACGTCACCTGATCGGTCGTGTCCGAGATCACATTGAACATCGATCCGTCGTTCATGTGGTGGCCGTAGATCGTGGTCTGCTGATCCACCATGCCCGGCGCGGTGTCATTGCTATCCAGGAAAATGGCCCCGGATGCATTGGCCGTACCGTCGAACAGCGTGTTGAGGTATTTGGAGTTGTTGTTGGTCTGCACCACGGGATAGTTGATGTTGGTTCCCGGCGCGTAAATCCAACCCACAACCTCGGGATTTGTCTGGGCAAGTGCATCGAAGTCGATAATCGGCACGCCGCTGGCGTCCTTATCGCTTACATATTGCTTCTCGATTTTCTGGTACGAATCGCTTGCCTGTTTATAGCCAATCTGAGCATTGATAAAGATGGCAGCGGCGGCAACAATCAGGCCGATGCCGATGATGATGAGCAGAATGGGAATAATGGAGCGGCGCTTTTTGCGCGGCGGCTCGGTGTAATCCGACGGCGCGGCATGCGATGAAGACCGGGGCGGCTTCTTAGCGTTGCTATAAGATGAAGGTCGATATGCGGCTGGCGCGTCCTGTCGACGATGCGTCGCCGGCGTCACGGGGCGCGGCGCGCGCGGCTGCTGAGGAGAGGATGTCCGACCCTGCTGTGCCGCATGGGCAGCACCCGGCTTCGACGGATCGGGAATCTGAGAAGCCTTGAATCGTTTTCCCTGATAGTCGGACATGGCTCTCCTTATACTGCGGTGAAACGACGGAACGCCTAGGCGTCGGCCATCTCCTGCTTCATCTTCTCGATAACCTTGCGATACTCGGGGTCGCAAGCGCCTAGAATCTGCGTGGCGTAGATGGCGGCGTTCTTGGCGCCGTTGATGGCAACGCAGGCCACGGGCACGCCCGAAGGCATCTGTACCATCGACAGCAGCGAATCCATACCGCCCAGGTCACTCGTCTTCATAGGCACGCCGATAACCGGCAGCGGCGTAAAGGCAGCCACGACACCACCCAGGTGAGCGGCCTTGCCGGCGGCGGCGATAATCACTTTGATACCGCGCTCGGCGGCAGTCGAAGCCCACTCGTGGACCTTCACCGGTGTGCGGTGTGCGCTCGCAATGACAAGCTCATAGGGCACACCGAGCGCCTCGAGCTCGGCGGTGCAACCTTCCATAACGCCCAGATCGGACTTGGAACCCATGATGATCCCGACAACCGGCTTTTGATCTGCCATAAACAAAGACCTCCTGTTGAGAGCGGTGACGCGGCGAATCCGCGACCCTTAACTACTGAGAGTAGTATAGCTGCTCCCGTCCCTGCGGTCTTTGTGGTGGCGGCTGAGCCTTTCCCTCGGGAACTGGGCTTCGCGAAGTTTCCCGAGGGAAAGGCTCAGCC
>UQIC01000043.1 GCA_900540985.1 uncultured Collinsella sp.
CCGAGCCGTACGCTTGAACTGAGAAGGGGGAGGCCTCGCGGCCTCCCCCTTTTTTTGCGTTTACGGGGCGTAAATGACTCAATTACACGAGACGATCTTATCGTTTTTGGTATTGAGCCCTTATTTAAAGAAGATAAATCGAATAACAAGGGCAACTGCTATGGCCACAATGATCAAAAGCAGGATTGTCAGTCGATGCTGCTTGCGTCGTTTACTTGATGAAACGAAGATTGATTTTCCCTGTTTTGGCGTTTCGAGATAGCGAGCCGAATGCGTCAAGGTTTGCTTGGGTCGTGGACCTCTTTGTTGATGAGCGGCGGATGCTTTCAGTGGCTCCTCACTAGCTGTGCTGTTTTTAGATAATGGTGCGTCTTTCAGATATACAGGGTCTCCCGAGGCGACGCCCATATGTTTACGTCCCGTTTGGGCATCCTCGAGCGTTTGATATCGATTTCTCGTCACATATTCGGGCTCCGGATCATTAATGGGCTCTTGCGAGATGTGGGGGCGATGGAACCGTGGCGGCTGCGTAGAAGTATCTTCGCCCTGCGTCGGCATAAACATATTGTTCTGGTTTTGGTCGTCCATGATGCCCTTTAGCTCGTTACCAACAACGTGTACGCGCTCATTGTAAGCCCCCTGTTATTTGTAGCTGCGAACATACTTGTTATTTAAGCTCTGGTTCAAAGAACCTTAACCTTATTAAAACCTGAGTCATACACACTTAGATATGCTTATAGTACTGGACTCAAAAAACTTTATAGTCGATGTATATATAAGCACTGTGTGGGCATATATAAGAGCGTCAAAAGAAGTCCCAGTCACCTAGAAGATGGCTCGGCAGTCCTAAAAGGAGTGGTAAACATGGCAAGCATGGTTCCTTATCGTTCGGTTTTTGGCGTTCGTCCTTCTGCAAGCTCGCTGTTCGATCTGTTTGATGATATGAGCGACCTAGCGAACAGCTCGATTGCCTCTAAGGCGTTCCCCGTTGACGTTGAGGATAAGGGCGATGGCTATGAGGTCAAGGCTTATCTGACCGGCGTCGCCAAGGACGATATCGATGTCGAGCTTAACGAGGGCCGTCTGTCCATTAGCGTGAATGTCGAGGAAGACGAGGAGAACGAGGGCAAGAACTTCCTGCAGAAGGAGTTCAGCTCGTATAGCGCGACGCGTGGCGTGTATCTTAAGGACGCTTCGAGCGAGGGCCTCTCGGCTAAGTACGCTGACGGCATCCTGACCGTTACGGTTCCCAAGATCGTCGAGAAGAAGAACGTTACGAAGATCTCCATCGAATAACTTCGTTGGTGTTCTTCGCTATTAAAAGACAACAAAAGGGGCTGGGAAGCGATTCCCGGCCCCTTTTGCTGTTTAGGACAGTCTATTGAATGGTTGCTGGCCGATACTGGCTTGCGGGGCGTATCGAGAGTTTTCGCGATCCTTGGAGAAGGGTGGCGGAGCTGCCGAGCTCGTCATCCAGGGTTGCGGCCAGAGCTTTGGCATAGCTTTTGACGGTAAGGCTCGGACGATTGTTATCTTGGCTGATATGCATGGCAATGAGCTGTTCGGTGCGATCGGTAACAAGTTCGCGCGCGGCTTCGGCGGCCTGGCCGTTGGAGAGGTGTCCCCTTGCAGACAGGATGCGCTCCTGAAGAAAGCGGGGATATTCTCCCTCGCGCAGCATGGTCACATCGTGGTTGCTTTCGAGCGCGAGGACTCGGCAATCTTTGAGGGTGTTCATGGCTTGGCTCGATAGCTCTCCGGTGTCGGTGGCAAAGCCGATGGAATCATCGAGGGCGTCAAATCGATAGCCGACTGGATTGATGACATCGTGTGACGTTGAGTAGGTTTGCACGTGGATGCCGGCAATGGATAGGGCGTCGCCGGGATCGAATTCCTCGACAGACAGATGCGAAAGATTTTCTTTGTTCGAAAGAGTGCCCCTGCTGGCAAAGAGGGGGCCGTGCCAGTGCTTGCACCAGACATCGAGGCCCTTGATGTGATCGCTATGCTCATGAGTAATGAGAAGAGCCGAGACGTTGTCTGCCGAGAGCCCCAGTTCTGCCATGCGTTTTAATGTCTCGCGGCGAGACAGTCCGTCATCGACCATAATGAGCCCCTGCGGGCCCTCGATGAGTGCGCAGTTGCCTTTAGAGCCACTGCCGAGGATATGAAGGTGCAGACGAGACATAAGATTCCAAAGGATACAATGGGTGCGGACGAATAGAGGAGGAAGCAAATGCCCACGGTATCTCAGCATTATGGACACCATGCCGTGCCTGGGGCAGTCGATGAGACCCGGACGAGGCAGCAGGCTGCTCCTGTCGTGCTCATGGTATCAGGTGGTGCGGACTCGACGGCTTTGCTCCTTATGGCGTGCACATCAAAGTTGGATATTCTGGATGGGCGTGGTGTGGCCCCCATCGCGCGCGAGCGACTGCACGTGCTGCATGTGAACCATCATCTGCGCGGCAAGGCGTCCGATGGCGACGAGGCCTTTGTGCGTGAGCTCTGCGCGAAATATGGTTTACCGCTGTGCGTGGAGCACGCTTATTTTGATGGGGAGTCGGGCAATATTGAGGCCGCGGCCCGCGAAGTGCGCTATGCCGCGGCGCGGAGGTATGTTCGCGAGCTCTGCGCCCAGACGGGGGCACCGCGAACGGCGGCTCGTATCTGCACCGCGCACACGTCTTCGGATCGCGCGGAAACGTTTTTGATGAACGCGATTAAGGGTTCGGGGCCCGCTGGCCTATCGAGCATTCCTCGCCGGAGGAATATCGTGGTGCGTCCCTTGCTCGACCTGACTCATGGCGAGCTCGTGGGCTATCTGCAGGTACATGGTCAGCCGTGGCGTGAAGACGAGAGCAATGAGGACATCTCGTATCTGCGAAACTACGTGCGCCATCGAGTGATGCCGGTGGTGGCGCAGCGCAACGCGAGCGTCTGCAAGACGATTGGCGCCGCCTGCGAGATCTTAGGCGATGAGGACGCGTTTTTGTCTCAGCTTTCGGCACAGGCGTTTCGAAGCTGTTTGCGCAAAGAGGCAGCGGGCGCGCTGGTGCTCGATGCCAGGCGCCTTGCTGCGGCCGAGGTGGTAATCGCGCGGCGCATCGTGCGACTGGCGATTAAGCGCATCGATCCGGACGCTCGTCCAGAGATGCGACATGTGGAGCGAGTCCTTTCCTGCGTTGCCGAGGGCGCCGGCTCGGTCACGCTTCCGGCGGGGATTGACGCACGCATTGAGTTTGGCATGCTGGCGTTTAAGGCGCCGGTGGCTCGCGAGGGCCTGGTCGCGGACTGGGTTACCGTGCCCGGTCGTTTGCCGTTGGGCGGGGGACGTATGCTGGTCACAGAACCAATAGCCGTTGAGCCGGGATGCGATATCGTGCGCCGCGCCCGTGAGCTTGCGGCTGCCGGGGAAGTGACAGCTTTGGTAGACGCGGCTGCCCTGGGTTTTGCCGACAGCGATAGTGAGCGGATCCTGGCGGGCTCGCGTGGCGAGATCCCTGCCGAGGCGCGATTGGCGCGCCTGTGGGTGGACGGTCCCGCACCGGGAGACGTGATGTGCCCGTTAGGGATGAGTGGCCGAAGCAAGAAAGTATCCGACTTGCTAGGTGAGGCTCGCATTCCCGTTTCCGAGCGCGCCGGCGTGCCCATGGTGAGGACGGCGCCGGGGGGTGCTGTGGTGTGGGTCGCCGGAGTTCGCGCGGACGAGCGTTTTAAGTGCACGGCCGCAACGCGCGTGGCATATCTGCTCCGCGTGGTCGATGCGGAATAGCGTCCCACGCCTGCTATTCTGTGCGACGTTGACGGTATTCCCGCGCTGATGGCGCACGGGCTGGTAAATTTACCCCGTGCGCTGCTAGAATGTGTAGTTCGCGTCCATACGGCGGTGTGTGGGCGATAAGCACAAGAAAGGGTTGTCATGGCTTCTCAACATCCGGATATCGAGAAGGTTCTGTTCACGCAGGAGGATATCGACGGTATCGTCTCTCGCCTGGGCGAGGAGATTACGCGCGACTACGCGGGTAAGGATCTGGTGCTGATTGCGGTCCTGCGCGGCGCCGTGGTCTTTATGGGCGACCTGATGCGTAAGATCGAGCTGCCGACCAACATCGATTTCATGGCTGTTTCGAGCTACGGCGACGGTGTGAAGTCCTCGGGTATCGTGCGTATCATTAAGGACCTGGATATCGACATCCGCGGTCGCGACGTGCTGATCGTCGAGGACATTCTGGACTCGGGCCTGACGCTCAAGTATCTGATGAAGAACCTCGAGAGCCGCAAGCCCGCTTCTCTGGAGGTCGCCGCCTTCCTGTGGAAGGACGTTGAGGACCGCGTCTCGGCCATCACGCCCAAGTATGTTGGAACCCATTGCCCCGATGCCTTTGTGGTGGGCTACGGCCTCGACTATGCCGAGCGCTATCGCAACCTTCCGTATCTGGGCATTTTGAAACCGGAGGTTTATTCGTAAGATGCCCGACGACCGTAACGACAACAATTCCCAGACTCCCCGGGACCCAAAGATCCCGGGGATGCCCGGAGGCAAGAAGCCCACGCGTACGGGCTGGCTGTATTTTCTTTTGGCTTGCGCGCTTCTGGGCTATGCCTTCTTTAATATGGGTTCCGGCTTTGCCAGCTCCAGCAATACCGTTAAGCTCGCGACGAGCGAGATGGTCAGCGCCATCAAGCAGGATCGCGTCGAAGATCTGACCTATACGGTTCAAGACGGAAGCGTGACGGGTCATTACTGGAAGACAAAAAAGGACAAGGGCGATACGAGCGAGCTCAAGAGCTTCTCTTCGACCTATGTCGGCTCCGATTCGCTTGCCGAGCTCATGGCGGAGCACCCCGATACCAAGTACATCGTCAACACCAACGATCCCGATTTTTGGGGCGACTTGGCGATGAGTGTGCTTCCGACGATCGCCCTTATCGCCATCATGTTCTACTTTATGCGCCAGATGATGGGCGCCAACAACAGGAACATGCAGTTTGGCAAGACCAACGCCAAGACCAACGAGGCCACACGCCCCAAGGTCAAGTTTGAAGACGTTGCCGGAGTGGACGAGGCAGTCGAGGAGCTCGAGGAGATCCGTGACTTTTTGAGCGATCCGGATCGCTATCGCAAGCTGGGCGCCAAGATCCCGCGTGGCGTGTTGCTGGTTGGTCCTCCGGGCACCGGTAAAACGCTGCTGGCCAAGGCCGTTGCCGGCGAGGCGGGCGTGCCGTTCTTTAGCATCTCGGGTTCCGACTTTGTCGAGATGTTCGTAGGTGTCGGCGCCAGCCGTGTGCGTGACCTCTTTAAGGAGGCCAAGTCCCAGGCCCCGTCGATCATCTTCATCGATGAGATCGATGCCGTGGGACGTCAGCGCGGAGCTGGCTTGGGCGGCGGTCACGACGAGCGCGAGCAGACGCTCAACCAGCTGCTGGTCGAGATGGACGGCTTTGAGGAAAGCGAGTCGGTCATCCTGATCGCTGCGACCAACCGTCCTGACATCCTGGATCCGGCATTGCTGCGTCCCGGCCGTTTTGACCGTCAGGTTACGGTCGACCGTCCGGATGTGAAGGGCCGCGAGCAGATCTTGCGCGTGCATGCCGAGAACAAGCCGATGGACGAGGACGTTAAGTTTGAGAAACTCGCCCAGATGACCGTTGGCTTTACTGGCGCCGATTTGGCGAACCTGCTCAACGAGTCTGCGCTGCTGGCTGCCCGCCGCCATCGTTCCGTGATCTCGATGGACGAGGTCGAGGAATCGATGGAGCGTGTGATTGCCGGACCGCAGCGCAAGGGTCGCGTGATGACCGAGGCCGAGCGCACCACGATTGCCTACCACGAGAGCGGTCACGCTTTGGTGGGCCACATCCTGGAGCACTCCGATCCGGTCCACAAGATCTCGATCGTCAGCCGCGGTCAGGCTCTGGGCTACACGCTGCAGCTTCCGCAGGAGGACCACTTCCTCAAGACCAAGAACGAGATGCTCGACGAGCTCGCCGTGTTCTTGGGCGGCCGCGTTGCCGAGGAGCTCATGTGCGATGACATCACGTCGGGCGCGAGCAACGATCTGGAGCGCGCAACCAAGATGGCGCGCGAGATGGTCACACGTTTGGGCATGAGCGAGGAGCTGGGCACTCAGGTCTTTGGCGAGGCGCAGCATCAGGTATTCCTGGGCCGCGACTATGCCGATCATCAGGATTACTCCGAGGAGACGGCGCGCCGCATTGATATCGAGGTTCAGCGCATCATGCGCGAGGCCCATCGTCGTGCTGTCGAGATCTTGGATGCCCGTCGCGATCAGCTCGATCTGATGGCGAAGGTGCTGCTTGAGCGCGAGACTGTCGAGGGCGATGCCGTGAATGCCCTGCTCGATAACGAGTGGGACGCCTACCTTGAGTGCGAGGGCGATATCCTGGCGGCCAAGGAGGAGCGCAATGCCAAGGCGGCCGGCATGCCGACCAAGAAGCGCGCGCCTCGTATGAGCGAGGAGGAGCTGGCGGCTGATGCCGCGGCCTTTGCGCAGGCGGCCATGCAGGAGGATGCCGAAGCCGCATCCGATGATGCTGACGATGACCATGCCGTCGTCGATGCCGATACCGATACCGACACCGACGCCGACAAATAGTCTTTGTGGCGAAAGCCTCCGCGGGGAAACCTGCGGAGGCTTTTTCTTTTGAGCGATATGGGGCCGTCTGTTGATTGGGGACAGACTTAAATGAGCGTTTTCACGCATTTAAGTCTGTCCCCAATCAACATTACTGCGGCACTTTGCTCAACTAAAGCGTACAATACCGCCTATGCGAAAGGGGAACAGATGATCAACGAAACTATGTATGCTCGCGGTGCGGAAAGCTCCATCATCCGTGAGATTTTTAGCTATGGCCTTGAGCGCAAGGCGCAGATCGGTGCGGAAAACGTGTTCGATTTCTCACTGGGCAACCCGAGCGTTCCGGCACCCGCTGCTGTGGCTGAGTCGATTAAGAAGGCCCTGGAGCTGCCGAGCGACCAGCTGCACGGCTACACGCCCGCACCGGGCCTGCCGCAGTGCCGTACCGCCGTGGCCGAGTCGCTCAACCGCCGTTTTGGCACGAGCTATGAGGGCAAGGATGTCTTTATGACGGTGGGTGCGGCGGCTTCGCTCACCTGCACGCTCAACGCGATTACCAATCCGGGCGACGAGGTCATCGTTATCGCCCCGTACTTCCCGGAGTATCGCGTGTGGATTGAGAAGGCCGGCTGTACGTGTGTTGAGGCGCTCGCCGATGAAGATACGTTCCAGCTGAGCGTGGACAACGTGCTCAAGGCGATCAGCGATAAGACGGCGGCCGTCATCATCGACTCGCCCAACAATCCGACCGGTGCCGTATATACACGCGACACGCTGACGCGACTGGCCAATGTTCTGTGCGAGGCCAACGCTCAGCGCGATCCCGAGAATCCGATTATGCTCATCTCGGATGAGCCGTACCGCGAGATCGTGTACGGTGCCGAGGTGCCTTGGCTACCTTCGATCTACGAGCACACCGTGGTGTGCTACTCGTATTCCAAGTCGCTTTCGCTGCCGGGCGAGCGTGTGGGGTGGATCCTGGTTCCCAATACGAATCCTCAGGCAGCTCGTTTAATGCCCGCCGTTGCCGGTGCCGCCCGTACGCTGGGTTTTGTATGCGCACCGGCGCTCTTCCAGCGCGTAATTATCGACTGCATCGATGAGCCGAGCGATGTCGAGGCCTATGCGCGCAACCGCACCGCGCTTACCGACGCACTAGCGGAGTACGGCTACACCTATGTTGAGCCGGATGGTGCATTCTACCTGTGGGTGAAGGCGCTGGAACCCGATGCGAATGCGTTTTGCGAGCGTGCAAAGAAGTATGAGTTGCTTGCGGTTCCCTCGGACAGCTTTGGTATGCCGGGTTGGTTCCGCCTGGGCTATTGCGTGAGTTACGAAACGATTATCAATTCGCTACCCGCTTGGAAACAGTTGGCGGACGAATATCGTTAAAAGTAAAGCGCTCTGCCTACAATGTTTTACGTGAAACGGGGTTTGGTGTTAAGCCGGACCCCGTTGTCATGGACGTTGTGTCTTTGGGATGGAGTGGTTTTACGACTATCGAAGGCTATGCGTACAATGAATATAAGCGACGGCCGTGCCAGATAAGGAGACCTGATGCCCTACCTGCTTTCTTGCGACATTCATACCCATACGATGTTCTCTGCGCATGCATATTCGACCATTGAGGAGAATGTGTACTGGGCGGCAGAGCGTGGCCTGCAGGTGCTCGGATCTGCCGACCATCTGAGCTCTATGGTTACGGCTTGCCCCAATGACCTGCGCAGTTACCAATTCTTTATCAACCAGGATATCTGGCCGCGCATTTGGAGCGGCGTGCTGGTGCTGCGTGGCGCCGAGGCCGATATCGTTTCGCTGGACGGAAGCCTGTTTGGCGAGGACACTCCTGTCACGCTCGATATCGCCGGCGATTCGTACAGCCGTCAGCATTCGCTGTTCGATTTGGTTACGCGTAATTTGGATTATTTGGTTGCAAGCGTGCATAATCCGCAGATTGCTAAGGGCGCGACGCTGGCCCAGGCGACCGAGATGTATATCAATGCCCTGGAGCACCCCAAGGTGTTCATGCTGGGTCACACGGGGCGTTCGGGCGTGCCGTTCGATATCGACGAGGTGCTGTTGGCGGCTAAGGCCAAGCACAAGATTATCGAGATCAACAACCATAGTCTTGAACACGGTGTTGACACTGAGCATTGGGCCGTATGCCGCAAGATCGCCGAGCGCTGCGCCGAGCTGAGCGTGGGCATTGGCGTGTCGACCGATGCCCACATTGGCATGGCCATTGGCAAGCTCGATCACGCGCGCAAGATGCTCGACGAGATTCACTTCCCGCTGGATTTGATCGTGACGCGCGACCGCGAGACGCTGCTGCGCGAGATGGCGGCAGCCGGCGTGTGCGATCTGCGCAATGGGATGTAGCGGAGTTTATAAACCAAGCGAAGGGGGCGGCCCAGACGGGTCGCCCCCTTTCTTGTCCCAAAAATCTACTGAGGTTGGTTAGCGGCGTTCGAGGACCGCTACGGTTTCGGTGTGGTCGGTATGGGGGAACATGTCGACTGGCGTGATCTTGAGCAGGCGATAGCCTCCGTCGAGGAGCTGGTGCAGGTCGCGCTCTTGGGTCACGGGGTTGCAGCTGATATAGGTGATGCGGCGCGGCTTAAGTGCGCAGGCAGCTTCGAGGAACTCGGAGGTAGAGCCGGCGCGCGGCGGGTCGATGGAAAGGACGTCGATCCGCTCGTTGTTATCGGCGGCATCCAGGATGTAATCGGTGGCGTCGTCGACCATAAACCAAGCGCTGCGGGTGAGGCCGTTGAGCTCGGCATTGCGGCGTGCGTCGGCAATGCCCGCCGGGTTGCGCTCCACGCCGAGCAGCATAATGCCGATACCCTTGTTCTGGGCGTCTTTAGCTGTGCAAAGACCGATGGTACCGCTGCCACAGTAGGCATCCATGAGCACATCGCCCTGGTGCAAATCCATGCCGTCGATAGCGAGCTGATAGAGCAGCTCGGTCTGTTGCGGGTTGGTCTGATAAAACGCGGTGGGGGAGATGTCGAATTCGCAGCCGAGCAGCTGGTCGCGCATGCATTCGGCGCCATACACGATGCGGGTTTCCTCGCCGAGGATGGCGTTGCCGGGACGTCCGTTGATGTTTTGGGCGACGGTGACGATGCGCGGATCGAGTGCGGCGACAGCCTCAAAGAACTCCTGCGCATGCGGCAAGTCGCGCTGAGCGGTCACGAGCGTGACCATGACCTGGTCGGTACGCCAACCGCAGCGGACGACGGCATAGCGGAGCAAGCCCAGATGCTTGTCCTCGTTAAAGGCGGGAATGTGCAGGCGCTCAGCTTCACGCGCGATGCCGTTAAGAATTTGTCGGGCGCCCGGTGCCTCGACGGGGCATTCGGGTACGGCAACGATCTTGTGCGTGCCGCGCTCAAAAAAGCCGCAGCGGACAGCGCCCTCTTTGCCGGGGGCAAAGGGAGTGGCGGCCTTATGGCGAAAACCGCGCGGCGCAGGATATTTGCCCGGGTCGCCCAGGGTGACTCCCATACCGCGAATAGGATCTACAGCAATGCCTTCACGCTCACAAAGCGAAGCAAAAAGCTCCTCCATAGCAGCCTGCTTAGCTGCCAACTGCTTTTTATAAGGACGATTGAGCGCCGTGCACCCACCGCAAGATTTCATGATCGAACAGGGAGACTTGGGGTCCACGGCCTTACGCGCAGACGAAACCCGATCTTTATGCGAGCGCTTGGAGCGAGTCTGAGATGCCTTATCCTCGTTCCGACGAGAGCCGGGACGCTTGGCCTTAGCCTTGCCCTTGGCCGACTTACCCTTCGCGTCCTGAGACGACTTGGATTTCTTAGAAGATTTTTTCTCCTCTGACCCCTCAGCCGCCTCGATCAAAGCACGACGAGCCTTACGCTCCGCACGAGATTCTGCCATGAATTAACCCCACTATTAAATAAAAGAAAAGTCCGAAGCAATTGTACCGTGCATTCAACGTGCCCGTTTGGAGAGGAGGCTATTTAAGGTTTCGAGCACGTTGTCTCCCGGCTGAGTGGCGCCCGGCGCGGAGTTTAATTTGTCGCGAGTTCCGCACGAACAGGAGGCCACTTAATGTGGCCTCCGTCGTGAGCAGGACTGTAGAGCAGCAAATTAAACTCCGCGCCGGGCGCCACTCAGCCGGGTGCTCCAACCTAGTGCTCCATGCGTGCTTTCCGTCTTGCGCAGGACTGTAGAGCAGGAAACTTAATTACGCGCCGCTCCCCGCCCACGCCGGGCAAACCCTCCCTTGTACTTTATCAAGGTAGAGTGTATGATTCTGGACGTTACACGACTCACTTTACTTAACTAAAGTGCCATCAAGGGGGAATACCATGAATACCGATATGTCTCGTCGTCAGTTTGCTGGTCTAGCCGGCTCGCTTGCCACGGTGCTTGGCCTTGGTCTTGTCGGCTGCGGCGGTGGTGCCGGCAAGGGCTCCGCTGCAGGCTCTGCCGCGGCCAAGGATGTGAAGGGTGCTGCGGAGTCCAAGAAGCTCGTGGTGGGCTTTGATAAGTCCTATCCTCCGTACGGCTTTGTGGGCGACGATGGCGAGTACACCGGCTTTGATCTCGATCTGGCCAAGGCTGTTGCCGATAAGCAGGGCTGGGAGGTCAAATACGAGGCCATCGACTGGGACGCCAAGGATACGCTGCTCAACTCGGGTGCCATCAACTGCATCTGGAACGGCTTTACCATGGAGGGTCGCGAGGACGATTACACGTTCTCCGAGCCGTACATGCTCAACGAGCAGGTGCTGGTGGTAAAGAAGGATGCGGGCATCAAGAGCTGGGACGATCTTGCCGGTAAGACCGTGATTACCCAGACCGATTCCGCTGCGCAGGATGTGCTCGAGGGTGACCAGAAGGATCTGGCGGCGACGTTTGCCACGCTCGACACGATCGGCGAGTACAACACGGCCTTTATGCAGCTCGAGAGCGGCGCGGTCGATGCCGTGGCTTGCGACCTTTCGATTGCCCAGTATCAGCTTGCCGCCAAGCCCGATGCCTATACGCAGCTTGATGAGCCGCTGTCCAGCGAGAACTACGCTGTCGGCTTTAAGAAGGGCGACACCAAGTCGGCCGACGCCGTGACCGAGTCGCTCAAGGCGCTCTACGAGGACGGCACGGTCAGGGACCTGTGCGACAAGTATTCAAGCTATGGTCTATCTTTCGATAATTGGGTGCTCAAGTAATGTCTATTCAGGTCATGATGCAGATGCTTGGCCAGGGTTTCTTGGTCAGTTTGCAGTTGTTTGTGCTGACGCTGTTGGGGTCGATTCCGCTGGGAATCCCCGTGGCGTTTATGCGCATGAGCAAAATTGCGCCGCTCCGCTGGATTGCGCGCATCTACATTTCGGTCATGCGCGGTACGCCGCTCATGCTTCAGATGTTTGCCATCTACTTTGCCCCGTACTACGTGTTCGGCATTTCGCTCACGCCCGATTCCAAGTGGACGGCGTGCGTCGTAGCGTTCATCATCAACTACGCCGGTTACTTTGCCGAGATCTATCGCTCGGGCCTGCAGTCCATTCCGCGCGGTCAATACGAGGCCGCCGAGGTGCTGGGCTACTCGCGCCTGCAGACGTTTTTGTACATTGTGATGCCGCAGGTTGCCAAGCGTATTCTGCCGGCGATGGGCAACGAGATCATCACGCTGGTCAAGGACACGTCGCTGGCGTTTGCCATCGGCGTGGGGGAGATGTTCTCGACGGCCAAGGCGCTGGTCGCCTCGCAAGTGAGCATGGTGCCGTTTGCGATTGCGGCGTTGATCTACTGGGTCTTTAACTTTGTGGTCGAGATGCTGCTGGGCGCCGCCGAGAAAAAATTGGATTACTACCATGATTAATTCGGTAATGAATATAGCGAACGCGCGTAAGGCGTTTGGCGGCAATGAGGTGCTCAAGGATATCTCGCTTGAGGTGAAGCGTGGCGAGGTCGTGGCGATTATCGGGCCTTCGGGTGGCGGCAAGTCCACGCTGCTGCGGTGTGCCACGCTGCTCGAGACACTCGACGGAGGCTCGCTCTCGTTTGGCGACCTTGCCGTTGCGACGGATGCGGGTTCGGGCGCGGTCTATGCGAAGGGCGATGTACCCAAGCAGGCGCGCTCGCGATTCGGCCTGGTGTTCCAAAATTACAACCTGTTCCCGCACTATACCGTGATGAAAAACATCATCGACGCGCCGATCCGCGTGCTTAAGCGCCCGCGCGAGCAGGCGGAAGCTCGTGCGCATGAATTGATTGCTCAGATGGGGCTTGTGGACAACGAGAACAAGGTTCCGTGTGAGCTTTCGGGCGGTCAGCAACAGCGCGTGAGTATCGCCCGCGCCTTGGCGCTCGACCCGGAGATCTTGTTCTTTGACGAGCCGACCTCGGCGCTCGATCCCGAGCTAACGGCCGAGGTGCTGCGTGTCATTAAAGACCTTGCCGCGCAGAATATGACGATGGTGATCGTGACCCACGCGATGCAGTTTGCGCGCGATGTTGCCGATCGCGTGGTCTTTATGGACGGAGGCCGCATTGTCGAGGAGGGTCCGGCCGAGCAGGTTATCAATCACCCGCGTGAGCAACGTACCCGTGAGTTCTTGAGCCGTATCGAGGGATAGGCTCAGGTATCTACTCAACTATTAATTGAGGCGAAGCCGCCGCAGGTCTTACGGTCTGTGGCGGCTTTTTGTTTGCATCGACGGGGTTCAATAATCGCCCCACAAGCTTGTCTCTTCCTCTCGCCGCCTGTATTCATACGTGTGCCGAAAGGTGTGCATGGACGGTCGCCCGTGAGGGTAGGGTGGTGGCATAGGACATTTGGAGGGTGAGTCGGCTCGGCTGCCGACCATGCTGCTCCCGGGATGGCACCGACCGCGAACTCTCCCCGTTGGCGTCGCGCATTGCGCGCGGCCCTGCAAGGAGGTCATCATGGGTGCTCCCAAGACCGGTAACGTAAGGAACGTGGTGCTCGTAGGCCAAGGCGGGGTGGGCAAGACTTCACTCGCCGAGGCCATGCTCCACCTTTCCGGCAAGACCGCCCGCCTGGGCGGCCACGACGGCACCAAGCCCACGCTCGACTATGACCCCGAAGAGGTCAAGCGTGCATTTTCCATCTCGACGACCATCGCGCCGATCGACTGGAAGGGCGCGCGCATCAATGTGCTCGATGCCCCGTGCTACCCCGATTTTATCGGCGACGCCTTTGCCGCGATGAGCGTCTGCGAGACGGCTCTGTTTGTGGTCGACGCCGAGGCCGGCCCACAGCCTACGACGGTTAAGCTCTGGTATGCCGCCGAGGACCTGCGTCTGGCGCGTGCGGTGTTCGTAAACCGCCTGTCGCGCTCCGAGGCCAGCTTTGCGACCACGATGGACCTGCTGCAAGAGCGCTTTGGCACGCGCCTGGGCGCCGTGACCCTTCCCTGGGGCGAGGGCGAGGACTTTGACGGCATCATCGACCTGGTGCGCATGAAGGCGCGCCATTGCAACGGCACCGAAGCCGTTGAGTCGGAGATTCCCGAGGAGTATCGTGCCCAGGCCGAGGAAGCCCATGACCATCTGTGCGAGCTGGTGGCCGAGGCCGACGACGAACTGATGATGAAGTACTTGGAAGGCGAGGAGACGCTGACGCAGGAGGAGCTTGAGGGCCTGCTGTCGAAGGCGATTGCCGAGCGCATCTTTGTGCCGGTCTTTGCGGGCGATTGCATTAAGGAGCAGGGCGTCAACTCGCTGATGGACGACATCGCCACATACTTCCCGGCGCCGACCGACTACGGCGAGATGCCGCTTATCGACGGCGATTCGCTCAAGATTTCGAGTGACGATGATCGTCCGGTGGCGTTTGTGTTTAAGACCCTGGCCGATCCGCAGCAGGGCCGCATCAGCTTTATCAAGGTGCTGACGGGTACGCTTGAGCCGGGCCTTGAGCTGGTCAACGCGCGCACGCGCAAGGGCGACCGTCTGGCTCACCTGTATGTGATGTGCGGCCGCGACATGACCGAGGTCGGTCACGCCTATGCCGGCGACATTATCGTGGCACCCAAGCTGGCGGCCGAGACGGGCGATACGCTCTCGATTACCGGCAAGGTCGAGGCTGCGGCGTTTAAGTTCCCCAACTCGCAGTACCGCATTGCCATCGAGGCCGAGAATCGCGGGGACGAAGAGAAGCTCTACACGTTTATCGAGAAGGCCTGTAAGGCCGATCCGACTATGAGCATCGACCGTGACGAGGAGACCGGCCAGACCATTATCTCCGCCGTGGGTGAGGCGCAGGTTTCGGTGCTGCTCAACCGTTTGGAGGACCGTACCAAGGTCGTGGCCAAGAGCGTGCCGATCCGCATTCCGTATCGCGAGACCATTCGCCGTACGGCAAGCGCGCAGGGCCGCCACAAGAAACAGACTGGCGGTGCCGGTCAGTATGGCGACTGCTGGCTGCGCGTTGAGCCGCTCATTGGGCCCGACGGCACGAGCGATGGCTATGAGTTTGTAGACGAGGTCGTGGGTGGCCGCATCCCGCGCTCGCTCATCCCCGCCGTGGACAAGGGTGTCCAGGAGACCATGAAGGACGGCATCATTGCCGGCTACCCGCTCACGGGCATTCGCGTGGCTGTGTACGACGGCTCGTATCACAGCGTCGACTCCAACGAGATGGCGTTCCGCGCGGCGGCTCGCATCGGCCTGCGCAAGGCGTGCGCCGATGCCGACCCGGTGGTGCTGGAGCCCATCGAGGAAATCACGGTGACTATTCCCGAAAGCTACGCCGGCGCTGTGATGGGCGACATCTCGGCATCGCGCGGTCGCGTGACGGGCATGGAGACCGATGAGCGCGGCGACACCGTGGTCGTCGCTCAGGCACCTCTCGCCGAGTTGACGGATTACTCGACGCGCCTGCGCTCTATCACGCGCGGCACGGGTGACTTTACCATGAAGCCCGCAGGCTATGAGCAGGTGCCTTATGACGTTCAGGCCAAGCTGGTCGAGCGCTATGAGGAGGGCCGCGCCAAGTAGCGTGTGATTTTGCCTGCAATGTAGGTGCTGACGAAAAGGCCACCCTGGGTAACCGGGGCGGCCTTATTTGATTCCTTGGGGACGGAGGAAAACGGATCATTTTTTGGGTTACGGGCAGCTTGGTCGGCTCTAAACTCCTGAGGTCTGGTTGCGGCCGGTGGCGTAGTCGACTTGCACGTGCGGCTGCAGGTTGTAGCAATATACGTGGAAGCAGAGGGTCTTGCCGTGGTCCTCGACCGATTGCGCCTCAAGGCGCACACCGCGGCAGACAAGTTCCTCTTCGTTATACATGGGCGTGACACGATAGAGCACATGGTTACCCGTATCGCGGATGTAGCCGAGAATCTGCTCTTCAAACGGCAGCATGCCCGTCTCGTTGAGATAACGCGTGCCGGTGAGGAGATTCTTGCGGTTGGCGTTTTCGCCGCAGAGCGACCAGGCGATGAGGTGGCAGCGGTTGTAGAGGCTCTGGCCCGGAATAAAGTCGTAGCGCTGCTGGTGCCAACCGGCAGGATGGATGCGCGAGATATCGCCGCGCTTTCCCTGTCCGAGCGACTCGGGGCCTACGCAGGCGAGCGCCTTGCGAGTGCGACCCAGGCTGTCGAGCTTGGAGAATTTCTTAAAGCAGCCCTCTTCGGTGGCGCGATCGTATTCATCGAGTGTGAATGACGGCGTGCCGAGCGGGTGCGTGCTGTCGGCGCGAAGGGCAACGTAGGGGTTGCCGGCGTAGTCGGGAATGCTGCTGAGATAAACACCGCGGGCGCGGTTGAGGTCGGGGTTTTCGACCTCGTCGATGGGGGTGGCGGCGCTGTCCGCGGAAGCGCCGTCGCCGGTGTCGGTTGCGGCGGAATCGGAGCCATCGCCAGGGTCCTGGTCGTTTTGAGGGTCCGAGGAGCTCGCCGTTCCCGATTCGAGCCGAGCGACCAGGTCCGCCTCGTCGTCGGTGCGGCTGGGACTTTCGTTTTGTTTCTCGGCCAGAGCTACCGCCTGCTCATCGCTTTGCGGCGACAGCAACTTGGGCGCTCCGTCGAGCGATCCCGTAAACAGCGCAAACCCGAGCACCACGGCGGTGCCGATGGAAAGTACTTGCTTGTAGGCGGGCTTGCGCGACATTGAGGCTCCTGGATGGACGGTTGGGAATCTACCAGTCTAGCAGGAGCCGGCAGGGGCCGTTCTATCGAACAAATACTCAAGATTTTGGGCAAACGCTGCTGGTTCATTTGCCTCATATGGAGCTGCAGCGGTTATGCATGCGGGGCTATTCGGAGTTTCCCCAGATAAAACCTACCAAAATAAACCTGTCCCTTTTTGGCAGGCTAATCGTGAGTTATTTCACCGCAACATAGGGTACGGTTAGGAAATGTGCACCTTAAAGAGTGGAGCCCTTGATTAGAGAGATTGCGCTCGTCTCTCTAAATATCTCTTTAAAGAGAAGGTCAGTTAAAGAGATAACATTAGGAAATCTAGCAGTGAATTTGATGCATCTCTCTAAATTTCTCTCTAAAA
>UQIC01000044.1 GCA_900540985.1 uncultured Collinsella sp.
GTGATTGAGCGGCCTCCGGCCTCAACGGTTTTGCGGAATGCGTTTGCAATTTCAACGTCAGTGATTCGTCCTAACTGATGATATTGGGAACGCCTGAGGAACGAGACGGAATCGTTACGCAGCAACGCCGATACCTTGTAGGGCAGTCCTGCCATGAGTAGGGCAACTTTTTTACCTTCGCGTACAAAGTGCTGGTAAACAGAGGCAAATTGAAGCATTTCTTCGAGATCGACGGTGACTTCATCGATGGTGATGAGAAGTCCGATGTCATGTTTTTCGAGTTGCTTAAAGATGCCATTCATGCGCGTGCGCCAGTTGCCCTGAGCCTCTTGAGCATATGTCCAATCGATGCCCACTGGGCCAATTTGAACACCGTTTATGCGCGCGTGAGGCTGTGAGAGGTAGCTATCTGCGGCTTCTTTGGTTCGCTCGATAATATCTTCGAGCATGCCTGGCATGGCGGAGACATTTGCTGCGATCCAGCCGTGTTCAAGCGCCGTTTCTGAAAGGAGCGAGAGAAGCGCCGTTTTGCCCGTTCCCCTTGCGCCAGTAAAAATGGTTGACAGGTTGGGATCTCCCGGGCCGTTGATGAAGCCACGGTTGATGTCACGCAGGATATGCTCGCGACCCGCTAGAAAGGGAGGGACGCTTCCGAACGTCGGGGTAAAGGGGTTCTTGCTGTACTCCATGGTAGCTCCTTTGCAAGTTTTGCTAATTTTTGCAAGTTTTGCTATCTTTTGCAAGTTTTGCTAACGACTGACCAAAGGGCATCGAAGCAGTGGCGCTGACATTTTTTACGCAGAAAAATAAGCAGAAATCAATTTATCTGCGTTAAAAAATAGTTGAGAAGAAAAACGACGAGTCCCGGGCGCAATGACGTTGCGTTCCGGGCCTCGTCGCTTTGCGAAGTATCTAACGATCTCGTTGCCGTCGTCCTAGTCAAACAAACTTGGCATGTCGTTTTCTTTCATAAGGGCACCGGCAGAGGGGAGGCTCTGCGCGGTGAACTTTTCGGCCGAGACGCCGGCGCCAAGGATTTCCTCAGTTGTGCCGACGGTGGTGACCGAGCGGCCCTTCTTGGCTGTAAAGGCCTGGACGCCCTGCGTGTTGGTGGTCGTCTTGGTCTTGAGCAGCGACGTGTTGAAGTTCATCAGGCGGTAGTCGCTCGAGACCAGTGCGATGTCGCGATCTTCCTTGAGCACCTGGGCATACAGCAGCTTGCTGCCACCGTAGATAGCGTTCTTCAAGCGTTTGCGGTTGGTCTTGGTAACGTATCCGGCAAGTGCGACGCGTACCACGCGGCCGTTCTCAAAGACAAACAGCACGTCGGCCTTGTAGTCCTCGGGGTCGATGACCCAGATGACGCTTTCGTTGGGTTCCATCTCGAGATCGGTCGGCAGGTACGAGCCCAGCTGGGCCGACTTGGTGTCCTCAAACGCCGCAACCTTGCACTTGTACACCTGACTCTTATTGGTAAAGACCAGCAGCTCGTGGGTGTTGGAGGACGGGAACTCGATAAAGGGTTTGTCGCCGTCCTTGTACTTGAGCGTGGTCGCCTTCTTGAGCACTCGGTCGGTCATCTTTTTGAGGTAGCCATCGCGCGAGAGCATGATGGTAACCGGATATTCCTCGACCTCGGGCTCCAGGCTTACCTCGATGACCTCATGGGGCTCGATCCTGCCCGTGCGACGCGGCATCACATACTTCTTGTTGACCGCTGCCAGCTCGTCGCTGATGACCTTCTTGATGTTGTCCTCGCTCGAGAGAATCTCCTCAAGCTCGGCAATCTCACCCTCGAGCTTAGCGATGTCCTTGGTGCGGTTGAGGATGTATTCCTCGTTGATGTTGCGGAGCTTAAGTTCGGCAACAAACTCGGCCTGGGTCTCGTCGATGTCGAAACCCTTCATAAGGTTGGGCACGACCTCGGCTTCGAGCTTGGTGCCGCGGATGATGGCGATGGCCTTGTCGATGTCGAGCAAGATTGCCTCAAGGCCGTGCAGCAGGTGCAGGCGCTCGGACTTTTTGCCCAGGTCAAAGTTAATGCGGCGACGCGTGGACTCAATACGCCACTTGACCCACTCGTGCAGGATCTGGCGCACGCCCATAACGCGAGGGTAACCATCGACCAGCACGTTGAAGTTGCACGAGAACGAATCCTGCAGCGTGGTCGAGCGATAGAGCTTGGCCATGAGCTTGTCGGGGTCGACACCGCGCTTAAGGTCGATGGCGATGCGCAAGCCCGAGAGGTCGGTCTCGTCGCGGATGTCGGCAATCTCCTTGACCTTGCCCTCTTTGGAGAGCTTGACGATGCGCTCGATGATGACATCGGTCTTGGTGGTGTAGGGAATCTCGTAGACCTCGATGATGCGCTCTTCGGGAATCCAGCGCCAGCGGGAGCGGATCTGGAAGCTGCCAAGGCCGGTCTCGATAATCTTTTCCATCTCCTCGCGGCGGTAGATGATCTCGCCGCCGGTCGAGAAGTCGGGCATGGGCATGTATTCGAGCAGGTCGCAGTCGGGGTCCTGCAGGTAGTGCATTGTGGCAGTGCAGACCTCGTTGAGGTTGAAGCCGCAGATGTCGGACGCCATGGCGACACCGATGCCCTTGTTGGCTGAGACGAGGATATTGGGGAACGTGGTGGGCAGCAGGCGCGGCTCCTTCATGGCGCCGTCATAGCTGTCGACGAAGTCGACCGGGTCCTTGTCGATGTCCTTGAAGATCTCGGCGCTGATGGGGGAGAGCTTGGCCTCGGTGTAACGCGAGGCGGCGTAGCTCAGGTCGCCCGAATAGTACTTGCCAAAGTTGCCCTTCGACTCCACGAAGGGCGCAAGCAGCGCTTCGTTGCCCGTCGCCAGGCGCACCATCGTCTCGTAGATCGCGGCATCGCCGTGCGGGTTGAGCTTCATGGTCTGGCCCACGATGTTGGCGCTCTTCTGGCGCTCGCCCTTGAGCAGACCCATCTTGTACATGGTGTAGAGCAGCTTGCGGTGCGAGGGCTTAAAGCCGTCGATCTCGGGGAATGCTCGCGAGACGTTGACGCTCATGGCGTAGGGCATGTAGTTGACCTCGAGCGTCTGCGTGATCGGCTGGTCGGTGACCTCGGAGTGCAGGCCGATGACGTTCTCGGCGTTGACCTGCTTTTTCTTTGGCTGGTTCTTCGTCTTCTTCTTTGCCACGATTTCCTCTTGAACTTCTTATGGGCCGTCGTTATCGATTTGCTGCTATTGCAGGTCCAGCTGGTCCAGATATTCCTTGCCGTGCTCGGAGATATGGCGCTTGCGGCCCGCTTCGTCGTTGCCCAGCAACAGGTTAAACATGGTCTCCATCTTGGTGACGTCCTCGGGCTCCACCTTGATCAGGCGACGCGTCTCGGGGTTCATGGTGGTGAGCCACATCATGTCCGGGTCGTTCTCGCCAAGACCCTTGGAGCGGTTGATGGAGCACTTTTGGTCGCCAATCTCCTTGAGGATGCCGTTCTTCTCGAGCTCGGTGTAGGCAAAGTAGGTCTTCTCTTTGCAGTTGATCTCGTAGAGCGGCGACTCGGCGATATACACGTAACCCTCGTCGATAAGTGTGGGCACCAGGCGGTAAAGCATGGTGAGCACGAGCGTGCGGATGTGGTAACCGTCGACGTCGGCGTCCGTACAGATGATGACCTTGTTCCAGTTGAGGTTGTCCAGGTCAAAGGCACCAAGGTTTTTGATGCGCTTGTCCTTGATCTCCACACCGCAGCCCAGCACGCGCATAAGGTCCATGATGATGTCGGACTTAAAGATGCGCGGGTAGTCCTCTTTCAGGCAGTTGAGGATCTTACCGCGGACGGGCATAACGCCCTGGAACTCGGCATCGCGCGAGGTGCGAATGGCGCCTGCTGCCGAGTCGCCCTCTACGATGTAGATCTCGCGGCGGCTCTTGTCCTTTGAGCGGCAGTCGATGAACTTCTGCACGCGGTTGGCCATGTCGGTCTTCTGCTGCAGGTTGGTCTTGATGCTCTGACGCGTCTTCTCGGCGTTCTCGCGCGAGCGCTTGTTGATGAGCACCTGCTCCATGATCTTGTTGGCGGCGTCTTTGTTCTCGATCAGGTAAGTCGAGAGGCGCTCCTTAAAGAAGGCCGTCATAGCCTGCTGGATAAAGCGGTTGTTGATGGCCTTCTTAGTCTGGTTTTCATAGGACGTCTGGGTGGAGAAGCAGTTGGTCACCAGCACCAGACAGTCCTGGACATCCTGCCACTTAATGCCGCTCTCGTTTTTGTTGTACTTGCCCTGTTGCTTAATGTAAGCATCGATGGCACTGGTCAGAGCGCTGCGGGCGGCCTTCTCGGGCGAACCGCCGTTCTCGAGCCACGATGAGTTGTGGTAGTACTCCTGCATCATGAAGGTGCGCGAGAAGCACATGCACGCGGTAATCTTCACGTTGTAGTCGGGCAGGTCCTCGCGGTCGCGACCGCGACGGTCAGCCTCGATAAAGAAGGGCTCGGTGAGGTAGTCGGTACCGACCTTCTCGAGCACGTAGTCCTCGATGCCCTTGGGATAGCAAAAATCCTCTTCGGAAAACTCGCCATCGTCGCCCTCGATACGCAGGCGGAAGGTCACGTTGGCGTTGACCACGGCCTGGCGGCGCATTGTCTCGCGATACCAATCGTGGGGGATGCTGATGGAGGTAAAGACCTCAAGATCGGGACGCCACTTAATGGTGGTGCCGGTGCGATCCTCGCCGCTGGGCTCAATCTCGAGTGCCTTCTTTTTGGCACCGACGACCTTGCCCTTCTTAAAGTGCAGGGAGTACTTGTTGCCGTCGCGCCAAACCGTGACGTCCATGTATTCGGAGGCGTACTGGGTCGCGCATGAGCCCAGGCCGTTGGTGCCGAGCGAGAAGTCGTAGTCGCCGCCCTGGTTATTGTTGTATTTGCCGCCGGCGTAGAGCTCGCAAAAGACGAGTTCCCAGTTAAAGCGCTTCTCGGAGGGGTTCCAGTCGAGCGGGCAGCCGCGGCCGTTGTCCTCTACCTGAATGGAACCATCGCGAAAGGCGGTAAGGGTGATGAGCATGCCGTAGCCCTGGCGCGCCTCGTCAACGGCGTTGGACAGGATCTCGAAGGCGGCATGCGCGCAGCCGTCGAGTCCGTCCGAGCCAAAGATGACGGCGGGGCGCAGGCGTACGCGCTCCTCGTCCTTGAGCTGGCGGATACTGTCGTTACCATAGTTTGCGGTGTTTTTTGCCATACTCGCTCTCTCGGTGCTCCTTTGCTGCGTTTAAGTCATATAGATAGTCAAGGTAGCATAGCCCAGCCCATAGGCGATTCCAACCAACACGAAATCCATCGAACAATCGTTCGATTAGATAATGAATGCTTGGAATGCGGGAGGGACCTGTCCTGTCCTATCCAAACATCTGCGGCAGGTCGATGAAGACGGTTCGATCGCTTTCGCCAGCTTCGAAGCCCGAACGGGAGAAGAATCCATAGCGATGGCACTTGAGCCCCGTTGCCTCGACTTGGGCGATTTCCTCGTCGACCATTTTTTGCGTGATGGGGGATTTGCGGAACTTTGCTTCGTAGAATGCGTAGCCCTCGGGGTCTTGCGTTACCACATCGAATTCGCCGCTCGTTTTGTTTGCGGGATCGTCGTACCAGTACTTGCCTATGGCGTCGAAAGCCGGTTCGATCTTGCCGGTCCTGTTCTGCCGCACGAGGTATTGACGGCAGATTTCCTCGAACATATGAGGAACGTAGTTTTCCTCGAAGTCTTGGAAGACGTGACGATCATAGAAGACTTCCGGGTCGAGCAGCTGACGCGCTGAGGCATTGCGGAAAACATAGCGATAGTAAAAGAGCGAAAGCGGATCCACTACAAAGTAGCCAGACTTGCGCTTGTTCGTAGGGTCGTTGATGGGTGCACGCTTTTGGACGATTTCGAGTGACATGAGCTTGTCGAGCACGTCTGCCATGGCCGGACTGCTCGAGACGTGCGACTGTGCCAGCACGTCCCCCCAACGGGAGTAACCTTGTGCGAGAGCCCCGAAAACTTCGTTGGCGTTGGTCATCTTCGAGATCTCGGCGTTGAGATAGGACGGCACCTCGCTTTCTAAGCGGGCGCCAGGTTCCGTGACGAGCTCGATGATGTTGTCGCGTACGCTTTGGGATTGATCGATGAGGCGATTGTAAAAGGGGATACCGCCAAAAACGCTATAGAGCCGCACCTTGTCCTCGGGCGAGAACGCGGGATAGAACTTCGCGGCGTCAAAGTAATCCATGGGCTTAAGCTCAAGCGCGAGATCAATTCGCCCGTAGAGGGGGCTTTCATGCTCGATGAGGGATTTCATAATCTCAACGTAGGAGCCGCACAGGACAATGTTTAAACGTGAGTCTTCCCTGTGGGCGTCGATTGAGGTCTGAAGAATGCTGTCTAAGCCTTTAACCGCATCTCTCAAGTAGGGGTATTCGTCGAGAACGAGGGTAATGTTCTTGTCTTTGGCTTGGGCAAACAGAAATTCGATGAGCTCGCGGATGCCTGTGAAGGCGAGCGGAGGAAAGCTCAGCGCTTCAGCAACAAGGACGGACAGACTCTCGAGGTTGTCTGCCTCGGAGGTTTGGCGGCACTCGTAATAGACCGTTGCGGCGTCCGACAAATCGGTTAGCGCCTGCTTGATGAGCTCACTTTTTCCGACGCGACGCCTGCCGTAAATGAGAACATTGCGCTGCTCGGGTGCTTTGAGCGTTTTCTTAATACGGGCGAGCTCACGCTCCCTGCCAATGAATTCCACTTACTCGGTTCCTTCCGACTCGGTTTTGTCCGAGTTAATTGTATCGCATGGATCAGTTTATGCTCGAGTTTACTCGGACAAAACCGAGTCGGTTCTGCCCGAGTAAATTTGAAGGCGGCCGAATGCGTCCTGCTGCGTTTGCGGTTGGATACGTTGTCGAAGACGTGTCGTGCGGATTGTTGGATCGAATCGAACATTGGGACATGCGTCTCGTTTTGTGGGCCGAGGGTATGCGAACTGGGGCTCTTTTGGTCTGAAAGGGGGTCTAACGGGGCGTTAATTGGGCCACGGGTCACTTCGCCGGCGTCGTGTTTCGTCATACGCTCATTGTGGAAGCCGATGCCACGGGACGACGAAGGCCTTGGGCAACGGATGAGCTGCAAGTGAAAGGAGCGGTGAGGATGATGAAGCCCATGACGAAGAAGCTGCTGTTAGGAATTCCCACCGTGACGCTTTCGGCCGTGCTGGCGTGTACGGTGGCCGGCTGTGGTGGTAGTGCTCCGAGCGGCACGGCTGGCAGTTCGGGCGGCAGCGCGCCTGTGCAGGAAAAGCCCAAGGCCTATGATTCGCAGACGGTCGAGGTGGCAGGCATTACCTATGAGTCGGTGGCTCACGGTACGTTCTATCGCGGCGATGCCAAGCTGCAGGACGGCTTTTACCTGCACATCAAGATCACCAACAACAACACAAAGAACAGGACGTTCAGTTCCTTTAACGTGCATGTTGCCCAGGGAGATCTTGAGGCAGGCGACCCGTTGTTTACTTCCGGCAAGGCGGCCGTGCTCGACTACGTTGCAAGCGAGGCTCCCGATGAGCTGCACGAGGGCATCGACCTTTCCGAGAGGCCAGATATCGGCCCGGGCGAGACCGTTGAGTACGTGTATTTCTGGGCGCCCAAGACGGCGTACTACGGGCCTATCACTGTCGAGTTCGTAGACGCTTATGCCCCCGCCAAGAATCATGAGGCCATGCACTTTGACACCACGGGATGCGAGACCAAGGAGTTCAAGGCGGCCGGCGGCGTGGCCGATTCTGGCGAGAAGGCAGATTTAACGGGCATCGACTGCGCATCGTACAGCATCGAGGCCGCCGATGGGTACACGCTGGATTCGTCCGACGAAGAGCGCGAAAAGGCAAACTTCTTCCACGACGAGACTGGAGGACGCCTGAACATCAGCATCTTCCCGCGCTCGCCGGAGGAAGAGGTTGCAAGCCTAGAGCAGGTCTACGAAGGCAAGGAGACAACAACCGACCAGGTCGAGTACAACGGCATAACGTGGCTGCGCTTTACCGGTCCCGACAACGGCCATACGCTGTTTGCGACGGCTCTCGCGACGGGCGAGACCGTCCGCGTGTCGATTGGCTGGAAGATCGATTGGGACGCCGCCGCGCCCATGATGGAGGCATTGAAGCTCAAGTAGCGGGTTGCGATTCCCACGTCAGGCGACTCAGGGCTGGCTCCGAGTTATCGGGGCCAGCCCCTTTTGATGTTCGATGAGCCGAGTCGGCGTCTCTCGCAAAGGTAACTGAGAGCTAGTGAGGCTTATCAGAATTGACCTCATCGGTGGTGTCTTTTTCAAGCGCCGTGCGGCGGGTGCTGTAGGCGACGAGGCCTGCGCCTGCCGCGGCGAGTGCTGCTGCGGCTGCCGTAAGGGGAGCGTTGACGTCGCCCGTGCCCGCAAGCGCGCCCGCTTTTCCGGAGCGCTTGTTATTGCTGTGGTCCTTGCCACTGCCGGAGCCACTGCCGCTACCGGAGCTGCTTCCGCCGGAGCCACCTCCACTCGTGCCGCCATCGCCGTCGACCGTCATCGGGGCGTCGTGAAGTCCCGTCGTATCCGCGTTGTCGCATACGCCGACCTGAACTTCTGAGCGTTCGCATGCCGCGTCGGGCACATGAAGCTCGTGCAGCACGGCACCCAGCGCCGAGTTTGCGCCCGGTCGAATTTCCTCGAGCGTTACGGGATCGAGCGCCACCAGATTACGCGCCTTCGCATACAGCGTTACGCGTTTGCCCACTTCGTCGCTCCAACTCTCGGGGATAGCGAAGCTCATGCGGAACTGTGCCGTGCAACCCGGTGCCAGCACGGCGTTGCCGCTGTCGGCTACCAGCGGGTGCGTTGCAAAACGTGCGTCCAGCGTCTCGAGCGCGTACTTCACGTGTGCCATGTCGTTGGCCGAAGCGTCCTCGGCAAGCTCTGGATCGTAGATCGATGCCATGCGTGTGTTCGCTCCGAACCCGATGGATGCGCTGGAGAACGGCTGGCTGGAGCCCTCTCGGTACAGATCGATTGTGCCGGCGGTCAGCAAGGTGTTGCCGTCGTTTCGCACCGTGACCATGAAGGATTCGCCTGCCGCTCCGGGCACCACCGCGCCCGAGGTGGCGACTGCGCCCGTCGGAGTGGCACACGCCACCAAGGGCACTTCGATGCCGTGTAGTTCTGCCTCGCTCTTCTCCGCGCTCACAATGTGCGTGGCGAGCGCGGAGAGCATGCTCCCCGACGTCAAAAATGTCGTTATCTGATCGACGGGATGGTCCAGCTCGCACATCACGAACGGCTGCGTAAACAGATCGCCTGCCAAGGTGCTGGCGAAGATGCGGAAGTGCTTGCCCATCACTGCTACCGGGTTGCCTTCTTCGTCGTAGGTTTGTCCCACCTTGCCATCGGTGTTCTCTACATAGAGCACGCACCTGCCGTTGTTGCTTACGCTAAACGATGCCGGGCCACAGCCTGCGGCACCCACGGGCTGCGTTGCAAATGCCGATGCGCCTCGTGCCCAAGTAATATGCTGCAGCTGCTCGTTGACGGTAGCCAAAAAGCCCGTGTGCTGCGGCCACGGCACCGCGTGGGGTACTGTGGCATCTGGCGACATGACGCCCCAACCCGCGATGGACTGGCCGATCACGGCGTACGATGCGCAGCCACAACCGCTTACAGTCTCGTATGCAACGGGAACCACCATTTTGCCGTTGATATTCTCGGGCGCGCCCAGCTCGATGCTCGACGGTGCCTGCGGAAAGCGGAGGACCTGACGGGACGTGAGACTGTCGCCCAAATCATCCGACCACAGGGTAAAGCATTCCAGCGCAACCTCGGCCTCGCTGCCGAGCGCCTTCTCTGCGGTGGCTCCGTGGCGGTGGAGGTAGGCGCCCGACAGGCGCCCGTCGACAAGTGTCTTGCCCACCGTGATACGTGGGCACTGCAGGCAATGGTAGCCATCCTCCTGAAGGCGGCCGCGCGAGATGCTGCGCCACGACGTGTGCGATATCACGCGAACTCCGTCGTTGCTTATGCGCAGGCGCACAACGGACAGTATGCCGGATGTGCTCGCCGTATCGAAAAGGGTGTTGTCACCGGCGGGGCGCTCGCCCGAGACCAGCAGCACGTAGGCGTCCTGGTTTCCCCTTCCGTCCGTATATTCCACCACGTCGAAGTCGTAATCGAATATGCCGGTGCGCTCCACGTCGCCCTCGCCAAACCCAAGGGGGAAGTCCACGGGCGTGGGAGCGGACCACGTGCCGTTCGTCTTTGTATGCACCACCAGGCGCGAACGACCATTCTCGCCGTAGCGCACCGAGGCGATACGGAATAGGCACTCCACGCCGGCAATCATCGTTAGCTTCATGTGGGCTTCGCTGAGCACGCCAGCAAACAGCACGTTGTCGCTCGAGGGCTTGATGCCGCCACGCTCGTCCTCCGACACGCCGGCAGAATTGGCGTTCGGGTTCGCAACGGCGTTTGTTGCCTGACCGATATAGGTGTACTCATACATCGGCGCGGCGTTTTCGTCGTTCTCTATCAGTGCATGGACGAAATGCTCAACCTGTCCTGTGTCGTCGCTTTCTGCATCCGCCTCGAGCTCAATGCGCGTGACCGCTTGATCCCAATCGCGCACGACAGGCGCAACGTTTGCGGCAGTGGCATTAACCTCGGCGCGTGCGAGCAGCTCGGCGTTGGTGATGATGGTGGCCGATGCGATAAATTGCGGCACGCCGCCCGCCTCGGCGTTGCCGGCCGAGCCGAAGCAGGCATCCAGCGTGTAAGGCGTATCTCCGCCCAATGCGAGTTCAGAGCGCTGGAGTACATACTGGTCGCCGTTGCTCACCGACATATTCCACGAATCGAGGAGTGTGGGCCACGACCCCGACCAAGCCTTGGTGGTCCACTTGAACATTACGAACTGGAGTATCACATCGACATCGACGTCTGCACCCACGCGCAGCCGCGGAAGCTGGTGGCCGTCCGCCTTCTCGTATCCAATGAACAGTGTGAGGGACGCGGCGCCACGCACGGCAGACGAAGCGACGCCTGCAACGCCGGCGCCAAAGGTGACGGCGAGCCCGATCTGGATAGTGAATGAGCCCGACGTGTTGGAATAGTCGAGCGAAATGTTTTTAAAAAACGCCGCGCCGCTGCCGTGCGTATGGGCACCCACGGCGAGCGCCAGCTTCGCCAACACCCAGGGGTTGACGTTTAGGAAAAACGGCACCGGTCCTAGGGTAAACTGCTCGGTCCAATTGAGGTCGGTTCTTACCTGGAAGAGGGCCTTAATATTGCCGTATGCGGGGTCGTTGTTGTTACCCCAGGTTTTGCCCGCCCAATCGTAGGCGAGCGAGCCGTACAGCTGTGTGGCGATATCCATCGTGAACAGCGGCGTGCAATGGTGGCGAAGGAGCTTGGTGTTTCTTGGATCGGTGCCCGAACCGGCACTCATCCTCTTGTACTGATTCCACTTCCCCTCCATCTCGTCGAGGTAGCGGTTTGCCTGCTTGGCGCCCGACTCGCGCGGCGATTTCTTCCAGTACTCCGGATCCGGATTGCCCGAATCGTTCATATAGCTGGCTGGTTTGTATCCTCCGCCAAACAGTACGTACCCGGCAAACGAGAAATCGAACAGAATGGGAAATGTGGGCATCCAACACGTGAACTTATTGCCGCCGATACCGGGAAACGCCGCGGGGAAATCAAACGGAGTGATCTCTTGGTCCATGGTGGTGGGAATGATAGTGGTCGAGCCCGATTCCGCCTTTGCGGCCGGCGCGGTGACAACGGCCATGGGGGAGGAGAGCGTGTAGGTTTTGCCCTGATAGTCGAGGACAAAGCGCAGCCTGCACCCTTCTTCCAGAAGACCCGAAGCTGCATCGAGGAACGTGTCTTCGAGCGTGAACGTCGCCAGATTATCCGCGCCCGATGCGCTGGCCTTGATCTGGCCGATCTGCGTGACGGTTTCGGTTGAGCTGCCCGCAGCGGGCATCACTTTATTGATATGCAACGTTGCCTGCCCGCCCTGCGACAGATGAGCCTGCACGGTAAAAGCGTGCGTGTCGGGCTGGTCGTTTGCAGTGTCGTCCTTCGGCAGTGCCATAAATGTAGCGTCGGCGTACTGGATGTCCCAATCGTCGAATGTGAGCTGGCGAAAGTACGGCTCGCCGTCGGAAAGCGGACGCGTGGGCGCGGTTATGGCGGTGCCGCCCTGGATACGTGCAAGGGGAATCTCGACATCACGGTAGCCCGCCATGCTAATGGAGATGCCGCCGTTAAAGTCGTACGCGTCGAGAAGCGTTGTCTCGTCCACGTAGCCTTCCGAAAGCGGCGCGACCTCAAAGATGGCCGTGCCTTCGTCGTCGGTCGTGGCGGTGAGCTGCTTGCCCGCGGCATAACGCGATGCGAGCGTGACCTGGGCACCCGTGATGGGCATATTCTTGTTGGCGACGTCGACCACGACCACACCAAACATGGTGCGCGAGAGAACGAGCACCCTGAAAGGGTCTTTTTCGTCGGCATAGGCTTCGGTGGGCGCGAACGGCAATATGAAGGCGTTTGTGCTTCCCGGCACACGCGGCAACATAATGCTTGCCAGCGAGGACGCTCCGGCAACAAGTAACGAACGGCGATCAAGCATCTTTGGCTCCCATCCCGCAGGTATCGGTGGAAATAATCCAATTTTGCGAGAAGGCACAACGTGGCGGTAGTGCCGTTCAAGGGTCAAAATGTCCAAATTGATCGAGCGAAGCGCCGGGTACCGGAACGCGTTCGATGCGCTTGGCGGCCCGGTCGCTAACGCAACATATGCGCGACCAGCTCGGGCGTGTGCCGATACCAAGCTTGGCGTATACGCCGGATAGGCGGTTTTTGACGGTGCCCGGCGACACGCCCATATGACGAGCGATTTCGGCGTTGGTCCATCCGCGGCAGGCGAGCATGGCCATGGTGAACTCCGTGGTCGTTAGATCGTCGGCCACGTCCTCGCCCGAATCGGGGTTGTGGATGCGCCGCCAACCGTAGCTGAATCGATACGTGATCTCGATGATGCGCGCGAAGTCGTCAGGGTATTGCGTTTTTAGGCATGCCTCGATAAGCCCCTGTAAAAGGCCGTGATGCTCGCCAATGAGCTCAATAAGGCCGTCGGGACGCGCAATGTTCCAAGCAACTCCGAAGTGCGTTTTAGCGGCGTCGATGTCCTTGAGGCTCATGCATGCCATGGAAGCTGCCAGGTGCAGGAACAGTTCCGAGATCGGATAGCTCCCCTGTTTCATGATCAGGGCGTTTTCCGCCATGCCCAGACTGCGGCCATATTCGCCGCGCAGGTACAGGGCATGCGCCATCACGTAGCTGGCGAACAGGCGCAGGCCTTCGGGCAGATGCGCCGCAAGCGGATAAAACTCTTCGGCAGAATACGGGGAAGGTAAATGCAACAGGACGCTCGCGGCCGAGGCGAACAGGATATGCGTGGCGTGGATGGCGGGCGATTCCTCGTCGGCCGGCGTATCGAGGATGCCAGCAAGGCACCGGCGGGCGTCGGCGATACGGTTGAGCGACAGACTGGCGTATCCGCAGATAAAGCATGCGGAATAGCGCAGTGCGGGATCGGTGGCGTCAAGATAGGGGCGCGCCGTCTTGGCGGCGAGGGCGGCCTGTCCGCGAAAGTACAGCGCTTCTGCCGTGGCAATGGCGCGCGAATCGGGGTCGGAAATGCCTGCAACTGCAGCGTCAATCTGCCCCGGCACAAAGGCGGTGCACATCAACGGCATGGGAACGCGTGGGTAGCCATCGCAGTCCATCTTCCATCTCCCAACAGCTGGCAACAATAGCAGCAATTGTACTCCTGTTGCTCGGGACCCCTTTCGTTTTACTGTTCGGTTGACGCTGCGGATCGTTTTGGAAGGCTTACGAGCATGGTGGTCCCGTTCTCGGAACTTGCTTCGACCTCTGCCGTGCCACCGTGAAGCGCTACAATCTCCCAAACGAGCGCTAGCCCGAGTCCTGCGCCGCCGTATGCCCTGCTGCGGGATTTGTCTAGACGAAAGAACGGTTGAAAGATGCTCTCACGGTACTGCTTGGGTATTCCCGGGCCCTGGTCCTCGACTCTCAGGAACACGTGGCTGTCGCTGTCGCTGATGGAGACGTTGACACTCGAGCCGGGGTGGCTGTAACGGATAGCGTTTTCGACCAGGTTGAACACCAGCCGGTACAGCAGCGTGTCGCTACCGATTACTAAAGCGTCTCCAGCACAATTGAGGGCTATGCCCTTATTTTCGGCAAATGGCGCAAGGTCGGTGAGGACCTCTTCGGACAAGGGACCAAGTTCCACATCGTCCTCGCAAGGAACGCTGCGGAGCTCACTCATCTCGAGCAATACCTTGGCCATTCGAGACATGCGCTCGGTTTGTTCTTGTAGCAGGCCGAGCAGCTCGGCTGTTTCGGGTTGCAAACCGGAGTGCTCGGAGATGAATAGTTCAATCTGTGCTTGCATAAGGGCGAGCGGGGTGCGCAGCTCGTGTGCGGCGTTGCCGGTAAACTGACGCTGTGCGGAGAACCCTTCGCCAAGACGAGCGATCATGTCGTTGAAAGAGGCGCTGCATCGTTGTAGCTCGGTGGGCACATCTTCATTGAGTCTGATTTCGCTTAGGTTGTCAGGCTGCACACGCTCAACCTGAGCTGCAAAAGCCCGTAGCGGTTTGAGTGCACGGCCGCTCACAAAGTATGCCAGCGCGCCGCCAAGGAGTGTGACTCCAGCCGTGATGTACCAGGCTGTCGTGCCAAAAGACTCCTGTGCGTCGTTTACGACGATCGTGACCTCGTCATCGAGGCTCTCCTTCGTTGGGTCAAACGCCTGAGGTGCATCTACGCCGGCTGCGCTAAGGGCCGAGATGTCGCTGCCGATGGCATCCATGTAGCGCATGCCCGTATAGCCGACCAGACAGTTCGTCAGCACGCATGCCGCACACGTCAGCAGTGCCGTCATAATCGTTATGCGCCATTGCAGCGAAAGCCTTTTCATTCGCTATCCTCCATAACGTAGCCCTCTCCAATCCGATTGCGAATCGGGTCGTATCCCAAAGCGCTGCGTAGCTTTTTGCGGAGTGACGAGATGTGAACGCGTGTTGCGTTGCTAAAGCTGTTCACGCTGCTATCCCAAACGTGCTCGATAAGCTCCTCTTGGCTTACCGGTCGCCCCTGATTAAACATCAGGTATTCCAAGATTCCCGTTTCCTTGCGTGTAAGAGATAGAGCCTCACTGTCCACGGAAGCGATGCGCGCCTTGGTGTCAAAGCTGAGCTTTCCGCAGGCTAATACTATGTCGCTTTGTGTGAAGCGCCTGAGGGTAAGGCTGCGGATCCTTGCCGCAAGTTCGTCCAGATGAAACGGCTTGGTAAGGTAATCGTTGGCGCCGGCATCGAGTCCGTCGACTTTATCGGATACTTCGCCACGCGCGGACAGAATCAGTACCTTGGTCTCGCAGTCGGTTTTCCTAAGTTCCCTGAGCACGGTCATGCCATCGATACTGGGAAGGTTGAGGTCGAGTACCACGAGGTCAAAGACTTCGACGCCCAGCAGGTCGAGCGCCTCCTGCCCGTCGTGGCAGCAGTCGACGCTGTACGCCAAGTTTCGCAAGCTGCGCGCGATTGCATCACACAGCGCTCGCTCGTCCTCGACGATCAAAATACGCATAACAGTCTCCTTGCACATTCCAAATCGCGCTTAACACGGATTTTATAGTCGATATGGTCCAATGGTCGCGTAACGAAAGGAGTGGTTGGGTTGTTCAAAGCGGTAAAACCCGTGGTACAGATCGCTTTGTTGATCGTCGGAATTGCCATGGTGTGCTTTGGTGTTATGCGTGGCGAGGCGGATGCCGTGCTGGCCAAAGCGATTAGGCTGTGCTTGGAGTGTATCGGAATTGGATAAAAGAGAAAACACTGCGTCGCATGTTTTGGCCCGATTTCGCGGATTCATTCAGGCGGCGGCGACGCTGGTCACCAATATTCACCTGCCAAACTTTGCCAAAGGAAGCATCTATCAGGGCGCGGGAAAAACAGTCTGCGTACCTGGACTTAATTGCTATTCGTGCCCCGCGGCATCGGGTGCGTGCCCCATCGGGTCGTTCCAGTCGGTGGTAGGTTCATCCAAGTTCAACTTTTCTTACTATGTTACCGGTACGCTCATTTTGCTCGGCGTGCTGCTGGGGCGCTTTGTATGTGGCTTTCTGTGCCCGTTTGGCTGGCTGCAGGAGCTGCTTCATAAGATTCCCGGCAAAAAGTTCTCCACGAAAAAGCTCAAGCCGCTCACATACATCAAGTACGTCGTGCTGCTGTTTGCCGTGGTGCTGCTGCCCGTCTTGGTGGTTAACGACGTGGGTATGGGCGACCCGTTCTTTTGTAAGTACATCTGTCCACAGGGTGTGCTCGAGGGCGCCATTCCGCTGGCCATCGCCAATGCCGGCATTCGATCTGCGTTGGGACATCTCTTTACTTGGAAACTTGCCGTTCTCATTGCCGTGGTAGTGCTGAGCGTTTTGTTCTACCGCCCCTTCTGCAAATGGATTTGTCCACTCGGCGCATTCTATGCGCTCATGAATAGGGTGTCCCTACTGGGGATCCGGGTTGACGCATGCAAATGTGTCTCGTGCGGCAAGTGCTCAAAGGTTTGTCAGATGGACGTCGATGTGGTCCGCGCGCCCAATCATGCCGAATGCATCCGGTGCGGAAAGTGCATCGGGGCCTGTCCTGTCGATGCCATCAGCTATCGCTA
>UQIC01000045.1 GCA_900540985.1 uncultured Collinsella sp.
TGGAGAAGGAGTTCCCCGGCTGTGGAAGCACGCCGAGCGCAGGCGAGAGCGTCGACGCTTCGACCGCTGGCATGACGGCTGGTGCCAATGCTTCGAGCGAGGCGACGAAGTTCCCCAGCTTTACGGGCAAGGACCTGGATGGCAACGACGTGAGCAGCGACGAGCTGTTCTCTAAGAACAAGGTCACCGTCATGAACTTCTGGTTCACCACTTGCAAGCCGTGCGTGGGCGAGCTGGGCGACCTTGAGGACCTGAATAAGGAGCTTGCCAAGAAGGGCGGCCAGGTCGTGGGCGTCAATTCCTTTACGCTCGATGGCAACAAGGGCGAGATTGCAGATGCCAAGGACGTGCTGAGCAAGAAGGGCGTGACATATAAGAACATCTGGTTCAAGTCGGATAGCGAGGCCGGTAAGTTTACGTCAAATTTGTTCTCGTTCCCGACGACGTATGTCATCGATCAGAATGGCAACATCGTAGGGGATCCAATCGTGGGAGCCATCAGCTCCGCCGAGCAGCGCGCAGCACTCGACAAACTTATCGACCAGGCGATTGCAAATAGCGAGCAGTAAAAAACGCGTAAAGCATAGCGAGGATCGTGCGCCGCTGTGCGAAGTAGTCCGCTACCTTTCAAGATAAGCTCCACCATATAGAGGCCCCACTTGGGGCCTCTTCATTTGGGCGTCATCCCGTTCGTTTTTTGGCGCGGTTCCCTACATTCCTCACTGACTTCGGCAAAAAATGGGGATAGAGTAGGACAAACGCGTCGAATACGAACGGCGGGGGAGAGCGGGCAAGTGCGCCCGCGTGGGAGAGGTTGCCGTCCATGCTGGAGCTCAAGGGTATTTGCAAAAGGTACGTTACGCAGTCGTTTACGCAGGTGGCGCTCGACAACGTAAGCCTGTCTTTTCGCGATAACGAGTTCGTGGCCATTCTGGGTCCCTCGGGCTCGGGCAAAACCACGATGCTCAACGTTATCGGCGGACTCGACCACTTTGACTCGGGCGACCTGCTGATCGACGGTATTTCGACCAAGGACTTTCACGATCGCGATTGGGCTGCCTATCGCAACAACCGCATCGGCTTTGTGTTCCAGAGCTATAACCTCATTCCGCATCAGACCATTTTGGAAAACGTGGAGCTGGCGCTCACGCTCACGGGCGTGGGGCATGCCAAGCGCCGCCAGCGTGCGCGCGAGGCGCTCGAGGCGGTTGGCCTGGGCGAGCACGTTAACAAGCGCCCGAGCCAGCTATCGGGCGGGCAGATGCAGCGCGTGGCCATTGCCCGCGCCCTGATCAATGACCCTGAGATCGTCCTTGCCGACGAGCCGACTGGCGCTTTGGATTCAACGACATCCGTGCAGGTTATGGATTTGCTCAAAGAAGTTGCGCGCGACCGTCTGGTCATCATGGTCACGCACAATCCCGAGCTGGCGTACAAGTACGCCACGCGCATCGTCAACCTGACGGACGGCAAGATCACCGACGATTCCGACCCCTTTGATGTAGTAAAGGCCGCGCGTCGCGAGGCCAAGCCTACGCGCAAAACCTCGATGAGCTTTGTGACGGCGCTGGGGCTTTCTGCCCGAAACCTCATGACCAAGAAGGGCCGCACGGCCATGACGGCCTTTGCAGGCTCGATTGGCATTATCGGTATCGCGGCGATTCTGGCGCTGTCCAACGGCGTAAACGGCTACATCAAAAAGGTCGAGGAGGATACGCTCTCGAGCTACCCACTCACCATTTCCAAGCAGGACTACGACCTGTCGTCCATGATGGGTGGTCAGGGGGCTGCGGATGACGATATGTCCAAGAGCGAGGATTCGTCCGACGACAGTGCCGGCGGCAAGGCTCAGGGAACCGATAGGATTCCTGTGGTCACGGCCGTAAAGGATATGTTTGCGAGCGTTAAGTCCAACGACATGACGAGCTTTAAGGCATGGCTCGATGCCGGTGGCGACGGCATCGATAAAGAGGTCAACGCCATTCAGTACGGCTACGGTGTATCGCCGGTTGTCTATCGTGCCGGCAAGGGCGATGAGAAGCCTGTCCGGCTGGTGCCCAACGCCATGACCGAGGCCATGAGCGGAGGCGCGAGCTCGGCGGCAACGGTGAGCATGGAATCCATGGGAACCTCGGTCTTTAACGAGATGATTGAAGACCAGAGCCTGCTCAACAGCCAGTACGATGTCGTCGCCGGTCATTGGCCCACGTCTGCCAACGAAGCCGTAATGGTGCTTTCGAGCCGCGGTACGGTGGGCGACTATACGCTCTACAGCATCGGTGCGCTGGATATCGATGAGCTCAACGACCTGGTTAACAGTGCTGTGACGGCTGACGGCAAGATTGAGACGCCCGAGTCCGGCGCCGACTTTACCTACGACGATGCGCTGTCCACGACGTTTAAGGTGCTGTCGCCGGCCGATGCGTATCGCAAAAACGAAGAGACCGGCATATGGACTGACATGCCTGACGATGCCGACTTTATGACGGCCAAGGTTGCCGACGGTATTGACGTGCGCATTGTGGGCGTGGTGCGACCTAACGAGACGGCCAACGCGAGCGCATTGACCCCGGGCATTGCCTATACGCATGCACTGACTCGTCAGCTTATGGAACGCGCCGCAAATTCGCAGATTGTGCAGGAGCAGCTTGCTCACCCCGAGATGGATGTCTTTACGGGCAAAACCTTTGACGAACTGCAAGGCGAGGCCAAACAAGGCGTGGATCTGAGCAGCATGTTCAGCGTGGACGAGGCGGCGCTCAAGAGCGCGTTCTCGTTTGATGCGTCTGCACTCTCGGGTGCGGCCGGCGGTATGGACCTTTCTGGCATCGATCTGTCGGGGCTGGACATTGACCTTTCGGGCGTTGGCAAGGACATCGACTTCAGCGGCATCATGGCAAAAGCGCCAACCCCAGATTTCTCGGGTATCTTTGACGGTCTGGAACTCACGCCCGAGCAAATGCAGCAGGTGGGAGCACTAGCCAACCAGCTGTTTGAGGGCTTTTTGCAGTCTGATCAGTTTAAGGCGCTGTCGCCCGAAGATCTTAAAGACGCGTCAAAGCTCGCTGCCGCATTCTCGACGTATCTTGAGCATGATGCCGCAGCCCAGCAATGCCTGGCTCAATTGAAGGCGCTCGGCGGCGATGCCCTGGCCGAGCGCCTGCAACAGGCGATGACCGACTATGTGCAAAAGCAGCTGGCTCCGTATCTGCAACAGGCAATGGACCAGGTGACCAAGACAATCAGCGACCAGATAGCGACAACGGTATCGTCCCAGCTTAAAGCAGGCGCGGCAGGGCTCATGGACCAGATGGCGACGCAGATGTCTTCGAGTTTTGCCAACCTGACGAGCGCCATGCACGTGGATGCGAGCGCCTTTGCTCGTGCCATCCATTTCAACATGGACGCCGAGGACCTGAGTTCGCTCATGATGAGCTATGCCAAGGCTTCGAAGCTCACCTACGACAACAATCTGACCACGTTGGGCTACGCGGACGAGGCAGACCCCATCTCGGTCAAGATTTTCCCGCGTGACTTTGAGGCCAAGGAGCGCGTACTCGATCATATCGATGCGTACAACAAGCAGGTCAAAGCCGCCGGCCACGACGAGCAAGCAATCTCGTACACCGACTACATGGGCATCATCATGGGTTCGGTGACCGACATCGTGAACACCATCAGCTTGGTGCTCATCGCATTCGTGAGTATCAGTCTGGTGGTGAGCTCCATCATGATCGGCATCATCACCTACATCAGCGTACTGGAGCGCAAGAAGGAGATCGGCATCCTGCGCGCAATCGGTGCGTCGAAGCGCAACGTGGCAAACGTGTTCAACGCCGAGACCTTTATCGAGGGCCTCATCGCCGGCGTCTTTGCCGTTGTCGTCGTGGTGGCCGTGAGCTTTCCGGTTAATGCCTGGGCGCTTGCGGTCAAACAGGTCCCCAACCTAATGAGTCTGCCCGTGCAGGATGCGCTGGTGCTCATTGCAATTTCTGTGTTGCTGACGGTCGTTGCCGGCCTGCTGCCGGCCCGCAGCGCATCCAAAAAAGACCCCGTGGAAGCCCTGCGCTCCGAATAATGTGACAAAGGGACAGTCCCTTTGTCACGTTCGTTGATATGAGAGAAGAGTAGATGATTCTATCGTTGGCCCCTATGGAGGGGATAACCGGGCATGTGTTCCGTCGCGTGCATGCGGAGCGCTTCGGCGCGCTCGATTGCTATTACACGCCGTTTTTGCCGCCGCCGCGGGTGGGAAATCGCTTTGGCGGCAAGGCGTTTAAGGAGATCGATCCTGCCAATAACCAGGGGCTCAACGTAGTGCCTCAGCTGATGTCCAAGAACGCGGACGAGTTTGTGTGGGCGGCACAGGTGCTCGCCGACATGGGCTACCGCGAGGTCAATCTCAACTTGGGTTGCCCTTCGGGAACGGTTGTCGCCAAGGGCAAGGGCTCGGGTTTCTTGCGCAATCTCGACGAGCTCGAGGCGTTCTTAAGCGATGTGTGCGAGCGGTCGCCGTTGCCGGTATCGGTAAAGACCAGGCTGGGGTTGGAACGCGATGACGAGTATGAACGTGTGCTCGATCTGTATTGCCGCATGCCGTTGTCAGAGCTGATTGTGCACCCGCGCGTACAGAAGGACCGTTATACGGGCTCGCCGCGCAAGGAGTTTTACGGCGAGACGCTGGAGCGTGCGCCGTTTCCGGTGGCCTATAACGGCGACATTTTCGATCTTGAGGATATGGACGCGCTGGCGGAGGCCTATCCCGACACGCGCCATGTAATGCTAGGGCGTGGCCTGCTCGCGAACCCCGCGCTGGCTCGCATGGTTAAGGGCGGTCCTGCTGCCACGGCAACCGAACTGCAGCGTTTCCACGACACGCTGTTTGCGGTCTATGCAGAAGAGATTGGCGGCAACGCAGTCTTTCGTATGAAGGAGTGGTGGTTCTACGCCAAGTGCGCTTTCGCCGACCCCGCTACCGTTCACAAGCTCGTACGTAAGACCAAAAAGGTCGACGAATACCGCGCCGCCGTCGAGCGGGTCTTTCGCGAGCAGCCACTCGCACCCATAGCTCGCTTCCGCGGCTAGTTAGTCATCGGGGACGTTCTTTAGCGACTAGTCATTTAAGAACGTCCCCGATGACTACCCGCAAAAACTGTACGTCAGCATCCAAAGATGTCGAAAAATGTCGACTTTGGATGCTGGCGTACATGTTTGGGTCGTATGGGTTGGGGCCCTGGACGGACAGAGCGTGCGTACTAGAGCAGGTTTTCCTGCACCCACGCGATGATGTCGCTCGATTCGTAGAGTGGTTTGCCGTCGATGAACAGGCAGGGAACCTGGCGTTTTCCGCCGACGGCGATAAGCGTTTGCTCGGCATCGGAATCGGTCGAGATATTGCGTTCAGGAATGGTCACGCCGTTATCGGCCAAAAAGCGCTTGACTTTTATGCAATACGGGCAGCCGGTCATAACGTACAGCGTGAGCTCATGATTAGTAGCCATGGGTCTCCAATCGGTTGAGGTTTCGATTGAAATACCCAAAGCCGCTGCGCTCTATGCGCGCGTCAACGACGACTCGATGGCTTGGACCAGAAACGCCGTGGCTCCGGTGCCGCAGGGCTTGTCGTAGTAGTCAACAAAGCGCTGGTCGGCAAGATAACCATTGGCGAGGCCCAGGTATGCTTCGTCTTGGGGTTCGTGTCCCCAGTTAAGGGCAATCCATCGACGGTGCATCGCGACAAGTTTGTGGGCCTCGTTGCTCTCTGGGTCGCCAATGCCCATGGCAATCGAAAGCTGGCCCAGAACAGCGCGTTCAAGTTCCTTCATGTCGTTCCATGTCTCGGGGTCCATGTCCAGCAGTGCTTCGTTTGCTGCGTCGATCGCCTCGTCGCCGTAGCGCTTCCGGGCTTCGGCGCCGTAGCGCTCCTCGTTTTCCTGCACGGTGCGCCATCGCTCCAGTTGCGGCAGGACGGCGCCCATGAGTGAGACGGCTTCGTCGAGCGACATACCGGTGTTTTGTGCCAGGCGCGGGGCACAATCCTCGATCATTGCCTCCATGGTGGTGTCGTAGGTGTACTTGCCGTGGTCGTAGCACCACTTGCAGTAATGGTCGGTCGTGGCGCCTGTGGCATCGGTGCCGCAGTCGTCGGGCGTGAGTATCATGCCGCAGCTCTGGCAATAATGCTCGGGCATTTCGAGCAGGTGGGGCAGTGGCTCGCCGGTTACGGCGGCAATGAGCTTCATCATGTCGATGCGCGGGGTGACCTCGCCGCGCTCCCAACGGCTGATGGCCTGGCGTGTGATGAAGAGCTTAGCGGCGAGCTGCTCTTGGGTAAGGTGATAGGCGCGACGGATGGCAATGAGCTTTTCTGCAAAGGCCATAGCGGCTCCTTTCTGCTGGTTGATGGCTTAAGCATACGCGGCGGCAGGTGCCCTTCCAAGCAACCGTTGGTTGCATGACGGGGGACAGCGGCGAAGAATTGCGCGCAACGTCCCACGCCTCCATGCCGTACAATGACCGGCATGGAACCTATTGCACACATACATACCGACCTGCCGCAGAAATTCGGCATTCCGCGCAACAGCTTTTTGGCGCCCCATCTGCAGGGACGCATCGTCTTTGAGCAGGAATTTGCCTCCAATGCGGCGGTTGAGGGTCTGGACTCCTTCTCTCACCTATGGCTGCTGTGGCGTTTTGAAAACGGCACACCCGGCGGCACGGCTAAGGATATTGCCGTCGACGCTAAAACGCAGGACAGGTCCGGCACCAACGCAAAATGGTCGAAAACCGTGCGCCCGCCGCGTCTGGGCGGAGCCGAGCGCGTGGGAGTGTTTGCCACGCGCAGTCCGTTTCGCCCTAATCCCATCGGGCTTACCTGTGTCAAGCTCGACCGCGTGGAGCTTACCGACGATGGCCCCATCATTTATGTGCTGGGGGCCGACCTGCGCGACGGCACGCCCATCTACGACATTAAACCCTATATTCCGTTCGCGGATTGCCACCCGGATGCGACCGGCGGCTGGATTGAGGATGCTCCGTGGCAAGAGCTCGATGTTGAGTTTCCGCAGGCGCTGCAAGACACAGTTCCAAGCGCAAAGCTCCCCGGTTTGATAGAGGTGCTCCGCCAAGATCCGCGCCGCGCGGGCAGCAAGCACGAGCCAAACCGCGCCTATCATCTGGCCTTCGCCGGACTCGACATATCTTTTACGGTCGATAAAACCCAGCTAACCGTAGTCGCCGTCAACGACGCGCGAGACTAACCAACCATTCGCCCGCACCCGTCAAATTAAGCGCCAAACCCCATGCCAAAATCGCCCACGCTGGTGGACAATAACGCCTACCAAAACAATCCACTTTGCATGGGGGCTCAGCATGAAATACGACTTTAGCTCGCTTATCGACCGCCACGGCATGGACTCCATCGCCGTTGACTCCTGGGGCGAGATCCCCGGTATGGCTCCGAACGCACCCGACGAGGGCTTCGACCGCATTCCCATGTGGGTGGCGGACATGAACTTCGCTACGGTGCCCACGGTCCAGGAGCACATCATTCAGCGCGCCCAGCACCCCATGTTTGGCTACTTTAACCCGCGCACCGAGTACTTCGACCGCATCATCGAATGGCAGAGCCGCCGTAATGGCGTCGAGGGCCTGGCACCGGAGCATATCGGCTACGAAAACGGCGTGCTGGGCGGTGTCGTGTCGACGCTGCGCGCGTATGTCCAGCCGGGCGATGCGGTGCTGGTCCACAGCCCCACCTACATCGGCTTTACCAAGTCCATTGAGGCCGCGGGCTATCGCATTGTCCATAGCCCGCTTAAGCTCGACGACCAGGGCGTGTGGCGCATGGACTTTGAGGACATGGAGTATAAGCTCGCCCAAAACCACATCCATGCCGCGGTATTCTGCTCGCCGCACAATCCTTGCGGCCGCGTGTGGGAGCGTGACGAGATCGAGCGCGCCATGGACATTTATCGCCAGCACGATTGCGTGGTGATCTCGGACGAGATTTGGTCCGATATCATCCTGCCGGGACACAAGCATATCCCGACGCAGTCGGTGAGCGAGGATGCCCGCATGCGCACGGTTGCCCTCTATGCGCCGAGCAAGACGTTCAACCTAGCGGGCCTGGTCGGCAGCTACCACATCATCTATAACGAGACGCTGCGCGACCGCGTGTGCGCCGTGTCCAACAAGACTCACTACAACGAGATGAATGTCCTCTCCATGCATGCGCTTATCGGTGCCTACCAGCCGCAGGGCTACGAGTGGGTGGACGAGCTCAACCAGGTGCTTGCCGGCAATATCGAGTACTTCTGCGATTACGTGGACGAGCATTTTGAGGGCGTGTCCTATTCGCGTCCGCAGGGCACGTACATGGTGTTTCTGGACTGCACCGAGTGGTGCCGCGAGCATGGCCGCGATATTCAGTGGTTACTCGACGAGGGGGCGCGCGTGGGCGTGGGGTATCAGGACGGCCGCCCGTTCTACGGGCCCTGCCACATTCGCGTGAATCTTGCGCTGCCGCTTTCGCGCGTAAGGGAAGCGTGCGACCGCCTGGACCGCTACGTTTTTAATGCGCGGTAAGTGTGCGCTGCATGCGGGGCCTTCTGCCAAGTCGGCTGGAAGGCCCCGCATGGTAAGGCATCTGTAACCATTGGGCACAGACCTGCTGCGGAGGTTTATTTTTCTTGAATCTGCTTACCGCAAAGATGCTCAATCGAAATCTCGTAGAGCTGGACGCCCTTGATGTCTTTGGCGATTTCCTCTTCGACTTCTTCGGCAGAAGGGTAGTACTTAAGGGCGAGCTGGCGGACTTTGTCCTCGATAAACGCGGGGGTGTCATTCGCCAGGCGACAACGGCCAAAGACGACGGTGCTCATAACGTAGGGGGCCCAGTCGCCGTCCTGGTACCACTCGTTGCCGTATACGGTAAAGCAGACCTTGTCATCGCGCTTGAGTGCGTCGACCTTGTGGCCGGCTTTGGCGCCATGGAAATAGATCTTGTCGTGCTCGGCGTCAAAGAAGTAGTTGACGGGAATGGCGTACGGGTAGCCATCGTCGCCGTTGACGGCAAAGACGCCGCGCTTGCAGGTGGCGAGCAGTTTGCGCGCTTCCTCGTCGGTGATAGCGCGTTTCTTTCGACGTAAGGGCCTAAACATCGTTGGCTTCCTTTCTGGTCGTGCGTAGTGGTTGAGCACAAACTATAGCGAAATGGATCCGTTTTTCTTGATGCGGGCGAGTATGTTTTTGAGCTTGTTAAAGTCGAGCGGTTTGGACAGATGGGCGTTCATGCCGGCATCGTGTGCCGCCTGGGCGTCTTCGGCAAAGGCGTTGGCGGTGAGCGCGATGATGGGGATATCGGCTGCATCGACCTTCTCGCTCAGACGAATCGCGCGGGTTGCCTCGTAGCCGTCCATGTCCGGCATCATAATGTCCATCAGGATCGCGTTGAAGCTGCCGGCGGGATGCGATAGGTACAGATCGACGACTTCGTTGCCGTTGGCGGCGCGGGTGACCACGACGCCCTCGGATTCTAACAGCGCCTGGGCAATCTCGGCATTCAATTCGTTGTCTTCGGCGAGCAGCACGTTCATGTTGGCGAGTGAGCAGTCGAGCGCCCTCTCGACCGTATCCGTCCGCGCCCGGGGGTTCTTGTCGATATCGAGCGGAATTTTCACGTAGAACGTGGTGCCCACATGGAGTTCGCTGGTGACTTCGATGGTGCCGCCCATCAGTTCAATAAGCGACTTGACGATTGGCATGCCCATGCCGGTTCCTTGGAACTTGCTGCGCGCATCGTCACCTTCTTGGGCAAACGGCTCATAGATATGCTTTAAAAACTCGGGAGCCATGCCAATGCCGGTATCCGAAACGCTAAAGCAAAAGAGCGCGCGCCCGTTATCGAGTGGCTTGGTCTTTGAGCTAAAGGTGACGGAGCCGCCGTGCTTGTTGTACTTAATGCTGTTGTCTAACAGGTTGATCATGATCTGTCGGATATGGGTGGGACTGCCGATCATGTATGGCCCCGTGGCGTACGGCAGACTATTGTCCTGCATTGTGATGCCGTTACTGGACGCGCGGAGCTTGCACAGCACTAGCGTATCGTCACAGAGCTCTTTGAGGTTAAAAGGCGCATGCTCCAGTGTTAGCTTGCGGTCTTCGATTTTGCCCATCTCGAGGATGTCGTTGATCAGCGAGAGCAGGTGATTGGCGGCAACGCGCGCCTTGGCACGGCTCTCGCGGGCGACTTGCATATCGCCTTCCTTCAATTCCTCGATCTCGATAAGGCCCAGGATACCGTTGAGCGGCGTACGGATGTCGTGGCTCATGCGCGTGAGGAATGCCGTCTTAGCGGCGTTGGCGGCATCGGCTTTTTTGCGCTCGGTTCGAGCGCGCACGAGCGCCCAGATGAGCAGGACGATGCCGACCGACAACATACCGATGAGGGTAGCTGCAATGGCGGTGCGGTTGCGATAAAGGAATTGAAGCGTGTTGGATTCCTGGGCCGTGTACGACGTGGAGGAGAAATTGCTTGCGGAGAGCGATTCTCCGGCATTGATGATGCCCTTGTTGATGATTCCCAACAGCTCGGGTTTTCCGCGCGAAATCCAGCACGAGAGCTCACAGGTGTCAGGGAGCTCGGTCGTCTCGCAGTCCTCGAGATCGTAACGGTCACCGATGGTTTTTACGCGTGAACTGGGAGCGACGATGCAGTGCGCCGTTCCCTTCCTGAGGGCGTCGAACGCTTCATCGTCGGATTGGTATTCGGTTACGGTCGCTGTGGGGAACAGACTTTCAAGTACATTTTGGTTGACAAACGATGATTTGGTACAGGCGATGTTCTGAAGGTCTTTGTTCAGGTTGCTTCCGGTGTGGATGGCGGTGAGGGATGTGGTCCCCAACGATATCGACTGCACAACGCCTGTTTGCTCGGCAAACCAGTAATCTCGGTATACCGGCAGCGCAACGTCTATGCTTTCCTTTGACATCATCTTGTAGCTATCAAAGGCGACGGTTTTGACCGTAATGCCAAATTTATCGTGTAGCGTCGTCGCAAGCGATGCGAGCGAGCCTTCCATTTCGCCGTCTTCGTTCTCGTTGCAGTAGGGGAGTTTGCCCGTAATGTAGCCGAGCGTGATGGTGTTGTTGTTCGCCTTGAGCCAGGAACGTTCGGGGCCGTTGAGCGATGATGAGCCGCTGTTTTGGGTCGAGTAGTGAGATTTTACTTCGTCGTTATAGCGTGGGTTGACGCGGGCGATTGCCGTCATGGCAGCATTGATGTCGTCCATCAGGTCGGGGCGGCTTTTGGGAACGGCAAAGTAGTAGTCGTTCGAACCAATGTAGAACATGGGGGAGGCATTGGGCGACGAGATTGTGTCGTTCATGATGACGGCATCGACTTCGTCGTTTGCGAGCGCGTCAAAGAGATCGGATCCTCCGTCATACTCCTTGTATGTGCAGGCGATTCCTTCGCTGGCGAGCCATTGCTGGCCAACGAAGGTTTGCATGACGTCGGGGTTGCAACCGATAGTGAGACCCTGGAGTGCTTGAGGGTCACCCTTTGCAAGGTCGTCACGGTCGGGCCTGGCGTAGATGTAGTAGCGCTCGGTGCCCTCGGGGTTCGAGGAAAAGAGCAGCTTTTGGGCACGTTCCTCGGAGTAGGAGATGTTGGGCATGAGGTCGATCTCGCCTGCCTCGAGCATGTCCATAAGCTCGGTGAAGGTGCCGGAGACGTATTCGTACCGCCAGCCGGACGTGTAGTACGACAGGGTCTGGAGGTACTCGTAACCCCATCCCGAGAGACGCTCGCCGGGGGTGCCGTCCTGGAAGCCCTCGTTGCTGACGAGCCAGCCGACGCGGACCGTCTTGACTTGCTGATCGGTATTGGCGGCATAGGCGGGGGCGGGCATGATGGTGCTCAGTACGGCGAGCGCGGCAAGCGCGACGGCCAGGGTGCGATATATAACTGAACGAAGGACAGCGGCAGCTCTCACATGCAATCCTAACGAATCGAGACATTACCGCATAAGGATACCAGCTCAGCCTGCCCAGCCGGCAGCTGCACCGCTAAACGGTCCCGCCCGGCAGTCATCGGGGACGTTCTTAAACGACTGGTCATTGGGGACGTTCTTGTTTGACTAGTCATTTAAGAACGTCCCCAATGACTAGTTCCCAATGACTAGTTTCGTTTGCGGGGGAGGCGTGGGACAATACCGAGCGAACGAGATTGGGCGTCTGGGAAAGGGGTCGCGATGAACAGGTTGAGGACGCTTGCCGATGTGCTGCGACAGGCTGGCTTTGCGCGCATCACGGGCCTGTTTCTAATCTTTTACCTGCTGTGCTCGACTGCCGTCTGGCTGTCCGAGCCCACGTCCCTTACGTTTGGCGACGGTCTCTGGTTTAGCTTTGAGACGGTCTCGACCATCGGCTTTGGTGACATTCCTGCCGAGACACCGGTTGCCCGCGCCATTACCGTCATTCTGAGCGTCATCAGCATCTTCTACATCGCCATGCTCACGGGCGTGGCGGTGAACTACTGCAATACGCTTATCAAGCTGCGCCAAAAGGACACCATGGCGCGCTTTATGGACGATCTTGAGCATTTGGAAGAGCTCGATTGTGACGAGCTCGCCGATCTTTCGCGTCGCGTGCGCGAGTATCGTCGACGCCAGCGCTAAGACGAACGTCGTGCGCCACAACAAGGGGGACCAAATATGAATATCACCGTGTATCTGGGTGCCAGTGCCGGCAATGATCCGGCGTTTCTGCCCGCGGTGCAGGAGCTCGGCACGTGGATTGGCACCAACGGCCACGCGCTGGTATACGGCGGGTCCAAGTCGGGCCTGATGGGCGCGCTCGCCGATAGCGTGCTCGATGCTGGCGGACATGTGACGGGTGTGGAGCCGAGCTTTTTTATCGAGGCCGAGTTTCAACATGACGGTATCGACGACCTTATCGTGACGAGCGATATGGCCGAGCGCAAGGCCAAGATGATTGAGCTCGGCGATGCGTTCATCGCCTTTCCCGGTGGGACGGGCACGCTCGAGGAGATTGCCGAGGTCATGTCTGCGGTGTCGTTGGGGCACCTGAGTGCTCCGTGCATCCTGTATAACCTGGACGGTTACTACAACGACCTCAAGGCGCTGCTCGGGCACATGATCGATAAGGGTTTATCGAGCCCGCAGCGCCAGCAAGGCATTTACTTTGCCGACGATTTGCGCGAGATTGCCTCGATTATCAACGGATAAGTCTTGAGCCTGCCCCACAATGGCTCCCAATGGTGCCGTTTGCAGCGCAGACGGTTGGCTCGTTCGAGCAACGCTCGCTCTACAATAAAACGTATCTATGTCGACTTTAACCGCGGGAGGACCCGATGGATAACCTTGCCAAACCCACAAACCGCGCGCTGTTTTTGGTCAGCGTTGCCGTGACCGGTGCACTCGCAGGTGCTGCGGTCTGGCTGTTCTTTTTTGCGATGGAGCACGGTATCGACTATCTATGGACCGAGATTCCGCACGCGCTGGGCGTCGCTTCGCCCGAGCTTGCCAGCGGCCCGTTTGGCTTTCTGCCGTACCCGTTTTTTATCTGCCTGCTGGGCGGCCTGTTAATCGGTCTGTACGAAAAGATGACAGGCACCAAGACCGATGACCTCAACCAGGTGATGGCTAAGGTTAAGCAAGACGGGCGCTATCCGTACGACAACCTGGGCAAGCTTTCGCTCGCGGCATTGCTGCCGCTGCTGTTTGGCGGAAGCATTGGACCGGAGGCCGGCCTGACCGGCGTTATCGCTGGTCTGTGCAGCTGGGTCGGCGACCGCATGCGTCGCTTTGGCGCCGAGTTTAGGGAGCTTACGCTGCTGGGCATCCAGGCTGCCCTGACGGCGCTCTTTACCGCGCCCGTCTTTGGTTTTGTGGCACCGCTCGCTGGTAGCGCCGACGGCCAGGGTGCCGGCGATGGCGAGGATTCCGAATCCGGTGAGATCACCATCAGGCTGCCCAAGGCGCAAAAGACCGTGGTTTACGGCATCGCGATTGCTGGCGGCCTAGGCACCTACCTGCTGCTCGGCCAGCTCATGGGCGGCGGCATGGGTATGCCGAGGTTCGAGGCTGCCGTGGTGGGCAACCTGGAGCTTACCTGGCTCATCCCTCTGTCGCTGATCGGAACAATCTGCGGCTGGCTGTACTTTGTCTCTGAGCACGCGAGCGAAGCGCTTGCCCATGCAATAGGGGCGCGCCCTGTCGTCAAAGCCATGCTGGCCGGCCTGGCGCTCGCCATCTGCGGCACGGTCCTGCCCTACACCATGTTTGCCGGCGAGACGCAGGCCGACGTGCTCATGGAAACCTATCTGACCATTCCCGCCGGCGTGCTTATCGCGACCGGTCTCGTTAAGGCCATGCTGACGCCCGCCCTCATCAACCTTGGTTGGCGCGGCGGCCACTTCTTCCCGGTTATCTTCTCGGGCGTAAGCCTAGGCTATGGCCTTGCTATCCTCACCGGCGCCGATCCGGTCTTTTGCGTTGCCGTCTGCACGGCATCGACGATGGGCGCCGTCATGCGCCAGCCCATCATGGTCGTGGGCCTGCTGCTCATGTGCTTCCCGCTCAAAGGCATCGTCTGTATGATCATCGCCGCCGCCATCGCCGCCGGCATTCCGCTGCCCAAGCCGCTGCGCAAATAGCGCGGTTAATCGCGAGTCAACTCCAGAGGGGTACGAGATGATCCTGTACTTTAGCGCGACGGGGAACAGCGAACATGTGGCGCGTCGCATTGCGGCGGCGACAGACGACAAGGTTGTGTCGATTGAGCGTTTTGATGTCGACGCCCTTCGCCTTGTTGCGACGGAAGGCCCCTGCCAGCTGGGATTTGTTGCTCCGGTGTATGCCTGGGGTCTGCCGACACCGATGATCGAGTTTTTGAAGACTGCCGACCTGTCGATTGCTGCCGGTGCAAAGGGCGGCGAGCGCCCCTATACGTTCTATGTTTCGACGTACGGTTCGACGACCGGCCAATCTGCCAAGTTTGCCCGCGACCTGCTGCACGAGCGTGGGCTCGAGTTAGATGCGGCGATGAGCGTCAAGATGCCCGATACCTGGACGCCTGTTTTCGACCTGTCTGACCCTCAAAAGGTTGAGGGTATCAATAGAGCTGCCGAGGCGCAGATTGATGCCGTGATCGAGGCGGTGCGGGCACGCCGCACGGGCAACATGATGCGCCATCGCGTGCCTCTGTTTGCATCGTGCGCGTATCACGCAATTGGGCTGCCGCGCATGCAACAGACGAGCAAGTTTGCCGTCGATGCCGATCGCTGCATCGGCTGCGGCCTGTGTGCCAAGCGCTGCCCCATGGCGGCGATTGAGATGCGCGACGGCCTTCCCGTCTGGACAAAGCCGGAGTGCGCAGCCTGCCTTCGTTGCCTGCACCGTTGTCCCAAATTTGCCATCTCGCACGGTAAGCGCACGGCATCCCACGGTCAGTACAGGCATCCCAAGCCAGGTGTGAGGATGTAGCGGCTGCTGGCCGCGCTACTTCCAAACCGCGAGCGCCGCAGTGCCCAGTACGATGAGGGCGAGACCGATGGCGCTGCGCCGCGAGACCTTTTCGTTGAATGCCAAGCGCGCAAATAGTACCGATACGACAATCGATAGTTTGTCGATCTGCACCACGACGCTCACCTGGCCTGCGGCGATGGCATAGTAATAGAGCAGCCACGATGCTCCGGTCGCGATGCCCGATGCCGCGAGAAATACGAGCTCGTAGCGGTCTACGTGCACGGCTTGGCCCATCTTGCCTTTAGCTGCCACGATTGCCCATGCCATAACCAGTACCACGCAGGTGCGGATTGCCGTGGCCAGGTTTGACTCGACGCCTTCGATGCCGATCTTAGCGAGGACGGAGGTGAGCGCTGCGAACATGGCGGCGCCGAGGGCGTAAGCGAGCCAGGTCCGGTCTTGCTGCTGCTCGGGTCCGGCGGATTGCTGCTTCTCGGTCATTAAAAACGTGCCGAGGGTAATGACGGCGGTTCCCACGAGCTTAACCGCAAGGTTGCTCGTCTCGCCAAAAAGCACGATGGCGATCAGCGCGGCGAGCACGGTGCTCATCTTGTCGACCGGTACGACCTTATTGACGTCTCCGATGCTCAACGCCTTAAAGTAACAGATCCACGAAGCGCCGGTAGCGAGTCCCGAGAGGACGAGAAAGAGCCAGGATCTGGGTTCGATGCTGCCAATGGTTCCAATGGATCCAGAAATGCCCGCCATTGCCCAGGCGAAAACGAGCACCACGCAGGTGCGAATGGCCGTCGCGACATCGGAGTCGGTCTGCTTGATGCCGCATTTGGCCA
>UQIC01000046.1 GCA_900540985.1 uncultured Collinsella sp.
GCATGCCGTGCCCTCCGCTAACACGCACCGGCTTCGGCCGCCTGCCGGCGTCCTCGCCAGCTCGCTAAAAACGCTCCGCGTTTTCTTTACGCTCGCTCCTTCGCAGGTTTAAGTCCCTGCGATGGGCCCATAACAAAAAAGCTCCCATTGCTGGGAGCTCTTCCATTTAATGGTGCGGGCGAAAGGACTTGAACCTTCATGGGGTTGCCCCCATACGGACCTGAACCGTACGCGTCTGCCAATTCCGCCACGCCCGCGTGCAGGAATTAGAATAACGGAGCGCCACCGCGAACGCAAGAACTATTTTTGAAAAAGTTTGCAGGCATTTTCCCAAGCGGCTTGCGCGATTGTTTCGGCATCCTCACCTGTGCGATCGACACGGTCGTTAACCAGCGCGTTTGCCGTAATGGAGATCATTGCGGGCTCGCATTCAAGACCGCGGATGGGCTCCGGAGCCATATACGGGCAATCCGTCTCAAACAAAATTCGATCGAGTGGGGTTGCCGCAAATGCCTCGCGCACGTCGTCGTTGCGCTTAAAGGTGGCCGCGCCACCATAGGCGATATAGCAGCCCAGCTCCACAAAGCGCTCCATCGTGGCGCGGTCCTCGCCAAAGCAGTGCAGCACACAACCGGCCTGGGGCACGCCCACCTCACGAAGCACGTTGTAGGCGTCCACGTGCGAGGTACGCTCATAGTCCGTGTCCTCGTGGCGCAGATGCAGCTCCACCGGCACGTTACGGCACACGGCAAGCTCGAGTTGGCGCGCCATGCAGTCAATCTGCACGTTATGGGGTGCCGGCGCGATATCGTCGTCATAGTCCATGTGGTAGTCCAGGCCGATTTCGCCAATACCGGCGCATAAGGGGTCATCGAGTGCGGCAACGACCTGTGCGTGAACGTCGTCGGTATAGTCCGGCGCGCCATACGGATGCACGCCGGCAAGATACTTGATCTGAGGGATATCCTGCATCGGCAGAATTTCGCGCACGAGCCAGTCGCTATAGTCCGTCACGCTGCGCTTGTCGGCGATGGGGTCGAACATCGTCACCAACAGGTCGACGCCCGCGGCTTTGGCGCGCACGAGCGTCTCGGGCACTTCTTTGCCCCAAAACGAAAGCAGATGCGCATGCGTGTCGGCAAGCGGCGCCAAGGGCACGGGACAAGCAACCGTCTTCTTTTTCTTGGTAAACGTCACGCGTTCGGCATTAAGCGTCATGGATTAGCTCCTGGGCCAGGCGGACAAAGTCGGCAACATCAAGCGTTTCGGCGCGCGTGGTGGATGCGATACCGCAAGCCTCAAAGGCGGCATCGAGCACGTCCTTGGCAAAGCCGTTGGCGCTCATGGAGTTGCGAATGGTCTTGCGACGCTGAGCAAATGCAGCGTCGATCACGCGGGCCACAAACTCGCGGTCGAGCCCCTCGGGCACCACGCCGTCAACGCGGTCGATACGCACGACGGCCGAGTCCACGTGCGGCGCCGGCATAAAGCAACGCGGCGGCACCTCAAAGCGACCCGTAACCTGCGCATACAGGCCGAGCTTTGTCGTGTAGCCGCCATAGGTCTTGTTGCCCGGCGTTGCGGCAATACGATCGGCAACCTCCTTTTGCACCATGACGACGGCGCGCTTGAGCGCGGGCATCGTCTGGAAGAACTGCAGGATGATTGTCGCCGCCACGTTATAGGGCAAGTTCGCGACAAACACCGTGGGTTCACCACCGGCGGCCTGCTCAATCTGCTCCGGCGTCACTTTGAGCGCGTCGCCCATGATAAAGCGGAAGTTGGCATAGTCAGCGGCGTGAGCATCGAGCACCGGCTCGAGCTCGGGATCTGCCTCAATCGACGTAACGCACGCCGCCTCCTGCAGCAGGGCCAACGTCAGCGTGCCGCAACCCGGGCCGACCTCGAGCACGCGCTCATCGCCCGCAAGCTCAGCGAGCTCACAGATACGTTCGATCACATGGTTGTCGATCAGGAAGTTCTGGCCCAGGCGATGCTTGGTCGCAAGGCCAAACTCCTCTAGCAGCTCCCTAGTTGCCGTGGGGTTTGCCAAAGGCGAAGTTGTCATGGTTGCCTCCTTAACATGGTGGCTGCATCGTAAAGCAAAAGGGCATGGACCGTTGCGGCCATGCCCTTACAGCTAAACAGCAAATTGCCGATATGGCGCGCAGCGGCTTAGCCCAGACGCGGGAACAGCGGATCGCCCTTCTCGACGGGCTGACCGCCGGCAAGCAGGCCCCAAGTGCAAATGCCCTTGAGGTCGTCGCTCGCGGCCTCGCCCTCACAGGACAGACGGCGCAGGGCCTCGACAGAAGTCTGGGGCATGAGCGGCATCAGCAGGTGAGCGGCAATGCGGATGGCCTCGAGCAGGTTGTAGATCACAAATGCCAGTTCGTCAGCCTTGGCCTCGTCCTTGGCAAGCGCCCAGGGCTCGGAGTCCTCGATGTAGTGGTTGGCGGCGTGGATGAGCTCCATGACCTCGTCCTTGGCTCCACCGTAATCGAGCACGTCCATCTTGGTCATGTAGCGCTCGACCAGACCATCGGCAATCTTTGCCAGCGGGTTGTCGAACGCGTCGGCAGACGCCGGTTTAGCCGGGGCGCAGCCGTCAAAGTACTTTGCGCTCATGTTGAGCGAACGCGAGATAAGGTTGCCCCAGCTGTTGGCCAGGTCGGCGTTGTAGACCTGCTCCATGCGGTCGAAGCTGATGGCGCCGTCGGTACCGGGGACGACGTCGGTCATGAAGTAGTAGCGATAGCCCTCGACGCCCAGCATGTCGATAACGTCCTGCGGAGCGATGGCGTTGCCGCGGCTCTTGGACATCTTCTCGGCCTTGCCAGTCTCGGCATTGCGCACGGTCAGGAAGCCGTGGGCAAAGACGTGCTCGGGCAGGGCCTCGCCAATGGCCATGAGCATGGCGGGCCAAATGACGCAGTGGAAGCGGATGATGTCCTTACCCACGATGTGGAACTGCGCGGGCCAGCGATAGGCCAGCTCGGCACGCGCCTCATCGGTGTCGACACCGTAGCCGACGGCCGTCATATAGTTGAGCAGCGCATCGAACCACACGTAGGTCACGTGACCCTCGTCAAACGGGACCTGGATGCCCCAGTCAAAGCTCGTACGGCTCACGGAAAGGTCATTAAGGCCGCCCTCGACAAAGCTGCGTACCTCATTCATACGGAACGCAGGCTCGACAAAGTCGGGGTGCTCGTCATAGAGCTTGAGCAGCTTGTCCTGGAAGGCGGAAAGCTTAAAGAAGTAGGACTCCTCCTGCACGCGCTCAAGCGGACGGTGGCAGTCGGGGCACAGGTGCTGGCCGACGCTGCCGTACTCCTCGTCGCCCTTCTGGACCTGCGTATCAGTGAAGTAGGTCTCGTCAGGCACGCAATACCAACCGTCGTAGCTGCCCTTATACAGGTAGCCGGACTCCTTCATGCGCTCCCACAGGTACTGCACAGCATGATGCTGGCGCGGCTCGGTGGTGCGGATGAAGTCGTCGTTGGAAATCTCGAGCTTGCTCCAAAGCTCCTTGAAGTGCGGGGCCTGGCTGTCGGTCCACTCCTGCGGCGTCATGTTGTGCTTGGCTGCGGCCTCGGCGACCTTCTCGCCGTGCTCGTCCATGCCGGTCAGGAACTTGACGTTATAGCCAGCGGAGCGGCGATAGCGAGCCTGAACGTCGGCGATGATGGTGGAATAAGCCGTGCCCAGGTGCGGATCGGCGTTGACGTAGTAGATGGGCGTCGTGATAAAGAACGAAGGCTTGCTTTGATCCATGGGGTTTGTCCTCCAGAAAAACGTTGCATACAGGGGATGATTCTAGCGCAAGGGCTGGATATCCTCCATCTATTGCATATCGAGCACCATGGCATAGACATCGCGCTTGCGGCGCGAATACTTCTGAGACAGGCGCTTGGCCACCGCAGAGGCGGGCTCTCCCTCCTCGAGCGCGGCGCGGATATCCTCGCGCAGGGCCTCGTCGGGATCCGCTGCCGCTGCGCCAACCGGCACGATACCGGCCTCCTCGTCCTCGCTCGGCGGCGCGATGACCAGCGCAATCTCGCCCTTTACCTCGCCGCGAGCACGCAGCTCCTCGGCGAGCTGGGCGGCGGGCCCGCGCAAGACTTCCTCGTGCAGCTTGGTGAGCTCGCGGCAGACGGCAACCTCACGCTGGGGAAAGACCTCCACCACGGCCTCGAGCGTCGCCACGATGCGATGTGGAGACTCGTAGAAGATGAGCGCGCCGGGCACCACGGCAAGGCGCTGCAAACGGCGCACACGGTCGCCGTGCTTTCGACCCAAAAAGCCCTCGAAGAAAAAATGCTCGCAGGAAATGCCGGACGAAACGAGCGCCGTGACGCAAGCAGAGGGCCCGGGAATAACTTCGACGGGCACATCGGCCTCACGCGCCGCCTCGACCAGCGCCTGGCCGGGATCGGACACGCTCGGCATGCCGGCGTCCGAGGCAAAGGCGAGGGTCTCCCCCGTCAGCAGACGGTCGACCAGGCCGGCGGCGCGGCTGGCGATCACATTCTCGTCGCAACGGACAAGCGGCTTGGAAATGCCCAGGTGCATCAGCAGCTTTGACGTCACGCGCGTGTCTTCGCAGCAGATGACATCGGCAGCGGCAAAGGTCTCGCCAACGCGCGGGGACAGGTCGCCCAGGTTGCCGATGGGCGTGCCGACCACATAGAGTTTGCCCGTATGGGCGCTGTTTTGCGTCATATCAACCTATTCAATCATGCCGCGCTCGAGCGTACCGAGCGCCGCGCGGGCGTCCCATGCTGCAATGCGCTTCTCGGTCTTCCACGTTTGGAAGAACCAACCGGCAGCCGGCGCAAACGAAGCCAGCTGATTGGCGATAAACACGCGCTCGTAGGCATTGCGGCCCTCGGGCGTAACCGACGAGTTGGCAAAGATCGCCGCGCCCGACCATTCGCCCACCAGCACGGGGAACCCAGTCGAAATCGCTTCTTTAAGCTCGCGCTTGTTACGCGAAATCGCCGTCGTCAGCCCGCGGGGGCTCGTGATGTCGAGCGCATGCTCGTCGCGGTAATGGTACAGGTGAAGGTCCATGTAGACGTTCTTGTACTTGGCGCCGCGCATAAAATGCTTCCACTCGCTGGGATGCCCCGACGACGAGAAGACGACGATCTTATCCTCGGGCATATACGAACGGACGAGCTCATAGGCGTCGCGATAGAAGTTGCGCAGGTAGTGCGCCGGAATGCCATCCGTCATGGTGAAGAGGCTCTTGCGGACACTCATCTGCGGCGTATCCAGCAGCTCAATACCCAGCAGGCTCTCGGCCTCGCCGTAACGCTCGGCCAAGCGCTCGAGCACGTCGAGTGCGACATGGCGGCCGTTAGTGGACGAATGCCACTCGGCAACAGCCTCCGGCGTGGCGGGCGAATCGTTGGAATCGCCCTGGCCACCGGGCACAGTTGCCAGGTCAAGCAGCACGCGGATGTCGTACTTGGCAGCCCACTCAATTGCACGGTCGATGTAGTCGACAACCGAGATGTAGGACGCATCGGACTCCTGCGAGCCAAAGGCATACCAGGGCACCGGCAGACGCACGGCGTTGAGGCCGATCTGCGCCATGCGACGGAAATCGTCCTCGCTCACAAACGTCTCGTAATGACGGCGCATGCGCTCGTTATAGGCGGCGGTGCCCATGGCCTCCTGCAGCTCGGCCGCGTTGGATGCACCGGTCGCCGCGTATAGCGACGGGGTCACCCAAGGCTCGGGAATAAACCAGCCAGAGAGATTAACGCCGAGTATCCTCTCCATCACTGCCCCCTTCGGATCGTGCAGGCCGAGCCTGCATCGTATTGCACAGGAAAAGTATCGTTTTGAGTATACCCGCGCGTGCGGACAGACGACCGAACGGTCTGTAAAGTGGCGCAAAAGCGGGAGGAATATCTGGGCGGGCCCGAGATGGCGCGCCGAGATGTACATATGCGCCGGAAGTAGGCGGCCGGAAAGCGCATCCCGTTTTTCGCAAAAGACTGGGATGCATTTTCCGTTCGAGGCCTCAATCGGAAAATGCATCCCGTTCTGAGCGCGAGATCTGGGACGCAGTTTCCGCCAAAGGCCGCAAAAGGAAAGCACGTCCCATTCTGACGCCGGATTCCGGGTCGCGCTTTCCCAAGCGACATCAAAGCGGAAAACGCATCCCACTCTGAAGCCAAATTCCGGGACGCAATTTCCGCAGAGCCCTCGATAAAAGAAAAGGACCCCTTTGCAGAGGTCCTAGTCAATTCAAGGTGGCGGGGAAGGGAATCGCGTCCGCGCGCTGCGCGGACGGACCGCTGCGGCGCTTACGCGCCTTGCGAGCTGCGCTGGCAAACGCTTACGCGTTTACTCAGCTCCGCGCCCTCATGGGTTCGATTCCATGTGGGGGCTGCATAAAAGAAAAGGACCCCTTTACAGAGGTCCTAGTCAATTCAAGGTGGCGGGGAAGGGAATCGAACCCCTGACACGAGGATTTTCAGTCCTCTGCTCTACCAACTGAGCTACCCAGCCATTTGAGGTGTGCCTTGTTTCAAGGCTTGATTAGTATAACCAAGGACGCGTTCCGGTCAACCGAGAATTTTAAAAAAGTTTTTGAGCACAGCCTCGGTTCTATAAATCGGCACGTCAGAGGCATCAGCCGGCAGCAAGAAGTTTTTCACTCAGAGCCGCACGGGCAAACTCACTTGGCGTCATCCCCTCGGCAGCCGCCCGTCGACGAATGGCCTCCTTCATTCCCAGAGGAATCTTGACCGACAGCGTTGCCGTCCCCTCACCTGAGAGCGGGGGCCGTCCATGCACGATCCCACCAACGGTGTGTTCGCCATCCGGAAACTCTCCGCGCTCGTACGACTCGCACCACGCGTCAATCATTTCATCCGTTACAACCTGACCATTAGCGGCCGTATACGTCTTGCCCATCATCGACCCCTTTGCCGAGCCTGTTCAATCTCCTGCCAAAATTTCTTCTGGACTGGAGACAAGGCATGAATGATAAGCCACCCACGGACAAGCTCCACCGCGACAAGCTCCACGCTTCGTCCGTCTGAGAGTCATCCAATTGCAAGCCATCTCGGCGGCTCGTCCTTCGACTCGCGACGAATGCACTCAGTAACCGCAAGCCAAGCGCTAAGCACCTGCTTTTCCGTCAGGTGCTTTTTAGCGTTGGGATGGATCTCAACATCCATGCATCTTCTCCTCCATCTTACCCAATTTCGTATGACAAAAGTCCACTGTCGCCAATTCTTAAGCCGGCACGCGTTGGAGAGCAGGAGTCGAAACAATGATTGAAGGACGCTCTAGTACGGCCCAGGCGCCGAGGCAAGAGCACATGTGCCAAGGACGGACGTTTTCGTAGCGCGCGAGGATATTGCCGTCGCGATCGATGAAGGCGATGTCGATGGGATAGGCCATAAAACACGTATGGACCGAAGAGCAGCGTGGAAACGCCATGACGAGCGGCAGGCCGTTGGCGGCAACCGGACGCCGTCCCAGCATGCCGCGCAGGCGCACGACAAACGACTCCGCCACCACAAACTCGGCCGGCGTCCAACCCAGCCTGTTGAGTGCCCGCGCGTAAGCGATGTAGGACGAGACCGCGGTCACATGACCACCCCCGGACGCCATGGATCGACCGTCACCGCGCGCTCGTGCGACAACGTTGTCGGCGCCCCCAGCGAAACGCCAGCGATGCTGAGAGAAGTCGGCCACGGCTCATAGTGCATGGTGCAGGTGTAGGTCCTAAACGTACCGGATAGGGAGAGCAGGCCACCATCTGATGCCTTCGCGCCTTGCTCGCTCGACACTTCGATCTGCAAGTCATAGCCTTCCATGGCATTCAGAATTTGAGTCTGGACCGTCACCGAGGCATCGGCAGAGTTCTCGTCACCCTCCCCGCCCGGTGCCACAGCGTGCGCCAACACGATGTCGGGCACCACGCGGTCGAAGCGCGCGACAGCGCTGGCAAAGACCATGACGTTGTACACGATGAGTGCCAGCACCAGCAAAACGGGCGTAACCACTGCCATCTCAACCGTCGCTTGGGCGCGCTCCTCGCGCAGACGCATGCGGATACTCATTACGACCCACCGCCCAGAGCGCCAACCAGCGTGGCGACATCGACGGTGAGCGGGATGGAGCCGCCGCCGGGCAGAGGAATCTCCGCAAGTGTGAACACCGTGCCGCTAATGGTGCGTTCGACTTGATATTCCAACGCCTCGCAAAGCGCCTTGGGATCGGTCACGCCCAACGGAATACTTCGCAGTTTGTCTTGCGCTTGAGAGAGACCCGCAATGTCAGACCCCGGACTCTTAATGACATTGGCGGAATCGGTCAGCACCGGCTTTCGCAGGCGCAAGTCGCACGGTTCCAAACCCAGCGCCGCCACGGACGCCGAAACGGTATCGCCGAGCCACGATGCGATGGAGCCCAACGCGCCGCTGCCCCCTCCTAGGCCTTTAATCATCTCGTCCATAAGTTCGTCGGCCGAACCTTGGATATCACCGTATCCTACGAGCAGCCGTCCCCAAACATCCATGACGCCGTCGAGCACGCCGGCAACGCCGCCCGAGCGTTCCTTCAATGTCGAGAAAAATCGCGAAAGCACGTTGTTTTGCGCCGTCGCCTCATCGGGCGCCAACACCGCGGCAGAGATAGCACCGCGATCGCCAAGCCTGACTGCCGTGTTAAACGAAGAGTTGAGCTCATCGGGGCTCGAGATGGCACCCGAAACCGCAAAGGCGACCACGCCGTTGCGACCGGGCGGAGCGATACGCGGGCGCTCGCCCGAAAGCTCCTTGATGGCCTGGTCAAACGTATTGCCCGCACGATCGGCCTCGTCTTCGGTCTGACGCTCGAGCTCGAGCTCTTTGTTGCGGCATTCGACGTAGTCTTCCAGAGCCTCTTTGAACTTGTCAAAGTGGTACTCGAAGCCGTTTTCGATGAACGATGGCGGCATTAGGGCGCTTCCAAGCGTAACCACGCCGAAGCCGCACGCTTCGCATGTATCACGACCATCATAATCAGCAACAGATGCCAGCCCACTCGGAGTCCCTTTCTGATAGACGGGGCATTCGACTCCATAATGCAGGTATGTTCTGCCGTCGTTGTTGCTTACAGGCCATGCGGCATCGGTGTAAAGTTCGGTCGGCCGCACCTCGTTTGGGACACGCGGCAATAGTGGGATATAGGCAGAAAACCGTTCGCCATCATCTTTTATGTATGCTCGATCGACCTCTTCAATCGCATAGGCATAGAACGCTTTTCGAGCGGCTGACTGCGCTTTCATCTCGACGCTCGATCCCTGAGGTTTTTCATTCGCCAAGCGCTGTCGGTAATAGGTTTTCGCGCGATTGAGCGCTATTTGCGGCTCCCATGTGATGCTCGATTTTTCATGACGGTTCTGGCTGTCAGATAGTTCTGCTAGTTTTTTCGCACGCTCCCACATACACGAGTACTTGCCAATCGAACTCTCGTCCGACCCGCCACAATCCGCCAGCCAAGCGCGCTCTTTAGCCTTCGCCGTCTCCTCCGAGGCCTTCCGCAGTTCCTCGGCCGCACGCTCTAAATCATCTGATGTGCCTTTAATGGCATCGGTCGAGATCTCGGACCCCTCGAGCGCAGCGAAGTCCGACTCGGATGTCTTGGGCACGGCAAGCGCCGTACCGGTATAGGTCACACTATCGGTATCCTGCGCCGACACCGCCTGCGTGGCACGCGCGGCGATCAGATACGGCAGAGCCGTCTCGATTTTCTGTAAGCCTTCCGATGCGCTTTTGGCAAACTTGTTGCGCGTTTTAATGATCTCAATCCCGGTGTCGACCATATTGCCGGCAACTGGTTCGGCACCCGGGATGAGGATGGCGACCAGGCCCGTCCCGATCGTGGCAAACCCCGCTAGGCCCAAACTCAAAATGCTCGCATCCACCACCGTGGCAGCCGTGTGATAGGACGACACCACATTGGCGCCTGCCAGCGCGCCGCTATCGGCAGCCACCTGGGTGTCCCCCGCGCGCGACATGCTCCATATCGCCGCCGTCGACGAAAACAGCAGCGTGAGCACCACCAAGATGACCACCGCAGAGGAAAGCGTGGTGTAGGCACCGTCTTCGATAAACAGGTCGATACCGGCTCGACCCATAAAGCCGCCTCGCTTGCGATGGCAGCTCGGACGGCGCGTCAAAACGCGTCTAGACCAGAAACGCTTAATCCCATGCAGCAATCCACGAATCATAATCTCCCTCCAGCCATTCGGGACGTGATTGATACGAGACATCGACCTTGAGCTCAACGTAGCCGCCCTCGGCGGTACCACCCATAACCTGCGCAAACGCACCGATCACAGGCAACGGCTTGACCTCGCCGGAAACGGACACGGACGAGACGCCGCCCGCATCGGCCCGGCTAAGCTCGACATCCCACGACAGCGGCCCGCCGGCATGAAAGATCGAAACGTTGGGCACTGCGGCAAGCCGGCGGAGGGTGAACTCCTTAAGATCGTCGTCCTCCGCCGTCGTCGTGGTCATGAGCCGCGCGGTCTCGGCGGCGGCAGACTCCATGACCGCGCGCGCATAAAGCAGGCACACCGGTTGCAGTGCGAGAAGGATGAGCGTCAGAAACGTCGGCAGCAAAAAAGCGGCCTCGACCGTAGACTGCGCCCGGTCCTCGCGCGCGATATCAATACAACGCGATGTCCTTAGCGCCCGCAGCGGCGTCGATAACCGACGTCGAGGCAACGCCATGGGATGCCGCCCGCTCAACCAGCGCCGCCAAGCGTCCATCGGTGCCAGCACGCCAAAGTCCCACAATCGCCAGCACGATCGATAACAGCGCCACCGTGACGATGGCGTATTCGACCGTCGCCTGGGCAGATTCCTCACGCAGAATGCCATGCATTTCACGATCCCTCCTTTGAGCTTATTGTTTGCGGGACCAGACGCACGGCGCGCAGACGACACGAAGCATCGCCAGCATCCGCGGCAACCGTCACCATATCGACCCAGCCGCGCCCATCGCGCACGATGGCGCCCCATACGTTGCCCTTAATATCGAGATAGCCGCTCAGGGCGAGCTGGGCCGTTGGCACCTCGCGGTAGGCGCGTAACATATCCGCCGCTGCCTCGGTCATCGGTCGGTCCTCGGACCATGCAAGCCGGACCGCAATCGCGTTGTCCTCAGGTGAATCCGTCGCAGTGCCAGACCGCTTGTCGAGCGTCCGCAGAAAGGTTTGCGCCGTGACAGCGACATCCGAATCGTCCGCATCTCGCATCTCATCTTTTTGAGACGCCACCGCCGAATCTGAGCCCGAATCGAAGGCGGCCCCAGGACGCTGCTGCCGCGCGGCGTTAAGCCCCCAAAGCACCGCCGCTATCGCCACGGTCAGGCAAGCAAACACCAGCAGCACCCCGATGGGGCGCTCGCCCTCTACAGGCTGTTGATGCCCTCGCTGATAGCGTTCCATAGATCTTGGACCTTGCCCTTAAATGCGACAATGGCAATGATGGCGATCACCACGAGCACGCCGACCAAGATGGCGTATTCGGTGGTGCCCTGCGCACTCTCCTCCTGCAGTAGCTCCCCGGCATGCTGGCGAGCGCGAATTGACTGGCAAACAGCCCAGCTCCAGACCTTGCCAGCAACTTCGACCATCGTGTTCATGTATTCCTCCCTACATCATCCCGCCTGCTCCCAGCAGCGGGCCCAATATGGACAGAAGCAACGCCGGCAAGATGAGCGTGCCGGTGGGAATCAGCAGCTTGACGGGCGCACGCTCAATCTCGCGCTCGACCGCGGCGCGATGAGCCGCACGGATCTCGCGACTTTGAGCGGCCAGCGTCTCGGCAAGTGGAGCACCCAGGGCGAGCGCCTGTCCCACCGTAATGGCAAAGGTCTCGAGCGCTCGCACGTCCAGGTCGCGCGCGGCGGCCAACAACTCGTCCTCACGCGTGCCCACGCCCACCTGCCACGCCATGCAGGCCCGCTCAAGGCGAAGAGCCAACACTGACCGGCGGTTGGCGCAGAAAATCTCAAGCGCCGCATCAAACGAAAGGCCGGCCGAAAGACCCAAGCGCACAACATCGATCATCTCGGACACTTCGCCGAGCGACACTCGCGCCGGGCCGCCCGCTCCAACCGCGCCCTTCACTCGCACGGTCAGGGCATCGACCACCGAGCGACCCGCGGCAGCGACCAGCACCGCCTCGCGCTTGCAGGCCCCTGCGATCTTGCGTGCATCCGCCCGATCCAAACCCGTCGCGACAAATACACTCAGGGCGCACAGGCAAGCCGCAACTGCAACCGGGGCGCTCATAGCTCCACCCGCATAATGCGCCTGATAACCACCAGGGCAACGGCGTTGAGGGCAAGACCCAGCACCACAGCGCCCGCGCCGGCAGGCGTCGCAAGACCGCGACGGAAATCTGCCGAAAGCAGCGCCAACACCGCGCACATGCCCGCCGGCATCGCCGCGACCATATGCGCAGACATGCGAGCCTGCGACGTCTTAACATCTAGGCGGCGCTTGAGCTCAATGCGCTCCCCCACCATGCTCGACGCCTCGGACAGTAAGTCGGCAAGCGGAGCGCCGGTGCGCTGAGACACCTTAAGCGCCAAGGTCACAAGCGAAAGGCCGGGGGCGTCGATGCGCACGAGCAAGTCATCGAGCGCGTCGGTCGCCGAGATGCCGCAATCGATTGCCGCCGCCACCCGCAAAAACTCGGTATGCACCGGTTCTTGCGCATGAGCGCCCACAAAGCGCATGCCCTGGGCCAGCGAATGTCCCGAGGCAAGCGACATGGAAAGTGCGGTAAACGCCTCGGGCATGGCCTCTTCTGCATCGTGTTGCTCGCGCCGGCTCTCAAAACCATCCCGAGCGGCGCCAACGGCAAACGGAGCAACAAGTCCCAAGGCAAATCCGAGGGGCGATAACGACACCATCGTTAGCAAAACGCAGCAGACACCGCTCGATAGCAGCAGAAACGCCAAACGCCCCGAAGCATCCTCGATCGCGAGGCCAAGGCGACGCGCCGGAGCCAGCGATGCCCACGAACGGGCGATCTTTTTCAGCAGATCGTTTTCCACCAGCTCACGCGGCAGCTTCTCTGCCACCGTCTCGAGCGCCTGACGCGCCAGCTCCGCCGGCGGTACCTGCGGCACACGAGGTTCCGCCCCGCACGCCGTCGCAACAGAAAACCCTGCCAAACCCCCTACGACGAGGGGCACAGCGACCTCCATTCGTCCACCTCCTCTTGTGTGAGCGTCCCCGACCGCAGGCCTTCTGCGATAAACGGCGGCTCGCGGTCAAGCTTCCAGGTGCGCTCGGCGGCATCGAAAGTCACATAGCGCTCGAGCTCTACGCCGCCCGACGCAGCGCGACGCACCCCCGAATACGAGGAGACGAAACGCCTGCCATCGGCGTGGCGCTCGGACATCACGATGCCGTCGAGCGCCATGGCAATCTGCTCCTCGATGAGCTCGCTCGGCAGATCGATGCCATAACGTGCAAGCAACGTCAGACGCACCACGGTCTCCTGCTCGGAACCCGCATGAAGCGTGGTGAGCGACCCGTCGTGGCCCGTGTTCATGGCCTGCAACATGTCGCAGCACTCGGCACCGCGCACCTCGCCCACCACGATGCGGTCGGGGCGCATGCGCAGGGCATTGGTCACCAGGTCGCGGATCGTCACCGCGCCCTCGCCCTCAATTGAAGCCTCGCGCGCCTCTAGGCGCACCACGTGCGGATGATGCGCGAACTTGAGCTCGGCAGAGTCCTCGATCGTCACGATGCGCTCGCCGGTGGAGATCTCGCATGACAACGCGTTGAGCAGAGTGGTCTTACCAGATCCCGTGCCTCCCGCAACCGCCAGGTCCTGTCGCAGCGACACCGCGCACGACAGCAGCTGCGCATACCAAAGCGGCAGCGACCCCAGCCCCACAAGCTCGTCCAGCGAGCAGATACGGTCCGAGAACTTTCGGATGGTGAGAATCGGTCCGTCAATCGCCACAGGCGGAATCACCGCGTTGACGCGATAGCCCGTTTTGAGGCGGGCGTTGACGATGGGGCTGCGCTCGTCGATACGGCGGCCAAGTGGCGAGATGATGCGGTCGATAAGCACCCGGATCTGCTCATCATCCTCAAACGCATGCTCGATGGGATACAAGACGCCGCCGCGTTCAAAGAAAGCCGAGCGGCAGCCGTTGATCATGATTTCGGTAACGGTGTCGTCCTCGATGAGCGGCTGCAACGGCCCCAAGCCCACCACGTCATCCAAAATCTCGTCGATGATGGTCTCGCGCTCGGGCGTCGCGAAATCGGTCGGCTCCTCAATATTGAGCGCCGCCTCCACCGCGGGACGCAATTCCGAGCGGGCAAGTGCCGGGTCGATATAGGCGCTGATACGCGCCACTTCGTCGTAACCCATGCGGTCCATCACGGCGCGCTTGGTGCGTCGTTTCACCGCACGGCGACGCCCCGCATCTACAGGCGCTGCCGCCGCTGCTGCGCCGGCAGCCTTAATCCTCGTTTGCAGGCTCATCGCTGATCACCCTCGCGCGACCAGGGAAGGCGGATACGCGGACGCTCGGTACGCGTTGCACGGTCGGCGACCATATCGCTCCAAGGGCCGACGGCACACCCCAGTTCCACGAGCATCTCGCGCGTGGCCTCGCGCACGCTGGTCGCAAAAGCGCTGGTCTGCCCCACTGCCTCGTCAGCGCGCCCAAACGCCATGAGCGCGGCGAGATCCTGCCCGCCATCGGCGATACGAATCTTGGAGCTCAACGCGCAGGCAATCTCAAAGCGCATGGCGACGTCCTCGTCTGCCCCGCGCGCACCGAACCGGTTGAACAAGGCGCTCATGCGCGTGCGCGGCACACCTACTCGACTTGTCAGTTCAATGACGCGCGACGCCGATGTCGCGGACGACACCGCCGCATCGCCAATGACCAGGCAACGGTCGCTCGCCGCCACCGCAGCCGCCACGGCATCGCCCCAAAAGACCGAGGTATCGATAAAGACCACGTCGGATTCGCGACGCAGGACATCAAGCAGCAGCTCCACCGGACGTGCCATGAGCTCGGCTTGCTCGGGCGCCGCGACGGGACCCCAGAGCGTAACGCCCGGCGCCACGCGCATCGATGTGGCTACGATATCCGGCTCGGTGAGCGCGCCCGCCCAGACGCTGC
>UQIC01000047.1 GCA_900540985.1 uncultured Collinsella sp.
AAACATGGTAATGGCGGCATTGGCAAAGGCCCCCCCCGCCCAGGCCAGCCGCAAAGCCAGCCGTCAAGGTCGAGGAGACGCCCGCCGAGTCCAAGGCGGAGGCAACCGTCGAGGCCAAGCCCGCCGCCAAGACCACCACGCGAAAGCGCACGACGACGGCCAAGAAAACCTCGGCAAAAGCCACAACTCCCAAGGCAGAGGCTAAGCCCGCTGCTACCAAAGAGGGGCCCAAGGCCGAGGTAAAAGCCAAGCCGGCGCCGAAGGCAGAGGCCAAGCCAGAACCCGCCAAGGAGACCCCGGTCTCCCCCGCCGCCGCGACCGAGAAAAAAGCGCCGTCCAAGAAGACGTCCGTCCGCAAGGCAACGGCCACCCGCAAGCGCCGCTAGCCCACAGACGATCCAAAACCTCATCAAACCATAAGTAAGGGGTGCTCCAACCAGGCGCCCCTTCTCTGTGGATAGTTGGTAAAACGATTTTCTAGGACAACCGTTCGCCGATGGTAAACGGATGTTGTTTATACAGCCTGTGTACAACAGATATACTTACATCCTGTGCGTAAAGCCCATGGCCCGCAGGCCGTGATTCTATTGAACTGGACCGTATTATGAGATTGATACACAACAGCCGTCTACCGCAGTTTCGCATTCCGTTTGGCGCTGTGACCACTGGAACTACCCTTTCACTCTCCGTGATTCTGGAGGATGCCGATCCTGCGCAGGCAACGCTTACGCTGCGCACCTGGGTCGATGAGATCGGTGAGTCTCGGTATCCCATGACGCACGAAGGCGACGGCATATTTACCGTTGAGCTTGAGTGCACCGAGCCCTGTCTTATCTGGTACAGCTTTATCTGCAATATCGAAGGCCAGCCCGAGGTCCGCTTGGGCGCACCGCAAGGACGTACCGGCGGCGAAGGCGTAACCTACGACTACGCCGAGGTGCCTTCATTCCAGGTCACCGTCTACAAACACCGTGAGAACCGTCCTACCTGGTACGAGCGCGGTATGGTCTACCAGATCTTCCCCGATCGCTATGCCCGCGACGAGCACTGGCGCGAGCGCACGCTGGCCGAGGTCGAAAAACCGCGTAAGGGCATTCAGCGCCGCATGGTCGAGGACTGGAATGAGCCGCCTGTGTACGAGCGCGCCGAGGACGGCTCCATCAAGACCTGGGACTTTTACGGCGGATCGCTCAAGGGTATCCAAAATGACCTGCCTCGCATTGCCGAGCTAGGCTTTACGGCCATCTACCTCAACCCAATCTTTGAGGCCGCGAGCAACCATCGTTACGACACCGCCGATTACACCAAGATCGATCCGATTCTGGGCACCGAGCAGGACTTTACCGAGCTGTGTGAGGCGGCCGAGAAGCTGGGCATTTCCATCATTCTGGACGGTGTGTTCAACCACACGGGCGACGATTCGATCTACTTCAACCGCTACGGCAACTACCCCGGCGTGGGCGCGTGGCAGAGCGAGGATTCGCCTTGGCGCGATGCGTTTTATTTTCACGAGGACGGCTCGTACGACTGTTGGTGGGGCGTGGGCAATATGCCCGCCATCAATGAGAGCTCCGAACTGGTGCGCGAGCGGCTCCTGGGCAAGGACGGCGTCATTCGTAAATGGCTGCGCGCCGGCGCTCACGGCTGGCGCCTGGATGTGGCCGACGAACTTTCCGATGACTTCCTGACCGAGATCAAAAAGGCCGTGCTCGCCGAGAAGCCCGACGCGCTGCTGCTCGGCGAGGTCTGGGAAGATGCCTCCAACAAGATCAGCTACGGCCATCTGCGTCGCTACCTGCAGGGCTCCGAGCTGGACTCTGCTATGGATTACCCCTTCCGCGACATGGTCATCGGCTTTTTGATGGGCTACAAAAACGCCTACCAAGCTGCCGAGGATATCGAGACCCTGCGCGAGAACTACCCGCGCGAGGCATTATCCTGCGCGCTCAATCTGCTGTCGAGCCACGACCGCCCGCGCATTATCTCGGTGCTCGGCGGTGGCCCCGACGAGTCGCAGCTGCCCGAGAGCGAGCGCAGCAAATGGCGCCTGGACGAGAACTCCATGGGCCTGGCCAAGAGCCGCTTTTGGCTGGCGACGCTCATGCAGATGACGTTCCCGGGCGTTCCCTCAATCTATTACGGTGACGAGTACGGCTTGGAGGGTCTCACCGATCCGGGCAATCGCTGCACCATGCCGACCAAGGAAAACCTGCACGACTTCGATACGTTCGCGATCGTCAAGAATGCCTCGGCCGTGCGCCGCGCGCTACCGTTTATGATCGATGGCGAGATCAAGGCCTTCGCGCTCAATGACGAAGTACTCGCTTATACGCGCACCGGTAAAGACGGCGAGTCCGCGACCGTCATCATCAACCGCAGCCTCCGCAATTCGCACCGAGTGACGATTCCGGCGCTCGACGAATGTGCGAGTGACGTGATCAGCGGTCATGAGTGCGAGATCCACAACGGCACGGTCACGCTCGATCTGTATCCGCTGGGCTCGTCGATCATCTATCACCATGCCGAGCAGCGCCTGCAGGAACCGCTCGATCACGGTGCGGGTGTTGTGTGCCATATCACATCGGTGCCGACCGACGACGGCAAGCCGGGTACGATCGGCGCACCCACGCGTCGCTTTATCGACCATCTGGCCGCCATGGGCATGCGCTACTGGCAGGTTCTCCCCGTCAACCCCACGGACTTCTTCCGCTCCCCTTACGCCGGTCCTTCGGCCTTTGCAGGCAATATCGACCTGCTACCCGAAAGCCACGAGGAGCTGGCCGCCGACTTTAAGACCTGGATGGCCCGCGGCGGCGAAGATGCCGATCCGTTGTACACCGCGTTTAAACATCGCAATGCCGATTGGCTCGAGAAATACTGCGTCTACATGGCCGTTAAGAAGTACTTTGAGGGCGAGTCGCGCCACAATTGGCCGGCAGATGTCGCTCGCTACAACGAGCATCTGATCGACGACAAGCGCTTCCACAACGAGGCCGAGCTTCAGGCGTACATGCAGTACCGCTTTGACCTCGCTTGGTGTGAGCTCATGAACTATGCGCACAAGAAGGGCATCGAGGTCATCGGCGATATTCCTATGTACGTGTCCGACGATTCGGCAGACGCGTGGAGCGAACCCGAGAACTTCTGGCTGTCCGATACCGGCAAGGCGATTGAGATTTCTGGCGCGCCGCCCGACAACTTTGCGCCCGAGGGCCAGATGTGGGGCAACCCGACGTTCCGCTGGGACCACATGAAGCAGAACGGCTATAGTTGGTGGATGGATCGCCTGCGCCGCGCGTTCTCGCTCTACGACCGCGTGCGTCTGGATCACTTCCTGGGATTCCACAGCTATTACAGCATTCCCGCGGGCAAGGCATGCGCCGACGGCCGCTGGCTGGCGGGCCCGGGCAAGGACCTGTTCCAGACCGCCTATGACGAACTGGGTCCGCTCAACTTTATCGCTGAGGACTTGGGCTATCTGACGCCCGGTGTTCGCGCCATGGCATCGACCTGCGGTTTCCCCGGCATGGACGTGCTGGAGTTTAGCGACTACGACGTTCGTTGCGGTGTGCATCCCACGCCCGGCAAGATTCTGTACACCTCGACGCACGATACGTCGACGCTGGCCGGTTGGTGCACCCGTACCTTTGCGGGCGGCGATGAACCGAGCGGTGTTGAGGTGGCGGCCAAGCTGATGAGCGACGCGCTGGCAAGCGACGCTCCCCTGGTGATGATGCCGCTGCAGGATATCCTGGGGCTTGGCGACGACGCGCGCATGAACGTTCCGGGCGTGGCCACGGGCAACTGGACCTGGCAGGCTGACGAGGCAGACATTGCAGCCGCCGAGAACAAAACCGCACAGCTCCTGCGCAACAACCATAGATTCTGGGGCGAAGCGTGATAAAACCCCCGATATAGGGTACAGTTACAAACGTTTGAATTTTTGCGGGCAGAGTAATCTGCCCGCTTTGTGCTGAAAAGGAAGTATTATGGCACGCTACGATTACAAGTGCTCGAGCTGCGGCAACGTGTTTGAGGTTGAGCATCCCATGTCCGAGACTCCCGAGGTCGTGTGCCCGAGCTGCGGCGCTCCGGCGACCAAGACGTTCTCGGCCAGCGGCATTAAATTTGAGGGCAGCGGTTTCTACAACACCGACCAGCGAAGCGGCGGCTCCAGCACCAGCGCCACCAGCGGCTGCTGCGCCAACTGCCCGCACAGCCACTAGAAACCAAACAGCCCCGCGATCAACGCCGATCGCGGGGCTGTTTCTTCAGCTACCCAGGTTTCCTTATGAGTTGCGGTGAAATAAGGACTGTTTGGTGGGTAGAAGCGGCTTATTAATCCCTATTTCACCGCAACTTAGTCGTTACTTGTGGACCAGGCGGGCGCAGAAGTGGCCGTCGTAGGAGTCGGCGTTTACCGGCACGCTTTGGAAGAGGCCTCGATCGTTCTGGCGTACGGATACGAGCTTCTTGGCCTGATCGAACTCGGGAAGTTGCAGAATCTGTGCCTCGAAAAGCGGTGCCACGCTAAAGCCGGCACCCTCGGGAGAAGCAAGGAACGCGTCCACCACCTGCGTGTTCTCCTCGTCGAAGACGGAGCACGTCGCATAGATGAGCTCGCCGCCGGCAGCCACGCGCGCGGCGGCTTCCTTGAGCATCGACAGCTGCAGTTTGGGCAGCTCAACCGTCACATCCTTTTCGGTCAGACGCCACGGAATCTCGGGATGACGACGCATGGTTCCGGTGCCCGAGCACGGCGCATCGATAAAGACCGTGTCGAATTTAACCGGCTCGCCAAGCATGGCATCGAACGACGTGAGGACTGCATCGAGCTCGCAGGCATCGCCCGAGACCGTGCGAACACCCGCAATACCCGCCTTATGCAGTCGCGCGAGATTCTGGTCACACTTGCGGTCGTGCAAATCAAGCGCCGTATGCTGACGCTCATAGCCCGCACGCTTGGCCTGGCACATCATCACATAGGTCTTGGTGCCACGACCGGCACCAATCTCAAGGCAGCTTCCAGGGCGCGTGGCAGCTGTGGCGATGAGCTGGGCGTTAAGGTCCGAGGCCACCGCGGCAGCACGCTCAAATACGCCCGACGCAACCGTAACCTGGGCATCAACCGGGGCATGGCAGCCCGGAAAGACAGGCGCGACGAGCTGCGAGATATACGGATCGGGCTTGGTCGCAAAGGCGTTCTCATGAAGGGCCAGCGGCGCGGGGGCCAGATTGCCTGCAAAGTTAAGCGCACCCTCAGGCGTGTCGAACGATGCCATAATGCGAGCGCACAGCCAACGCGGCAGACCCATCAGGCGCGACAGACGAACCAAGCGTCGCTCAGACTCATCCACATCGGATGCCGTAGCAAAGTCCTCAACATTGTCCGCAACCTTATGCAGTACAGCATTGGCCAAGCCAGCGGCGGACTTAGCGCCGCAGCGAACCAGCTCAACACCCTGACTTACGGCGACGCGGCCAGGCGTATGTAGATAAAGCATCTCGAAGGCCGAGATACGAAGCGCCATGCGAACACGCGGCGCAACCTTTTTGGGCTTGTCGAGAAACTGATCGAGGAGCTCGTCCAAAATACCCTGCGTGGCGGCAACACCCAGCGCCAAGCGGGCGGCAAATGCGGAATCACGCTGGTCAATAGCCTTGGCCGATGCGCGAGAGGACAGCACGTCACGCGCATACATACCGCGGCGATCGGCCTCCATTAGCACATCGAGCGCAAGCTTGCGCGCGGGAGACAGCTTGCTCATGACAAAACACCCCAGATAAGATCGGCGCCCTGCAGGCCAGCAGCCCAAGCAGAAGCGGCCATAGCACGCTTGCCATCGGGCTTAACCTCGAGCAGTTCAACCGCACCATCGGAAAGACCAAGGTAAACACGCTTGTTCTTAACGTCAACGGCGCCCTCGCCAAGCGACACTTCGGCCGGCGCAACATCGAGCACGCGCACGGTCTTGCCGGCAATCACGCAACGAGCGGGAGCGGTATCGGATGAGGCCAGTACATGACGCACGCAATCAAGCGCCGCCATCTGCGGATCCAGGCGCATCTCCTGTTTGGAAATCTTGGCAGCATGGGTCACAAGCGACTCATCCTGCTCAGTCCAAACAGCCGAGCAATCGGCAAGCGACGGAAGCGTATCAGCAAGCAGTTTGCCGCCAAGCTCGCCAAGCTCCATCGTGAGCGCCTCGGCATGCTTACCGGCAACAGGCGTGGAAGCCTGAGCACAATAAGCACCAGTATCCACACCATGCCCAATGCGCATGATAGAAACGCCAGCAATCTCGTCACCAGCGAGAATCGCACGCTGAATAGGAGCGGCGCCACGCCAACGAGGCAGCAGCGAAGCATGAACATTCACAATACCAAGCGGCGCCATTTGCAGCACCTCATCGGGCAAAATGCAGCCATAGGCAGCCACACAGAAAATATCGGCATCTGCAGCCTGGAGCGCCTCAACTACCTCCGGCGTCATACGATTGGCCTCAACGACCGGCAACCCCAGCTCAAGCGCCTTAGCCTTAACAGGAGACGGCTCCAACTTTTTACCACGCCCACGAACAGCATCAGGACGAGTAACAACAAGCGCAATCTCGTTACCAGCCTCAACAAGCGAAACCAGCGAAGGCACAGCAAAATCAGGCGTACCCATAAACACAATACGCATAAAGAACGTCTCCCCTCAACCAAAGCCGAGACGGCTACAAATAACAGCGGAAAGCCAAGTACCCAGCCCATCCGCAATAACAATTCAACAAGAACAAATATACCCAAAACCAAAGAAAGAGCCGCAATAAAAGCAGCTCTTTCAGCAAAGCAATTATCAGCGAAGACGCCCCTCCCTGGCCCAACGGCACCCGGGCGAACCGAGCCAGAACAACGCAGTCCCCGGTGCTGAGCGCCCACATATCGTCCCGCGCGCAGTTTCGCAGCAAAGCGAGAATGTTTGAGCACGGGATGATATGTGGGCGCTCAGCACCGGGGACGAGGGGACCTACTCGGTCTCGCCCGGTCGAGCGCCGCGGGCCAGGGCGTCCTGGTACTCCTTGACGGCCTTGATCCTCTGCATGGGCTTCAGTCGCTCGAACATGGTGTTGCCGTGCAGGTGATCGATCTCGTGCTGCAGGCACACGCAGAACAAATCGCCCGTGGCCTCGTAGCGAATCAGATTGGCGTCCAAATCGTACGCCTCGACGACGACATGGTCAGGACGCTCAATCTCGCAGCTAATGCCGGGGATGGACAGGCAGCCCTCGCTAAACGGCACCAGATGGTCGCTCTGCTCAACAATGACGGGATTGATGAGCACGTACGGGTCGTAGTCGTTTTTGTCGCTGTAGTCGCAGTCGATGGTGACGAGCTGAATGAGCTCGCCGATCTGCGGGGCAGCTAGGCCGCAACCGCCGTTCTCGAACATCATCTTCTTCATCTTCTCGGCAAGCGCCTCGATCGCCGGGGTGATCTCCTCGATGACGGCGCACTCCTGGCGCAGACGAGGGTCAGGCGACAGTACGATTCCGTTGGCTTCCATGGCCATCCTTTCGAGTTGTTACATCAAATCATAGGCGTCGACGTCAACACTCACGCTCACGCCGCGCACAGAGCCCACCTCTTTGAGGCAGGCGTCGATATCATCAGAGACATGGTACCCTACCGGCGACTTTACAAGCAGATGGAAGCGGTAACGGTCCTTGGCTCTCTCGATTACACATGAAGCCGGGCCCAGCACCTGAGGCACGGCGCTCCCCGCCCGCAAAAAGTCGGGCGCGGCGGCATGCCAGCGGCGCTTGAGGAGCTTCGCGATGCGGCCGATGTAGTCCTGCGCGTCGTCTCGGTTCGCCGACCATACCAAGATGTTGACCAGGCGAACAAACGGCGGGTACAGCGCGTCGCGGCGCTGGTCCAGGTCGTAGTCGGTAAAAATCGAGCGGTCGTGCTCGGCGACGGCGCGGATGACCGGGTCCTCGGGCAGGTAGGTCTGGATGATAACCTCGCCGGGGCGATCGCCGCGGCCGGCGCGGCCCGCAACCTGCTCCAGCAGATCGTAGGCGCGCTCCCCTGCGCGAAAGTCGGGCAGCTTGAGGGCGAAGTCGGCATTGACCACGCCTACGAGCGTGACCTCGGGAAAATCGAGACCCTTTGCGATCATTTGGGTGCCCAGCAACACGGCACAATCCGCCGCATCGAACTGCTCGAGCAGCTTTTTGTGCGCATCCTTGCCGCGCGTGGAATCGGCATCCATGCGAATAATGGCGACATCCTCGGGAAGCATCTGATGCAGTGCGTCCTCGATCTGCTGCGTTCCCAGACCCATTTTTGCCAGGTAGCGACTGCCACATTTGGGGCATCGGCTCGTGGGCGCGGGATACGGCTGCACGCGCCAAGACGAACCGCAGGTGTGACATTGCAGCGTGTGCGTGCGCTCGTGGTACGTAAGCGCCGTAGAGCAGTGATTGCAGGTGGGGACGCATCCGCACTCGCGGCACATCAAGAACGGCGCAAAGCCACGGCGGTTGTGCAACAGCACGGCCTTCTCGCGGCGCTCGACCACACGCTCCAAGCCCTCCATCAAGGGTTTTGAGAACATGCAGCGGCTGCCATGCGAGAACTCGCGGCGCAGGTCGGCAATGCGGACAGTCGGCAGCACGGCGTGTCCCGGGCGCTCGGGCATCTCGACGCGCGTCCAGGTGGCACCGTTATACATGCCACGGCGGCAGCGGTCGAGAGCCTCGGCCGAGGGCGTGGCGGAGCCCAACACAAGCGGGCAGCGGTAACGCCGCGCCATCTCTGCCGCCACCTCGCGCGCGTGGTAGCGCGGACTGGAACCCTGCTTGTAACTGGTCTCATGCTCCTCGTCGATGATGATGAGGCCCAAGTCGCTGAGCGGGCAAAAGAGCGCCGAGCGGGCGCCCACGACCACGCGAGCGGCACCGCTGGCGACCATATCCCACTGGTCCAGGCGCTCGCCAGCCGAAAGGCGGGAATGGAACACGGCGACCGTCTCGCCAAAGCGCGAGCGGAAGCGGCCGACGGTCTGGGCCGTCAGCGAGATTTCGGGCACAAGCACGCACGCCGAGCGACCGGCCGCGAGCACGCGCTCGATGGCGGAGAGATAAACCTCGGTTTTGCCGGAGCCGGTGACGCCGTCGACCAGCACCACGTCGCCATGAGCGTCCAGACGGGCGCGCTCAATCTGCGCGAGCGCCTGCTGCTGACCGTTGGTGAGTGCGACCGGTGCCTTGCCGCTTGCCGAGGAGAGCGTGGTCTGTTCATTGCAGCCACGCCACGCACGGCGCTCCTCCACCACCACGACGCCGCGTTTTTCGAGCGCCTTGATGGTAGCCGACATGCTGTTATAGAGCAGGTTGAGGTCACGCGTCGTGACCGGGCCGCACCGCAGTGCCTCGATGAGCTGGCGCTGGCGGACCGCGGTCTTGGGCGGCGTATAGTCAAAGCCCTCGGGCGTGAGCATGACCCAGCGGTTTTGGATAGGCTTGACGGCGGGACGTTCAACCGTCCACACGCCGTCGTCGCCCTTGACCACGCGCGGGCTTCCACCCGGGGGCAAAAACAGGCGCAGGCACTCGGAAAGCGTCGCGACATACTCGCGGCTCATCCAGCGCGCGATACGGGCAGCCTCGGCGGTAAAGAGCGGTTTGCTGAGGATGGCTTCGACGGCTTTAATGCGCGCGGGGTCGAGCGCGCTGTTGCCCTGCAGATCGCCCAGCTCGGGCGCAATGTCGACGATGTAGCCTGCGGCAGCACGGTTGCCAAAATGGACCAGGACCGTGGATCCGATCTGCGCGTCGCTAGCAAGGGGTTGAGGAATGCCATAGGCAAACGGCTCGGACAGCGCACGCGTCGGGATGTCGAGAACCACGCTCGCATAGGCGGCGATGGGCTCAGGTGCAGGCTTAGGCTGAGCCGAGGCAGCGGCAGACACTGGCTTCACCGGAACCTCCTCCGGTTCCGGCGAACCAAACAGCGACAGTTGCTCGGCCACGGCTCCAGCACCTCCTATCCCATACGTCTACAGAAACAAGAGCCCCGCTCGGGTGAACGGGGCTCGGATACATGCGTTTACACGGCTGCTACAGCGCCATTGTGCGGGCGCGGTCGATGCGCGCCAGGCAGTCGTCGCGGCCGACGAGCGCCATGGTCTCGCCCAGTGGAGGGCTCACCATGTTGCCGCAGACGGCGACGCGCACGGCCTGGAACACCACGCGCTTCTTAAGGTCCATCTGCTCGGGCAGCGGCTCAAGCGTGGCGTCGATGTTCGCGGCGGTCCACGCGGTGACACCCTCGAGCGCGGCCTTGGCGGCGTCCAGGATGGCACCCATGCCTTCCTTGGCTAGGCCCTTGTTAACGGACTTCTCGTCATACTCGAGCGTCTCGGCCGTGGCAAAGATGGGAGCGGCGACGGTCACGGCGTCGGTCGGCATCTTAGTGCGCGGCTTGACGATAGCGGCAAGCGCGTCGATCCAGTCCTCGCCGTACTCGACGTTGCCCTCGATGAGGCCCGCCTCGTGCAGCTCGGGGACCATGATCTCGTCGGCAAACTGGGCGTCGGACATGCCGTTGATGTACTCGGCATTGACCCAGTCGAGCTTCTTGGGGTCGAAGGTCGCCGGGTTCTTGGAGATGCGGTCGAGCGAAAACTTGCTGGCCAGGACATCACGCGGAATGATCGTAGTCTCGCCGTCGAGCGACCAGCCGAGCAACGCCAGGTAGTTGACAAAGGCGTCGGACAGGTAACCGGCGTCGCGGTACTCCTCCACCGAGGTGGCGCCGTGGCGCTTGGAGAGCTTCTTGCCGTCGGCGCCCAGGATCATGGAGATGTGGGCGAACGTAGGCACGGGAGCGCCGAGGGCCTCGTACACCATGACCTGACGCGGGGTGTTGGACAGGTGGTCGTCGCCACGGATGACATGGGTGATCTTCATCATGGCGTCGTCGACGACGGTCGCGAAGTTGTACGTGGGCGTACCGTCGGAGCGGAAGATGACAAAGTCGTCGAGCTCCTTGGCGTCGAAGGTCACCTCGCCGTGGACGGCGTCGTGGATGACGACGTCGCCGCGGTCCTCGGGCACCTTGATGCGCAGGACGTAGGACTCCCCGGCCTCGATGCGGCGGCGGGCCTCCTCGGGATCAAGATCGCGGCAACGGCGCTGATAGCCCTGGAAGGGGTCCTTGCGCTCCTGCGCGGCCTTGCGGTCGGCGTCGAGCTGCTCCTTGGTGCAGAAGCAGGGATAGGCCTTGCCCTCGTCCCAAAGCTTCTGGGCGGCCTGCTTGTACAGGTCCAGGCGCTCGGTCTGGGCGTAGGGGCCAAAATCGCCGCCCACCTCGGGACCCTCGTCCCAGTCCAGGCCCAGCCAACGCATGGCGCGCAGGATGATCTGCGTGTTCTCGTCGGTGGAGCGGGTGGGGTCGGTGTCGTCGATGCGCAGGATGAACGTGCCGCCGTTTGCACGGGCGAAAGCCCAGTTATAGATAGCGGTGCGGGCGCCGCCGATGTGCAGCTTGCCCGTCGGTGAGGGTGCAAAGCGGACGCGAACGTCTGATGCCATGGAAATCTCCTCGATTGCAGGATGGATGTCTAACTGCACCAGTATAAAGCATCAAAGCAACCTCCGCACAAAGGGCACCGACCCATTCATTGGGGACAGACTTAAATGACCTGTCGCCGGAGACACTCTTCGGAGCCGGTCGAAAAGGAGTGTCCCGATCTGCCGGCACTTGGGGACGTTCCTAAAAGGCCGGCAGAAAAGGAACGTCCCCAAGTGCCGAAATGACCAGTCGTTGGGAAACCTGTCGGCACTTAGGTAAGGCTAGTCATTTAAGACTGTCCCCAATAAGTAGGTGCGGAAAGGGTGTGAATCTTTGATTTACGCGCTATGATGTGCCCTTGCATAGAGAGCCCGGCGGAATGGTAACGGTCGCCGGGACACGTTTTTGAAAGGACAATCATGTCAGAAGAACTTCGTTCCATCCCGCCCCAACACGGGTCCTTTGTTTTTACGTCGGAGTCGGTGACCGAAGGTCATCCCGATAAGATCGCTGACCAGATCAGCGACGCCGTCCTCGACGCAATCCTCGCCAAAGAAATAGAGCTCCAGGAGCAGGGTTACATCGCCCCCAACGGCGTGCCTGCCAACGTGGAGAACGTCCGCTGCGCCTGCGAGACCCTCGTGACCACCGGCACCGTCATCGTCGCCGGCGAGATTCGCACCCAGGCCTACGTCGACGTGCAGGAAATCGCTCGCGGCGTTATCCGCCGCATTGGCTACAACCGTGCCAAGTTCGGTTTTGACTGCGATACCTGCGGCGTTATGAGCCTCATCCACGAGCAGTCGCCCGATATCGCCCAGGGCGTCGACGAGTCCTTCGAGACCCAGACCGGCGCTACCACCGACCCGATCGACCTGATCGGTGCCGGCGACCAGGGCATGATGTTCGGTTATGCCTCCAACGAGACCAAGACCCTCATGCCCATGCCGCACTACCTGGCGAGTCGCCTAGCCGAGCGCCTGGCCGCCGTGCGTCACGACGGCACCCTCGCCTATCTGCGTCCCGACGGCAAGACCCAGGTCACCGTGCGCTACGAGGAAGGCAAGCCCGTCGAGGTCACGACCATCGTCATCTCCACGCAGCACGCCGCCGAGATCGAGGACATGGGCAAGATCAAGGCCGACCTTATCGAGCACGTCATCACCCCGGTCATGGCCGCTGAGAACATGCCGTGGGACAACGCGGACATCTACGTGAACCCCACCGGTCGCTTTGTCGTGGGCGGCCCCATGGGTGACACGGGCCTCACCGGCCGCAAGATCATCGTCGATACCTACGGCGGCTACGGCCGCCACGGCGGCGGCGCCTTTAGCGGCAAGGACTGCACCAAGGTTGACCGCTCCGCCGCGTATGCCGCGCGCTGGGTCGCCAAGAACGTGGTCGCCGCCGGTCTGGCCGACCGCTGCGAAGTCGAGCTGGCCTACGCCATCGGCGTGTCCAAGCCACTCTCAATCATGGTCGACACCTTCGGTACCGCGCATGTTGCCGAGGACAAGATCGTCGAGGCCATAGAGAAGACCTTCGACCTGCGCCCGGGCGCAATCATCCGCGACCTAGACCTGCGTCGCCCCATCTACGAAAAGACGGCAGCCTACGGTCACTTCGGCCGAGAAGACGCCGACTTCACCTGGGAGAAAACCGACCGAGTCGAAGAACTCAAATCAGCCTGCGGCCTGTAATTAAGAACCGCTAAGGTCACAACAACATATGCACTTTCAAAAGAAGTACCGGTTCCAACCGGTACTTCTTTTTTATTAATCCGGTGATGAAGATGTTTCGATATGAGCCTACGCTGCGTCACCAGCTAATGAATTTTGGAGCACACGCGCCTCTACCATGTATCCTTAGTCCCGAGGGCGGGGCATAAGGTCGATCGCGAGTTCCGCACGAGCCGGAGAGCACTTAATGTGCTCTCCGT
>UQIC01000048.1 GCA_900540985.1 uncultured Collinsella sp.
ACGAGCGGGGGCTCCTGTCGTTTCCGTGCCCCTGGATTGGGTCATAGTGTCTGACTTATGCTCAACCTGTGGCGCCATTTTGCCTGAAGGCATCTTGCTCGCTCTGGCGGGTTTTCGCTGTCGTTGACAAAGCATCGGCGTTCCCTTGGCTGTTGGAGATGATCCCGTAGTCGTTGGGGACGTTCTTAAATGACTAGTCGTTTAATGCACCAGTTTCTGTCGAGTCGGTGCTTCTTGCGGGTTGCCCGTATAATGGTTTGCGTATGAACCGCAACCAAGGAGTTCCAGTTTATGGACCAGAGCCTTTTTAAATTCGACCTGATCGCAGAGGACCCGACGACGCATGCGCGTGCCGGCGTGCTGCACACCCCGCACGGCGACATCGAGACGCCGATCTTTATGCCCGTGGGCACCAAGGCAAACGTCAAGGGTATTCCCACCGAGACCGTCAAGCAGCTCGGCGCCCAGATCGTGCTTGCCAATACCTATCACCTGTCCATGCGCCCCGGCGAGGACACCATCGCCGAGCTGGGCGGCCTGCACAAGTTTATGAACTGGCACGGCCCTATCCTCACCGACTCGGGCGGTTTCCAGGTGTTCAGCCACAACGACGCGGTCAAGCTCACCGACGAGGGCGTGCGCTTTATCGTCAACGATTACGACGGTCGCCACGTGTTCTGGACGCCCGAGGACAACATGGAGATCGCCATGAAGCTCGGCTCCGACATCTGCATGCAGCTGGACCAGTGCCCAGGCTATCCCGCCACGCGCGCCTACGTTGAGCGCGCCGTGGAGCTGTCGAGCATGTGGGCCGAGCGCTGCTATAAGGCGCATACCCGCGATGACCAGGCACTCTTTGGCATCGTTCAGGGCGGCATGCATCTGGACCTGCGCCTGCGCTCGCTGCGCCATCTGGAGGAGTGCGGTGACTTCCCCGGCTACGGCATCGGCGGCTACTCGGTGGGCGAGGACCACGAGACCATGTTCGAGACGCTGGCACCGCTCGTAAGCGAGTACATGCCCAAGCACAAGCCGCGCTACCTGATGGGCGTCGGCAACCCCACCACCCTCGTGCGCGGTGTGGGTGTGGGCATCGACATGTTCGACTGTGTGCTGCCGACGCGCACCGGCCGCATGGGTACGGCGTTCTCCAGTGAAGGTCGCCTTAACTTCCGCAACGCGCGTTTTGCGCACGACGACGGCCCCATCGACCCCACCTGCACCTGCCCGGTGTGCACGGGCGGCTACAGCCGCGCGCTCATTCGCCACATGGTCACGCAGAAGGAGATGCTCGGCGGCATCCTGCTTTCGATGCACAACATCTACTACCTGCTCAACCTTATGCAGCGTGCCCGCCAGGCCATTATCGAGGGCCGCTACGGCGCGTTTGTGAGTGACTGGATGAACAGCCCTGCGGCGGTGGACTACTAAGAGCGGCGCGGGCGCTTGCAGAGCGCGGGCAACGGCAAGGGGCGAGCGGCGGCCGGTCGTCACATTTGCTGACACCGGCCGCACGACCGTTGACCGATAGCTTGCAAGCACTTGATGCATCGTGGGTACCATACCGAATAGTTGATGTTCGGGCGGGTGTTTGACGCATGGCGTCGACCCCGCCCGTTTTCTTTTTCTCGATAGGAGCACCCATGATTAAGAATGAGAACGTCGAGGGCGAGCCGGCCTACGACGAGACGTATCGGCGTGGCCCCGTGGTCATGCGCGGCCCCATGATTCCTAAGGACAACACCTACGCCAACCTGCTGGCGCCCGAGGAGTCGACCGACTGGCTGCATGCCGATCCGTGGCGCGTGCTGCGCATCCAGGCCGAGTTTGTCGATGGCTTTGGCGCACTTGCCGAGTTAGGGCCTGCGGTGACCATCTTCGGTAGTGCCCGCACGCCCAAGACGGACCCGGCCTACAAGGCGGCGCGCACGGTCGGCCGTAAGATTGCCCAGCGCGGCGTGGCGGTTATCACCGGTGGCGGCCCCGGCATCATGGAGGCGGCCAACAGGGGAGCGGCGAGCGTCAACGGCAAGTCAGTTGGTTTGGGCATTGAACTGCCGCACGAGCAGGGGCTCAACAAATACGTGAACCTCGGTATGGACTTCCGCTACTTCTTTGTGCGCAAGACCATGTTCGTCAAATACAGCTCGGGCGCTATTGTGTTTCCCGGCGGGTTTGGCACGCTCGACGAGATGTTCGAGGTGCTCACGCTGGTGCAAACGCACAAGGTCAAGCGCATGCCGCTTGTGCTGGTAGGCAGCGAGTACTGGCAGGGCCTGTTCGACTGGCTCAACGGCCCGGTGATGAGCACCGGTATGATCAGCCCACTCGATCCGGAGCTGGTGCACATCACCGACGACCTCAACGAGGCCGTCGACATTGCGCTCAGCGGGCTGATGTAGAGTAGGTAAAATGGGACGGGTCTAAAAAGACTGGTCTGAAACGTTTGATACCAGTCATTTTAGCCCCGTCCCAAATGAACTGCTTCTAAGTTGCGGTGGAATAAGGATTGATTTGCGGCTGATAAGCCAAAAACAGTCCCTATTCCACCGCAACTGATGTGGGCGTCCCTAGTGAGTTGGCTGGTAGCGGGGGCAGTAGCTGATGGCGATGGCGTCGACGCCCACGTGGGTCGCGATGGTGCAGCCGATGGGGCCGGTGCCGGCGTCTACATAGTCTTGGCTTGCGAGCGCTTGGCTGACGAGCTCCTGCTCCTCGGCGGCGCCGGTCGTGAGCACGCGCACGCTGGAGCCCGGATGCTCGGCCAAAAATGCGAGGCAATCGGCCATGGTGTTGGCAACGATGCGCTTGGCGCCGCGGCCCTTCTTGATGGCCTTGATCTCGCCCGATTTCCACTCCGGCGAAACGGCCAGGCGAATGTTGAGCATCTGCGTCAGCTGGCCGGCGAGCTTGGGCGCGCGGCCGTTCTTGACCAGGTTCTCGAGTGTGCGCGGAATCAGCAGCAGATGGGCGTCGGGCAGCGTCGCGCGGATCTGAGCCTCGGTCTCGTCCAGGCTGCGGCCGTCCTCGCGCATGGCGAGCGCGTACTCCACCAGCAGGCCCTCGGCGCCCGAGCCGGTGCGCGAATCGATGCAGCGCACGTCGAGCTCGTGGGTATCGGCCACCTGGCACGCGTTGGCGTAGCAGGCGGACCACTCGCTGCACAGCGAGATAAAGATGGCGCTGTCGTGGCCGTCGGCGCGCACGCGGTCAAAGAGTGCCTTGAACTCGCCGGCGCTCGGCTGCGAGGTGTGCGGCAGCTGCTCGGAGCCAGCCATGCGCGCGACGTACTCCTGGGCGGTAATCTGCACCTGGTCGAGCAGGTCCTCGCCCTCGATAATCACATGCAGCGGAATCACGTAAATGCCGAGCTCTTGAGCACGGGCGGGGGAGATGTCCGACGTGGAGTCGGTTATGATGGCAAAAGACATAATTGCACCTTTCGTTGGGGCGCGACGGCGCCGCCTTCTGAGAGCAAAGTGCGACAAGTATAGTGGAGTTGCTCTACATTGCTAGGTTCAATTGTTGAATAGTCAACAGTTTGAAGTGACGGTGTGGAAATCATCAACTGGGGAAGAGGGATGCCGATGGCAGCGCTGGAGATATGCAAGCGGCCGGTTGTGCTGTTTGATTTTGACGGCACGGTGGCAGATACGGGTCGGGCGGTGATGACCTCGACGCGCAAGACGCTTGCCGCGCGCGGGTTTTCGGAGGCGCAGATGGGTGACCTGCGCCGCATGATCGGGCCGCCCCTGTGGAAGAGCTTTCACGACTTTTATGGCTTCTCCCGCGAGGAGTCGCTTGTGGTGGCTGACGAGTACCGTGCCTTTTTTGATGAGCTGGGACCGGAAGAGTACCCCGTGTTCGATGGGATCCCCGAGCTGCTGGATGGGTTGGCCGCTCAGGGCAAACGTATGGCCGTGGCGACGTCACGCATGGAGGCAAAGTGCATTGACATGGTGGGCGAGCTGGGGCTTTCGCAGTTTGAGGCGGTGGTTGGCATGAATCCACCGCAGGGGCGCGAGACCAAGGCCGATTCGGTTCGCGACGCGTTGGCGGCCTTGGGTGCGGCCGCGGACGATGCCGTGATGATCGGCGATCGCTTTAACGATGTGGAGGGCGCGCACGCAATGGGCGTACCGTGCATTGGTATCTATTCGGGCGCGGCGGCGCCGGGCGAGCACGAGGCGGCGGGTGCCGATGCAGTGGTGCACTCGGTGGCCGAGCTTGCTAAACTTTTCGCTATCTAATAGACGTAATGTGAGGGGCGGGCGTACCCGTCGCTCATTGGTAAGGAGGTCGTCCATGAATCAGGTGGAGCAGAGCGTTACCGAGTATGTCGACGAGGTCTGGGAGGACGTCGTCGCCGATATCGAGCAGCTGGTGAGTTATCCGTCCGTAGCCGTTGCTGCCGATGCGGAGCCTAGCGCGCCGTTTGGCCGCCCGGTTCGTGATGCGCTCGATTGCGCACTCGGCATTGCGCAAAAGCTCGGCTACCAGACGAGCGACTACGAGGGCTATGTGGGCATTGCCGATATCCCGGGTCGCGGCGACAAGCAGCTCGCGACCATCTGCCACGTGGACGTGGTGCCCGCCGGCCCCGGCTGGAACACCGACCCGTTTGCGATGGAGCGTCGCGAGGGCTGGCTGCTCGGCCGTGGCGTGATTGATGACAAGGGTCCGGCGGTGTTGTCGCTCTACGCCGGTGCCTACCTGCTCAAGCACGGCATTGTGCCGCGCTATACCTTCCGCGCGCTGCTGGGCTGCGATGAGGAAGTGGGCATGTCCGACGTTCACCATTATCTGGAGAATCACGCAGACCCCGACTTTTTGTTTACGCCCGATGCCGAGTTCCCGGTCTGCAATGCCGAGAAGGGCCAGTTTGGGGCGACGTTCGTGAGCCCCAAGATCGACGGCGGGCGCATCGTGTCGTGGAGCGGCTCCGAGGCGAGCAATGCCATTCCGTCGCAGTCCATCTGCGAGCTCGCGATTGCCGCCGATGAGCTGCCGGCGCCGGTCGAGAACGCCGATCGTCTGGAGATCACGGCGCTTGATAATGGCCATGCGCAGATTTTCGCCCACGGTATCGGTGGCCATGCTTCGATGCCCGAGGGAACGATCAATGCCGTCGGCCTGATCGTGTCGTATCTGCGCGAGGCCGAGGACGCGTTTGGTGCACGCGACGAGCGCCTGCTGACGCCTGCCGAGCATGAGTTCGTCAAGTTCCTGGCCTTTGTGCATGCGGACGCCTATGGCCGCGGCCTGGGTATCGACGCGACGAGCCCGGCGTTTGGCCCGCTTACCTGCAACGCTGGCGTCATCCGCGTGGCGGATGGCCATATTGAGCAGGTCATCGACGTGCGCTTCCCCGACAGCACGAGTGCCGATACTATCCGCGAGCAGCTCGACCCGCTCGTGGGCCGTTTTGGCGTGACGTGCCAGCTGGGTCGCGCGAAGGTGCCGTTCTCGGTGTCTGCCGACGATCCGGCCGTGAAGGCGCTTATTGATACCTATAACGAGTTTACGGGCAAGCATGCTGAGCCCTTTGCCATGGGCGGCGGCACGTACGCGCGCAACTTTGCCCGCGCCGTCTCGTTTGGCCCCGAGGAGACCGGCCTGGAGCTGCCCGAGTGGGGCGGCCAGATGCACGGTCCCAACGAGTGCGCCAACGAGGACCAGCTCAAGCAGGCGCTCAAGATTTATATCGTGGCGATCCTGCGCCTCAACGAACTTGAACTGTAGGGCTTCCCCAGGCACCCGACCTTGCCCCTCAAACCGTCGCTTGCGTACCAAAATACGCGGCGCTCCTCTTTCGGGGTAATCTCGGGCACCTGGGAAACCCCTATATCCTGCTTGGATACAAACTTGCATTACGAGCCCGGTGCTTTTGCCCGGGCTTTTTCTGTTGCGGTGGGGTAGTCATTGGGGACGTTCCTTTGGTGTAAAAGGTGCGCCATGTTCGGCGCTGGATTGTTATCCGTTTGTAAAGGTTGGGCAGAGCTTGCGGTAAGGGTTTATCAAATGCCCGTAAGAAACCGCAGTTGGCGCGGATGCCGCCCGGTCGGGGTCGTATCTTTCCAAACAGCAAAGCGGGCAGGGTGCCCGCGAGTCGCATGTATGAAAGGAAGATCATGCTCGATCAGGCTTATTCTCGTCGTCAGTTCCTCGGCCTCGCTGGTGGTCTTGCCAGCTTCGTGGGCCTCGGCCTCGTTGGTTGCGGCGGCGCAGGCGCTTCCAACGCCGTCGACAAGGGTAGCGCCGCTGCTGCCGAGTCCGTCTCCGGTGAGGTGACCTACGACGGCGCCTCCTCGTTCCAGGCTCTCGTCGAGGCCGCTGCCGAGAAGTTCATGGATGCCAACCCGGACGTCTCCGTCTCCGGCTCGGGCAACGGTTCGGGCAAGGGCCTGACCGCTGTCGCCGCCGGCACCGTCACCATCGGTAACTCCGACGTCTTCGCCGAGACCAAGCTCGAGGCCGACCAGGTCAAGAACCTCGTCGACCACGAGGTCGCCGTCGTGGGCATGGGTCCCGTCGTCTCCAAGAACGTGACGGTCGACGACCTGTCCCTCGAGCAGCTCAAGGGCATCTTCTCTGGCCAGATCACCAACTGGAAGGAGGTCGGCGGCGACGACGCCACCATCGTCGTCCTCAACCGCAAGGCCGGCTCCGGCACCCGCGCCACCTTCGGGGCCGTCGTCTTTGGCGACGAGGCCGTCGACTTTAAGGGCGACGCCGAGCTCGACAAGTCCGGTGACGTCCAGACTCAGATGGGCAGCACTGACAACGCCATCTCCTACCTGGACTTCTCGCACTTCGATGACTCCAAGTTCAACGCCATTAAGGTCGAGGGCGTGGAGCCCAAGAGCGCAAACGTCACCGACGACTCCTTCAAGATCTGGGCGACCGAGCACATGTACTGCGCAAAGGACGCCGACGAGGCCACCAAGGCCTTCCTGGAGTTCATGCTTTCCGACGACGTCCAGGGCAAGCTCGTCGAGGAACAGGGCTTTATCCCCGTCTCTGCCATGAAGGTCGTCAAGGACGCCAGCGGCAAGGTTTCCGCTAAATAAGTAATCGCCCCGGAAAGGTTTGCAATGGCAAAACAGCTGCCAAAGCGCGACCTTGAGAACGTGGGCCTGGGCGTCACGGGTGCGTGCGTAGCGCTCGTGACGCTTGTCGTTGCCGCGCTCATCTTTATGGTCGCCCAAAAGGGCCTCTCGGCTTTTGTCAAGGATGGCGTCTCGGTCGTCGAGTTTTTCACCGGTACCAAGTGGGACCTGGCCAACACAGCCGAAAACGGCCTGCCCTATACCGGCGCCCTGCCCCTGATCGTCACCTCGTTTGCGGTCATGGTGCTCTCCACGCTTATCGCGCTGCCCATCGCCATCGGCTCTGCCATCTTTGCGGTCGAGATCCAGCCTAAGTTTGGCTCCAAGGTCTTTCAGCCGCTTATTGAGCTTTTGACCGGCATTCCCTCGGTCGTCTTTGGCCTGATCGGTTTTCACGTGGTCGTCGGACTTATGAAGAGCGTTTTCCATGTGAGCACGGGACTGGGTATCTTGCCCGGCGCCATCGTGTTGGCCGTCATGATTCTGCCGACGATGACCACGCTTTCGGTCGATGGCCTGCGCGCCGTTCCCGACAGCTACCGTCAGGGTTCGCTTGCGCTGGGCTACACCCGCTGGCAGACCATCTGGCACGTGGTGCTCAAGTCCGCCATGCCGTCGCTCATGACCGCAGTCATCCTTGGCATGACCCGCGCCTTTGGTGAGACGCTCGCCGTGCGCATGGTCATCGGAGGCATCGAGTCCATGCCGACGTCGCTGCTGTCGCCGGCGTCCACCATCACCACCACGCTTACCACGTCTATGGCGGTCTATGCCGAGGGCTCGGCCCAGGACGATGTTCTGTGGGCGCTCGGTCTGCTGCTGATGGGCATGAGTCTCATCTTCATCCTGATCATCCACCTTATCGGCCGCAAGGGGGCGAAGGCTCGTGGCTAGCACGCGCATCTATATCGACGAGGCGAGACTCGGTCGCGTCCAAAAGCAGGACCGCATCGCCACGGGCGTGCTGACGGCGATCGCCGCCATCGTCATGCTCGTCGTCATTTCCATGGTGGCCTATATCCTGTTCGAGGGCATCTCGACGCTGTTCCAGCCGGGATTTCTCACGCAGCCCGCGCGCGCCAACGGAACCCAGGGCGGCGTGCTCTACCAGCTGTTCGACTCGTTCTATCTGCTGCTGATTACCCTAGCCATCTCGGTGCCCATCAGCCTGGGCGGCGCGGTCTTTTTGGTTGAGTACGCGCCGGACGGACCCATCCGCGACATCGCCTCCACCGCTATCGAGACGCTGTCCTCGCTGCCCTCCATCGTCGTCGGCATGTTCGGCTTTCTGGTGTTCTCGGTGCAGCTGGGCTGGAAGTACTCCATCATCTCCGGCGCCGTCGCGCTCACCATGTTCAACATCCCCATCCTGGTGCGCGTGATCCAGCAGGCGCTCGAGGATGTGCCCCAGGCCCAGCGCGATGCGTGCCTGGCCATGGGCCTCACTCGCTGGGAGGCTACGCTGCACATCCTGATCCCCGAGGCCATGCCCGCCATCGTGACCGGCATCGTGCTTTCGGCCGGCCGTGTGTTTGGTGAGGCCGCGGCACTGCTCTTTACCTCGGGCATGAGCTCGCCGGTTCGCCTGAATTTCTTGAGCTTTAACCTGTCGAGTCCCACCTGCGCCTGGAACGTGTTCCGTCCCGGCGAGTCGCTCGCCGTGCATATTTACAAGATCTATGGCGAGGGCAGCCCCGAGGCCCAGCAGATCGTCTGGGGCACCGCGGCGCTGCTGATGATTTGCGTGCTGCTGTTTAACGTAGTCGCCCGTATCGTGGGCAAGCAACTGGCAAGGAAGATGACGGCCGAATGAGCGAGATGAAAGCAACGACCGCAACCGAAGCGGCATCGTCCGAGACCCAGGACTTCCTGTCGAGCGTGGGGGAGAGCGAGAAGCGCGTTCGCGTGAGCGGCAAGGCCGTGAGCGACGAGGTCGTGCTCTCTACCAAGGACGTCAACGTGTACTATGGCGACCACCATGCGCTGCACGATACGTCGCTCGACTTTCACAAGGGCGAGATCACGGCGCTCATTGGGCCTTCGGGCTGCGGTAAGTCGACCTTCTTACGTAGCCTCAACCTCATGAATCGCGAGATTCGCGGCTGCCGCGTGGAGGGCGAGATCAGCTACCGCGGGCGCAACGTGAACACCAAGACCGAGAACACGTACGAGCTGCGTCGCTCCATTGGCATGGTGTTTCAGCAGCCCAACCCTTTCCGCAAGTCCATTCGCGACAACATTACGTTTGCGCCCAAGCGCCACGGCATCACCGACCGCGACGAGCTTGATCGTATGGTCGAGGAGAGCCTGCGTGGTGCGGCACTGTGGGACGAGGTCAAGGACAAGCTCGACAAGAGCGCCTACGCGCTTTCGGGCGGCCAACAGCAGCGTCTGTGCATTGCACGCACGCTGGCGCTCAACCCCGACGTGATTTTGTTTGACGAGCCCTGCTCGGCGCTCGATCCCATCTCGACGCTGGCGATCGAGGACCTGATGTCATCGATTGTGGCCGAGCGTGCCATCGTCATCGTGACGCACAACATGGAGCAGGCGTCGCGTGTGTCAAACCGAACGGCGTTCTTCTACATGGGCGATATGGTCGAGTACGACGAGACCGACGAGATTTTCCAACGGCCCAAGGATAAGCGGCTGAATGATTACCTCACCGGCATGTTCTCCTAGTCCGGGACATGCTTGAGGCCCGCGGCGGCCACGGTTGCCGCGGGACTGATTGGAGAGGCGGGTCATCTCTTGCGGGAGATGGCCCGCCTTTTTGTGTCGTGTGCGCCCCGCCTTTTCGCTGCTATCATGGACAACGTTGAATTTCTACGAAGGAGCAGGGCATATGGCGATTCTTTTGGGATGCGATTCCGTCAGCCTAGAGTTTCCCACCAAACATATTTTCGATAACGTGACGCTCGGCGTGGGCGAGGGCGACCGCATTGGTATTGTCGGTAAAAACGGCGACGGCAAGTCGACGCTGCTGAGCGTTCTCGCCGGCACGCTGGAGCCCGACGACGGCCGTGTGACGCACCGCCGCGGCACGACGATCGGATTGCTCGGCCAAAAGGACCAGCTTGTCGACACCGATACCGTGCATCATGCCGTTGTGGGCGACACGCCCGAGTATGAGTGGGCGTCGAGCCCCCGCACGCGCCAGATCCTCGCCGGTCTTATTAGCGATGTGCCCTGGGAGGGCACGGTGGGCGAGCTTTCGGGCGGCCAGCGCCGTCGCGTGGACCTCGCGCGCCTGCTGATCGGCGACTACGACGTGCTCATGCTCGACGAGCCCACCAACCACCTGGACATGCGCACCATCAACTGGCTTGCGCGTCACTTAAAGGCCCGCTGGCAACGCGGCCAGGGCGCCATGCTCGTGGTCACGCACGACCGCTGGTTCTTGGACGAGGTCTGCACCAGCATGTGGGAGGTCCACGACGGCCAGGTCGATCCCTTCGAGGGCGGCTACTCGGCATACATCCTGCAGCGCGTGGAGCGCGACCGCATGGCTGCCGTTACCGAGGAGCGCCGTCGCAACATGGCGCGCAAGGAGCTCGCGTGGCTGAGCCGCGGCGCCCAGGCTCGTTCCACCAAGCCCAAGTTTCGCGTGGAGGCCGCCCGCGAGCTCATCGCCGACGTGCCGCCCGTGCGCGACGAGCTGGAGCTCAAGCGCCTGGCGGTGAGCCGCCTGGGCAAGCAGGTTATCGACGTGGTCGACGTGGACGCCGGCTATGCGGATACCGATGGCGCGCCCAAGCAGGTACTTTCCGACGTGACCTGGCTCATCGGAGCGGGCGACCGCTATGGTCTTTTGGGCGAGAACGGCGCCGGCAAGTCGACCTTGCTCGACGTGATCCAGGGCAAGATCGCGCCCACGCGCGGCCGCGTGAAGATTGGCCAGACGGTGCGCTTTGGCGTGCTGTCGCAGCAGCTCGAGGAGCTTGAACCCTACATGGGCGATACGATCCGCGAGGTGCTCGGCAACTATAAGAAGTACTACGTCATCGACGGCAAGGAGACTTCGCCCGAGAAGCTCTGCGAGCGCCTGGGCTTTACGACCCAGCAGCTCTGGAGCCGCATCGGCGATCTTTCGGGCGGCCAGCGCCGTCGCCTGTCGCTGTTGCTGACGATCCTGGACGAGCCCAACGTGCTTATCTTGGACGAGCCTGGTAACGACCTGGATACCGATATGCTCGCGATTGTCGAGGACCTGCTCGACGGCTGGCCCGGCACGCTGATCCTGGTGACACACGACCGCTTCTTGATGGAGCGCGTGACCGACCATCAGTGGGCGCTGCTCGACGGTCACCTGACGCATATGCCCGGCGGCGTCGACCAGTACCTGCGCCTGTGTAACGCCACCGCCGAGGGCGAGCCCGTGGGTGCGCCGAGCGCCAAGACCGGCACGTTTGACACCGGTGCCGCGGCGGCTGCGGCCGAAAAGCCCAAGTCGAGTGGCCAGCCCAATGGCCTTTCCAACGCCGAGCGCCAGAAGCTCCGCCGCGAGGTGAGCTCGCTCGAGCGCAAAATGGAGACGCAGCGCGCCCGCGTGGAGGAGGCCGAGGCTGCGATGGCCCAGGTCGACCCCACCAACTACACGGCGCTGGGCGAGCAGCAGGCAAAGATTGACGAGGCCCACGCCGCCATGGACGAGTTGGAGATGGCGTGGCTCGAGGCGAGCGAGAAACTCGAAGGCGAGGAGTAGTCGAGGATGATCAAGGCCGCATTTTTCGATATCGACGGCACGTTGCTGAGCTTTAAGACCCATCGGATTCCGGCGTCGGCGCAACAGGTGCTCGACAGCTTTCGCGAGCAGGGGATTGCGTGCATAATCGCCACGGGTCGCCCGACCTATCAGATGCCGGATTGGCTGTTCGACTTGGGTTGGGATGCGTACATTACGCTTTCGGGCCAGCACTGTTTTGATGCCAAGGGCGTCTACCGCAGCTGTCCGATCGACCCGGAAGACGTTGCGGTGATTGTGGACCAGGTGGCGCAGGGGCGCTACGACTCACTGTGCATGCAGGGCGAGAATTCGTTTGTGAACCGTCTGTCCAAGCGTGTGGTGGCTGCTGGCGACAATGCCGGAATCTCGTATCACGAGGAGCCTTTCGAGCACGCTTTCGATGCGCCGGTTTACCAGTTCTGCGCCTTTGTGGACCCGGCCGACCAGGGCATAGTTACCGATGTCCTGTCGCATTCTACAACCACGCGCTGGTGCGACCTGTTCTGTGACATTATTCCGGCCAACGGCGGCAAGGACCTGGGCGTGGCGGCGACGCTGGAGCGCCTGGGCATCGACGCGAGCGAGGCGATTGCCTTTGGCGATGGCGAGAACGACCTGTCGATGTTTGCCGCCGTGGGCACGAGCGTGGCCATGGGCAACGCGCAAGACACGGTGAAGGCTGCGGCGACCTACGTGACGACCGCCGTGGACGACGACGGGATCTATAACGCCGCGAAGCACTTTGGGCTGCTATAGCTGCGGGCCGTCACCCGGCGCCTGGGGACACTCCTTGCGGGGCGTCCCCATTTTGTTTTCGTCCCGCACGTTTTGTGAAACACGGCTAACTTTTAGGCAAAGTAGTAAGACATGGGCAACTTTTGCGGTAAAGTTAGCCGTGGAAAGTATCCAAAGGCTAACTAACAATCATCGCGAAAGGCGGCCCATGGCCCTGCGTGAATCCGGAGAAGACTATCTCGAATCTATTTATGTGCTCTCGGAGCGCCAAGGCATCGTTCGATCGATTGACGTCGCCGAATACCTAGGTGTAACCAAGGCAAGCGTCTCTAAAGCCATGGCGACGCTGGAGAACAGCGGCTATGTCGAAATGGGCAAACGAGATGTTCATCTGACGGAGCGAGGGCTGGAGGTCGCTCGTCAAATGTGGGAGCGTCACTGCTTTTTCGTGGGGCTGCTGGAGGATGCGGGTGTTTCTGCTGAGGTCGCGTCGCAAGAGGGCTGCCACATGGAGCACTGCCTGAGCGAGGAGAGCTTTGAGAAGTTGAGATCGATGCTGGGACGGGACAGCGACCGGGACCAGTAGCCCCACCAACTAAGTTCAACTCAGACAAGGAACCCCGCCAGCAAGCGATGTCCAAGAACCACCAACAACGTCACCGCAGGCCGGGGTCGGGCTTGGTTTTGAAAACATTCCGCACTGATATTTTCTGTATTGAAGACGTCGATGATGCACCCGTATAC
>UQIC01000049.1 GCA_900540985.1 uncultured Collinsella sp.
GCCCGCTGTCCGTCTACGGCCAGACCAAGGCCGCCGGCGACATCGCCGTGGCCGGGTGCCCGCGCCACTACATCATGCGCTCCAGCTGGGTCATCGGCGAGGGCCACAACTTCGTGAAGACGATGAAGGGGCTGTCCGATCGCGTCGCCGACCCGGACGACAAGCTGGACAAGGTCACCGTCGTGGACGACCAGCTGGGACGCCTGACCTTCACGCGAGACATGGCCGAGGCCATCTTCCACGTGCTGGGGACGCACGCCCCCTACGGAACCTACGACTGCACCGGCTCCGGCGCCGTCAAGTCCTGGGCCGATATCGCCCGCGCCGTCTTCGATGCCGCCAACGGCAATGGCGACAGGGTCGTGCCGGTGTCGACCGCCGACTACTACGCGACCGCCGCCGGCCCCGTCGCCCCGCGCCCGGTCCACTCCGCGCTCGACCTCGCGAAGCTCGAGGCGACGGGCTTTTCCATGCCCGACTGGGAGGAGCGCCTCGTCGCTTACATGCGGCGTTCTTCTTTGTTAGCGGCTTACAGCTCTCCTAACTATTATTAAGGTGGTGATTGAGTGTCGAAACCAACTGTCGGCGTAGTTATATTGAACTACAACTCGCATGATTTGACTCTTGCGCTTGCAAAGCGTACTGCTAGCTTGCCGAGCGTCGATTTTGTTTGCGTTGTCGACAATGCGTCGGGCGACCATTTCGATGGAGAGTTTTCGGAATCGAATATCCATTACATAAAGAGCCGAGAGAACGGTGGCTACTCCGCCGGGAACAACATTGGCCTCCGTTGGCTCGTTGAAGAGCGCTGCTGCGAATATGTCTTTATCGCAAATCCGGATGTGGAGTTCGGAGACGATGCGATTTCGGCCGTCTCCGAGGTTCTCCACAGCGACCCATGCGTAGCCGTCGCTGCCACGCGGCGCTTCGGCCATGACGGGGCACGAGTCATGCAGTGGTACGACCTGCCGAGCCTTCAGGACGCGATTGGCTTTTGCTTCGCCGTATCGCGGAGACGCGCCGAACGACGCAGACTGGCTGCCCAGAACGATAAGGTCGCTGGTGGGGGGTTCGTCTATGTTGACGCCGTCCCCGGCGCTTTCCTCGGGATGCGCTCAAGCTTCCTCGTCGACAATGGGTACCTCGATGAGAGTACATTTCTCTATGGCGAGGAACGCATCCTCGGCAAGCAGGTCGAACTAGCGGGCCTCAGGGAGGCCCTTGTCTGCGATGCGACATACGTGCACGATCACGCTCGTGGGCGTTTCTCGAGTGTCGACACCTTCGAGAGAGACCATCGCTCAATCGTCCTTTATTTCGAGAGGTTCCGGCTTGCTGGGCCGGTTGGGCTTGCGCTCCTCCGCCTCTGCACGGCCCTCGGCAGCGCGGAGTACAGGATTGCCTGCAGCATACATGGTTTTCTCAATCGGGATCCCGCCGCAAAGGAACCGTGTGGTGGGGCTGCATGATTGCCGTGTGCCGAAACATGACGAGCAGTTCTCGGATTATTACCGAGGTGGTCGCATATGACGTGCTCCGCCAACGGAATCGTGATCCTGAACTACAAATCGCACGACTTGACGCTTGCTCTCGCGGAGCGTGCGGCGACGTTCCCGAACGTGGATTACGTCTGCGTGGTGGACGATGCTGCTTCGGACGACTTCGCTGGGGATTTCTCCAACCCGAAGATTCACTACATCAAGAGTTAGGTGAACGGCGGGTATTTGGCGGGCATCAACATAGGTTTGCTGGCTCATCGAGGAGAAGGGCTGCGACTACGTTTACATCGCCAACCCGGATGCGATTTTTGGGACGATCCCATTGCGGGCATAGTCGGCCTTTTCGACTCAGACCCTACTGGGGGTATAGCCTCCGCGAGGAGGAGTGGTCATGCCGGGGTTAGCATTCACTGGGCTTCGACTTCCCGACCTTCGGCAGCGCACTGAGGTCCTGCTTCTCCCTCACGAGGAAGAGGTCAGAAGCCGAGCGGCGGGACCGTCAAAACGCTCGGGGCGAGGACGGGGCAGCCGAGCTCTGGGGCGTGTGGTGCGCCTTGATGGGCGACCCGCAATCCCGAGACCTTACGAGGATCACCCCTGCGTCGAGACCTTCGACGCCAAAACGAATGAGATAATCCGCGCGATTGAGGTGGAATAATTTGCCAGCTACCGTAAGCATAGTAGTTCCCGTCTACAACGTCGGCAGCTACGTCGACTACTGCGTCCGCAGCGTCCTCAGCCAGACCTTCCCTGACTGGGAGATGGTCCTCGTCAACGATGGATCGAGCGACGACTCCGGAGAGCGATGCCGAAGATGGGCCGAGGCGGATGCGCGCATCTCTCTTGTCAATCAGGAGAACGCGGGCGTCTCCGTCGCCCGGAACAACGGGCTCGCCAGCTCGACTGGTCCTTATGTCATGTTCGTTGACCCCGACGACTGGCTTGAGCCCGATTCGCTCGAGACCCTTCTCTCGGGGATGGGGGACGGCGTCGAGATTTGCGTTGGTGACTGCCTCTTGGAAAAACACGGGCAGACCAAACTGATTCCCATGATCAACTGCGATCAGCGCGACTTCGACAGCAACGATAGACAACGCCTCATGGCGCTCGCCCTCAACGGCAGGGGCTTCGAGTCCGCTAACGACGTTATCCTCGGGTCGCCTTGGGGCAAGCTGTACCTTCGGTCCTTCCTCGACGAAAACGGGCTGCGTTTCAAGCCCGGGCTCAAGAAGGAGCAGGACGTTCTCTTCAACCTCAACGCCATCTCCCGCGTAAATCACCTGCGGAGGGTCCCGAGGGCCGTCTACCACTATCGGGTCAACGAGGGCTCTGTCTGCAACAGGTACCTCCCCGACTTCGACTCTATAACCGACGACATCCTCTCGTCAATAAGGGACCTCATCGACGAGAACGGATACTCGTGGTTCGAGGGTGAATTCGACTTCAAGGTAGTCAAGATGTACGCGAAGTGCCTGAAGAGGCAGTACCTCCATCCCGAAAGCCCTCTCACAAGCCAGCAACGCGTGGAGGCCGCTCGTCGCCTCGCTGGCGACCCCTTCTATGCCCCCACGTTCGAACGGATGGAGCTGAAGGGCATGCCCCTATCTGTTGTCGGGCTCGTGACGCTCGTGCGCATTCGGGCCTTCGGGGCCATCACCCTCATTCTCGGCAGAATGGATATCTGATATGGCTGACAGGATAAACGTCCTATGGGTCTCGAAGACGGCCCCGTATGACAACGTCCCACATGCGGGCGGCAAGGTGCACAACTATTACCTCAAGGCGCTGCACGCCGACCCCCGCTTCGACGTAAGGCTGGTCACGTTCGCCGACTCCTTGTTCTATCGGGAGGCGAATGACGATCTCTCCGGCTACGGGATCGAGCACGAGATAATCGAGCATAAGACCGAGGGCCTCGCTCATGCCCTCTGGGCCGGACTGAACATGGAGACCAGACTGAACCCTTGGAACCGCTACGGAGGTTTGACGTATAACTTCGAGGCGTTTAAAGCGCTCTCCGCGATCAGGGCCATCGCTGGCTCTGGCTATGCGCCCGACATCGTCATTCTGCAGTGGACCCAGATGGGTCTGCTCGTCGACAAGGTGAGAGCGATCTTCCCGGGGGCTAGGTTCGTCCTCATTGAAGAGGATGTCGCCTACCAGGGCGCCGAACGCGCCGCCGATATATCTGGGAGTTCGTTTTTGCGAGGAAGAGCCGCGACTCTAAAGAAGGCCGAGCTCGCCGCACTTGGTGACGCGGATCTCGTCATCCTCAACAACCGCAAGGACCTTGCACTCGTGCGCGGCGAAGGTGTCAAGACCGATTTCTGGGTTTGGTGCCCCTATTACCAGTCGCTTCTGGGAAGCGAGCGAGCATATGACGGTCGGAGGGAGATTGTGTTCTACGGTGCCATGCGCAGGCGCGAGAACTGGTCTGCCGCGCTCTGGTTCCTCGACGAGGTCTTCCCCAGCCTCGAGGGCGATGGCTACCGTTTCACCGTCGTTGGTGCCAACCCTCCTGAGCAGCTAACCTCTCGTGTGCGCGAGGGCGTGACCTTCACCGGTTTTGTTGACTCTGTCGAGCCCTATTTTGCCCGTGCGCTTTGCCTTGTTGCTCCGCTGAGCATGGGCGCCGGCATCAAGGTCAAGGTTCTCGAGGCGATGTCCGCAGGGCTTCCCGTCCTCACGAACGACATCGGGATCGAGGGCATTCCCGCCGAGAACGGCGTCAGCTACCTTCATTGCGAGGCGCCTTCGGACTATTCAAGCTCAATCACGGCGCTTGCCAATAACCCCGGCCTTCGCGACCGTGTCAGCTGCGCCGCGAGGGGCTTGATGCGCGGATCATTCTCCTTCGAAGCGGACGCCAAGGCCTTTCCTAACCGGGTCTTTGCTTTGGCGGTGGGCATATGATGTCTCGTTCCTTCTCCACAAGCAGTCTCATTAACACCAAGATCACCTTCGGAACGGTCCTGCTTGTTGTTTTTGGCTTCTCCTTCATGATGCCCGACATGTTCGCGACCTCATTGACTTATCAGACCGGAAATCTCGCGCTTGTGGCTACGGTTATCTATCTCGTAGCTCAGCGATACAAGCCCTCTCGTGTTGCCATTTGCTCCATAGCCTTCTACCTCTTTCTCGTGACGGCTAGCGCGCTTCACTCTTCGCCGGGCTTTGGCTTGAGCTTTGTCGTTTCGAGGGGCAGGACTGTTGTGTTTGTCTGTCTTGTCGACCTCATGCTGCGACGAGAAAAGAGGTCTACCCTCGGCCTTCTCCTTTTCATGCTCTCCCTAGCGGTCTTTGCAGACTTCATCTCGCTCGTCTTGTTTCCCGACGGACTTTCTTATGGCGTGAACACTACCGATGGGGTCGGCTACGAACACTATTATTCTGAATGGGTTCTTGGCAACAAAAACAACCGCATGTACTGGTACATGGCCCTCGTTACCGTGGCTTACTGGCGCCATAGGCTCTCTCCGAGCTTCTTTTCGCGTCTTGGGCTCGTCGCCCTGTGTGTCGTTTCCCTGATGGGTGCGGCAATTTCGGAGTCAAGCACCTCGATTGTCGCTCTTTCTATCATGTCATGTGGCGTCCTCATGGGAATCTGGCCGGAGCTCCTTCCTTTGCCCAGAGTCAACGGCTACGTCCTCGCCGGGGTCTACCTGGCTTTTGCCGTCGCGATGATTGTGGGGAACGTCGGGTTTCTCGGTGACTTTGTGCAACAAGCATTCGGGAAAGATTTAACGTTCACGGGCCGCGCAGACGTTTGGACAAAAGCATTGGCGCTGATTGCCCAGCGGCCCTTGTCTGGCTGGGGCTACTATGACCCTGATTCGGCGTCGATTCTGTATGGCCGATGGGATTTTGCTAACGCGCACAACCAGATTCTGGAATCCCTTGTCGAGGGTGGCCTGCTTTTCCTGCTGATCTCGTCTGCCCCCATTGTCTGCATATTGCATTCCTCTAGAAAATGCCGATCTTCGAGAGCCGGTGACTTCACCACTCTCGCGATACTGGCGCTTCTCGTAGATATGCTTCTGGAGCAAATACTTGGCATGAAAATCGTTTGGGTCCTACTCCTGCTCTTTGACAGCATGCTCATCGATGATGAGTTGAGAGCCGAGGGGGCAATTGAAGCCGTCCCTGATCTTCCCTTGCGTCGCCCAGCATCTCCTTTGCGGAATGGACACATGGCGTTAGGAGGTAGCCATGCAGACTGGAAATAGCCCCTCGCGCGCACATCGGCTGGTTGTCACCATGTTGACGACAGGTGTTGCTACGCTTTTGGCCTTCGCAATCAATTTCCTACTGACACCCTATATTACCGAGAGGCTCGGCGTCGAGGCATACGGGTTCATAACGCTCGCGAACACGTTTGTGAGCTATGCGATGATTGCCATGACTGCGCTCAACTCATTCTCCACCCGTTTCATTGCCGTCGAGTACCAGAGGGGTGACAAGAAGGCCGCAAGCACTTATTTTACTTCGCTATTCTTTGCTAATGCGGCAGTTAGCCTTGTTATCTTCCTCTGTATGCTGCCGGTCATAGCGAACATTGATGGCGTACTTGATGTCCCTGCCAGACTTGTCTCCGACGTTCAGTACTTATTCGTGCTCGTGTTCGTCAACTTCCTTGTAACAAACGGTTCAAACTCCTTCTCCTCAGCGGCCTACACGAAGAATAGATTGGATATTTACGGCTTGTTCCAGGTCGCCTCGTACGTTGTCGAGGCCGCCATCCTCGTCGCTCTTTATGCTGTTTTCGATGCTCACGCCTACTTCTATGGGCTTGGACTGCTGGCTGCCGGTCTCGTTCTCTTCGCCGGCAATATGTGCATATATAGGCGGCTGACTCCTGACATAAAACTTCGTCCAAGCCTATTTTCGTTAGGCGCAATGAAGACCCTGTTCGTGAACGGGATCTGGAACTCGATTAACAATTTAGGAAATTTGCTTATCAGTGGGATTGACCTTCTGCTTGCGAATGTGCTTCTAAGCGCGGTCGCGATGGGCCAACTCTCGCTATCGAGGACTTTCAGCAGTGTCTTCAGCAGGCTCTACCAGCTTGTCTCCCAGGCTTTCCAGCCATTGTTCTTGGAGAGCTACTCCTCAGACAACAGAGAAGCTCTCCTGTCTCGGCTTAAGCTATCAAGCAAGATGTCGGGCTATTTTGCCAGCTTGGTCTTCGCTGGGTTTTTTGCTCTCGGTATTCCCTTTTTCGAGCTTTGGATCCCGGGTCAAGACATCTCACTTGTTTACAGCCTCACGATGATCGGTATTGTGGGTTCCTTCTTCGAGGGTTTAGTCAACCCCCTCTACTACATCTATACACTGACGCTGAAAAACAAGGTTCCTACCGCCATTACCGTTATCGGCGGGGTGGTAAGTGTCATCGGAACAGTTGTACTCCTCGAGTTTACGGATTTGGGTGTCTACGGCTGCGCGATAACCACGACGGCAGTCACCAGCTTGATCGCTATCGTTACGAATCCACTTTACATGACTCATGTTCTCGGGATTTCGCACATGACTTTTTATCCCACTTTCGCTAGGAGTTTTCTCGCTTGTGTCCTCATGAGTTTCGCATTCTCTGCCGTTTCCTGTCTTGCAGCACCAGTGAATTGGGCGTCTTTTATTCTGTGCGTCCTTTTGTGTGGAGTTCTAAGTGCTCCTATTTACATTCTGGCTGCCCTCAATCGCAACGAAAGGTATTCGGTCGCTTTGATGTTGAGGAAAAAATATTCGGAACGAAATTCTTGAACGCTTTAATTCAAATAATGAGAGGGAAATTGAAAGATGAAATCAACCATCTGCAATTTTGATGATTGGGCTTCGAGTGTATCTGCGGGGGAGCGGGACGCTATCGAGGCCATGTCCGCCTCCGAGCGCAAGGACGCGTTCTACCGCGACCTAGCATTCGGCACTGGCGGCCTGCGCGGCAAGCTGGGCCTGGGGTCCAACCGCATTAACTCCTACACCGTGGGCAAGGCCACGCAGGGCCTCGCAGACTGGCTGAACGCGAACCTTGAGGGCCCGACGGTTGCCCTGTGCCGCGATACGCGCCACGGCAGCGAGGAGTTCGTGCGCCGCGCGGCGTCGGTGCTGGCGGCCAACGGAATCAAGACATACATGTACGAGCGCGTGGAGCCCACGCCCGCCCTCAGCTTCGCCGTGCGCGAGCTGGGGTGCTCTGCGGGCGTCAACATCACCGCGAGCCACAATCCGGCCGCCTACAACGGCTACAAGGTCTACGGCGCGGACGGTTGCCAGATCACGGTGGCGACGGCCGAGGCAATCCAGGCGGCCATTGACGCCGTGGACCCGTTCGAAGACGTGAGGGCCATGCCCTACGACGAAGCCGTGGCAAGCGGCCTTGCGCTCACCATCGACGAGGCAGTCATCGAGAAGTTCGTCGACCTGGCGGCCGCCCAGGCGACCGGCGTGGACTGTTCGGGCCTGTGCGTCGTGTACACGCCGCTGCACGGCGTGGGCCTGGAGTGCGTCTCCGGGGCCCTCGCCAAGATCGGCGTGACCGACATCCGCGTGGTCGAGGAGCAGGCCGTGCAGGACGGGGCGTTCCCGACCTGCCCGTACCCCAACCCAGAGGTGCGCGAGGCGCTTGAGCTCGGCCTCGAGCTCTGCGAGGAGACGAAGGCTGACCTCCTCTTCGCCACCGACCCCGACTGCGACCGCCTGGGCATCGCCGTGCCCCACGGGGGCGAGTGCGTGCTCCTCTCCGGCAACGAGGTGGGGCTGCTGCTGCTCGACATGCTGGCCGAGCGGGCCGCCGGGAGCGGCGAGGACCTCTCGCGCAGAGTCGCCGTGACCACCGTGGTCTCTGCCCCCATGGCCGACGACCTCGCCCGCGCGTACGGCCTGGAGCTGCGTCGCACGCTCACCGGCTTCAAGTTCGTCGGCGAGCAGATAGGCCTGCTCGAGTCCCAGGGCCGCGAGGCGGACTTCCTATTCGGCTTCGAGGAGTCCTACGGCTATCTCGCCGGCACCTACGCCCGCGACAAGGACGCCGTGGTGTCGTCCGTGCTGGTCTGCGAGCTCGCCGCCCACTGGAAGGCGAGGGGCCTGGACCTCTACGAGGCCATGCAGAGGCTCTACGCGGAGCACGGCTTCTGGGCGAGCGCGCTGCTCTCCAAGACGTACGAGGGCCCGGAGGGCGCCGCGGACATGGCCGCCATCATGGCCGGCCTTCGCGCTAACCCGCCCGCGGAGCTCGCCGGCGTGTCCGTCGACCAATTCGTCGACTACGCCGTTGGCGCCGAGATGCCCGCCGTGAACCCCTCCGACCCGAAGCCCCAGCAGCTCCCTCGGGCCGACGTCCTGGAGCTGCTCCTGGCCGGCGGCTCCCGCGCGATCGTGCGGCCCTCCGGCACCGAGCCGAAGGTCAAGGCCTACGTGTACGCCACGGAGGCGACGGTGGAGGGGGCCGACTCCCTTCTTGCATCCATATCAGCCGAAGTCGAGTCCATCCTAGGGGGAACGAAGTGATCCACCTTATACTGCTCTCCGGCGGCTCGGGCACGCGCCTGTGGCCGCTCTCCAACTCCTCGCGCTCCAAGCAGTTCCTGAAGGTGCTGCGCGATTCGCAGGGCAACCACGTATCCATGGTGCAGCGCGTATTCTCGCAGATACGATCTGTGGACGCCGACTTAGACGTGACCATCGCCACCTGCGCGGACCAGGAGTTCTCCATCCGCTCGCAGGTCGAGGGCGACTACGCCCTGGTGCTCGAGCCCGAGCGGCGCGACACCGCCCCGGCCATCATGCTCGCTTGCACCCACCTTGCCATGGAGCAGGGGGCCGATGCCGGCGACACCGTGATCGTGATGCCCATCGACTCCTACGCCGACCAGGCCTACTACGACGGGGTCGTGGGGCTCGACGATGCCGTCCAGTCTGGCTTCGCCGACCTGGTGCTCCTCGGCGTAGAACCCACCTACCCGAGCGTGAAGTACGGATACATCGTGCCGGGCGACACCGAGGGCAGCCCCCGCAGGGTGGTACGCTTCACCGAGAAACCTGACGGGGAGGCCGCCAAGGCGCTCATCGCCCAGGGCGCGCTCTGGAACTGCGGCGTCTTCGCGTTCAGGCTGGGCTACCTCACCGCCATCTCCGATGGCTACCTGAAGTCGGGCTCCTTCGACGAGTTCCGCTCGCGCTACGCGGAGCTGCCCAAGAACTCCTTCGACTATGAGGTTGTCGAGAAGGCCTCCTCAATCGGCGTCGTGCCCTATTCGGGCACCTGGAAGGACCTGGGCACCTGGAACACCCTCACCGAGGAGATGACCGACCGGGCGGCCGGGCGCGTCGTCGTGGACGGGGCCACGTGCTCAAACGTCCACGTGATCAACGAGACGGGCCTCCCCATGGTGGTGGCCGGACTTTCCGATGCAGTGGTCGTTGCCACGCACGATGGCATACTTGCATGCGGCAAGGAGGCCTCTGCCAGCATCAAGGGCCTCGTGGGCTCCGTCGCCGAGACCCGCCCCATGTACGAGCGCCGCCGCTGGGGCGAGTACCGCGTGCTCGACAGCTCCGCCTACCCTGGAGGCGCCAAGTCCCTCACCAAGGAGCTCGTCATCGCGAGCGGTAGGCAGATCTCCTACCAGCGCCACTCCTACCGCTCAGAGGTGTGGACGGTCGTGGCCGGCGAGGGCGAGGTCGTGCTCGACGGGCTCGTGCGGCAGGTGCGCGCGGGCTGCGTTGTGAACATCGAGGTCGGCCACATGCACGCCGTGCGCGCCATGTCCTCCGACCTCCACATCATCGAGGTCCAGCACGGCGACGTGCTCACCGAGGAGGACATCGAGAGGTTCGGTGACTTCTGGAAGTAGAAGGACGTTTTCGATCGAAGCGCAATGAAACCAACGGATTTAGAGCTATATGGAGGCAATATGAAAATCTCAGTTGCAGGCACCGGGTACGTGGGCCTCTCACTGGCCGTGCTCTTGGCGCAGCACAACGAGGTGTGCGCGCTGGACATCGTCCCCGAGAAGGTCGAGAAGCTGCACAACTACGAGTCGCCCATTCGCGACGCCGAGATCGAGCGGTTCCTGGCCGAGGCCAAGGCCGGGGAGCGGGATTTGAACCTGAGCGCAACAGCTGACGCGACCGAAGCGTATGCAGGCGCCGAATACGTCGTGGTCGCCACGCCCACCAACTACGACTCGGACAGGAACTTCTTTGACACTTCCTCCGTCGAGGCCGCCATCGCCGCCGTGCGCTCGGTGAACCCGGATGCCTGGATCGTCATCAAGTCCACGATCCCCGTCGGCTACACCGCGGGCCTGCGCGAGAGGCTGGGCGACAGCAAGATCTTCTTCAGCCCGGAGTTCCTGCGCGAGAGCAAGGCGCTCTACGACAACCTGCACCCCAGCCGCATCGTGGTGGGCGCGCCCAAGGACGACCCCGAGGCCGTGGCCGCCGCCGAGCGCTTCGCCGGCCTGCTCGCACAGGGCGCCGACCCCGCCGAGCTGGAGCGCGAGAATGCCGACGGCACCGTGGGCATCCCGGAGCTCGTGCTGGGCACCACCGAGGCCGAGGCCGTCAAGCTGTTCGCCAACACCTACCTGGCGCTGCGCGTGGCCTACTTCAACGAGCTCGACACCTACTGCGAGGTGCGCGGCCTCAACACCCGCGACGTCATCGACGGCGTCTGCCTGGAGCCGCGCATCGGCAGCCACTACAACAACCCCAGCTTCGGCTACGGCGGCTACTGCCTTCCCCCAGGCAACCCACACACGCCCTTG
>UQIC01000050.1 GCA_900540985.1 uncultured Collinsella sp.
TGGTCGTGGCGGCCTTCGTGGTCGTCGACTTCGTTGCCGTGGTCTTCTTGGCTGCCGTTGTCTTCTTGGCAGCAGTCTTTGCCGGAGCCTTGGTGGCCGGCTTGGCCTTAGCGACCTCGGCCTTTACCTCGGGAGCAGCCTCGGCTTCGGCGGCCTTCTTGGCAGCGGCGGTCGTGCGCTTGCGCGTGGTCGTTGCCTTGGCAGCCGTTGTTTTAGTCGCGGCAGACTTGGTCGTCGTAACCTTCTTAGTGTTCGTCTTGCGGGTCGTGGTCTTCTTAGCTGCGGGCTTTGCAGCGGGCTTGACCTCAGCCTTTGCCTCAGGAGCAACCTCAGCCTTCACCTCAGGCTCGGCCTTTGCGGGCTCAGCTTCAACCGGCTTCTCCTCGGCCTTGGACTCCGGCTCAGCAACAGCTTTAGGCTCGTCGACAACTGCCGCCGGCCTCTCAATCTCCGGATGCATAAAGAAGTACAGGTCCAGATACTTATCGGCCGAGCGCGTCCAGCTAAAGTCCTGGCTCATGGCCTGCGTGACCAGCTGATCCCAGGCCTCGCGGTTGTCCCAGAACAGGCGTGCCGCGCGGAACACGGCGTCGCCCATCTCGTCGCCGTTAAAGTTACTAAACGAGAAGCCCGTGCCCTCGCCGGTAAACTCGTTGTACGGGATCACGGTATCCTTCAGGCCGCCGGTCTCGCGCACGATGGGCAGGGTACCGTAGCGCATGGCGATGATCTGCGACAGGCCGCAGGGCTCAAACTTCGAAGGCATCAGGAACATGTCGGCGGCGGCGTACATGCGCTGCGACAGCGCCGGATCGAACTCGATGCGTGCGGCCATGGTGCCGGGGTACTTGTCCTGGAAATATCGCAGGCCGTCCTCGTAGTCGCGGTCGCCGGTGCCCAGCACGGCTACCTGCACGCCGCCGGCCAAAATGCGGTCGAGCGCGTACATGACCAGGTCCATGCCCTTTTGGCGCGTCAGGCGCGTGACCATCACCATGAGCGGGCGGTCGTCGCGAACCTCTAGCCCCAGCTCTTCCTGCAGCTTGGCCTTGCACACGGCCTTGCCGGAACGATCATCGACCGTGTAGTTGGCGGCAATGCGCTTGTCGGTCGCCGGGTCAAATCCCGCCACGTCAATGCCGTTCAAAATGCCCTGCAACGCATAGGAGCGCTCGCGCAGCACACCGTCCAGGCCCTCACCAAACTCGGGCGTCTGGATTTCGTTGGCATAGGTGGGGCTTACCGTGGTGATGGCGTCGGCATAGCGCAACGCGCCCAGCATGTAGTTGACGCTGCAGGCGTCGCAACGCAGCTGCGAGGCGGCCGCGGGAATATGCGCCACACCCAGGATGTCCTCCATCACGGTGTCGCTAAACTGGCCCTGGAACGCCACGTTGTGGATCGAGAACACGGTCTTGACGCGGTCGTACAGCGGCAGGCCCTGGTAGAACTCGCGCAGGAACACGGGTGCCAGCGCCGTCTGCCAGTCGTTGCAGTGCAAGATGTCACACTCAAAGCCCTCGGGCAGGTGCTGCAGGCTCTCGGTGATGGCCTTGGAGAAGAACGCAAAACGCTCGCCGTCGTCAAAGAAGCCATACGGATAGTCACGCGCAAAGTAGCGCTCGTTGTCGATGAACATATAGGTGACGCCGTCGCGCTCGAGCTTCTCGAGTCCGCAGTACTCATTGCGCCAGCCCAGGCTCACGTAAAAGTCGGAGAAGTGCTCCATCTGCGCCTTGTACTCGTCCTTGATGGTTGCGTACTTGGGCACCATCACGATGACTTCGGCGCCGGCGCGCACAAGCGCCGCAGGCAGCGAGCCCGCCACGTCGCCCAGGCCACCGGTCTTCACAAACGGCGCGCACTCGGCCGAGGCAAACACGATCTGCATCTTTTTGCTGGAATCAGCCATATTGTCTCCCATGTTGTTATTCGAGAATAGCCGCCAGGCGCGAACCGGGCGGCTATTCTACATGTTACGAGCGATGTTGCGGTGCCAACGTTAACGTACGATGGTGGTGTCGGAAGTTAACGGAGCCTTGCCCAGCACCAGGATGTTCTCGGGCGTGCCGCGAAGCTCAGTGTTGGTGGGAACCACATTGTTCTTGTCCAGGATGGCATTCTCGACGCGTGCACCGCTCTTGATGATGCAGCTCTGGTTGATGATCGAGTTGGTCACCGAAGCGCCTTCCTCGACCACGACGCCGCGCGACAGGATCGAGTTGCGCACGGTGCCCTTGATGATGCAGCCGGCCGAGATGATCGAGTTGCACGCGTGGCTGCCGGTCGCATAGCGCGAAGGCGGCACGTCGTGAGCCTTGGTCAGGATCGGGCGCTCGGGGTCGAAGAGCTGGTCGGCCACGGTCTGGTCGAGCAGGTCCATGCTGCGGCGATACAGCGACTTCTCGCTAAACACGCCCACGACCTCGCCCTTGTACTCGTAGCTGCACACGTCAATGTTGCCAAAGTCGCCCTGGAGTGCCTCGAGCAGGTCCAGATAGTCGGCGGCCTGGTAGTGGTCGATAATCTCGAGTAGCGTCTCGCGGTTGACGATGCAGCAGTCCATAGAGGCGTTGTCGCCGTACACGACGTCGGCGCTCACGCCCGTCAAACGGCCGTTCTCGTTAATTTCGAGTTTGGTCTCGTCATCGACGTTGCGCGTGGCCTTGCAGTACACCACGGTCATCTGGGCGCCGGAGTTCTCGTGCGCGTCGATGATGGTGTTGAGGTCCATATTAAAGATGATGTTGGTGCCCATCATCACGACATAGGGCTTGTCCGAGCGCTGGAACAGCGTCTTGTTGGAGATAATGTCGCGCAGCAAGAAGCGCATGCCGCCCTTGGTGGTGCCATACGCGTTGCCGGGCACCATGAACAGGCCGCCCTTCTTGCGGTCCAGGCCCCAGTCCTTGCCCGAGCCCACGTGGTCGATCAGCGAGCGGTAGTTGCCCGGCATGACGACTCCGACGGTCTTAATGCCGGCATTCATCATGTTGGACAGCGGGAAGTCGATCAGGCGGTAGCGGCCCAAAAACGGAACGGACGCGATGGGGCGGTCCTTGAGCAGCACGCTGCCGTAGGTCGAAGAGTAGTTAGCGGTGATATAACCGATGGCCTTGCGATTGATCATCGGATCATTCCCCCTTCCCGATAACGACGTCATTTCCAACGACGGCCGTATCCTTGGTGGTATCGACAGAGCCGAGCTTCACGCCCTCTTCGACCGTGGAGTTCTCGCCCAAAATAGCGCGGCAGATGTGCGCTCCGCTCTTAACGTGCGCACCCGGCAGCAGCACGGAGTCCTCGACCACGGCGCGCTCATCGATGATGACATCGGTCGAAAGGATCGAGTGGCGAGCGGTGCCGTAGATCTTGCAGCCGTTGGAGACCAGGCAGTCGTCCAGGCGACCATCCGGGCCAATGTAGTGCGGCGGTCGCGTGGTGATGTTGGACATGATGGGGAAGTGCTTGTCAAACAGATCGAACTCGGGGTTGTTGCCCAGCAGGTCCATCGAGGTCTCGTGGAAGCTGGCGATGGTGCCGACGTCCTTCCAAAAGCCGTGGAACTCGTAGCTGTACAGGCGCTTGTTCTCGCCGAGCAGCTTGGGGATGATGTCCTTGCCAAAGTCGTGGCTCGAGCGCTGGTCCAGAGCGTCCTCCTCGAGCGCCTCGATCAGCACGTCGGCCGAGAAGATGTAGATGCCCATGGACGCGAGGTTCGAATCGGGCTTATCGGGCTTCTCGGTGAACTTGGTGATGCGGCCGTCCTCGGGGTCGGTGGTCAGGATGCCAAAGCGGCTGGCCTCCTCCCACGGCACGGGCATAACGCTTACGGTGAGGTCGGCGTTCTTCTCAATGTGCGTCTTGAGCATCTTGCGGTAGTCCATGCGATACAGATGGTCGCCCGAAAGAATCAGGACGTACTTGGGGTCGTTGGCCTTGATGTAGTCGAGGTTCTGCGTAATGGCGTCGGCCGTGCCCGCATACCAGGCGCCACCGGTCTGCGTCTCGTACGGCGGCAGGATCGACACGCCGCCGTCGCGGCTGTCCAGATCCCACGCCTCGCCGGAGCCCACGTAGGCATGCAGCAGGTAGGGGCGATACTGCGTCAGAACGCCCACCGTGTCGATGCCCGAGTTGGAGCAGTTGGACAGCGAGAAGTCGATAATGCGGAACTTGCCACCAAAGCTAACCGCCGGCTTGGCGATCTTTTGGGTGAGTGCCCCCAATCGGCTGCCCTGTCCTCCTGCGAGGAGCATCGCGATGCATTCTTTCTTACTCATCGATTTCTCCTTCTGTCATCGATGTTCTTAAACCCATTAGCGACGGGCGCGGCGCTCGGTCGCGCCCGTCGAGTAATGCCGTGCTGGCATAAGGGAACTCGCGCGCCTTTACGCGTGCCAGATCTCGTCGCGGTACTCGCGAATGGTGCGGTCGCTCGAGAACCAGCCGCTCGAGGCGGTGTTGAGCAGGGCCTTGCGGTTCCAAGTCTCCTGGTCGCCGTAGCTGCCTGTGAGCTTTTCCCATGCATCCACGTAGCTGCGGAAGTCGGCCATGACCAGGTCGGGGTCGTTGTTGTTCATGAGCTCGTTATAGATGCTCTCGAAGTTGCCCGAAAGGCCCGCAAAGGTATTGTCCTTGAGCTCGTCCATCACGCGGCCCAGACGCTCGCGGTCGCCGTTGAGGGTATCCCACGCAAAGTAGCTGTTCGATGCCCAGAGCTGCTCGACCTCGGGAGCAGTCAGGCCAAAGATGGCCTCGTTCTCGCGGCCGGCCAGGTCAGCAATCTCGATGTTGGCGCCGTCGAGAGTGCCCAGCGTAATGGCGCCGTTCATCATGAGCTTCATGTTGGACGTGCCCGAGGCCTCCTTGCCTGCCGTGGAGATCTGCTCCGAGATCTCGGCGGCAGGGTAGATGAGCTGGGCGTTGCTCACGCGGAAGTTGGGGATAAAGCAGACCTTCATGACCTCGTTGACGCGGGCGTCGTTGTTGATGACCTCGGCCACGGAGTTAATGAGGCGGATAGTCTCCTTGGCAAAGGTGTAGCTCGAGGCAGCCTTGCCGCTAAAGATGAAGGTCGTCGGCGTCACGTGGAAGTTGGGATTCGCGATGCGACGGTTGTAGATGTCCATTACCTTCATGATGTTCATGAGCTGGCGCTTGTAGGCATGGAAGCGCTTCACCTGAACATCGAAGACGGTATTGGGGTCGATGACCAGACCGGTCTCGGCCTTAACGTAGGCGGCCAGGCGCTCCTTGTTGGCGCGCTTGGAGGCACCCACGGCCTTCAGGAACTCGGTGTCGTTCTGGAACTCCTTAAGCTTTTCCAGCTCAAAGGCGTCCTTAAGCCAGCCATCGCCAATGGCCTCGGTTACAAGCTTGGCGTAGGTGGGGTTGGCCTCGGCAAAGAAGCGACGGTGCGAGATGCCGTTGGTCTTGTTGTTGAACTTCTCGGGCGTCAGGGCATAGAAGTCCTTGAGCACGATGTTCTTGATGATGTCGGAGTGAATCTTTGCCACGCCGTTGACGCTGTGGCTGCAGATCACGGACAAGTTGGCCATGCGAATCTCGCCGTCCCACAGGATGGCGGTCTGGCGCAGACGCTCCTGCCAGCCCTCCTGCGTGGTGTCGAACGACTCGTGCCAACGACGGCTGATCTCGTCGATGATCTGGTACACGCGGGGGAGGAGCTTGGAGAACGTGCCGATGGGCCACTTCTCCAGGGCCTCGGGCAGGATGGTGTGGTTGGTGTAGCTCACGACCTGCGTCACGATGTTCCAGGCGTCGTCCCACTCGAGCTTCTTCTCGTCGATGAGGATACGCATGAGCTCGGGGCCGCACATGGCGGGGTGGGTATCGTTGGTGTGGATGGCTACAAACTGCGGCAGCAGCTCCCAGTTTGCGCCGTGCTCCTTCTCAAAGGTGTCGAGCAGGCTGTAGATGCCGGCCGAAACAAATAGGTACTCCTGCTTTAGGCGCAGCAGGCGGCCGTGTTCGCCGGCGTCGTTGGGGTAGAGGATGGCGCTGATGGCCTCGGCCTCTGCGCGCTCGGCGTCGGCCAGGGCATAGTCGCCGCGGTTGAAGGCCTCCAGATCGAAGTGCTCCTCGACCGGCTCGGCGGCCCAGACGCGCAGCTTGTTGACGGTCTCGCCGGCATAGCCTACGACGGGGATGTCATAAGGGACGGCCAGGATATCCTGTGTGTCCACCGTGCGGTAGAACGTGCGGCCGTTCTCCTCAAAGCCCTCGACACGGCCACCAAACTTAATGGTCACGGCCTTGTCCTGACGGCGAACCTCCCAGGGATAGCCGTGGGTGAGCCACTCGTCGGTGGCCTCCACCTGGCTGCCGTTGACGATCTCCTGCTTAAACAGGCCGTAGCGGTAGCGCATGCCGTTGCCGTAGCCGGCAATGCCCTCGGCTGCCATGGAATCTAGGAAGCATGCGGCAAGACGGCCCAGGCCACCGTTGCCCAGAGCCGGATCGGGCTCCTGGTTCTCGATGACGGAAAGGTCGAAGCCCATGTCGTCGAGCGCCTCGGCGACCATGTCGCGCACGCCAAAGTTGAGCAGGTAGTTGTCGAGCAGACGGCCGATCAAAAACTCGATCGAGAAGTAATACACGCGCTTCTTGCCCTCGGCGGTGGCGCGGGCGTCGCTCTTGGTGGCAACGGTGCGTGCCTTCTCGGCCACGAGCTTGGCCAGGGCGTTAAAGCGGTCGAGGTCGCTCGCGGCCTCGACGCTCTTGCCGCTGATGCTCATGACGGCATCGCGATAGAGCTCGGTAAACTCCTGCTTGTTGTCGAAGATCTTATTCATACGTTCCTTTCCCCCGGGGATGTTTCTCCCGGAACGGTTGTGATATGTATCCTACGCCCCCGTGGGGCGGGTAATTACAGTGGTAACGCCTTTGTTACGCTTTCTTGGCAGAAGCCTTAACAGCGGCTGCCTTGGCCTTGGGAGCAGCCTTTTTGGTGGCTGCCTTCTTGGCCGGGGTCTTAGAAGCGGGCTTGGCAGTCTTCGCCTTGGCCGGAGCCTTCTTAGCAGCCGCGGCCTTGGGCTTCACCGAGGACGCACGCTTGCGCGTCGCCTTCTTGGGAGCCTCGACCACGGGCGGCTTGTAGCTGCTGGGACCGCGGCGCTTAAGCACCACGCCTGCCAGACCGGGCACCTTAATCTCGATGGAGTCCATCTGCCCGTTCCAGGGATAGGGCTCGCTCGAGCAGGTATAGGGTTCATCACCGGCGTATCCGCTGCCGCCAAACTCGGGACGGTCGGAATCGAAGATGACCTCCCAGTCACCCTCGCGCGGCACGCCCACGCGGAAGCTCTCGTAACTCGCCGGATCAAAGTTGATCAGAATCACCAAGTCGTCGTCGATGTCCTCGCCCTGACGCACAAAGCTCACGATGGACTGCTTGGAGTTGTCCGCGTCGATCCAGGTAAAGCCGTCGTCGGTGTAGCCGCGCTCGTACAGGGCGGGCTCGGCGGTGTACAGGTGGTTGAGCGCCTTGATAAACGCCTGATGATGACGGTGGGTCTCGTACTCCTCGGTCAGGAACCACTGGATGGACTCGTAATAGCGCCACTCAATAAACTGGCCGATCTCGTTGCCCATAAAGTTGAGCTTTGCACCGGGATGCGTCATCTGGTAGAAAGCCAGCGTGCGCAGACCGGCAAACTGGCGCCACCAGTCGCCCGGCATGCGGCCGATCAGCGAGCACTTGCCGTGCACGACCTCGTCGTGGCTCAGCGGGCAAATGAAGTTCTCGGTAAAGGCGTACATGATGGAGAACGTGAGCAGGCCATGGTTGCCGGGGCGCCACGGAAAATCGGTCTGCATGTAGTGCAGGGTGTCGTTCATCCAGCCCATGTCCCACTTGTAGTGGAAGCCCAGGCCGCCGTCCTGCGGCGGATAGGTCACGAGCGGCCACGCGGTGGACTCCTCGGCCATCATCATCACGTCGGGGTAGTGTGCCTCCACGGCGCAGTTGACCTGGCGGATAAACGCGCTGGCGTCCAGGTCCTCCTCGGTACCGTACTTGTTGAACTTCTTTTGGCCCGGATCGTCGATGCCAAAGTTGAGGTACAGCATGCTGGATACGCCGTCCATGCGAATGCCGTCCACGTGGAAGTTCTCGAGCCAATACAGCACGTTGGAGACCAGGAAGGAGCGGACCTCGCCGCGGGCGAAGTCAAACTTGTGCGTGCCCCAGTTGGGGTGAATCTCATGCTCAAACAGCATGTGGCCGTTAAAAGTGGCAAGGCCGTGGGAATCGGCACAAAAGCCGCCGGGAACCCAGTCCATGATCACGCCGATGCCAGCCTCGTGGCACGCATCGATAAAGTGCATGAGCTGCTGCGGGTTGCCGTAGCGCGACGTGGCGGCGTAGTAGCCGGTCGTCTGGTAGCCCCAGGAGCCATCGAAGGGATGCTCCATAAGCGGCATGACCTCGATATGCGTGTAGCCCATGTCGCGCACGTAGTCCACGAGCTCAACCGACAAGTCGTCGTAGGTGTAAAACTCACCGCGCTGCGCGGGGAAGGGATCCATGGGGCCGGGGTAGTTGCCGTACTCGTCGGGCTCGCCCTGCGGCGCGTCGCCGTGGCGCTTCCACGAGCCAATATGCACCTCGTAGATGTTGAGCGGCTGCGACATGTGGTTGTGGCCGGCGCGGCGCTTGAGCCACGCGGCGTCGTTCCACTGGTAGCCGTCGAGGGTCCACAGCACGCTCGCGGTACCCGGAGGGCACTCGGCTTTAAAGGCATACGGATCGGCCTTGTAGAGCTTCTCGCCCTCGTTGGTCTCGATGAGATATTTATAGAGCTGGCCCTGCTCGGCACCAGGAATAAAGCCTTCCCAAATAGCGCTCGTATGCACGGGCACCAGCGGGTTGGCTTCCTCATCCCAGTCGTTAAATTCGCCAATGACATGGACGCTCTTTACGTCGGGGGCCCAAACGCAAAAACGCCAGCCGCGCGTACGGTTCTGCGTGTCGGGGTGCGCGCCCATCTTTTCCCAGCTGCGCTCCCACATTCCAATGCCAAACAGGTAGACATCGTCCTTGGAGAGCTCCGGTGCGTGCGGAGCCGGTTTGCGGGTTGCGGGCTTTTTAGCCGTTGGCTTTAGCTTTGTATCGCTCACGTTTGATCCCATCATGACGCGGCAGCGTGTTGCCTTGGTGACTAGATGCGAAAGATCCAAGGCTGCACGAATCGAAGGGACGGCGAAGTTTCTGTGATTCGTTCCACCTCGCGTGCTCGGTGGAACTTTCGGCAGAAACTACGATAACACCTGTGCGTTAGTTTTATGGACGAAAGCGGATTTGCGGGAGCGTTTAATCGGTAAGCGACATGTTTATACCACTGGCAGAATTGCCGTGGTAAAACTCTTGACAGTTTTACCAATTAGGGTTTCAAAATTGTTAGCCTGACGTTTGGTAAAACGTTTTTAGCAGGTTGTTTACCATTTGACATTGAAAGGTTCGTTTATGTCCCATACCGCCGCTCCCAAGGTTGCTTTTATTTTCGATTGCGACGGCACACTGGTTACTAGCACCCCCGTTTGGGCCTATGCCCAGCCCGAGTTATTGCACCGCCACGGTGTCGACGTGACGGTCGACGATTTTGCCCAGTTTGAGCATTTGTCGCTGGAGGATGAGTGCCAGGCCTACCACGACACCTGGGGCATTGGCGCGAATGGCGAGGAGCTGTATCGCGAGCTGAGCGACATCCTGATCGATGGCTACTCCAAGGTGCCGCCGCGCGACGGGCTCCTGGCATTTTTGGAGCAGGCGAAGGCGGCGGGTATTGCCATGTGCGTGGCTACGTCCACGCCGGCCGAGCTGGTGCAGTCTGCGCTCGCAGGCGCGGGGCTCGACGCTTACATGGAGTTTGTTACCACGACGGGTGAGGCAGGACGCTCCAAGCAGTTCCCCGATGTGTACGAGCTGGCTCTGCGCCGCTTGGAGGAGCGCCACGAGTGCAAGTTTGAGCGCGCTTGGGTGTTTGAGGACGCCGTCTTTGGCTTAAAGAGCTCTGAGGTTGCCGGCTTTAAACGCGTGGGCATCTATGACCCACACGGCCGCATGAAGCGCGACGACGTACGCGCCAACTGCGATATCTTTATCGACAGCTACGAAGAGCTGGATTTGGATCACGTTCTTGCGTTTGAGGGATAGGCGAGGGCTGTGGCTTGTAAGATATTAGTGGTGTGCGGCTCGCCCGTCGTGGCGAGCGTGGATCTGTTGCGCCGGCAAGCGGGGGAGTGCGATCATGTTGTTGCCGTAGACCGCGGACTCGACGCGCTGCTGGGTGCCGGCCTGGGCTGCGACGTGTATGTAGGAGATGCGGACACGGTGAGCGACGCGGGTCGCGCGTTGGTCGATGCCGCCACCGACTTTGAAGTTGAGCGCCATGACCCGTACAAGGACTATACCGATCTGGCGCTGGCGCTCGATTCCGTCCGCCGTCGCTGGCCGGGTGCCGAAGTGGTTGCGACCTGCGTCACGGGCGGCCGTCCGGACATGGCGCTTTCCGTACTGGGCCTGCTCGCGGGCTACAAGGGCGCCCCAGTCTGGATTGCCGAAGACGAGATCACGGCCCGTATCCTGCACGGAGGCGAATCCTGGGCCATCGAAGGTGCCGAAGGCAAGACGTTTTCTATCATCGCCATAGCCCCCAATACCGAGGTTAGCGAGCACGGCCTAGAGTGGGAACTAGATCACAGCCCCCTGGGTTTGTTGGCCGACACAGGCATTAGCAACATAGTAAGATCTACTGCAAAGATCGAAGTCCATACCGGTACTGCAATAGCGTATTTGCTGCATCAGGGTTTTATCGGGACGGCGGATAAAAATAATCGCTCGTAGAGTGATTATTTTTGCCCCGTCCCAGGAAAACCCGTAAGTGCGGTTGATTTTCAATCTCAACGCAACAGCCTGAACGGACCCCGCGTTTCCGCAGC
>UQIC01000051.1 GCA_900540985.1 uncultured Collinsella sp.
GACGGAAAGCACATTAAGTGCTTTCCTTTGCGTGCGGAACTCGCGACAAACTTAATCGCCCCGCCCGGCGAGCAAGCGGACGACAAACACATCTGTCCAATAATTCGTCTGAAACACAATGAAAAACCGTTTGATGTGAGTTAATATAAACAACGTCGTGAATCTGACTCCTGCCACATGCATGACAGGGGTTAAACACAAAAAGGAGTCAACTATGGTTTCTGAGAAGGCTACCCTCGTTAATCCTCAGGGTCTGCACATGCGTCCGGCTGGTCTGTTCGCCTCCACCATGGGCAAGTATGCCTGTGACGTGACGGTCGTTACCCCCGAGAAGGAGGTCAACGGCAAGTCCCCGATGGCCCTCATGGCTGCTGGTATCCCCTGCGGCACCGAGGTCGAGGTCAAGTGCGACGGCGCCGACGAGGCCGAGGCTCTGGCTGCTGCCATCGAGCTCATCAAGAGCGGTCTTGGCGAGTAGAACTCAAACGGGTCGCATGTTGAACAATTAAGTTCATACTTGGGGGCGCAGTGACCTGTTCAAGGTAGCTGCGCTCTTTTGTCATGGATATGGCAAAACGCTTTATCACATGACACGGAGAGAGGAATGGGAATGTATCAGGGAGTCAACGCATCCGAGGGCATCGGTATCGGCACCGTCATGGTCGCCGTCGATCCCGACTTGACGTTTGAACCGCACGAGGTCGCTGATTCGGCAGCAGAGAAAGAGCGCTATCAGGCTGCTCTTTCGGTCTTCTGCGAGAAGACTCAGGCTCAGGCCGACCACATGAAGGAGACGGTGGGCGAGGCCGAGGCCGAGATCATGAGCGGGCACATTGTCCTGGCTCAGGATCCGGGCATGACCGACGCCATTAACGCCGCTATTGACGGCGGCACCTGCGCCGAGCAGGCGCTCATGGACACCTCGACCATGTTCGAGAACATGTTTCTGTCCATGGACGACGAGATGTTCCGTCTGCGCGCGGCCGACATCGCCGACATCCGCACCGGTATTCTGGCCGAGCTGCTGGGCAAGGAGGTCGTCGACCTTTCCGTCCTGCCCGAGAACACCGTCGTTGTCGTGCACGACCTTACGCCGTCCATGACCGCCACGATCGATAAGGCCCACGTTGCCGGTATCGTCACCGAGACCGGTGGCCGCACGTCGCACTCCGCGATCATCGCGCGTGCCCTCGAGATCCCGGCCGTCCTTTCGGTCTCTAACAGCTGCACCGCGCTTCGCAACGGTATGACCGTTGTCGTCGACGGTGGGAAGGGTGTTGTCGAGGCCGATCCCGACGAGGAGACGCTCGCCGCCTACACCGCCAAGGCTGAGGCCTTTGCTGCCGAGAAGGCAGCCCTCGAGGCCTTCCGTGGCAAGCCGTCCGTGACTGCCGATGGCATCAAGAAGATCATCGCCTGCAACATCGGTAACCCCGATGACGTGCCCAACGCGCTCGATCACGACGCCGAGGCCATCGGTCTGTTCCGCTCCGAGTTCCTGTTCATGGACTCTGCTGAGCTTCCTTCCGAGGAGGAGCAGTTCAACGCCTACCGTAAGGTCGCCAGCGCGCTCAAGGGTGCTCCGGTCATCATCCGCACGCTCGATGTGGGTGGCGACAAGGAGATTCCGTATCTGCACATGGTCAAGGAAGATAACCCCTTCATGGGCTTCCGCGCCGTGCGTTACTGCCTGGCTAATCCCGACCAGTACAAGGTCCAGCTCCGCGCTCTGTTGCGCGCTAGCGCCTTCGGTGACGTCAAGATCATGATCCCGCTCGTCACCTGTGTCGAGGAGGTCTTGGCTGTCAAGGAGCTCGTCGAGCAGTGCAAGGCCGAGCTGACCGAAGAGGGTCGCAAGTTCAACGAGAACATCGAGGTCGGCATCATGGTCGAGACGCCCGCCGCTTCGCTGCTCGCAGACCGTCTGGCCGAGGTCGCCGACTTCTTCTCCATCGGCACCAACGACCTGATCGGCTACACCATGTGCGCCGACCGTGGCAACGACACCATCTCCAACCTGTACCAGGTGTACTATCCCGCCGTGCTCCGCTCGCTCAAGAACATCATCGAGAGCGGCGTGAAGGCCGGCATCATGGTCGGTATGTGCGGCGAGGCCGCTGCCGATCCGCTGCTCGAGCCGCTGCTGATCAGCTGGGGCCTGGAGGAGTTCTCGATGAGCGCTCCGTCGATCCTGCGCGCCCGCAAGACCATCAGCCAGTGGACCAAGGCCGAGTGCGACGAGCTCGCCGAGAAGGCGCTCGCCTGCAACACCGCCGCCGAGGTCAAGGCACTGCTCGAGTCCGCAGCTCGCTAATTTGGTATCAGAGGTAACCGCGTGGTTGGAATGGGCCGGCCATGCGGCCCTCACATATACAGGGGGTACTGTAAATGTTCTACACGCTAACCGCTAACCCGGCTGTCGACATGACGGTTTCGAGCTCTCCGCTCGAGCCCGACGAGAACGTCCGCACCGGCTCGGCCAGCTACACGGCTAACGGCAAGGGCCTCGACGTGTCCTTCGCCTTTAAGAAGATGGGCGTCGACACCGTCGCGCTCGGCTTCTTCGCCGGCTTCACGGGCAAGTTCATCGTCGAGGAGGTCATGAACCTGGGTTGCCTCTGCCGCCCGGTCTGGACCGACGGTATCACGCGCATTAACACCTACGTCAACGATGGCCAGCACGAGTACGGCATCCTGAACCCGGGTGCTCCTATTACGCCGCAGCACCAGGAGGAGCTCTACAACATCCTGGATACCGCGGGCGATCTTGAGTGCCTGATCGTCTCCGGCTCCGTTCCTCCCAAAGCTACGCCCGACTTCCTGGCTCAGGTCATGGAGCACGCTCAGGCTCGTGGCGCCGACGTCGTCTTGGACCTGTCCTCCGACAAGCTCAAGGAGCTCGCTCACAAGAAGCCGCTGCTCATCAAGCCGAACCATCACGAGATGAAGGCCATCTTCGGCGTGCCGGTCGACACCGACGACGAGGTTCGCGTCGCCATGAAGATGGCTCACGACGCTGGCGTTCAGAACGTGCTGCTCACCCGTGGTAGCCGCGGCGACGCTTACTTCTCCAACGGCGAGGACATCTGGTACGCCAAGCGTGAGTTCAACATCAAGCTGGTTTCTTCCGTCTGCGCCGGCGACTGCACCCTTGCTGCGTTCCTGCACAAGTGGTACAGGGATCGCGACAACGTCGAGGAGGCCATGAAGCTCGCTATGGCCACCGGCGCCAACGTTGCCGAGTCCGTCGGCATCGGCGACTTCGGTCACGTCGATGAGTACAGCAAGCGCGTTGCTGTCCGCAAGCTCGATCGTCAGTAATCGAAACGCGACATATTCGTGCGCATGCGGCGCCCCGGTTTCGGCCGGGGCGCCTTTTTTGTTCCGCCATGGGGGAGACGTGTCCTGCCGTACTTCATCGCTTCCACACCGTTCACCGAGTTGTCCTAGCCTTTTGTCTATGCGTGGAATATACTTTCATTAGCACGTTGCTTCGTGAAAGGAACATTCATGATTTACACGCTCACTGCAAATCCCGCCATTGACTACAACATTGCCTGCGACGGTCTTTCCGCCAACACAGTCACGCGTACCCGCAACGCGGTCTATACGCCCAACGGCAAGGGCCTCAACGTCTCGTTTACGCTTGACCACTACGGTGTCGACACCACGATCCTGGGCTTCTTCGCTGGCTTCTCGGGCGAGTTCATCGTCAAGGGCGCCGAGGCCCTGGGCGTGCCCGTCAAGCCCGTGTGGACCGACGGCATCACGCGCGTCAACGTGTTCCTCAACGCCGGCCCCGACACCGAGTACAACATGGTCAACGCCGGTGCCGCCATCAACGAGGCCAACGAGCAGGAGATGTTTGAGCTCATCGATTCGCTCGATGACATGACCTGCTTGGTCATCAGCGGCTCGCTGCCTCCCAACACTTCCGAGGGCTTCCTGGCCGAGGTCCTGCGCCGCGTCAAGGCCAAGGGGGCCGAGTTCGTCCTCGATATCTCGAGCCATCAGCTGGCAGACCTCATTGCCATGGAGCCGCTGCTGATCAAGCCCAATGATGACGAGCTGCTCGACATCTTTGGCATCAAGGTGAGCGGTGGCGACGACGAGTCCGTCAAGGGCGCGATGGCCGAGCTGCACGCCAAGGGCGCCAAGAACGTGCTGCTGACCCTCGGTGGCGACGGCGCGTACTTCTCCAACGGCGAGCATATCTGGTTTGCCAACCGCACCTTCGACGTCAAGCTGCTGTCGACGGTGTGCGCCGGCGATTCCTCGCTCGCTGCCTTCTTGTCCGTGTGGCACGACGCCCCCGAGCGCGTCGAGGATGCCTTGCGTCTTTCGATGGCCACCGGCGCCAACGTGGTCGAGTGCCCCGGTCTGGGCGATTTTGCCAAGGTGGACGAATATAAGAAGCACATCGGGGTTCGCCAGGTCTGCTAGTTCCGGCACCTTGTCTGAATAGTTTGATTATTTCGCATCCGTCTTAGACTAGGACGGATGCGTTTTTGTTTATCGGACTTGCGTGTGCAGTGGAGGCTGTTTCTTGCTAGACTTCTTGCAGACGCAATCGATAGCCAATTTGATAGCCACAGGAGGCCACAGGTATGTGCAATGTTTTGCTCAACGGTACGCAACCGTCCGATGCGTCCCTGCGCGTCCTGCGCGCGCTTGAGGCGGCTGGTCTTGAGGCTTGGTACGTGGGCGGTTGGGTGCGCGACGCCCTGATGGGGTGCCCCAGCCACGATGTTGATATGTGCTGTAGCGGTCTGTGGCAGGAGTCTAAATCGGCGCTCGAGGCCGCTGGTATCGCGGTCGTGGAGTCGGGCATTAAATTTGGCGGAATCACGGCTATTTCCGATGGCGAGCGTATTGAGGTCACAACGTACCGTCTGGATGGCTTTTACACCGATGGGCGCCATCCTCAGAGTGTCGAGCGTGCCGCCTCGCTCGAGGATGATTTGGCGCGCCGCGACTTTACCGTCAACGCCATGGCCTGGCATCCCGAGCGCGGGCTTGTCGACCGCTACGACGGCCAGGGTGATCTGGAGCGCAAGCTGATTCGCGCTGTCGGTGATCCCAAGCGTCGCTTTAACGAGGACGCCCTGCGCATGCTGCGTGCGGTGCGCTTTGCCTGCCGTCTGGACTTTATGATTGAGCCCGAGACTAAGCGTGCGCTTGCCGAGTGCGCGCCGCTGCTCGATGCCGTGGCGCGCGAGCGTGTGGGTATTGAGCTCGAGGGCATTCTTTCGACCGGTCATGGGGGGGACGCGATGCTTCGCTATCCCGAGCTCATCTGTGCCGCTGTGCCCGAGTTGGCAGCGGGTCGCGGGTTTGATCAGCGAAGTGTCTACCATGCGTTTAACGTCTACGAGCATATCTCCCGTGTGCTGACAGTGGCAGGGGAGTTGGCGCTGTGCGACGGCGTCGCGCCATCGTCGAGCCTTATGTGGGCGGCGTTTTTGCACGATGTCTCCAAGCCCGAGTGCTTTACGGTCGATCACGCCGGCAGCGGACACTTCTACGGTCATCCCGAGCTCGGCGCCAAGAAAGCGCGCGTCATTATGGATCGCCTGGCTCTCTCGCACGACCTGGTGCGCGACGTGTGCCTGCTCATCAAATATCACGACAAACCGCTGCGTCCCGAGCGATCCTGCCTGCTCAATATGATGTGTGCGCTTTCTGGCGAGGGCGTCGACACGGCCCGTCTGATTGACGAGCTCATGGACCTTAAGCGTGCTGACACGCTCGGCAAGGCCCCGTCGTGCTTCTATTACGTTGAGACGATTGAGGAGATGCGCGCGATGGCGCACGAGCTGCTGAAGGCAGGGGAGCCCTATACGCTCAAGATGCTCGCCATCAACGGCGGCGACCTGATCCGTGCCGGAGTCAAGCCCGGGCCGGAACTGGGTCAGCTTCTCAACTCCGCCCTCGACGCCGTGATCGAAGACAACATTCCCAACGAGCGCGAAGCTCTTTTGCTCCATCTCAACTTGAATTAGCTACCAAGTTTACCTGCGTGTTCCATAACCTGCCGACAATTTTTCGGCAATTTGGAATTTCTTCTTGCGCTGACGTTTTTTGTCCCGTAATATGTTTCCTCGCAGCACGGCAGTGCAGATGTCATGTGGCCCGTTCGTCTAGCGGTTTAGGACGCCGCCCTCTCAAGGCGGAGATCACCAGTTCGAATCTGGTACGGGCTACCACGCATCTGATACCCGGACTTCCCATGGAAGGCCGGGTTTTTTATTTTCAAACAACCGTCTGCAATTCCCGTTTGAGCTAGAGCTTTGCGTTCTGCTTATGGTCCTTGCGGGTACAATATCCAAGATATTTTGTCTGTTAGAAGGAGTCTCATGACGGAGTCCTCTCAGCATACGTCTAAGCCCCAGGTCGAGGTTGAGGCCTCGGGCGGAGATGACAATAAGAGCGCACGCCGCGGCGCCATCTTTATCGGCGTTGTGCTGGTGGGTTATATCGTCTATCTGGTGGTAACCGGGCAGATGGGGCAGTTCTGGGCCGCTATGTCGAGCGTCCAGGCGCCATGGCTCGTTGTCGCGTGTCTTTGCATGTTCATGTATCTGTTCTTTGGCATTGTGGCCTATGCGATCGCCGTCTGGCTCGACCCATATTCGCCCGTCGGCATCCGCGACCTGATCTCGGTCGAGGCGAGTGGCATCTTCTTTGGCAACCTGACGCCCATGATGATGGGCTCGACTCCCGCCCAGATCTACCGCCTGACCAAAGCGGGCCAAAATGTCGGCGAGGCCGGAGCCACGCAGTTCACGCGCTTTATCGTGTACCAGTTTGGCCTGGTCGCCTGGGGCGCTATCCTACTGCTTGCTCGCATGCCGTTTTTTGCCGAGCGCTATGGCGACATGACGTTGCTGTGCGTCTTTAGCTTTGGTGGGCACTGCTGTATCTTGCTGGGCATCTTCACCGTCGCGCTCATGCCTAAGACCGTCACGCGCGTCGCCCATTGCATCATCAATTGGCTTGAGCGCATTGGTGTCTCGGCCACTAAGATCGAGGGATGGCGCACGTTTGTCGATGGCGAGATCTACTCCTTCTCCGAGAAGTTCAAGCTTTCAGCCGGACATTTTTCTTCCATGCTGCTCACGGTGGTCATCACCATGCTGCAACTCGCGTTTTTCTATCTGGTGCCGTATTTCCTGATGCTTGCCTTTGGCCACCACGAGGTCGACTTTTTCTCGGTCATGGCCGCGAGCGCCTTTGTCCAGCTGCTGAGCTCTGCGGTCCCCCTGCCCGGTGGAACTGGTGGCGCTGAGGGCGGCTTTGCATTGTTCTTGGGTCATTTCTTTGGGTCGGCTTCGACCGCCGGCTATCTGCTGTGGCGCCTCATTACGTTTATTGCGCCGACCATTTTGGCTGCGCCCCTGCTGGGACTTAAGAGCGCCCACAACGAGAGCATCCATGCGCGCTGGGATCGTGTGATGCGCAAGCTCGGTCGCACGCCTCAGACGCCCTCTGCGCCCACTAAGCCGCACCCCGCGAATGCTGTTACCGTTGATCCCAAGAAGCAGGCTCAGAAGGCTTCTGGGACCGCTAAGCCGGCTCATAAAGCCTATGTGCGCCAGACAGGCGATGGTATTCGCGTATCTCCGTCGGTACTCAATAAGAAGAAGCACCCTAAGTCGCAGTAGGACAGTCGTGCGTTCTTCATGATGCGGGGCATATTTGTGCTGTATGGGGGATAATCCTCTTACGTAGATTATCTCTCATCTGTTGATGAATGCTCGCATATCGAAGGGACACGCCCATGGCAACCAGCAAACCGCGTCTTGATCGTCGCATCGTTCGCAGCCGTAATGCCATCCTTTCCGCTTTCGAGCGCCTGCTCATGGAAAAGCCGCTGGCAGACATTACGGTGAGTGCCATCGCGCGCGAGGCCAATGTCGACCGCAAGACCTTTTACGTTCACTTTGGTACGGTTGACGGCCTGCTCGATGCCATTGCCGTCGATGTGGTGGAGATGGTTGTCGACTCGGTCGAGAAAACGCTTGCTTCCATGGACGGCGACACCAATGAGCGCGCCCTGGGCGCGGCGGCGACCTTCTTTAAAACCGTTAATGAGGCGCTGTGCAACAACCTGGTGCTTAATCGTCAGCTGATCGAGAACATTCCGCTCGATGATTTTATGGCTCGTCTTCGTGCGCCGCTCGAGCACGAGATTGCCGAGCGCGATCTGCTGCCCCAAGGTCTCAAGGACGAGATGTTCGATTACTATCTGGCGTTTTTGTTGTCGGGTATTATCGGTATCTATCGCACGTGGGCGCTGTCTGACGGCTCGGTTCCTATCGAGCGCGTCTCGGAGGTTGCCAACGACCTGACTCTCAACGGCCTGTCGAGCCTGGAATCTCGCTTCGAATAGCATCGATAATTCAACAACTTAAAGAAGTTGCGGTGGAATAGGGATTGTTTTGGTTATTGGAAGGCCGTTCTGGTCCCTATTTCACCGCAACTTAGTAAAACTGTTTTGATGGTAAGGCGGAGCAGCCTCGAAGATGAGCCCCGAGACTGCTCCGCTTCATTTCTGAGCGTTTGTCATGTAGGGCAGCATTAATCGCCGTTTTTGAGTGTGCGGCCCTGTTTTTCGAACTTGTGCATGTCGCTATCGGCCATACCTTGTGACTTATCCTCGTGACGCTTGGCGTATAGCGGATCGTCGGAGTCGTTCCAGATGCGGTCGGCGACGGGTGACCATGCCTCGGCGGCAGCCTGGGTCTTTTCGCGCAGCTGCTCGGGTGACTCCTTCTCGATGAGATCGGTGCTCATTGCGCCACTCTCGGCGACCATTTTGGGCAGCACGTCGGGATTCTCGAGCATGGGGCATGGTTTGAGGTAGTTGTCGTTGAACGGCATGTTCTCGTAGTACTTCATAAAGAGGGGAGAGCGCAGCGCGTCGAGTAAGCTCACATCGTGGATGTTGGCGTTTGAGTAGTGGATGAACACGCACGGCTCCACGTCACCGGCGGCGTTGATGTGCAGGTAGCGGCGGCCGCCGGCGATACATCCGCCTACAAACTCGCCGTCGTTTTGGAAGTCGAGCGTAAACAGCGGCTTCTTCTCACGCATTTCGCGGATAAAGTGATACATGTGCTCGCGCTGCTCGGGCGTGGGCATGAGCTCGGGGGTTGCATTGCGGCCAACCGGCATAAAGTGGAAGTACCAGCAGAAGAGTGCTCCCTCGCCGATCATCCAGTCCATGTTCTCCTCGGTAGCAACCGTATCGGCATTGGCGCTGGTCCAACAGGTGGAGATACCAAATGGCAAGTCGCGCTCGCGCAGGAGTTTCATGGCGTGCTCGATCTTTGCGTAGGTACCTTCGCCGCGACGGGCGTCGGTTGTGTGCTCATTGCCCTCGGCGCTGATGGCGGGGACAAAATTACCTACGCGAATCATGTCGTCGCAGAAGGCCTCGTCGATCAGCGTGGAGTTGGTAAAGCAGAGAAACACGCAGTCCTGATGTTTTTCGCAAATTCTGATCAGGTCGTGCTTGCGGACGAGCGGCTCGCCGCCGGTATAGATGTAGATATGCGTACCGAGCTCTTTGCCCTGCGTAACGATAGAGTCGATGTCTTCGAACGAGAGATTCTGCTTGTAGCCGTACTCGGCGGCCCAGCAGCCCGTGCAATGCAGGTTGCAGGCGCTCGTGGGATCGAGCAGGATGGCCCACGGAACGTTGCACTGGTACTTTTCGCGGTTCTTTTCCTGCTCTGGCCAAGCAAGCAGGTTGGCCTCGACAATGAGGGTCTTAAGCAGTTTGGTTCGCATCTGGGGATTGAGGCTGAATACACGCATGATTAGGTCATACCAATTGCCGCGGCTCTTGATGACATTGGTGAATGCCTCTCGCTGTACAGGAAATACGCGATTGGGGACCAGCTTGTTCACGAGGTCCATGATTTTGTCGATGTTTTCTTGCGGGTTGTCGTCGAGATAATCGATGAGCTTGTTGAGCGCTGCACGCTCTGCTGACTGTGCAAGCGACATGGGCATATCCTTTCACGTGTGCCTTGTGTGTGATAATACCCACTTGTGGATTAAACGAAGTATAAAGATTTGCAATGTGTCTATTCAACGAATCAATTTGATTTGGGGTGAAGCGTTATACGCCGACACCTTCTAAGTTGCGGTGAAATAGTGTCAGATGGGGATGCGGACGATTTCTTGGGCCGCGCCTAGGCGTATCCATTGGAGTGGGTATGATGAATTGGACACCTAGTTAAGAGCGAAAGGTGTTCAAGATG
>UQIC01000052.1 GCA_900540985.1 uncultured Collinsella sp.
AGAGCGCTTGACTGGCAGTCAAGAGGTCAGGGGTTCGATCCCCCTCGTCTCCACCATCGTGAATGCAAAGGCCTTCGGAATTCCGAAGGCCTTTTTTCATGCCAAAACACTACGCGCCACAAACCCCACCTATGCCAACAAAAAGTTGCACAATTTATTTCCCATGTCTGTACATAGTTTGTTAGACTAACGCAATTACCAGTGCAGCTCGCCGTTCCATTAGTGCTTAAGGAACGCCCCTAATCACCGCCAATACCTCAATAACCTGCATCAATGTGAACAACATTCCAAAACAACACCCTTGAACACGCTAAATGAACGATATGTTGTCCACCACAAGCCAAATCAGTTTCGTTACCAGCTTGTGCTAGGATACTTAGCGTTACATGAGTTCAACTGTGCTCGCGGCTCCAGCAAGTCGCAAAGCGCAGGGTCGATAAGCATCCGGCCGTAACGGCGGTGCCAGAAACACCACGAGCTCCAATAAAGAAGTCATGCGGCTCTTTAAATTTGTGTTGATTTATTTATGAGATGCAAATTCTAGTAGTTCGTATGCCAATACGTAGCAGTCTTCAGCTGTTTGCGTGTGGTCCAGTTTTGTACCCGCTTGACTGGCTCGCACGCAGCCAGCTGGGGATGCGGTTATTTTGCGATACACGTCCGCGTCTCTAGCAACTGCATTTGTACATACCGTTCACGGTGGGGCAGAGCCACGTGCTTGTCTGACTGGGCTCAGGGTTTGAATATGGAGCGCCTTCGCGCACAAGCGCCCTGGCGAAGCCATACCCAAACCCCGTGAGCCACACGTAAGACAGCAAGGGGGTGGTGCTCGTGTGGTATGTGATCCAAGTCATTAACGGTCGCGAAGACGTAATGCGTGAGCGCATTGAGCGCATGGTGCCGACTGGTGCCATGCATGAGCTCTTTTATCCCCAATATCAAACCGAGATCAAGGTACACGGCGAATGGGTCAAGACGACCAAGCCGCTCTTTCCCGGTTATCTCATCTGCGATACGGCAGACCCTCAAACTGTGCAACAGTATCTGCTACGCATGGACGACTTTGCCCGGGTGCTTTCCCAGGACGGTCAGTTTGTGCCGCTGGCAAAAGAAGAGGTCCAGCTTATTGGCGGCTTTACGCATAGGGGAGACCGCGTAGTGCCCATGAGCGAGGCCCTAAAAGACGGTGACCAGGTCGTAGTTACGGCAGGTCCGCTGCTGGGCCACGAAGGCCTTATCAAAACAATTAACAGACGCAAGAGCACTGCTTATTTGGAGCTCGACCTGTGCGGCCGACGCGTAACCACCCGCGTTGGCCTCGCGGTGCTTTCCAACGGGCAGCGTGTGATGCGCAACCTTAAAAAGGCGATCGCCTAGCTGCGTGCGGTCGCTACGCAGAACAGGGAGTATCCGCGGCCCGGGGACGAAGTGTTGGAAGAGAACGTGTCAGATAAACCTCAATATGCAAAGGATGCGCCCGCGGGGGCAGCGCTCATCGCTCAGGCCATGGACCGGCGTGAAGGCGCCGGTCGCTACAAGGCCATGCAATCCATCATAGACTGGGATCGCTCGCGCCTGGCCTACCGTGCCGTCAAGCGCTCGTTCGACATCGTGTTCAGCAGTGTCGCGCTCGTCCTCATCGCGATCCCCGGACTGGCGCTCGCCGCGGCCATCCGCTTGGAGAGCGAGGGCAACCCGTTCTACAGCCAGATCCGCGTGGGCCAGACCCACCGCGACGGCAGCCTGTCCACCTTCCGCATGTGGAAGTTCCGCTCCATGTACAGGGACGCCGACGAGCGACTCGCCGAGCTCAGGGGGCAGAACGAGATCGCCGGTGCCATGTTCAAGATGAAAGACGACCCCCGCGTCACAAAGATCGGCAGGTTCATCCGCAAGCACTCCATCGACGAGTTCCCGCAGTTCCTCAACGTGTTCCTGGGCCAGATGTCCGTCGTGGGTCCGCGTCCGCCGCTGCCGAATGAGGTGGCCGAGTACACCGAGTTCGACCTGCAGCGCCTGGCCGTGAAGCCTGGCATTACCGGATGGTGGCAGGTTACTGATCGAAACTCAACTGGTTTCGACGGTATGGTCCAGCGAGATCTTGAGTACATTGCGAGGCGTGGCATTCTCACCGACTTAAGGATTATCGCCCTCACCGTTATTGAAGTAATCACGGGAAAGGGTGCGTTTTAGTGCTTAAGTCCTATCATCATTATCCCGAATTGAACCGTGTGCCCGTGATCGATGTCCCGATCACGGGCACCAATATGTCTGAATGCGTCGATTTCATTACTCATAATATCGACAATCTGCATGGCGAGTATATCTGCGTCTCTAACGCCCATACGTCGGTCATGGCTCATGACGATCCCAGCTACTGGTCCTGTCAGGCTGAGTCCGTTATGTCCGTTCCCGATGGGAAGCCCCTATCGGTTGTCGGCCGAAAGGCGATCGCGTCGATGGGGCGCGTGACCGGTCCGGATCTGATGCGCGAGATTTTCAGTATTTCCGCTCAGCACGGATGGAGCCATTACTTCTACGGCAACGAACAGAAAAATCTTGAGGCGCTCAAGGATTCTCTTCAAGAAGAGTATCCGGGCCTGGAAATCGCCGGCATGGAGCCTTCCGTCTTCCGCCCGCTCTCCGATGGCGAGAAACGAGACCTTTCACGACGCATTGCCGATTCTGGCGCCGACTTTGCATGGATTGCACTTGGCGCTCCGCGCCAGGAAGTCCTCATGCATGAGCTTAAAGGCGGCCCCCAGCCACTGATGATCGGCGTAGGGGGTGCCTTCAACGTCCTCGCCGGCGTGGTGCCGGAGGCACCGATTTGGATGCAGAACCTAAGTCTTGAGTGGCTATACCGCCTGATGCAGGAGCCGAAGCGATTATTCAAACGATATCTCGTTACTAATACCAAATTTCTCTTTTACCAGTTCACGGGCGCTAAACGCAAGGAAGGCAAGTAGATGAAACCCACCACCGCATTCAAAGACAAGACCCTCATGATCACGGGCGGCACCGGCTCGTTCGGCAACACCCTGCTCAAGCACTTCATGGACACCGACCTGGCCGAGATCCGCATCTTCTCCCGCGATGAGAAGAAGCAGGACGACATGCGTCACCGCCTGCAGGAGAAGTCCCCCGAGCTCGCCTCCAAGGTGCGCTTCTTCATCGGCGACGTCCGCAACGCCCAGAGCGTGCGCGACGCCATGCACGGCGTGGACTACATCTTCCACGCCGCCGCCTTGAAGCAGGTTCCCTCCTGCGAGTTCTTCCCCATGGAGGCCGTGCGCACCAACGTCATCGGTACGGACAACGTTCTGCACGCCGCCATCGACGAGGGCGTGGACCGCGTCGTGTGCCTGTCCACCGACAAGGCGGCCTACCCCATCAACGCCATGGGCAAGTCCAAGGCCATGATGGAGTCCATCATCTACGCCAACGCCCGCAACGGCGCCGGCCGCACCACCATCTGCTGCACCCGCTACGGCAACGTCATGTGCTCGCGCGGCAGCGTCATCCCGCTGTTCATCGACCGCATCCGCAAGGGCGAGCCTCTGACGGTCACCGACCCCAACATGACCCGCTTCCTCATGAACCTGGACGAGGCCGTCGACCTGGTGCAGTTCGCCTTCGAGCACGCCAACCCCGGCGACCTGTTCATCCAGAAGGCCCCGGCCTCCACGATCGGCGACCTCGCCGAGGCCGTGCAGGAGGTCTTCGGCCGCGTGGGCACCCAGGTGATCGGCACCCGCCACGGCGAGAAGCTGTTCGAGACCCTCATGACCCGCGAGGAGCGCCTGAGGGCCGAGGACATGGGCGGCTACTACCGCGTGGCCTGCGACTCGCGCGACCTGAACTACGACAAGTTTGTCGTGGACGGCGAAGTGGAGACCCAGGCCGACGAGTCCTACACCTCCCACAACACCGAGAGGCTCGACGTGGAGGGCACCATCGCCAAGATCAAGACCGCCGAGTACGTGCAGCTGGCCCTGGAGGGCCGCGAGCACGAGGCGGTGCAGTAGGGTGCGCGTCCTCGTCACCGGCGCCAGGGGTTTCGTCGGGAAAAACCTCTGCTGTGCACTGGAGAACATAAGGGACGGCAAGGACCGCCGCGAGAAATACGCGAGACTGCTTCCCCTCGAGGTCATGGAGTACGACATCGATTCCACGCCCGAGGAGCTGGACGGCTACTGCTCCCGCGCGGACTTCGTTTTCAACCTGGCTGGCGTCAACCGCCCCAAGGACCAGGCGGAGTTCATGGAGGGCAACTTCGGTTTCGCCTCCACGTTGCTGGATACCCTCGAGCGCCACGGGAACACGTGCCCCGTCATGCTCTCCAGCTCCGCGCAGGCTAGCCTGTCGGGCCGCTTCGAGGGCTCGGTCTACGGCGAGTCGAAGCTCGCGGGGGAGGGCCTTTTCCGCGAGTATTCCGAGCGCACGGGGGCGCCGGTGCTCATCTACCGCTTCCCGAACCTCTACGGCAAGTGGTGCCGTCCGCGGTACAACTCCGCCGTGGCGACCTTCTGCGACGCCATCGCGAACGGCCGCCCCTACACTGTCAACGACCCCTCCGTGGAGCTGGAGCTCCTCTACATTGACGACCTAGTCGGGGAGATGCTGGGCGCTTTGCTGGGTCAGGAGCACCGCTGCGGATACGACGGGCTGGAGCGCGTCGACGGTGACGATTTCTGCTACGTCCCCGGGACCGACGTGAAGACCCTTGGCGAGATCGTCTACCTGCTCGACTGCTTCCGCGACAGCCGCGAGACGCTTACCGTCCCCGACCTTACGGAGGGTTCCTTCTCCAAGAAGCTCTGGAGCACGTTCCTTTCCTACTACGAGCCGGGACACTTCGCCTATAGCCTCAAGCCCAATGTCGACGACCGCGGCTTTTTCACCGAGTTCCTGCGCACGCCGGAGCGCGGCCAGGTCTCGATCAACGTCTCGAGGCCCGGCATCACCAAGGGCAACCACTGGCACATGAGCAAGTGGGAGAGGTTCCTGGTGGTCTCCGGCACAGCCTCCATCAAGCTGAGGAAGGTGGGGGAGGACGCTGAGGGCGAGCCGTTCCCCGTCGACGAGTACGTCGTCTCGGGATCCGACATGCGCCCTGTGGAGATGATTCCCGGCTACACGCACTCAATCACCAACCTGTCCGACACCGAGGACCTCGTGACGGTCATGTGGGCCAACGAGCCCTTCGACCCCGAGAACCCCGACACCTACTACGAGGAGGTCTAGCCGCATGGGCAAGGACTATTCCGATATCGCATTCGAGGACGACGGCCGCCTGAAGCTGCTGATCATCGTGGGCACCCGTCCCGAGGTCATCCGTCTGTCCGAGGTCATCAAGAAGTGCCGCCGCCACTTCGACTGCCTGCTGGCGCACACCGGGCAGAACTACGATTACATGCTTAACGGCATCTTCTTCCGAGACCTGGAGCTCGCCGACCCCGACGTCTACCTGGACGCCGTGGGCGCAGACCTGGGCGAGACCGTGGGCAACATCATCGCCGCGAGCTATAGGCTGATGGTCGAGGTCCAGCCCGACGCCCTGCTGATCCTGGGCGACACCAACAGCTGCCTGTCCGCCATCGCGGCCAAGCGCCTGCACATCCCCATCTTCCACATGGAGGCCGGCAACCGCTGCAAGGACGAGTGCCTGCCCGAGGAGACCAACCGCCGCATCGTCGACGTGATCTCCGACGTCAACCTGGCATACTCCGAGCACGCCCGCCTCTACCTCAAGGACACCGGCTGCGCACCCGAGCGCACCTACGTCACGGGATCTCCCATGGCCGAGGTCCTGCGCGCCAACCTGGGCAAGATCGAGGCGTCGGACGTCCTTACCGAGCTCGGCCTGGAGCCGAAGAAGTACATGCTGCTCTCGGCGCACCGCGAGGAGAACATCGACACCGAGGCCAACTTCACGAGCCTGTTCACCGCCATCAACGCGCTCGCGGAGAAGTACGACATGCCTATCCTGTACTCCTGCCACCCGCGCTCCCGCAAGCGCCTGGAGGCCACCGGGTTCAAGCTGGACCCGCGCGTGCGCATGCACGAGCCCATGGGCTTTCACGACTACAACTGCCTGCAGATGAACGCCTTCGCGGTGGTGTCCGACTCCGGCACGCTGCCCGAGGAGTCCAGCTTCTTCGCGTCTATCGGCCGCCCGTTCCCGGCGGTGTGCATCCGCACCTCCACCGAGCGCCCCGAGGCCCTGGACAAGGCCTGCTTCACGCTCGCCGGCATCAGCGAACGCGGCCTGCTCCAGGCCGTCCACACCGCCGTCGAGCTCGACGCCGAGGGCTCGCTTCCCGAGGCCCCCGTGCCCGACTACGCCGACGAGACCGTGTCAACCAAGGTGGTCAAGATCATCCAGAGCTACACCGGCGTCGTGGACAAGATGGTGTGGAGGAAGGCTTAGCCATGGGTCTCGTCTACAAGATTCTCGACGGTGTTTCACGTGCCTATAACAAGCTTCTTCTAATGCCCTCGTTGCGCCGCTCCTTTGCTGCATGCGGCGAGAATGTGACTCTCGGCCGTCGCAGCGAGATCGCCGGAGCGGGCAATATCTACATGGGCCATGACGTGTACCTAGGCCCTGGAACAACGCTGCTAACGACCCGAGCGAAAATTCGCATCGGCGATTATGTCATGAGTGGGCCCAACCTTACCGTTATCACCGGCGATCACCGCACCGACATCCTCGACCGCCCCATGATGGAACTAACCGATGAGGACAAGCTCTCCGATAACGACCAAGATGTCGTTATCGGTAATGACGTGTGGATGGGTAGCGGCGTAACGATTCTAAAAGGTGTCCACGTCTCCGATCACTGCGTAATTGCCGCTGGCGCCGTGGTGACCAAAGATGTGGAGCCTGAGTATTCAATCTGGGGGGGTTCCCGCTCGCTGCCTAGGTTCGCGGCTTAAAGGATAACGATGGTTTCATCTAAAAATAGTGTACACGCGAAAGTTCTAATGGTCGGCCCCGACCTTTCTTTGCACGGCGGAATTGTTTCCGTTGTGCAGGGCTATCTCGATGGAGGCCTTCCTGAAGCATGTGATGCCTTCGAGTACTTGGGGACGGGTGTTGGTTCCTCAAAGCTCGGTAAGTCTCTAGCATTTACCCGGGCGTTGATTCGCTATGCGATGATCATGCCATCCTATGACATTATTCATTTGCACATTAGCGCCCGTGGGTCCTACAAACGTAAGTCAATTATGGCTCGTATGGCCCATAAAGCCGGCAAGTATGTAATACTGCACGACCACGATGGTGAGTTTAAGAAGGCCTTTGAAGAGGGAGGAGATTCCTACCGTCGTGACGTAAGAAAGACTTTTGGTCTCGCCGACCGAGTTGTGGTTCTGTCGGAAGAGTGGCGCGACTACTTTGCGGAAAACGTTTGCGACCTCGATAAGATTGAAGTTGTCCACAATGGTGTTAAAGTACCGGCGCAGCCGTGCTCACCTTGTTCGCGTCAAGATGTCCTATTTTTAGGACGTCTTGACGCGAACAAGAGCCCTGACGTGCTCTTGCGCGCGTCAAGAAAAATCCTGCCACGTTTCCCGGAGACTAAAATTGTCTTTGGTGGCGACGGTGAAATCGAGAAGAACAAAGCGCTCGCCGAGGAGCTTGGCATTGCCGACCGTTGCGAGTTTCACGGCTGGGTCATCGGCGACAAGCGTGAGGCCCTCTTTGAGCGTGCCGCGTTGTTCTGCCTTCCCTCCAAGAACGAGGGGCTGCCCATGAGCGTACTTGAAGCCATGGCGCACGGCATACCGGCTGTTGCCACCGCCGTAGGAGGGGTACCGCAGGTCATCGAGGACGGTGTTAGCGGATTCCTCATTGACGTGGATGACGAGGTGGCGCTTTCTGAGAGTTTGGCCTCGCTACTTGCGGAACCTAAGTTGCGAGAAGAGCTTGGGCGCAATGGCAGGGATCAGGTCGTTCGTAAATTTGGGCTCAACAGGACCCTAGCCCAGGTTGAAGGCATCTACGGAGCGCTTATGCTCGGTAAGGGGACATTTTGTGAGTAACAGCAAACCTTGGCTATCGATCGTGGTGCCCGCATACAACGCAGAGCTCTTTCTCGAGGAATGTGTCTCGAGTTTCGGGCTCGACGAAAACCCCGATGTCGAGGCTATCGTTGTCGATGACGGCTCAACCGATGATACACCAGGGATCTGCGACCGCCTTGCGTCCAGATCTGCGAATGTGAAGGTGATCCACCGTGACAACGGCGGATCACCTTCAGCGCGCAACGTAGGTTGCTTGCGCGCTGAAGGTAATTGGATCTGGTTCGTCGATTCCGATGACGTCATCGCACCCTACGCACTTGATGTTTTGAGGAAGTGTACCCTTGCGACGGAATGCGACGCCGTTCAGATCCAGTTCCTGAGGTTTCAGGACGGCGAGAAGCCGGCTTGGCCGGCTCCAATGTTGTCCGAAAGCCCTGTTGCCCTCTCATCCGAGGAATATCTGCGCGAGATATACCGCGGCCGCGGACAGCACTATATGTGCTCATTCCTGCTGCGATCGGATGCGCTGCTCGAGAGGAATGACAACGCCGCGGCCGATCGCAGCAGGAATGAACTCGCGGGATGGCCTTTCCGCGAGGATTTCTCCCTTTATGAGGACGTTGTCTCGATGGAAGAAATACTCAGGCGCATCGACGGCGTCGAGGTCCTCAGGGGACAATACTACGGTTATAGGCAGTCTGCCGGCTCGATGACGCAGAAGCCGAGCAACAAGGCGGCGGACAGCGGCCTTCGCGCGGTTCTCGACCTCTCTGCGCATGACGACGCCGGTGACCCCAGGGGCAAGCTGTCCCTTGAGATTAGTCTCCTATTTAATGCCTATAAGCTCATCGAATGGCGTGGGACCGAATCCGAGTCTCTGCGTATACGGTACAAGTCCGAGATCACGTCCCGTGTGAGGGAGGTCGGCGTTTCCCACCTGGGGCTCGACCGCTTCGGGAGGTTTGTACTTATGAGGACGGGGCTACTCGACTACATTTTCAAGAGGAGGTATTGCCGATGAGCGGATTTAACGCATCCGGGCGAGACGACGCATTATCGAGGCGCAGCGTCGGGCTAGACAGCCTTTCGTCCTCCCCCGTCCTACCGATGATTGCGGCGCTGTTCTTCGTCCTCACCTTTCTCATCAAGGCTCTCGTAGATGACGCCTTCACCAGGGGCGATATTTCCGCGGGTATTGCTTACACCAAGTATGTCACCGCGGCTATCGCCTGCTTGGCGGCGCTGGCATATGCTCTTAAGAACGGCGAGCGAGTGTTCATCAAAGAGTTCAACGCCCTTGCTTTCATCTTCATTATTTTCACGGTGGTGTCCACTTTTCTGCAGGTTAAGACTGGACACTTTTCCACCGGGGTTCTCCTTGAGCTCTTCAAGTTCGCCATCCCCATCATTCTTGCATACACCATGCTTAACGCTTTGACGCCTCATGCGCTTTACCGATGCATGGTGGCCGTCCTGCTCGTTTCCATTCTCGGCTACCTGTTGTCGCTATCCCATGAGGGGGTGGGCGTTTCCGAGATCCTCGAAGCTAGCTTCATGGATTCAAACAGTGCCTCAGAATCTTCGACCTTTTCTGGGATTGGTTGATTTCCGATCTCAGCCGAACACATTGAGCAAATAGGCCATTCCCGCAGTT
>UQIC01000053.1 GCA_900540985.1 uncultured Collinsella sp.
GCTGCGGAAACGCGGGGTCCGTTCAGGCTGTTGCGTTGAGATTGAAAATCAACCGTAGGTACATCTACATACCTACTACAAAAACCTGTACCTTTTTGTGCAACAAAAAAAAAGCCGCTCAACCAGCGGCTTTTCTTATTTTGGTAAGAAAAAAGGCGACCGCCCTTTGTGGACGGTCGCCTTTGTTAATTGTTGTGCAGCTTGCCTTAGGCGCGAGTCTTAATCTCCTCGGTCACCTTGGCCACAAACTCGTCAACGCTCATCTGAACGGTCTCGTTGGAACGATCGCGGACGGAGATGTTGCCGGCCTCGACCTCCTTCTCGCCCAGGATGAGCATGTAGGGCACGCGGTCGATGCTGCGCGCCTCGCGGATCTTGTAGCCGATCTTCTCGTCGCGGTCGTCGCAGACCACGCGAATGCCGGCCTCCTCCAGCTTGGCGCACACCTCGTGGGCGTAGTCGCGGCTCTTCTCGGAGACGGGAAGCGCCTTGACCTGCACGGGAGCAAGCCAGGTGGGGAACTTGCCCGCAAAGTGCTCAATCAGAATACCGATGAAGCGCTCGATGGAGCCAAAGCACACGCGATGCAGCATGATGGGGCGCTTCTTGGTGCCGTCGGCGTCCACGTACTCCAGGTCAAAGTTGAGCGGCATCTGGAAGTCGAGCTGGACGGTACCGCACTGCCAGGTACGGCCGAGCGAGTCCTCCAGGTGGAAGTCGATCTTGGGGCCGTAGAAGGCGCCGTCGCCCTCGTTGACCTCGTAGTCCATGTGCAGCTGCTCCAGAGCGGTGCGCAGGCCCTCCTCGGCGCGAGCCCAGTCCTCGTCCGAACCCATGGAGTCCTCGGGGCGGGTGGAAAGCTCAACGTGGTACTTAAAGCCAAACTTCTGGTACACGGAGTCGATGAGGTTGACCACGCCCACGATCTCGTCGGTCAGCTGGTCGGGGCGCACAAACAGGTGGGCGTCGTCCTGGTTAAAGCAACGCACGCGGAACAGGCCGTGCAGGGCGCCGCGCAGCTCATGGCGGTGAACCAGGCCAATCTCGCCGGCGCGAATGGGCAGCTCGCGGTAGGAGTGCGGCTTGGAGGCGTACACCAGCACGCCGCCCGGGCAGTTCATGGGCTTAATGCAGTACTCTTCGTCGTCGATGACGGTGGAGTACATGTTGTCCTTGTAGTGGTCCCAGTGGCCCGAGGTCTTCCACAGTTGCTTGTTCATAATGAGCGGCGTGGAGATCTCCACGTAGCCGGCCTTGTGGTGGATCTCGCGCCAGTAGTCCAGCAGCGTGTTCTTAAGGATCATGCCGTTAGGCAGGAAGAACGGGAAGCCGGGGGCCTCGTCGCGCATCATAAAGAGGTCCATCTCGCGGCCGATCTTGCGGTGGTCGCGCTTCTTGGCCTCCTCCAGCATGTGCATGTGCTCGTCGAGCTCTTCCTTGGTGGCAAAGGCGACGCCGTTGATGCGGGTGAGCATCTTGTTGTCCTTGTCGCCCTTCCAGTAAGCGCCCGAGACGCCGGTGAGCTTAAAGGCCTTCAGCGCCTTGGTGTAGCAGATGTGGGGGCCGACGCACATGTCGATGTAGTCGCCCTGCTGGTAGAAGGTAATGCGGGCGTCGTCGTCCAGGTCGCCGATGTGCTCGACCTTGTACTTCTCGCCGCGCTCCTCCATAAGGGCGATGGCCTCGGCGCGGGGCTTCTCGTACACGGAGAACTTGAGGTTCTCCTTGACGATCTTCTTCATCTCGGCCTCGATCGCGGGGAAGTCGTCCTCGCTGATCTTGACGCCCTCGGGCAGGTCGACGTCGTAGTAGAAGCCGTTGTCAGTCGCGGGGCCGTAGGCAAAGTCGGCCTCGGGATAGAGACGCTTGATGGCCTGCGCCATGATGTGCGCGGCGGAGTGGCGGATGACGTGCGTGACCTCGTCCTGCGGGAGCTCGGCCACCGAACCGTCATTGTAGAGTGCCTTCATGGGTATGTTTTCTCCTCTCGGATGCCTGATGCAAGTGCGTGCGATGCGCTCGGCGTTTTTGACTTGCATCATTATAGGCAGGTTGCCTTGGTATACAAGCGCCCGCCGCACCTTAATGGCACGGCGGGCGATTTTCTACGCATGCTTCATCGTGTGGGGCGGGGCTGCGGGGCGCGCGTGCGGCTTGTGCGTGACGCGCGGCGCCCGTGGCTTACGACCGGCCCGACGATGGATGCGTTACTGAATGCGAGTTCGGCAGTAGGGGCAGACCTTCCAGTGCGCGTCGAGCGGACGATGGCAGCTGGGGCACACGTTGCGAACCTGGGTGTCGCAAACGGGGCAGACGACAAAGTCCTTCTCGATGGGGGCGCCGCACTGCGGGCAGGTGCCGTACTGGGCAAGCTGGCGCTCGCGCAGGGCCATGTCCAGCTCCTGCTCCTCGCGGTCGGCCGCGTAGGAGTGCGGGCGCAGGACCAGGTAGGCGATGAGGCCCACAAACGGGATGAGGGCGATGATGCCCCATGCCACGTAAGCGCTGGCGCCGCGGCGGCGAGCGTCGATGAACACATAGACGACCGACAGCACGTACAGGGCGATGATAAAGCCAACAAAGGCATAGATGACGCCCATAAGCTGCGGCGACATGAGCTCGGAGATGTACTTGGACATTGAGATGTACCTTTCGGAATATTTACAGTCCGGTCAAGTTTACCACGGGGTTTGTTTATGTGGGACTACGGTTGCAAGCGGGGCTGGTGCGGACACAAACATCTCAATCTGTAACAGATACTCGGCAAATAAGGGTCTAGGTGTTACAGATCGAAACACAGGGGTCCCTCCCCGACTTCAATCTCGGTCTGTAACATCTTGGGCCCCAAAACCCCTCTTACTGTTACAGATCGAGACAACCAGAATCCGTCGGAAAGTTTGTCTCAACCTATAACAGAAAGGACCCAAAAACCCTGTCAGCTGTTACAGATCGAGACATACGAATAACCCGACGGGCTAACGTCTCGATCTGTAACGCGTAGGACCGCAATTCCCCTCCTACTGTTACAGACCGAGACGAACGTGCGCCTCTGGACGCAACATCTCAGTCTGTATCAGGTGGCGGCGCAGACCGCGAGGTTGGATGGGAGGATCTCACGGTCTAACGTGACCGGCATACGTGCTGGGCCGGCCCTCGCCTGCCGTTGGCGGGTGTTGCGGGGCTGTTCGCCGCATTGCCGCTGCGCTGGCGGCGTTCAGACCGTAGGATAGTCCTATTGACAGCCTGTCAACTCGTCTGGGAGGCGCCGTGACAGAAACGTTTGATATCGCAATTGTGGGCGCGGGCATTACCGGGTGCGCCATCGCGCGGCAGCTTGCGCGGTTTGACCTGTCCATTTGTGTGGTCGAGGCGGCCAACGATATCGCGCTGGGCGCATCGAAGGCCAACGGCGGCCTGGTGCACTCCGGCTACGATCCGGCGCCGGGCACGGTAAAGGCGCAGGTCAACGCCCGCGGCTGCGAGCTATATAGCACGTGGGCCCAGGAGCTAGGCTTTTTGTTCCGCCGCACTGGGTCGATGGTGCTGGGGTTTAACGACGAAGACCGCGCACACCTGGAGAAGCTGCGCCAGAATGGCCTGGCCAACGGCGTGCCCGAGCTGGCGATCATTGACCCCGAGCGTATCCGCGAGCTGGAACCGCGTGCCAGCGCCGACGCAACATGCGCGTTATGGTGCCCTTCGACCGGTTACGTCGACCCGTTTGAAGTTGCCATCGCCGCGCTGGAGAACGCGGTCGCCAACGGCGTGACGTTTATGCGCTCCGCACCGGTGGAGGCCATTGAAGTTGCCGGCTCGGATGACGGGGCCGCGCGCTTTACGCTGGCAACGCCCGCCGGAGACGTGCGTTGCCGTTACCTGGTCAACGCCGCGGGCAACGGTGCCGCGAACATTTCGCATATGGCGGGGGCCGAGGAGTTCCAGATGGTCTGGCGCCAGGGCAACATCGTGGTGCTCGACAAAGAGCCGCGCGCGCTCATGCCGCTCTACCCCGTTCCCACGCCGGTGTCCAAGGGAGTTATCGTCACGGGCACCGTACACGGCAACACCGTGATTACCGCGACGGCCGCCGTGCGCGAGCCCGGCGACACACAGACCTATGCGAGCGATGTGAACACGCTGCTGACGGGGGCGCGCAAGCTGGTGCCCGATCTGGACACGCGTCGCGTGGTGCGCGCGTTTGCCGGCGGGCGCCCGGTCATTCAGGGTACGAACGACTTCTTTATTGGGCAGTCGGCCGTGGTGCCGGGGCTGTTCCAGGCGGCAGGCATTCAGTCACCGGGTGTGGCGAGCGCGCCGGCGATTGCCGAGCGCATGGAGCAGGTGCTGCGCGATGCCGGCGTGGCCCTGCGCGAACGGGACGATTGGGACCCGATTCGCCATGCGCCGGACGATTTTGACCTCGCGCCGCTTGCACGCAAGCAAGAGCTCATTGAGTCCGATCCCGCGTGGGGGCAGATCGTCTGCCGCTGCGAGACGGTGCCCGAGGCCGAAATCGTGGCCGCGATCCGACGCCGCCCGGGCGCGGATTCGGTCGAGGGCGTCAAGCGCCGCTGTCGTGCCGGCATGGGTCGGTGCCAGAGTGGTTTTTGCCAGAGCCGCGTGGTGGCGATCCTGGCGCGCGAGCTGGGCTGCGACCCCAGCGAAGTGCTGTTGGAGGATGCCAGATCCTGGCTGGTTGAGAGACCGCTGAAGGGGGTGCGCTAGGATGGCAACGCTTGATATGCGCGAGGGACGCGCAGAGGCAGGAGCCACGCAGGCCGTGGCAACGCAGGCCTTCGACGTGGTCGTCATCGGAGGCGGCCCCGCCGGTATGGCAGCCGCGCTTGCCGCGCAAAAGGCCGGCGCGCGCGTGGCCATCGTTGAACGCGAACAGCATCTGGGCGGCATCCTGCGCCAGTGTATTCACCCGGGTTTTGGCCTTTCGCACTTTAAGCAGGAGCTCACCGGTCCCGAGTACGCGCAGCGCTTTATCGACCAGGTGCGTGCGACCGACATTGCGCTGTTCCTGGGCAGCATGGTGCTTGGGATTGATTTGGGCGAGGGCGGAGGCGCAGGCGACCCGGGCACGGACGAGGGCGCGGGAGACGACGCGGTCCATACCGTCACGCTCATGAGCCGTGACGGCATGTTGCAGCTCACCGGGCACGCGGTCGTCCTTGCCATGGGTTGCCGCGAGCGCACGCGCAGCGAAATCAAGATCCCCGGCAGCCGTCCCGCCGGCGTATTTACGGCCGGCCTGGCGCAGCGATACATCAATATCGAAAACCTCAAGCCCGGCTCGCGCGCCGTCATTTTGGGCTCGGGCGACATCGGGCTTATCATGGCACGCCGCTGCACGCTCGAGGGAATTTCGGTCGAGGGCGTGTACGAGCTCATGCCGTACGCCAACGGCCTGCGCCGCAACGTCAAGAACTGCCTGGACGACTTTGGTATTCCGTTGCACCTGTCCACAACCGTTATGCGTGTGATCGGTCACGATCGCGTGGAGGCCGTCGAGGTGAGCCAGGTCGACGATCACCTGGCGCCCATCCCGGGAACCGAACGCGTTGTTCCGTGCGACACGCTACTGCTTTCGGTGGGTCTGATTCCCGAGAACGAGCTTTCGGTGGGCGCGGGCGTTGAGCTTGACCCGCGCACGCGCGGCGCCGTGGTGGACCAAAGCTTGCAAACGGGCGTGCCTGGCATCTTTGCCTGCGGCAACGTGCTGCACGTGCACGACCTGGCCGACAACGTGACGACCGAGTCCGAGCGTGCCGGTGCGGCTGCGGCGGCGTACGCACTGGGCCGTGGTGCTGGGGCCAATGCGGGCGCTGCGGGCCCGGGCTGTCAGCTTACGGTCTCCCCCGCCGGTATTGCGGGCTATGCACTGCCGGGACGTATTACAGCTGTGGCGCTCACCAAACTCAACTTCCGCGTGCGCCGACCGGTCGACGCCGCTCGAGTACGCATTCTGGCAGGCGACGAGGAACTGTTTGCAGGCGAGGTCCGCCCGAGTAAACCGAGCGTCATGGAAAGCTTCCCGCTGCCGGCGAAGGTGATTCAGCGCGCACTCGACCTGGGTGTTAGCCAGATTGTCCTGTCCGTCGACCCAGTTGAGGAGGCGTAAGGCCATGAGCACAAACGCGATCGAAACGCTGCAGTTTCACTGCACCACCTGCCCATCCGAATGCCTCCTGACCGTAGAGGTAGAACGTGACGCAGACGGCGCCGTGGTAGAGGTGCGCTCCGTGACCGGCAACAGCTGCCCGCGCGGCGATAAATTCGCGCACCAGGAGCTCTCCTGCCCCATGCGCGTACTCACCACCACCGTGGCCGTATCCGGCGGCGACGAAGCGCTGCTGCCCGTGCGCACGGCCGAAGCCATCCCGCTGGCACTCCACGCCCAAGCCATGGCCCTCATCCGAGACCTAGTCGTCAAAGCCCCCATCCGCATGGGCGACGTCGTGCTAGAGAACCTCCTAGACACCAACATCAACCTAATCGCCAGCATGGACATCGACCGAGCCCAAGTAGCTAATTAGGGACGGGGCTCTTTTAGCTACCCCGCCATCCACCCCGCCCTCCTCCGCAGTTGCGGTGAAATACGGACTGTTGGGGGTGCGGACAGAAAGTTGGACCGCGGGGCGGTCCGGACTGGAGGTTCGCATGTACAGCAGGGAGAAGGTCGAGCTCTTCCTCCTGGCGACGGAGGACGGCATGGGGCCCACCGCCGCCGCGGAGTTCGCGGGGGTCACGGTGAGCGCGGCCAAGAAGTGGGCGACGGGGCACCTCCCGCGCAGCTACACCGGCGGGGGCTGTAGAATCGTGGCGAGGAAACCGCCACGGAAGGAGGCCAGCTTGGGCCCCGACAAGTCGATCTACGCCCCGCCCGCGACCGGCCCGCTCGCCGGGCTCAACGAGGACCAGATAGAGAACCTGCTGCTCAGGGCGGTGTTGGCCGACCTAAAAGCGGAAGGGTGGGACCCGGCTTCGATCTCGAACAGGAGCAAGTGCGAGCTCGGCGAGAGATTGAGGCTGGCGACCGCCCTGCCCCTCCGCTCGATCACAGGTTTCTTGAGGATATCGAAGAGCTCCTATGAGTACTGGAGGCCCCGCGTCGCCGCGCCGCGCGACCGCGACGCCGACATACGCGACCGCGTGGTGCGCATCTTCCGCGAGGGCTCGGGGTGCTGGGGGTACCGCACCGTCTGGGCGCACCTGCGCCGCGAGGGCGTCCGCGCCAGCGAGAAGCGCGTGGCCCGCGTGATGCGCGAGGAGGGCCTCGAGGTCGTCTACAACAAGAGGCGCGCCCGGGGCTACAGCTCCTACGCCGGCGAGGTCTCCAAGGCGCCGGAGAACCTCGTGAACAGGAATTTCCACGCCGACGAGCCCAACCGGCTGTGGCTCACCGACATCACCGAGTTCAGGCTCCCGGGCGGCGAGAAGGTCTACCTGAGCCCGGTCATCGACTGCTTCGACGGGATGCCCGTCGCCTGGTCGATCGGGCTGCACCCCGACAAGCGCCTCGCGAACTCGAGCCTGCTCAAGGCCTGCGCGGCGAGGCCGGCGGGGGCGCGCACGACGATCCACTCGGACCGGGGCGGCCACTACCGCTGGCCGGAGTGGATCGGGATCTGCGAGGAGAACGGCCTGGTCAGGAGCATGTCCGCGAAGGGCTGCAGCCCGGACAACTCGGCCTGCGAGGGCTTCTTCGGGCGCCTCAAGAACGAGTTCTTCCGCTACAGGGACTGGGAGGGCGTGACGGCCGAGGAGTTCATGGGGAGGCTCGAAGCCTACCTCGTGTACTATCGGGATGGGCGCATCAAGAAGTCCCTCGGGTGGCTGAGCCCGATGGAGTACCGCAGGAAGCTTGTGGAGTGGGTATGATGAATTGGACACCTAGTTAAGAGCGAAAGGTGTTCAAGATG
>UQIC01000054.1 GCA_900540985.1 uncultured Collinsella sp.
ACGCAAAGAAGGCCACTTAATGTGGCCTTCGTCTTGCGCAGGACTGTAGAGCAGGAAACCTTATATCCGGCCCCTCCGTCCGGGGACCGCGCCGTACCAGCTACAGCGTCATGTTTGGATCGGCGTCGACGTCGAACGGCGAGATTTCACCTCGGTCGAATTTACGGCGGGCAACCTCCGCGATCATGGCTGCGTTATCGGTACAGGCAGACAAGGGCGGCACCGTTACGCGAATCCCCTGACGCCCAAGCTTCTTGATCATCATCTCGCGCAGATGCGGGTTGGCCGAGACGCCGCCGCCGATGCAGTATTCCTTACATCCGGTAGCGTGCAATGCGTTTTTGGCCTTCTTGTACTGCACGTCAAAGACAGCCGCCTCAAACGAAGCCGCCAGATCGGGCAGGTGAATCGTGCGCCCGGCCTTGGTCTCCTGCTCGATGTAGAGCGTCACGGCCGTTTTAAGACCCGAAAGCGAGAAACGATAGTCTCCCCTGCTGTTAAGCGCACGGGGGAAATCGATCGCGCGGGGATTGCCCGTCTCGGCCAGCTTGGAAATGATGGGGCCACCGGGATAGCCCAGGCCCAACGCCTTGGCCACCTTGTCGAAGGCCTCGCCCACGGCGTCGTCGAGCGTCTCACCGAGCACCTCGTAGTCGCCCCATGCCTTTACGTGCACGAGCATGGTGTGCCCGCCCGAGACAAGCGTGAAGATGAACGGAGGCTTGAGGTCGGGCTGCGCCAGCAAGTTGGCAAACAGGTGCCCCTCCAGATGGTTGACGCATACGAGCGGCTTACCGGCAGCGTAGGCAAAGCCTTTGGCAAAGGCAACGCCCACCACGAGAGCGCCCACCAGGCCCGGACCCTGTGTCACGCCCACGGCGGCAAGCTCGCTGGGGGCAATGGCTCCACCCTCAAGACCAAGCGATGCTGCGGCATCCTCGAGCGCCGCATCCACGACACTCACAATCACCTCAACGTGTTTGCGCGAGGCGATCTCGGGCACCACGCCGCCAAAGCGGGCGTGAAAATCAATCTGTGTCGACACCTGGTTGGCCAGCATATTGCCATCCGCATCGATAATCGCCACGGCCGTCTCGTCGCAGGAACTCTCGATAGCGAGCACTAGGCGACGGCGCTCAATTTCAGCGCGCTCCTCAACGGTTCGCTCGGGCGCAGGCAGCGGCCATACACGCTGCTCAGCCGCCGTCGGCTCGGGCGAAGCGTTGTCGACCGGGAGCACCAAGGGCAGCGGCGCCGTCATGACGATGGCATCTTTGCCAACACCGTAGTAACCGCGGCGACGGCCAGCCTCGGTAAAGCCCAGAGCGTTATAAAGCGCGATCGCTCCCTCGTTACCGTCCTCGACCTCGAGCGAAGCCGTGGTGCAGCCGAGCATCTGGGCATCATAGCTCACGTGCGACAGCAGCTTGCGGGCAATGCCCTCGCGGCGATGTGCCGGGTCGACGGCGACATCCAGAATCTGCACATCACCGTCCACGACCATACCGCCGGCAAGGCCCAGCAGCTTGCCGTCGTCGTGTGCCACCCACCAACTACGCGGCGCAGCGACGTCCTCGCCCAGTTCGGACAGGAACATGCCCGGCGTCCACGCCTCGTGTCCGGCACCTTCAAAGCAGGCAGCCTCCAGCGCGCTCGCGCCCTCGGCATCCGCCGCGCCCATGGGGCGGAACTGCAGATGACGACCGGCGAGCTCATCGGCAACACCCGTAATTTCGCTCTGCGCACTCTCGGCAAGACCAAGACGCTTGCGCTCGTTTTCCTCGGCATCCGAAAGGCGCGTGTAAATCGGCAAGACGCGGGCCGGATCGCCGTCACCCGCAGCGTGCGCGAGCAGTAAGCCCTCGCCCGAAGGCCACCACAGGTCGCGCTCCACGCAGCGGGCGGTCTCGTCCTCACCCAGCAGCTTGCCATAGCGCACGAGACCGTCACCGGTCAGCTGAACCTGGTCCCAGTCCGCTGCTTGGCGCCACTCATCGAGCGCCACGGCGGCCTTGACCACGTGTTCGCGCTCAAATTGACGCTCGGGACCCTCATCGACCAGCATATACAGCGCCGGATATACCTCGCCGCGCATAGCATCGGCCAAGATACCAAGCTTGCCGCGCACGCCAGCCTTCCACGCCGTCCAAGCGCAAGCGTCGAGCGTCGACACGCCCAGCAGCGGAACATTGGCACCGCGCGCGAGGCCCTTGGCAGTGGAGATGCCGATGCGTACACCCGTAAACGACCCCGGGCCGCGGCCGACCACGTAGCAACCAACATCGCTGCGATCCAGACCGGCTTGAGCCAGCACGCCATCAACAGTATTCACGAGCTCAACGTTGGCGTGACGGCGACACATATGGTCGCCACTCACGAGCTTCGTCTCGCCCGTCTGCCCATCAATCCAGCTTGCCGCGCAGGCAAGCATATCGGTCGAAGTATCGAGCGCCACCACCAGCGCGTTGTCGTTATGCAAGCTCATCTTGTACAGCCTTATCAATCAAATGGGAAAGCTCCATTGCGCGGTCACCGTGCGCCTCGAGCGTTATCGTTCGCACATCGCTGTCGCCCTCATCACGCTTGAGCGTCACCGAAAGATACTCATCCGTCAGCTCGTCTTGGAATTGTTCGCCCCATTCCAGCAGGCAAGCACCCTCATAGCCCAGCACATCGAAAATGCCCGTATCCTCGAGCTCATAGGCATGCTCCAGGCGGTATAGATCAAAGTGAAACAGCGGAATACGACCTTGATCGTGAACGGCCATGAGCGCAAACGTAGGGCTCGTAACCATATGCCCATCGCCCAGCCCGCGCGAGACGCCCTTGGTAAAGTGAGTTTTGCCCACTCCCAGGCCACCGGTCAGGATGAGTACATCGCCGTCCTCAAGGCACGGTGCAATTAGCTCGCCAAAGCACTCCGTATCGGCAGCGCAAGTCGTTTTGTAAGTACCTACCCCCAGGCGCTCCAGGGACATATATGCTCCTTATTATTCCGAGGCGTCCTCTGGTGCAGGATGTCGCTCCAGATAGTCGCCCAGCATCTTAAAGTCTTCCTCCAGCAGCTCCTGCCATGCCGGATTGCGCAGCGCTGCTGCCGGATGGAAAGTGGGCATTACTACAAAATGCCCCATCTGGTGGAACCTGCCGCGCAGCTTAGTAATGCCAATCTCGGTCTTAAGCACAAAGTGCGTCGCGGGGTTGCCGAGCGTCACGATAATATCGGGCCAGATGCTTCGAATCTGCTCACGCAAAAACGGCGAGCAAGCCAGCACTTCCTCGGGACGCGGATTGCGGTTTCCCGGCGGGCGGCACTTAAGCACATTGGCAATGTAGACGTCTTCGCGTTTAAGACCCGCCAGGGACAAAATGCCGTTGAGGTCCTCGCCTGCCGCCCCCACAAAGGGTTCGCCCTGCAAATCCTCATTGCGGCCCGGTGCCTCGCCAATAAACATCACGCGAGCGCGGGGATTTCCCACGCCAAACACGATATTGTGACGCGACTGGTAGAGCTGGCAGAGGTGACAATCGCCCAGAACGGCCTCGATCTCCTCGAGTGCGACCTCACGCGGCGCCTGATGGGTATGGCCCGGGATGTGCATGACGCCCATAGCGGCTCCTACACGTAGACCTTGTCGAGACGCATGCCAAAGCCGCAGGCGACCTCGTAGTTAATCGTTCCGCGCAGTCGGGCCATCTCGTCCATAGTGATCTCGGCATCGCCATCGCGGCCGACAATGATCATCTCGTCACCATACTCGGCCTCGGGAATCTCGTGTGCCGGGTTGGACTGAATGGCGACCATAAACTGGTCCATGCAGATATTGCCAACCTGATGCACGCGCTCGCCGCGATACAGCACATCCATACGATTGGAAAGCGTACGCGATAGGCCATCGGCATAACCGATCGGCAGCGTGCAGATCTGAACGCGCGTACGCGGTACGCGGTAGGTAAAACCGTAGCCCACGCCCTCACCCATCGCAGGGTGTGCCACGCGCGTCACACGCGCATGGACGCTCATAACGGGATCAAGCTGCATCACGCGGCCACTCAACTCGCACGGCTGCATGCCATACAAGCCAACGCCAGCGCGGATCATATCAAAATGCATCGAGGGGTCGAGCATCGAGGACGGCGTGTTGGCGCAGTGCACGATACCGCACTCAAAACCCGCATCCTTAATGGCCTGAACGGCCTCGGTAAAGCGCTGACACTGCAGCTTGTAGTCCCAGCCCGAAGGTTCATCGGCCGTGGCGAAGTGCGTAAATACGCCGTCGCACTGAATACCGCGATGGAAATTAATACCGCGGACAAAGTCGAGCACCTGCGTGTAATGTACGCCAATGCGGTTCATGCCCGTCTCGATGGCGAGATGATACTTGCCCACCTTGCCCGCCGCGACGGCACATTCGCCATACGCAAGAGCAAAGTCAGACGTATAGACCGAAGGCATGATATCAAACTCGAGCAACGTCGGAATGGCCTCGATAGGCGGCTCGCTTAGGATGAGGATGGGCTTCGTAATCCCGCCCTGTCGGAGCTCAACGCCCTCGTTAACCGTCGCCACGGCAAACATGTCGGCACCGGCCGAATACATGATCTTGGCGCACTCAACAGCTCCATGACCATAAGCATCGGCCTTGACCACGCAGCACAGGCGCTGACGTGGATTCAGCAAGTTCTTATAGGCCCTCGTGTTGCGACGGAGCGCCCCACGGTCGATCTCGACCCAGGACCAGCGCGTCAAATCGGCTTTATTCATGATTAGTCATCCGACCCTTCGTCCATGATTCCCAGATCTTCGAGCGCATCCTTTGCCGCCAGCTCCATGGCAGGACCGATCAAGTCGATAAGATCGGTCGCGATAACGCTCTTCTCACCATACTCCGTCGCCGCGGCAAAACCGGCGTAGCTGTGAAGTGCGACGGCGTACGAATACAGCAACTCCCAACGATCCATCTCGTCGCGCATGGTGGCAAGCGTGCCGGCCAAAATACCCGCGAGAACATCACCTGAACCGGCAGTTGCCAGAGAAGCCGGACCCGAGAGCGGCAGCAGTACACGCTCAACGCCACAGATAGCCGTCGTCGGCCCCTTGGCAATGACCACCAGATTGTCGGAGCCTGCAGCCCAGACAACCTTCTGCGCGGCTGCAATCGCGGTACCAAGGTCGTTCACCTCGTCACCGGCAACCAGACGCGAAAGCTCACGATAGTGCGGCGTCATAACCAACGGCTGTTCGCGACGATACATCTCGGGATTACTATCAATACCGTCAATGGCAATCTTAGCAAGGCAGTTGAGTGCATCGGCGTCCAAGATAAGCGGCACATCAAGCTCGAGCAAGCCCGAAACCACCTGCATAGCGCCGGCAGACGTCGTCATACCGGGACCGCACAGTACACAGCTGTACTTCTTTGCAATCTCGCACACAGTCATGCGCGCAGCGGCGCCAAAGGAGCCGCGGGAATCAGACGGAATAGCAAAGACGGGAATCGAAGGAAGTGCCATGCGAATAAGATTGGCGCAGGCGTCAGGAGCCGCGACTGCCACGTAACCAGCACCCGCGCGAGCTGCAGACTTGGCCGCCATAATGGCAGCACCAGGATATTGCGCAGATCCGGCGACAATAAGCACAGAGCCACGGGAATACTTATCGATATTCGTAGGTAGTGGGGCAAAGTAATCAACTAAGTCACCGGGCTCGACAATCTCGGCGGCGTGGTCGACATCATCGATGACCTCGTCAAGACGGTCGTAAAGATTGCCGCAGATCAAATCGCCAGCATACTCAGGACCATCAGCGCTATACAGACCAATCTTGGGCGCAATCATCGTCACCGTATGCTCGGCACGAATGCAGTCGTCATCAACAACGCCCGTCTCGGCATTCAGGCCCGAGGGAACATCAATGGATACGACACAATCGGCGCATTCATTGACCGTAGGAATCCAGATGGAGAACGGCGCACGCAGATTCCCATGGAAACCGGTACCAAAAATGGCATCGACAACAACATCGGCCTTATCGATCAAAACCTCGAGTTCGTCACGCGAGGGGCCGACGCAAACGTGCACATCGCGGCCGGCAGTACGACGAGCAACATGACGTGCCAGAGCAGCAGGAATCTCATCCGGCTCAACCGGAGAAACGATATCGACGTCCACACCCTTATGGCTCAGAATATCGGCGGCAACCCAACCGTCGCCGCCATTATTACCAAAACCGACCAGAACGAGAACCCGATCGGGATTGAGCTTCAAGACCTCGTTGGCGGCAAACTCACCCGCTAGCTCCATAAGCTCGGCCTTCGAAGTCCCTTCGCGTTCGATGATATCCTCGAGACGAACGACTTCTTCGGTACTCAAAACCGGTTTCATCTATGCTCCTAGCGTATCTTGCGAAGCATCACCCAGGTGCTCCGCCAATGCTGAATTCTGCAGCTGCTCAAGCTCATCTAAAACAGAGCGAGCCTCTTTAAATGTCTGCGCTACGCGTTTCTTGGTGCTCACCTTTTCCTCTTTTGGCTTAGGCCGAGCATCTTCGGTAATCGCGATGGCATTCGCAACGGCCAAGTCTCCTGTAAGCGTAATGGAAAGAGCGACCTCAACAACACCCAGTTCTTGAGCGATCTCGAGAGCACGGCCCGAAAGCAGCGCCTTCGGTTTGCCGAGTTTATCACGCGTAACCGAAACATCCTTGCGACCCACGCCTTGACTAAAACCCGTGCCGAGAGCTTTAAGTACCGCCTCGCGCGAAGCAAAGCGGCTCGCATAGTGAGCAGCGGGACGCGATGATGCATCGCAATACGCACGCTCTTCTTCGGTAAACACACGCCGAGCAAACGACGGCGTCTTTTCAAGAATTGATTTCATGCGGGAAATCTCGACGATATCAACGCCGATACCAGCTTCAGCCATGTTCACCTCCATATCGCACAGACTAAGTTATTGTAGCCCGTTCGCAGAAGATGCGACAAACGAGGGTTATAAAACACAGCTACTATGTGAGACAAAAGCCCGTAAACGCAAAAAAGGGGGAGGCCGCGAGGCCTCCCCCTTCTCAGTTCAAGCGTACGG
>UQIC01000055.1 GCA_900540985.1 uncultured Collinsella sp.
CGGCCACGGGCCTACGAAATGATCCCTTTTCCTCCGTCCCCAAGAGATCACGTGATCCGAAGGGGACGGAGGAAAAGGGATCGGCTGCCGCGGCGGCGCGTCTGGCCGAACGAGTCCCCATACCCTCGTTCGGTCAGACGCGCCGCCGCGGTTTGTGTTTGTGCCGTATAATGACCGTTACCTATGACGCGATACAAAAGAAAGGTGTTTGCCCATGCAGGCACAGAAGGCGGAGGGAACCCGCGACCTTATCGGCGCCGAGATGCGCGCCTGGCAAAAGATGCAACAGATTGCGGCCGGCGTGTTCGAGCCGTTTGGCTTTAAGCCCATCGAGACGCCCGCGATCGAGCAGGTGGACGTGTTTGTCCACGGTATCGGCCAGTCGACCGACGTCGTGCGCAAGGAAATGTTCCGCGTGTTCAGCGGTGCCAACCTGGAGCGCGTCTTTACCGAGGGCACCGACACCAAACTCAAGCCCAAGCAGCGCCTGGCACTTCGCCCCGAGGGCACGGCCGGCGTGGTGCGCGCCGTCGTCGAGAACAATCTGGTGCCCCAGGGCTCCACGCCGTTTAAGGCGTACTATGCCGAGGCCATGTTCCGTGGCGAGCGTCCCCAGAAGGGTCGTCTGCGCCAGTTCCACCAGGTGGGCATCGAGTGGCTCGGCGCTCCCGATCCGGCGGCAGACGCCGAGTGCATCATCATGCTCATGGAGTTCTACAAGCGCCTGGGCTTCGATCTTTCCAAGCTTCGTCTGCTCATCAACTCGATGGGTGACGCCCAGTGCCGTCCGGCTTATCGCGAGCAGGTTAAGCAGTTCATCCTCGATCACGCCGACGAGATGTGCGATGAGTGCCGCGAGCGCGCCGAGCTCAACCCGCTGCGTGCCTTCGACTGCAAGAACGACCACTGCCGCGAGATCATGGCCGACGCGCCGCTGATGGGCGACAACCTGTGCGACGAGTGCCGCGAGCACTACGAGCAGGTCAAGCGCTATCTGGATGCCGCCGGTATCGAGTATGTCGAGGATCCCACCCTGGTGCGTGGGCTGGACTACTACACTCGTACTGTCTTTGAGGTCGAGGCCCCTGGCGCCGGTGTCGGCTCCATCGGTGGCGGCGGCCGCTATGACGGCCTGGTCGAGCTCGAGGGTGGCAAGCCCACGGCGGGCGTTGGCTTTGCCGTCGGTTTTGAGCGCGCCCTGCTGGCCCTGCAGGCCTTTGGCAGCGATTTGGGTGCCGATGAGGCCCCGTGCGTCTATGTCGCCAACGCCGGCAAGGAGCTGCGCCAGAACGTCTTTGCCATTACGCAGGAGCTTCGCGCCGCAGGTATCGTGACCGAGGCCGACTATCAGGGCCGTTCACTCAAGGCCCAGTTTAAGCAGGCCGATAAGGTAGGCGCCAAGCTCATCCTGGTCCTGGGCGGCGACGAGCTTGCCGCCGGCAAGGTCAAGGTGCGCGACATGGAGAGCCACGAAGAGGTCCTTGCCGATCTGGCCAACGTCGTCGAGGCGGTTCGCGAGCGCCTGTAGCGCATGTTTTTTGAGCTGCGGGCCTGCCAACATGTCCCGCTCGCGGCGAGCGATTGTTACGGGGGTGTTTCGCATTTATGCGGAATGCCCCCGTTTGCGTATGCCGTCCACCGAGAAATACGACCATTTGGGGCAAAAACCCTTGCAATGCAGAAAATACTTTTGTGTGGTAAAGCGCAATCAGTGTCGAAAGTATTTCTCAAGCGCCTATAATGAATACCGCATGTTACGTGCATAGAAGGAGGAATGGGAGGAAACGTGGCTGAGAACCTAAGCAACCAGTCTGTACCCGAAGCCGCGGCGCGCGTCGCTGCCGTGGTCAACCGCCTCGTTAACCGAATCGGCTCGAATGCCGAGTCCAGGGAGCGTCTCGCCGAGATCGAGATCCCCGAGGAGCTGCGCGACAATCTGGCGCTGTTCCTGCGCCTGGAGCGTCGTGTGCTTAGCGAGTATGATCCTGAGATCGCGGACCTGTTCGACAAGATCCTGTCGGCCGAGATTGTGGCCAATGCCGGTAACCCCGGTACCCGCGCTGCCGACGAGGCCGTCGACGAGCAGGGCGTGCCCACCGCCGACGAGCCCACTGCCGTGGCATTTCGTGAGGTCGTCGATCTGATCGACAGCCTGCCGCTCGATAAGCAGCAGGTCATTGTCCGCGCCTTTACGAGCTTCTTCCATCTGGCAAACCTGTCGGAGGAGAACTACCGTGTGGCGCAGCTGCGCGAGCGCGAGGCCGGTGCGTCGACCGATACCGAGGTCGATCCCGCCAACGAGCTCACCGTCGCCTATCACCAGCTGGTGAATGAGCTGGGCGTCGAGGGCGCCAACGAGCTGCTCGGCAAGCTTGAGTTCCATCCCGTCTTTACCGCGCATCCCACCGAGGCCCGTCGCAAGGCCGTCGAGGGCAAGATTCGCCGTATCTCCAATCTGCTGGAGGAGCGTCCGCGTCTGGGCAGCTCCGACCTGGTGGAGAACGAGCGCCATATGCTGCAGGAGATCGACGCCCTGGTGCGTACGAGCCCCATCGCGCTCAAGAAGCCCACGCCGGTCGAGGAAGCCGATACCATCATCGACATCTTCGATAACACACTGTTCGACGTTATTCCCGTTATCTATCGTCGTTTTGACGACTGGGTGCTGGGCGACAAGGCCGGTACCGTGCCGCCGCTGTGCCCGGCGTTCTTCCATCCCGGCAGCTGGATCGGTTCCGACCGCGACGGTAACCCCAACGTCACCGCCAAGGTGAGCCGTGAGGTCGCTGCCAAGTACTTCACTCACATGGTGCTCAAGCTCGAGGACAAGTGCCGCCGCATCGGCCGCAATCTCACGCTCGAAGCCACCTACAGCAAGCCGTCTGCCGAGCTCATCAACCTGTGGAACCATCAGGTCGAGATGAGCCCTCGTTACACGGCCCGCGCCGAGCTGATCTCCGAGCACGAGCCTCATCGCGCCGTCATGCTCGTCATGGCCGACCGCCTGAACGCCACCGTGCGTCGTATCACCGACACCATGTACCACAGCGCCGATGAGTTCCTGGAGGACCTGCGCGTCGTCCAGCGCTCGCTGGCCGCCTGCGGAGCCGTCCGTGCTGCTTACGGCCCGGTCCAGACCATCATCTGGCAGGTCGAGTCCTTCGGCTTCCACATGGTCGAGATGGAGTTCCGTCAACACTCCGTGGTGCACGCCCGCGCCCTCAAGGATATCCACGAGAACGGTATCCATGGCGATCTGCAGCCTATGACGCGCGAGGTCATCGATACCTTCCGCGCTATCGGCTCCATCCAAAAGCGCTACGGTAAGAAGATGGCGCACCGCTATATCATCTCGTTCACCAAGAGCGCCCAGCATGTGGCTGACGTCTTTGAGCTTGCCCACCTGTCCTTTGCACACGAGGAGGATGTCCCCGAGCTCGACGTGATCCCGCTGTTCGAGCAGCTCGAGGACCTCGAGGGCTGCGTCGACGTGCTCGACCAGATGCTTACGCTGCCCGTGGTGCAAAAGCGCCTTGCCCAGACCAACCGCCGCATGGAGGTCATGCTGGGCTATTCCGACTCCTCCAAGGATGCCGGTCCTACCACGGCCATGCTTGCGCTGCACTCCGCGCAGGAGCGCATCGCCAAGTGGGCAGAGAAGAACGATATCGACCTGGTGCTCATGCACGGTCGCGGCGGTGCCGTGGGCCGTGGCGGCGGCCCGGCCAACAAGGCCGTGCTGGCGCAGCCCAAGGGTTCGGTCAACTGCTTCTTTAAGCTCACCGAGCAGGGCGAGGTCATCTTTGCCCGTTACGGCAACCGCACGCTGGCTCAGCGCCATGTTGAGTCCGTTGCCGCCGCAACGCTTTTGCAGTCGGCCCCGAGTGTCGAGAAGACCAACACCGAGACCACGCAGAAGTTCTGGGATATGGCCGAGAAGCTCAACGCCGCAAGCCACGAGCGCTATCTGGACCTGCTGAACACCGAGGACTTTACACCGTGGTTCTCGACAGTGACGCCGCTGACCGAGGTCGGCTTGCTGCCGATCGGCTCGCGTCCCGCCAAGCGCGGCTTGGGTGCCAAGTCGCTCGACGACCTGCGTACCATCCCGTGGATCTTCAGCTGGAGCCAGGCGCGCATTAACCTGGCCGCTTGGTACGGCTTGGGCACCGCCTGCGAGCAGCTGGGCGATCTTGACCAGCTCAAGGCTGCCTACCAGGAGTGGCCGTTCTTCCGCACGTTCATCGACAACATCGAGATGTCGATCGCCAAGACCGATCAGCGCATCGCCAAGATGTATCTGCACCTGGGCGATCGCCAAGATCTGTCCGAGAAGGTCTTCACCGAGATGCAACTCACGCGTAAGTGGGTCCTTGCCATCGTCGGCGATGAGTGGCCGCTGCAGCGTCGTCGCGTGCTCGGCTGCGCCGTTCGCGTGCGCAACCCCTACGTCGACGCTCTGTCCATCGCCCAGGTCCGCGCCCTTCGCGAGGTGCGTATGAACCAGGACGAGATGGCCGAGGAGAAGAAGGCCGAGTACATGAGCCTGATTCTTTCGACTGTGACCGGCGTCTCGGCAGGTTTGCAGAACACGGGGTAATCGATAGCCCTGTGGCTCTCACCGGGACCCGATGGGTTTCCCTCTGAATGCGTCCTCGCACTTGAAGCCCCCTTATCCTACTCCTTCGGAGCTGCGGATAAGGGGGCTTCGTGCTGCGGAATGCATTCAGAGGGAAACCCGTCGGGTCCCTTCGTCCTCGGTCTTCAGGGATTAAAGCTGATGAAAATAGAGTGCGCTTCGCGCCTAATGTGGAGTGCGGCGAGGGCTTCTTGCGTCCTGACGCTCCTATTTGGCAAGGTGTTTTTTAGAATCCATTTTGCG
>UQIC01000056.1 GCA_900540985.1 uncultured Collinsella sp.
GAAACGAAAGGGCGCTGACCTTCTGGTCGCGCCCTTGAAGTTGAACGTCAGATTGCCGCTCTGGCGGGTTTGCAGCGTCAACTGGTTACGCGGTTTGGTAAAACCGCGTAACCCCTAAGGACGCTGGCCCATGCCACCCTCGAGGGTGACGGTCTCGCCGTTCATGTACTTAAAGTCGGGGCCGCAGAGCTGAACGACCACGCGGCCGATTTCCTTCTCGACGTCGCCGTAGTGACCAGCCGGCGGCATGTGGACGTTGGCCTTGAACGCCTCGGGATAGGCATCCTGGAAGTTCTCGAGCGCAGCGGTCCAAGCAAGCGGGCAAACGATATTGACGTTGATGCCGTCCTTGCCCCACTCGTTGGCGGCAACGCGGGTCAGGCCGCGGATGCCCTCCTTGGCGGCAGCATAGCTGCACTGGCCATAGTTGCCAAACAGGCCGGCGCCCGAGGCGAAGTTGACCACGGAGCCCTTGGTCTCCTTCAGGTGCGGATAGGCCTTCTGCATGTACAGATAGGTAGCATACAGACCGGAGTAAATGGCCAGGTTAAACTGATCCATGGTGTGATCGGCGATGGTCACGCCCGAGGCGCTGGCCTGAGCATTGTTGACGACGGCGTCGATGCGGCCGAACTCCTCAATGGCCTTGTCGATGACGTTCTGGACGACGGCCTCGTTGTCCTGACCGGCTGAAACATCGGCCTGAACAGGCAGAACCTTGACGCCGTACTCGGCCTCGAGGGATTCCTTGGCAGCCTCGAGCTTGGCGACGTTGCGGCCGGTGATGACGAGGTTTGCGCCCTCCTTGGCAAAAGCGATATCGATGCCGTAGCCGATGGAGCCAGCGGAGCCGTCCTTAAGCGTGGCCTTGCCGCCGCCGGTGACGATCACGGTCTTACCAGTGAAAAGTCCCATACAAAGTCCTTTCAAATCGCGACGGGCACGCCCGCCGACTGCGCGTATCCAACTTCACGCGCCAAAAGCTGAAATGCAACTTTAGCGGGTTCAAGTGAAAAATAAAGACCGCAGCAGGCGAACGGCACCACGTCGTTCGGCGAAGGGATTGTCAAGTACAAACCGGATAAAGCGGCCGAGTTATTGTTATCAGATCGAGCCATCGAACACGTTTTGAAACTTTGCTGCGGCGCGCGGGATGTCGGCGCGAGACTTTATCATAGGGTGACAAACAACGATGAGGAGCACATGCCTATGACAGACGAGCTGGACCCCCAGACTCAACAGCATATTGATGATCCCGCAGACGTCACCGCAGATACTGACGCTGTGACCTGCGATGGTACCGACGTCGACGGCCCCATCTTGGACGAAAGCGCTGCGGCGGAAACCCCCGAAACAGAAAACGCCGATGAGCAAAACGACGATGCGCCCGCTCAGGACGACGCCCCTGTACAGGACGACGCCCCGCAAGCAGCGGGCCCCATCGAGGTGTCTTCGGAAGAAGAGCTCGATGCCGTCATGGACTCCATGATGGATGCTGTCAAAGCGATGAAAGACGCCGTCGCCGATGCCGATATTGATGCCGAGGAAGAGGAGGCCGCCGAGGCGGCCTCGACCTTTGTGCCCGGCGAGACTCCGGTTGCCGACCAGGGCAGCACCATGCCCTCGTTTCTGCAGCTCGAGCACCCCACGATTGGCGCCGATGCGGTCGATCCGCACGCAGCAGGCTTTTCTGTGGTCGAGGGCGGTACCGGCAATATCGCCGTGCCGCAGACTGCCGATGCGGACGCTGCCGACACCACTCGCCCGACCGCCCCGCACTCCCCCGCCGCGAGCCGCGATCTGGGGACCGCTGTCTCGAACACTGCGAACGCCGTGGGCACCTTTATCGCCCAGGGCGCCTCGGCCATGCGTGAGATGAATGCCGCGAAAAAGGCACTTGCCGATGCCCGCACCCACCTGGCCGAACTTGAGCAGCGCATTGCCAATCAGGCCGAGGAACTCGAGACGCGCCAGGATATCGCAGGCCGCTACGAGCAGATCGTCGCCGACCAGCGTCAGGCGATCGCCACAGCGCAAAAGACCGCTGCGGCAGCCGAGATTGACCGTGATGCCCACGGCGCCAAAGCGACAGAGCTCAATGGTCAGCTCGAACAAATGAAGACAGAGGATGACGCGACTGAGCTCCGCCTGAAGGCCGCGCTCGACGCCGTGGAGGCCCGCGAGGCGAGCTCTCGCGAGACCGGCAACCGCCTCGTTCGACGCCTTGAGGATTCCAAGCGCATCCGCGACAAGGTGAAGGCCGAGCGAGACGCCGGCATTGCGGCCGCACAACAAACCGTCGACGCCACGCGCGCCCAGCTCGAGACGCTGCGTCATGAGTATGCCGAGCTGCAACGCAATCCCTCGGCAAATCCCGCCAACTATACGGTGCGCACCAGCGAGCTCTCGATGCAGATCTCCGACACGGCGGATGCCCTGCGTAAAGCCGAAGAAGATGTCCCGCGCATCACCGCCGACCTTGAGCACTCGCTTGCCGCAGCCGAGCAGGCCGTCGAGCAGGCACAAGCCCCCATCACCGACGCCAAGCGAGCCCATCAGGCCGTGACGGCAGAGGCCGATGCCGCGCGCGACGAGCTGCAGACCGCAAAAACCGCCGCCGCGACGCGCCAGCGCGAACTGCGCGAGAAGATCGCCGCCGAGGACAAGGCACGCCGCGACCAAGAGCAGAGCATAGCCAACGCCCAAGCAGATGCCGCGCATGCGCAGTCGATTATCGAACAGGCGACCGAGGTGCACGACCACCCAGAGATCACTGAGTCGCTTGCAGGATCCTTGGCCCGAGACAAAGCCGAACACGCCGAGACCGAGCGAGAAGTCGCCCAGCTCGAGGCCACCGAGGACGCGGTGCGCGAGCGTACCCGCGACTCACGCATCAAATTCACCGGCGCCATCGTCTGCATCGTCGCCGCAATCCTGGTGATCATCCTAGTCTGGCTGTTCGCGAGCAAGTAAACCAGCTGCCAAAAAAACGCTCAACGCAGTTGCGGTGAGATAGTTCCTGTTTAGCCCTCAAAAAGCCAATTCAAGAACTATCTCACCGCAACTTATTTAGATCGACGCAAGGCAACCTATCCCTCTTGCACCGATCTCATGACATAAGGACTGTCCCCAGGTGCCGGCACAAAAGGAACGTCCCCAAGTGCCAAGTGCCCAATGACTACTCAACAACCACGGCAACACCGATGTAATGGCAGAGTCAGACACTATGACCCAATCCAGGGGCACGGAAACGACAGGAGCCCCCGCTCG
>UQIC01000057.1 GCA_900540985.1 uncultured Collinsella sp.
CGCACATGTGCGGATGAATGTGGGAGGTGTTCGGATAAAGTCGATAATCAAGGGCACGCCATGCTTCTTATGTGCAGTAAAGCTAATGCTGCTAAAATACAAAGCGCTCATGTAGTTTAAACGCACGACGATAAGGAGCACCAGTGGGTAACCACTTCCGTACCTCCGGTGCGGGCGATGATGCCCCCAAGACGCAGGCAGGCGTCCAGGGCAGTCGTTTCGCCACTCCGGATTCAGAGGGCCAGCCTGTTGCTCAGGCCCCCGCTCAGCCGGCAGATCAGGCACAGCCGGCATCCGATCCCTTTGCCTACAATCCAACCAGCGATGTCGCGCTTTCCGGCACGGCGGGTTTTGAGCCCGTTCAGGCCGTGACCGCTCGCGTGGAGCAGCCTCAGGCTGGCGCCGCCACGCCGCAGCCTACCATGGCCGGCATTCCCGACCCCATGGCCCCTGCGACGCCGGCTCCTCAGCCTGCGCAGTCCGGTCTCTTTGCCGCTATCCCCGACCCCACGCAGCCTGCTGCCCCGGTGGTCGAGAGCGATCAGGCCGCCGAGGTCGCAAGCCTCGATAACGCGCTCAACAACCCCGATTTTACGTCGGTGTTTGCGCCCATCGATCCGCAGGCCAGCCGCAAGAAGATGGCCAAGCAGGCCGGTGTCGAGCCCGTCATCCTTATGGAGCATGTCACCAAGATCTATCCGGCACAGCCCAACAAGCCTGCACTCGACGACATCAACATCGAGATCTATCCGGGCGAGTTCGTCTTCCTGGTCGGTCACTCCGGCTCGGGTAAGACCACGCTGCTGTCGACGCTCAACCGCGACGTCAAGCCGACGAGCGGCCGCATCCTGGTTGCCGGTCAGGACCTCATGAAGATCAAGAACCGCAAGGTTCCGTTCCTGCGCCGCCAGATCGGCGCCGTGTTCCAGGACTTTAAGCTTCTGCCGCAAAAGACTGCCTACGAAAACGTGGCGTTTGCCCTGCAGTGCATCGGCAAGCCCAAGGGCGTCATTCGCAGCCAGGTGCCCGAGGTGCTGCGTCTGGTCGGTCTGGCTGATCAGATGGACTCGCTACCCGACCAGCTTTCCGGTGGCGAGCAGCAGCGCGTTGCCGTCGCCCGCGCTATGGTCAACCGTCCGCCGCTGCTGATCTGCGACGAGCCGACGGGCAACCTCGACCCGGCGATCTCGCTGGGCATCATGAAGCTGCTCGAGCGTATTAACCGCACCGGCACCACCGTGATCGTCGCCACGCACGACCGCGAGATGGTCGATAGCATGCACCGTCGCGTGATCGCCCTCGAGGGCGGCCACGTTATCCGCGACCAGGAGAGGGGAGGTTACGGCAACTATGGCACCAACTAACGTAGGCTACTCCTTCAAAGAGGCAATCAGCCACTTCTTCCGTAACTGGACTACCTCGCTCGGCGCCGTCATCACGATCTTCCTTTCGCTGTTTATCATCGGCCTGTTTATCATGGGCTCTGCGATGCTGAACTCCGTGATCGGCACCGTCGAGGATCAGGTTGTCATCAACGCGTTCATTAGTGATGACGCCGATCAGGCTGATGTTCAGGCTTTTGAGGCCGAGCTTAAGACGTGGAATAACGTCAAGTCCGTGACCTATAAGGACAAGGACGACGCGCTGGCCGAGTATACGAGCAAGATGTCGGGCAACGCCGACGCCACCATGAGCGCGCTCGATGGCCAGAACCCGCTGCCGGCTTCCTTCGCTATTGAGATGGACGATCCGTCCAAGGTCGAGAGCACGGCAGAGAAGCTCAAGAAGGATGCCGATTTCCAGAAGATCGCGGATGACGGCGACGTCAACGCGAGCGTGCTGTACGGCCAGGAGGAAGTGAGCCGCCTGTTCCAGGTGACCAACTACATCCGCATCGCCGCCGTGGTGCTCGTTGGCCTTCTGACCTTTATCGCATTCATCTTCATCAACAACACGATTCGCCTGTCCATCACGGCGCGTCGTCGTGAGATTGCGATTATGCGTCTGGTCGGCGCCAGCAACGGCTTCATTCGTGGCCCGTTTATCACCGAGGGCGTGCTGCAGGCCATTTTGGGCTCGCTGCTTTCCATCGGCGTTCTGGAGCTGCTGCGCAATCTGATGATTCCGCGTCTGCAGGAGAGCATCGGCTGGATGTCGTTTGCCCTGCCGATGCAGTACTACCTGGTGACCTATGCTGCGCTGATTCTGGTCGGCGTGATTATCGGTCTCTTTGGTTCTGCCATCGCCATGCGCCGCTACCTGCGCGTGTAGGCATGCTTGGAATTCATCCCTTCCAACGGGTCGTGGTTGATTTCCGATCTCAGCCGAACACATTGAGCAAATAGGCCATTCCCGCAGT
>UQIC01000058.1 GCA_900540985.1 uncultured Collinsella sp.
GAGCACAACCTTGCCAAGGTTGGGGTCGCGGGTTCGAGCCCCGTTGTCCGCTCCAAGCACAACAGCCCGACTACTACGGTAGCCGGGCTTTTTCGTACCCATCGCCTGGGCTCGAACCCGAGAGGGGCGAGTGTTTTGGGGCGTGGCTGTGGTGTTATTTGCCGCGAATGTTAGCTTTGAGCGTATCATCGTGGACATCTCGCAAAACCTCGTTGCAAGGGAGGCACACCCCATGGCTACAGAAAAGTCCTCTTCTCGCTCATGGATGTCCGATGCCGCGATCTATCAGATCTACCCGCGCTCGTTTAAGGATTCGACTGGTTCGGGTCTGGGCGATATCGCGGGCATTACCCAGCAGATGGACTATCTTGAGCGGCTGGGTATCGAGGCCATCTGGCTGAGCCCGTTTTACCCATCGCCTCTTGTCGATGGTGGCTATGATGTGGCGGACTACTGCGATGTCGATCCACGTCTCGGCTCGCTTGACGACTTCGATGACATGATCGCTGCGGCTCACGCGTGCGGCATCAAGGTCATCGTCGACATCGTGCCCAACCATTCATCCAACCAGCACCCGTGGTTCAAAGCCGCTCTTGCCGCTGGCTCCGGATCGCCCGAGCGCGCTCGTTATATCTTCCGCGATGGTCGTGGCGAGCACGGCGAGTTGCCTCCCACCAATTGGAATGCCAACTTTGGCGGCCCCGCCTGGACGCGTGTCGCGGACGGTCAGTGGTATCTGCACATGTTTACGCCCGAGCAGCCGGACTTTGACTGGTCATGCCCCGAGGTTCACGCGTTCTTTTGCGACGTCCTGACGTTTTGGAGCGATCGAGGCGTCGATGGCTTTCGCATTGATGTGGCGCACGGTCTTGCCAAGGATCTCGACCGCGATGACCTCGACCGGTGGCATCTCGCCGAGGGCGATGACATGGTTGACGACGGCACCCATCCGCTGTGGGACCGCAACGAGGTCCACGAGATCTATCGCGAGTGGCGCCGCGTGTTCGACCGCTATAATCCGCCGCGCAGCGCCGTTGCCGAGGCGTGGGTGCTGCCCGAGCGCCAGTATCTCTACGCGCGCCCCAGCGAGCTTGGCCAGACATTCAACTTTGAGTTCGCCAAGGCCACTTGGACCTATGATGACATGCACACTGCAATCGAGAAGGGCTTGAAGGCAGCCGTCGAATCCGATTCCGCCTCGACCTGGGTACTCTCCAACCACGACGTGCCGCGCGTGGCGACGCGCTATGCCCTGCCGCAAATCAAGGCGACGCGCTACCACCAGATTGCGCTCGACTGGCTCTTACGCGACGGGTCGTCTTATGACGAGGACCGTGAACTCGGCGAGCGCCGCGCGCGGGCGGCCCTTTTGCTTGAGCTGGCGCTTCCGGGCTCGGCATACGTGTATCAGGGTGAGGAGCTCGGCCTTTTTGAGGTGGCTGACATCCCGTGGGCTGTACTCGAAGATCCCACTGCGACCAATACGCACGGACCGAAGCGCGAGAAGGGGCGCGACGGCTGTCGTGTGCCCCTGCCGTGGGTGGCGGCGGACGATCCCGTGCAGGGCGGATCGTTTGGGTTTTCGCCGGCGGACGCCGATGCGGCGCCCCATCTGCCGCAGCCTGCATGGTTTTCCGATTACGCTGCCGATAGGGAAGAAGCGGACCCGACATCGATGCTTGCGCTCTATCGTGACGCCCTCTGGCTGCGGCGCAAGCTGCGCGGGTGCGCCAACGATCTTGCGTGGCTCGATCTTGACGGGCGCACCGGCCTTGCGGATGGTGCCGAGGGCGCTGAGAGCGGCGTCATCGCCTATCGCCGCGACAACGGCTGGGCGTGTGTGACGAACTTCGGCGCAGCACCCGTGGGGCTGCCGGCGGGCAGGGTCCTGCTCACCTCATCACCGCTTGCAGACGGCAGGCTCGCGCAGGACAGCTCTGCCTGGATCATGCTCGCTGAGTTGTAGGGGCCTTTTGCGGCGAATTTGCGTTTGCCTACACCTTCCGTGGTGGCTGATGTCTTCGCGAGGTTAGCGAGGGCGTTGGAAAACTTTTCAAAAAAAGTTCTTGCATAGGATGCGGGCATCACGTAAGATTAATCCTCGTAAGCGGACATGGCTCAGTTGGTAGAGCACAACCTTGCCAAGGTTGGGGTCGCGGG